>NZ_MJLZ01000033.1 GCF_003666245.1 Brenneria alni
ATCGACGGTAAGATCGTTGCCCGCCAGCAAGGACACGTCGCCGGTGCCTGCCACACTGCTGCCCAGCACGGCAAGATCGTTGCCTGCCGTGATGTCAACCGTATCGCCGCTCAGTTCACTGCCCTGTACCGTCTGGCGGGAGACGACGTCATGCGTGCGGGTGGTGGTCTTCGACAGCCAGCCGCTGCTGCCCGTTACCTTATGGCGTTCATCCAGATCGAGAAAGTTCTCTGCGCCTTTAATGTTCACGTCATGGCTGGCGCCCAGTTGCAGCGTACTCTCAGATGAGAGCGACGCCGCCTGCGCGTTAATGTCGTTACCCGCCGCCAGCGTGACGCTGCCTTTACCGACCACTTCGCTACCCACGCTGTCGCGCCGGCTTTGCTTCAGGGTGTTATCACTGTCCCAGACCAGGTCGTCGCTGCTGGCGGTGGTGACGGTGTTGAGATTCAAATCTCGACCGGCGATAAGCTGCGTCTGGCTATTCTCACCGCTGTTCACTACCTGGGCGGCGGTCAGATTTATATCGCGACCGGCCTGAAGGATAAACTTGCCGTCCTCGCCCTGGACGTAAATAGCGGAAACGCTGTCGATGGTGGTTCTGGCGAAACGGTTCTGATCCGTGGCGCTTTCCGCACGACGGAAGGTGGAGGTCGCGTTGATATCACGACCGGCGCTGGCCAGCAGGCTGTCGTTGCCTTGAATAATGCCGCCGATATTGTTGATATCCTTCCGGGCGTTCAGGCTGACATCGGCCCCCTGAATAGTGCCGGTCTGGTTGGTGATGTTACCGGCATCCAATTGCACCACGCGGCGTCCGGCGATGGTGCCGTGGTTAAACAGATCGCCGTCGAGCTTCATCACGATATTGTTGCCAGCGAACAGCGCCCCGGAGCCATCTATATCGCCAGCTTTCACTTTGGCGTAAACCTGCGGCGCCAGCACCGTCTGTCTTGAGCCATCCGGCATTTCCACCTCGGTATTCACCAGCCAGATGATATCGCCAGTCAGCAGCGTCATCTGCTCCGGCGTCAGCGCTACGCCAAGCTTCAGCGAGTATTCTTTGCCGAACGTGATCCCTTGATCCATTAACGATTTAAATTGTTCTTCGTCGCTGGCGTAACCATCAAGATAGCGCTGTCCGGTCAGATTAATCACCTGTTCGCGCACCAAACGCTGCTCGTAGTAGCCGTCGCCGAGTCGCTTGGCGGTGTTATCGCCGTTCTGACTGAAGGCGTCCTGCATATAATCACTACCGAGCCACTGCTTCTCGTTGGTGAAACGTGGGTCGGTTTCCACCAGATAGGGCACATCCGTCGATGGGGTAACGGTGAACAGAGTGTTATCCGGCAGTTTGGTGTCCGGGCCGACGATACGGATTGTCCCCTCCGGCAGATTGACCTCAAACTGCTGACCCGGCGGCGGGGTAACCGGCTCGCCAGCGGAAACCGACTGCAATTGCGGAGCGCGTGAGTCGCTATTTACCTGCGCCGTAATCGTTCCCGCCTGACCGATGGCCACATCGGTAGCCTGCGGCGTCAGCGGATTGAGGTTGACCGAACTGCCCTCAAACTCGCCATTGCCGACAAGCTGGCCCGGCTTAAGCGCGATGGTCTGAATCACCGTTGGCGGGGTGTAGGCTGTACGATCGTCGCCTTGTTCATCCGTGCCTTTATGACGGATACGGTAGTAGTGCGTCACCCAGCCCGCATCGCTGGTATGGCGCTCCCCGGACACGTCGTCGTTTTTAACCTCTTTCATATCGCTGATTGCCAGCGTGCCGCCCGCAACAATCTGGCTTTTATCGTTGAAAAGCGAATCGCCGGCGAGCGTTATGTCGCCGCCTGCGAGGATCTGCGCCGGGTCGGACGCGCTAATCCGCGTCTCCTGAACCGTCCGGGTATAGTCGTACTGGCTGAAGCTATCGTTGTTCGCGCCAGTATCTTCCGGCGTGTTCAGATTTAGCAGCGAGTCTGATGAATTACGGTCGACATACACGCCCTCCTCGCCAGCCTTCCAGCGATTTGGTGAACCGGAATGCTGGTATTCGGTCTCCGGCCCACTGGAAACGGTGACCAGCTCGGTGGAGAAGTTGTCGTTGATGTTATTGATCTGCCCGGCGGCGATCGCCATATTTCCGGCAGACTCAATGGTGGCGCTATGGTTGTTGATAGTGGCCGCCAGCCCCGTCGCCGCGCCGCTGGCAGCCAGCGCCCCGCCGATGGTCATATCGCCCGCGCTATAGATCAGGCTGTGCGTGCTGTTGTTCAGCGTCTGAACGCCGATATCCACGCGTTCGCGGCCTGCAAGAGTGGCCGCCGTGCCGTTTTCGGCCAGGTTGTTGAACGTTGCCGCGTTCACGCCGATGGCATCGCCATAAATACGTCCACTACCGGTGTTGGTGAGCGTACCGGCGTTAAGGCGCGTATATCCCCCGTCAATCAGCCCGTAGTTAAGTAGCGTGTCGTCAACATTCAGCCAGTTCTGTCCGGCATTGATTTCACCGCCTGCCGTATTCGTCAGATTGCCGCCGTGCAGATCGAATTTGCGCCCCGCCAGCAGCCTGCCGCTGTTGGTGATGTCCCCCGGCGTGCTGAGTGTAAAATCGCCGTTAGCGATCGTGGTGCCGCTATGGGTAAACGACTGATTGCTGTGCAGAGTCATATCGCCAAGCGACAGCAATTGCCCGCTTCCGTCGACGTTATCCGCCCGGATATCCAGTTGCTCACCGGCTTTCACCACCCCGTCACGGTTGATGAGATTAAGTCCTGAGCCACTCGCTTTCAGCGTGCCGGAAGAGGCCAGCGCACCGGCGCTGTTGTTCAATTCGCCGTTATTGCTAATCGTCAGCGCGTTATCGGCAAGAATACTGCCGCTCTGATTGTTGAGTCCGCCGGTGTTGAGATTGACGGTCTGGCCTTCCAGCCCCTGATTAACGCCCTGGGTGTTCTGATTAACCAAATTAATCGCGTTGAGAGTGAGATTCGCGCCGCTGCGGATAAGCCCGGAGACGTTATCAACCGCGCCTGTGGCGTTATCGAGCAGCAAATTGCCCACCGACTGGATCTGCCCGTCGCCATTTTGCAGGTTACCGGTATGCAAACGGGTGTTTGATTCACCGATGACGCGCCCTCCACCGCGGTTATCCAGATCCACGGCGACAAGGTCGAACCCGCCTTTCGCCGCCAGCGTGCCGCCCTGGTTATTCAGCTCGCCGCTGTTCAGGGTTAACGTACCGAGGCTATTGAGCGTTCCCGACTGGTTGTTAAAGGTCTGTCCCTGGGTAGCGAGCGCGACGCTTCCGCCTTGTATCAGGCCGGATTGATTTGTCAGCCCTTCGCTTAACGAGAGCGTCAGCGCGTCGGCGGAAACCAACTGTCCGGCAGCGTTGTCAAGCTGGCCGCCGGTCAACGAAAACGCGTTGCCGGCAAGGATAAGACCGTGGTTATTGGTGAGCGCATCGGCCGCCAGCGTCATTGCGCCCTGACCGATCAGGCCGCCTTTTTCGCCGCTATTGCGGTTAGTCAGCTCGCCGGCGTCGACAGCCAAGCTATCCCCGCTCTGAATAAGCCCGCCGTCATCGTTGTTGATGCGTTCGCCGCGAAGAGTGAGCGCTTTTTGCGCCGCCAGTTGCCCAGCGCGGTTGTCCAGAGTATCGGCGTTAATCTGCGCTGCATCGCCGCTGACCAGCGTACCTTGTTGGTTACGCAGTTCACCGGCGCCAAGCGTGAGCGCTTCACCCGCGCCGATGACGCCGCCGCTGTTATCCAGCCATTGAGCGGCGTTAAGCGTCATCCCGCTACCGGACTTAACCGAACCGCCCTGATTGAGGAAGGTGGTGAAGTCGGCCGCCAGCGCCTGTTCGGAGCCGAACACCCCGTTGCTGTTGTCCACCGCCAGACCTTTGTAGGCGAGCGTTCCGTGGCTGATGACCGATCCGTTCTGGTTATTCAGCGCGCCGCTATTGATCCCCAACGCGCCATAAGAGAGCAGGATGCCGGACTGGTTATTGAGCGTGCCGTCGTTCAGCGCCAGATCTAGCCCCTCGGCCAGAACCACGCCCTGCTGGTTTCCCATCCCACCGGATTCGATACGTTGTGATTTAGCCGCCTCAATACGCCCGTTACGGTTATTGATGACCTGTTGGCTGCGAATCTCGCCCTTGCCAGTCGAGGCGGATACCAGACCTTCTTCGTTGTTGAACGCCCCCGCGTTTACGATTGTATTTCCGTCTGCGGCAAGCGTCCCCTTCCAGTTATCCAACTTGCCTTTAACCTGCGCGTTCAGGCTGCCGTTCTGCGCCGCCAGCACGATGCCGCTCTGGTTGTTCAGCGTCTGTGCGCCTAAATTAATATTACCGTTGGCGGCAATCTTTCCCTGCTGGTTATTGAGCTCGCCCGGCAGGTTTAATGCCAGATCGCCGCTGCCGGTCTGGACGATTTCTCCCTGCTGGTTTGACAAACTCTGTGCTGAAAGTGTCACCGCATCGGCGTTAAGCGTACCGCCATCGTTACTCAGTTGCCTGCCGGTACTCGCCGTCAACTGCCGTGCATAAACCTGCGCATCTTGCGTGCTGAGATTGCCGTTCCCCGCGTCCAGTTCTACATGCGTTCCCTGAGTCTGGCTACCGCTGAGATCCATCTCCTGACTGCGGATGCTGAGATTGCCGCCCGCCAACGTTTGGCCGTGCGCGTTCAACTGGCCGCTGACGCTCAGTTGCAAATCGCCTTTTTCCGCCAGTTGCCCGTTATCTTTCACGCCTGCCGCCAGTACGCTTCCTTTGCTGCTGGTCAGCGTGGCGGCCTGGAGCTGCGCATTGTTGCCTGCAATGACGGAACCGCTGTTGTTGAACGCACCTTTACTCTGGATGCTGGCGTTATTCCCGGCACGAACCGCACCGCTATTGACTACGCCCACATTAGACGCCAGTTGCGTATCGTCGCTGGCGCCGATAGCGCCGCTGTTTTCAATACGCCCGTCAGCGGTGATCACCACGCTTCCCGCCTGCGCGCCGATGGTGCCCGCATTGCGAACGCCCACGCCGCTTTCGGTGCCGACCATGCGGATTTTACCCGCGTACATACCGCCGAGGGAGGACGTATCCACCGCCAGTTGAGGGGAAGTGACGGCATCGCCAGCGGTTTTTTCGATACGGCTATGCCCGGCATCGACATTGTTGCGCCCGGTGGTTACCTGCAAATCTTTTGCCCACAGCCCGGCGTTGATTTTTACCGAACGGGCAATGATGTCGGTGTAATCGGCCCCAGAGGTATCCATACCCGCCCCATCAACCACAACCTCGCCGCGCTCAACGTTATAGCCGGTAATATTGCCGTTGTTCATCTGCACCTGGCCGGTGGTGAGCGTGGCGCGACTGGCGTTGATAAAGCCGCAGCCGCTACAGGTAATGCCGGACGGATTGGCGATCACCACCTGCGCCTTTTTACCCGCCACTTCCACAAAGCCATTCAGACGGCTTGGGTCGCGGGAGTTCACCTCGTTAAGAATGACTTTAGCTTCCCCTTTGGCAAGCCACGGGTTGCCCGTCACCATGCCGCCCAATTGCGTCTGTACATTTTGACGGGAGTTATTGAGGATCACGCCTTTCCGGTTAACATCGAACTGGGTGTAATTGTTGCGTGATACGCCGCCTGTGGAAGGCGTCTGAATATTGACTTGCGGCGTACCGTTGGCGCTGTTGAGAATGGTCGGCTGCTGGTTTTTCGGCGCGCCGCTGTTAGCCACAATATTCGCCTGCACGGACTGGACGGCGCCTATCGCCAGCCACAAACTGAAGCTGAGAGCGCTGACTTTACCGATAAGGCGGCTATGCGTATGCCCGATGCCGGAAGAAGGGGAGGAACCAGTGCGACCGGAGCGGGCGATATCCGCCACCACCATCAGCATATTGCGCGCTTTGTTAAAAACGATACGATACAGGTTCTTGTTCATCGCAGTGTCCTTGCTGTTAAAACTTCCGGCAGTTCAATAGCCAATGGATGTGCCTTACGCCAGTTTCCCGCCGCCTTGCGGCTTACTCTCGCTCCGTGGAACATCACCACGCGTTTACCGCGCTGCTGCCCACGGTGGTACAGTGCGCGAACGCAGTGATCGGGGAAGATGTCATCTCGCATCAACTTGTTCATCTCGGCGGTGTGTCCAAAAGGGGCTATCCAGTCGCAGAACCACATCCGATCGCCGCTGTCCCAGTCTTCTTCCTTCATATGGATAGAAGGGCGGATGAGATAGCGCGCTTCCGATTCCAGGTTGAGCCACGCCCAGCTCAGAAAGAAAATGGGGCGCTCCTGCTCGGCGACCAAGACGTACTGCTGGCGCTTGATGATGGGCAACAGCAGCGTTGGCAGCGCATGTAACGGCGCATCACGATGCAATGGCGAGTGCATCCACAGCCACACGGAAGCGCCAAGCACTTCCGCTTCGCTCTCTTCGCCGCCCAGAATCAGCGGCGCCTTGATGTCATATTTTCCGACGCGCATTACCAGTTCCAGTTGAGGTTAAACCCGAGAGTCACGGAATCGGTTTTAAAGCCGTCCGGTTTCGAGAAGGGGACGCCTGCAAACAAGTCATAGCTGGTGTTGAGCACATAGCCGCGCAGGCCCACTACGCCGCCTGCCAGATGTTTACCGATCAGATAGTCCGAGCTATAACCGCCCACTTCACCGTAGTCTGCACCGAGGTACAGTTCTTGATTTGGCAACGGCATGCTCCAGGCCAGATCGTTGCGCACATACCAGCCACGGCTGGCGTTAAGCGTGCGTTCGCCATCAAAGCCACGCACCGTCCAACGGTTGCCGATAGCGAACTGATCCTGGGGCGTAAGCGGCGTGTTGCTTATCTGGCGCAGGTACTGCACGTTGTAGCGAAACGTCTGTGAGCCGATCTCAAAAGGCAGGTTAAGTTGAGCGTTAAACAGAAAAATTTTGCCGAGCGCCGTCGCATCGCCGACAAACTCTTCCGGCGCCGGTTGCGCGCCGAACCAGCGGGTGCCGCGCTGGTAGCTGACGCCAGCGTCAAGCGTGGCCTGACCGATATAGTGACGATGTTGCAGCCCCAGTCGCCATGCGGCAGTCTGGCGACGCTGCACTTCTACTTCGGTATCGTTGATATAGTTGCGGGTTTCGCGTGCCAGCACATCATAGGTGAACGTCGTTTTCTGGCTGCTGCTGCGGTGCAGTACGCGGCTTAACTGCACATCGAGATTTTTACTTTTGCCGCGGTAACGGTAATCCTCATTTAAACCGGCCACCGTCTGGTGATAATCATAATCGCTGCCGGTGATCCCCAGCGTCCAGTAACCAAAGGGAACCGAGTAGTGTGCCGTATAGTTACGGCTTCTCTTGCCGCTTTCGTCATGCAAGTCGCGGCTGGCGGAGACGTAGAGAAGATCGCTAAGTGAAAAGGGATTATCAAGCGAGAGCGTAGCGCCCCCCTGATAGCGGCCTGTGCTTTCGGTTCCTGAATCATCGAACGACAAACCAAGACGCCACATCTTTTCCTGTTTGCGGCTAATAACGATATCGCTCTCACCCGGTTGTTCACCGGGGATAATTTCCATGCTTGCCTGCACGGTGGGAAGACGCTGTAAATTCTCCAGCCCTTGCTCGATATCGCGCAAGTCGAGCAGGTTCCCTTCATGCGCCGGAAAAGCGCTGTAGAGCTGAATATCATCATCGCTGTCCGGCGTCAATTTCACGGTGCGGACATATCCCGGCACGATAGCGAGCGTCAGCGTACCGCTTTTCAGATCCTGCGCCGGAGCCAGAACGCGTGCGGTCACATAGCCGTGATCGATCAGGCGATTCTGCAATGCGCTCATCAGCAAGTTGATCCCTTTGGCTCCCAGGCACCGATCCACCGCCTGATCGGCCAGCCGTTGCAACGGCAGCCAGCCAGGAAAATCCTGAGTACCTTGCAGATCTACTTTTCTGATCGGATAGCACGGGGTCATTTCTACTGGAAAATGCAGACGGGTCAGGAAAGATCCGGGAGGCTGCAAACGAACATCCGGCACCTGCGGCGTCAGTTGACGCTCCTGTGCTCGTTGCCGCTCCTGCTGATTGATTTGCTGCTGGTTAATCTGCCTGTTATCGATCTGCGACGGATTAATGGGTTCAGCCGCATTTGCCATCAGCGTAAAAAAAGGTAAAGGAACGACTAATAACAAATAAGGTAAAAAATGCGTCCCCGTTCGATACTTATTATTTAATAAATTGATTTTATTATATAAATAATTTAAACAAACAATCCCTGTCATTATTTTCACACCAGAGAACTAAATAATTAGTTACATATTGCCACCGAAAAAAGACATTCTGAAATAAGAAGACTCTCATTCGCATATATACCGGGCTAAGAGCAAATACCTTAAATTAACGTCACTCCCCCCAACAATAGCAATCAGACTGTTGACAACGCTCATTATTAGGGAGAGCGTGCTGAGGGGTCGTAGCGGCGTGAGCCGCCGACAAATTTGCCGGGAGCAAAATTTGAACAGCATGTATGCTGACCCGCAGGGTGGGACACAAGGATGTGTCCCATAATGGCCCCTCGGTACGCCAGGCCCGTGTATCTCAGGCTTACAGGCTACTTTGTCAGCAAACTCAATCGGTCATTGCATCAAATCGGGATTAAATGGTATTACAATCGCCAGCACTTATGTGAACCCTTATAGCGTAAAAACAAGAGTGAGTAACATGACAACCGCAATTCCCGTCAGCCTTCGAATACGCCCGATCACGGCACAGGACAACGCCGCGATCGCCCATGTTATTCGTTGTGTTTCCACTGAATTCGGTTTAACGGATGACAAAGGCTACACGGTATCCGATCCTAATCTGGATAGCCTGTTTGAGCTTTACAATCAGCCGGATAGTGCTTATTGGGTGATTGAACATCAAGGTGAAGTGGCTGGCGGCGGCGGTATCGCGCCGCTGGTAGACGGCGATGAAGATGTGTGTGAACTACAAAAAATGTATTTTTTACCGGTTCTGCGCGGCAAGGGTTTAGCCAGACAGTTAGCTTTACAGGCGCTGGACTTTGCCCGCCAGCACGGTTTTCGCCGCTGCTATCTGGAAACCACCGGCCATTTAACCCGCGCTATCCGGCTGTACCAGTCACTGGGTTTTGAACATATTCCGCACGCTATGGGCAATACCGGGCATACCGATTGTGAAGTT
This sequence comes from Brenneria alni, assembly GCF_003666245.1. GTDB lineage: Bacteria > Pseudomonadota > Gammaproteobacteria > Enterobacterales > Enterobacteriaceae > Brenneria > Brenneria alni. The sequence continues at coordinate 9,198 of NZ_MJLZ01000033.1, forward strand.
ACCATGCTGAAAGTGCTATAACCGGACGCTTAAGTGATAAAAAGCCGCATAGGCATTCACCTTTGCGGCCTTGAATGAGGCTTGATGTTAATAATTAATGACGTTTTCCGTCGTCGTCTTCGTCATAAAAATCTTCGTCGTTCGCTTCTTCGCCATCGGGATCTTCAAAGTAGGTTCCCCAGCCGTCGTAGTTCACGCCATAGCGCTCTGCCAGCGTCAAAAGCTGTTCTACCTGCGCGTCGATCAATTCCGCATTCAACGCCACTTCACTGATGGCATCACAGCACATCAATAAAATCCCGTCTTCTACTTCAAGCTCTTCCGCGTCCGTTACTTCATAACCCAATTTGAACGCTTCTACGGCAACCTTTTCCAGCACCTCAAACTTCTCGGCTGAAAAATGGTGTTCAATGGTATAGAGCGCATCGGGATCGCTGCCGTCATCCAGCAGTTCTTCGATGATCAGGCGTGTCTCTTCACGTTGTTCTTCCAGTAATTCGCGGTTTGCCATGCCTCGGTCCTCATTAATCGACGTAATATTTCATCATTCTCCCACAGCCCTGCGGCGGTCTCCACCATAAAGTTTTCCGCCGACACTTGAAATTGAATAATTACACATATAAAGTGAATTTTAATTCAACCATTGGTGTTGAGCTGTATGGAGATATGCTTTATGAAACTGTTTTATAAGCGCCATTTTTTAAGATTAATGGATTTTACGCCAGTAGAAATCGCCAATCTTTTAGCCCTGTCAACGAAACTGAAAGCCGATAAAAAAAACGGTTCTGAAATCCGCCGCCTGCAAGGCAAAAACATCGCACTCATCTTCGAAAAAGATTCGACCCGTACTCGCTGCTCTTTCGAAGTTGCTGCATACGATCAGGGAGCGCAGGTGACTTATCTGGCGCCCAGCGGCAGTCAAATCGGACATAAGGAATCCATCAAGGATACCGCACGTGTGCTGGGCAGAATGTATGATGGCATCCAGTATCGCGGATACGGTCAGCAGATCGTTGAAACACTGGCGCAATATTCCGGTGTACCCGTCTGGAACGGGCTGACGAATGAATTCCATCCAACGCAATTGCTGGCGGATCTGCTGACGATGCAGGAGCAATTACCCGCCAGACCGCTGTCGGACATGAAACTTGCCTACGTGGGAGACGCCCGCAACAATATGGGCAATACCATGTTGGAAGCCGCCGCGTTGACCGGGCTGGATTTACGTCTGGTGGCGCCCAAAGCCTGTTGGCCGGAAGCGGGGCTGGTCGCGGAGTGTCAGGCGGCGGCAAAACAAACCGGCGGCAACATCACGCTGACGGATGATATCGCGTCAGGTGTGGCTGGCGTCGACTACCTTTATACCGACGTATGGGTATCTATGGGCGAACCCAAAGAAACCTGGCGGGAGCGCATTACGCTGCTGAAACCTTATCAGGTAAACATGGCGATGATTGCCGCTACCGGCAATCCACAAGTAAAATTCCTGCACTGCTTGCCGGCATTCCATGATGATCAGACCACAATTGGCAAACAAATGGCGGAGCAGTACGGACTACACGGTGGAATGGAAGTCACGGATGAGGTGTTTGAGTCCACACACAGCATCGTATTCGATCAGGCGGAAAATCGTATGCACACCATTAAAGCTGTGATGGTGGCGACATTAAGCCAGAGTTAGAACACCGAATACCCCACCCCGGCCCACTCATTTTCACTGTCTCTTAGTCACATTTTATGCGGACTCAGAGACAGTTTCGCCCACCACGGGATGCCCTATCACCGCACCAGCGACGCGTCAATCTTTACAACGGCTTTGCGCACCGGAGCCGGTTCCCCGACCGCACACAGTGGTTTGTGTACTTCGCCGGGAAAGAAGACCACGAAATCCCCTTCCTGCATCACAATCTGTTTTTCCTGCCCGCCTGAAGGCAAAAAAGCAAGATCTTTATCAGCCAGCCAGTCAACCTCTGGTTCGCCTGCGGGCAGATTGCTAAACGTCATCCCTTCCACGCCGGACAGTATAATCTGGATATCCAGATATTTGGCATGGTACTCGGCACGGCGTTTTTCCAGCGTTTCGGTACTGTCGTTGGAAATCAGCACGAATGCGTTATTCCCGTCAATATTATGCTTACCCAGCGGCGTATCAGCGGTTATGTTCTGCTTAACGTATTCAATCGCTTCACGCAATTTCGCGGGCAGATAGGGAACCAGCTCAAGATGGTGAATATTGCCAGTGATCATAATTATTCCTATTTTAAAATGAAATAGTGTTTTATAAACTGTGGTTTACCCAACGTTATACACGCCAAACAGGATACCCGCCAGTAGGTTAAGCTGAAAAGGTGACTTGAATTAAATGCTTTCATTTAGCAGTCAGCGATCCGCCGTTCTTACGGCAGGGGATATTCACCCCGCAACCGATTGCCAGGGGTAAAAAATCAGGTTTTCCGCTTGAATTAGCGTCATCGGCGCGTATAATTCCCGACAATTTGCCGGGAGGGATCATGCACTGCTGCATAAATAAATCCGCTGCTCATGTTGGTTGCCAACCACAACTGCCACTAGGCAGCCAGCCAGCGTTTTCCTCTCCGTTGCTTGACCGATCGTTCATAAAAAAGCCCCTCAAATGAGGGGCTTTTTTTTTGTGACCAGCCGTCCCTGGCGGTCACCCTTCGGGCTGCCGCTGTGTGACGTCAAAAACTTCATCTGGAAGCTTTTTGCCTGTCATTTGCGGCGAACATCTGTTTATCGGGCCTAACCGTAAGGAGAAAAATAAAATGGTCAATCCGCTTTATCAAAAACATGTCATTTCAATTAACGATCTCAGCCGAGAGGATTTGGAGCTGGCGCTGCAGGTTGCCGCCAGTCTGAAAGCCAACCCTCAGCCTGAGCTGTTAAAGCACAAAGTGATTGCCAGTTGTTTTTTTGAAGCATCAACGCGCACACGCTTGTCCTTTGAAACCGCGATGCACCGGCTGGGCGCCTCTGTGGTGGGTTTTGCCGACAGCAGTAATACCTCGCTGGGCAAAAAAGGCGAAACGCTGGCCGATACCATCTCGGTCATCAGCCAATATGTTGATGCGATCGTCATGCGACACCCACAGGAAGGGGCGTCCCGCCTGGCCACTGAGTTTTCCGGCGGCATTCCGGTACTGAATGCCGGCGACGGCGCCAACCAGCACCCGTCGCAAACGCTGCTCGATCTGTTTACCATTCAGGAAACGCAGGGGCGTCTTAATAACATCAATATCGCTATGGTGGGCGACCTGAAATACGGACGCACCGTTCACTCTCTCACCCAGGCATTGGCAAAATTCGACGGCAACCGCTTTTACTTCATTGCCCCGGATGCGCTGGCAATGCCGGATTACATCCTGTCTATGCTGGAAGATAAAAATATTCCTTACAGCCTGCACAGCAGCATTGAAGAAGTGGTTGCCGATCTGGATATCCTGTACATGACGCGGGTACAGAAAGAGCGTCTGGATCCGTCCGAATATATCAATATTAAGTCTCAGTTCATTCTGCGGGCCGCCGATCTGGACAGCGCACGCGCTAACCTGAAAGTGCTGCACCCGCTGCCGCGCATTGACGAAATCACTATCGATGTGGATAAAACGCCCTACGCTTACTACTTCCAACAGGCGGGGAACGGCATCTACGCCCGTCAGGCGTTGCTGGCGCTAGTGCTGAATCGCGAACTGGTTCTGTGAGAGAGAGGAATAGTCATGACTCACGATAATAAATTACAGGTTGAAGCCATCAAGCGTGGCACGGTTATCGACCACATTCCCGCACAGGTGGGTTTTAAGCTGCTGACATTGTTCAAGCTGACCGCGACAGATCAGCGCATCACCATCGGCCTGAACCTGCCCTCCAACCAGCTTGGCCGTAAGGATCTGATCAAGATCGAGAATGTGTTCCTGACTGAGCAGCAGGCGAATCAGCTGGCGATGTATGCGCCGCAGGCCACAGTCAATCAGATTGATGACTACGATGTGGTACGTAAACTGACGCCGACGCTGCCTGATCATATCGACGATGTATTAACCTGCCCCAACAGCAACTGCATCAGCCGCCGGGAGCCGGTTTCTTCATCATTCAGCGTCAAGCAGCGCGATGGCGAAGTGCAGTTGAAATGCAAATACTGCGAAAAAGAATTTGAGCGTCAGGCGGTATTGCAGGATCGCTAAACTTCCCTTTGCAGGACAACCGGCGCTTTTCTTCGGTTCGTCCTGCTCACGGTCATTGCCTCACACCACGCTTTTTTGAATAATGGCGCATTCACGTTATTGAGACGCAATAATCAGGAGATACCATGTCACGCACCATCAGCACCGAACACGCTCCGGCAGCCATTGGCCCTTATGTACAAGGCGTCGATCTTGGCAGCATGATCATGACTTCCGGCCAAATTCCGGTTAACCCGAAAACCGGCCTGATTGCCGATGACATTACGGCACAGACGCGCCAGTCGCTGGAGAATGTGCAAGCCATTGTGGAAGCCGCCGGTCTGAAGGTTTCCGATATCGTAAAAATCACGGTATTCGTTAAAGATCTGAACGATTTCACCACCGTCAATGCGGCCTATGAAGCCTTCTTTACCGCACACAATGCACCGTTCCCGGCGCGTTCCTGCGTAGAAGTCGCTCGTCTGCCAAAAGACGTGAAAATCGAAATTGAAGCGATCGCCGTTCGTCGCTAAACCCTGTTTTTAAGCATAATGTCATAAAGGCGCACCATTTGGCTGTGCGCCTTTTTCTCTCTCTGCCCGTTTTTCCTGCCGTCGCCTACCGCTGTGCAACCACTCGACCCGCCGCACCAAGCAAGTGCAAAAAAATCTGCCGGATGATAGCAGGCAGGCACTTTGTCAAAATGGCGCATTTTATGCATTGTTCTATTATCGCTATTAAGCGATACGCATGGGGATGACAATGATAAAAATGACGCTTCCGACAACGTCTTACTACGATGAGATGCTCTCCGTAGAAGGCCAACAACGCCAACATTACAATTCCTATTGGCAATGGCTGCAACAAACCGACCAACAGGCAATCAGACAGAAAAAGGAGCAGGCTGAACTACTGTTTCATCGCGTCGGCATTACCTTTAACGTCTATGGCGAAGAAGGCGGCACTGAGCGTTTAATTCCCTTCGACAGCGTACCGCGTATTATTCCCGCCCATGAATGGCGTCAGCTTGATCGCGGTATCCGCCAACGGGTGCAGGCGCTGAACGCGTTTTTATATGACATCTATCATCAGCAGCATATTCTCAAGGCCGGCATTATTCCCAGCCAACAAGTGCTGGCTAACGATCAATATCAACCCTGTATGCAGGGTGTGGATTTGCATAACAACATTTATGCCCATATCACCGGTATTGATATGGTGCGCAACAGCGACGGCCATTATTACGTTCTGGAAGACAACCTGCGCACCCCTTCCGGGGTTTCTTACATGCTGGAAAACCGCAAAATGATGATGCGGTTATATCCGGATCTGTTCGCCAGCCAGCATATTGCCCCCGTCGAACGCTACCCCAGCTATCTGCTGCAAACGCTGCGTGAAAGCACACCGGTTGACGACCCGACCGTGGTGGTGATGACGCCGGGGCGGTTTAACAGCGCCTATTTTGAACACAGCTTTCTGGCGCAACAAATGGGCGTCGAACTGGTGGAAAGCGCCGATCTGTTCGTTAAGGAAGGGACAGTCTACATGCGAACCACCGAAGGCCCCTGTCAGGTGGACGTGATTTATCGTCGCGTGGATGATGCCTTTCTCGATCCGCTGGCATTCCGCGCCGATTCAATGCTCGGCGTACCCGGCCTGCTGTCGGTGTACCGTTCTGGCGGCGTGGTGCTGGCCAACGCCATTGGCACCGGTGTGGCGGATGATAAGTCCATCTACCCTTACGTACCGGATATGATCCGCTTCTACCTGTCCGAAGAGCCTATTCTGGGCAATATCCCGACCTGGCAGTGCCGCGATCCGCAAGAACTCAGCTATGTGCTCAACAATCTGGATAGCATGGTGGTGAAAGAAGTTCACGGCGCAGGCGGGTACGGGATGTTGGTCGGCCCCAGGGCGACACGCCAGCAGATCGAGGATTTCCGCCTGCGCTTGCTGTCGAATCCGTACAATTACATCGCTCAGGAAACGCTGGCGTTGTCCACCTGCCCCACCTTTGTGGAAGATGGACTGGCTCCCCGTCATATCGACCTGCGTCCGTTCGCACTTCTGGGGGAAGAGATCCGCCTGATACCCGGCGGTTTAACCCGCGTCGCACTGACGGAAGGCTCATTGGTGGTCAACTCCTCGCAAGGCGGCGGCACCAAAGATACCTGGGTCATGGAGGAGGATGAATAATGTTAAGCCGCACCGCCAGCGAACTCTATTGGATGGCCCGCTATCTGGAGCGGGCGGAAAGCCTTGCCCGTGTTCTGGATGTCACCTACAAATTATCCATGATGCCGCGCCACAGTCAGCAACAACGCGATCTGGCGCTACCGCTGAACCTGACCTCTACGCATGAGTTGTTTCAGGAACGCTATACGCTTTTCTCCATGAGCAATCTGCTGAACTTTTTCGCGCTGGACAGCCAGAACCCCAGCAGCATCTATAACTGTATTGAGATGGCCTGGAATAATGCCCATGCCGTGCGCGGCAGCCTGTCCTCAGAGGTGTGGGAATGCATTAACACCACCCGCATTGATATCCGTAACCTGCGCGACCAGGGGGTGGATAAAATCGGCATTGATACTTTCTTTGACTGGGTAAAAGAGCGCGCTCATCTGTTCCGGGGCGCGATGTTTGGCACCCTGTTGCGCAACGACGCACAATGCTTTATTCGTCTCGGCACCCTCATCGAGCGCGCCTACGCTACCGCACAGTTACTCAGCCTGAAAGATCAACAGTTGAATAGCGATCCCGATCCCGTGCGTGAATATTACCGGCTGGATACGCTGCTGCGGGCCGTCAGCGCCCGCGAAGCCTATCACAGTATCTATCGCCAGCCGATCAGCCGCGAAACCGTAACGGAATTACTGGTGTTACGTGAGGATGTTCCGCGCTCACTGCACGCCTGTATCGACGATCTGGTACAGCAACTGGAGGCCATTGGCGGCCAGCGGGCCAGGGTTCCCCACCGTCTTGCCCATCTTCTGCACGTGGAGCTGCGTTTTGGTACGCTTGACGACATTATGGCTGAGGGGCTGGATGCCTATCTGAAACACTTTCTAAGTAAAATCAATGAACTGGCAGATAGCATCCGTCATACCTATCTGGAGGCGCTATGAAACTTACCATTAATCACCTGACGCATTATCACTATGATGAGGAAGTGAAATTCAGCACCCAGTATCTGCGTTTGACGCCACAGAACTCAGCCCGCCAGCAGATTCAGGAGTGGAAACTGATGCTCCCCGCCCCGGCCATTACCACCACCGATGCCTATGGCAACGTACTGCATGTGCTGACCCTTGATGTTCCCCATCACGACATCACGATCCACGCTCAAGGCATAGTGGAAATCGCCGATAACGCAGAAGCGGCCTATGACAGCGGCCAAGCAGATACCCTGTCGCCGCTGGTATTCCTGCGCAGCACACCGCTGACGGAAGCGGATGGCAACATCCGCGAGTTTGCACAGCGCTATTATCGGCCACAGGAACCAGAAGAAAGCCTGAACACGCTGATGGCGGAATTACAGTTGAAAATGCCGTATACTCCCGGCGCCACGCAGGTTCAGGATACCGCGGCAGAGGCGTTTGCCATGCGCAAAGGCGTTTGTCAGGATCATACCCATGTCTTTCTGGCCTGTTGCCGCAGCCTGAATATTCCTGCCCGCTATGTGAGCGGTTATGTCTATAGCCAGGATACCCAGCATGTGGCTATGCACGCCTGGGCGGAAGTCTGGCTGAACGATCGCTGGCAAGGTTTTGATATTACCAATAACACCCGTTTGCTCTATCAGCATCTGTGGCTGGCGGTAGGCATGGACTATCTGGATGCTTGCCCGGTACGCGGCTCACGACTCGGCGGCGGGTGTGAAGAGATGTTTTCAGAGGCTGAGGTACGCCTGTTTGAACGCCAACAACAGGTACAGCAGCAACAGTAACTTTTATGACGAAAAGGTGTTCTATGACGTACTGTGTGGCCATGCGTTTGTCTGACGGCTTGGTATTTGCTTCAGATTCCCGCACCAATGCCGGTGTTGATCACATTGCAACGTTTAAAAAACTTCATGTCTTTCATCATGATGATCAACGTGTGCTGGTGATCCAATGCGCTGGCAATCTGGCCACCACCCAAAGCATCATCAGCCTCCTTAGCGCCCGCATCGAGGCGCAGGAAACGCCTAACCTGATGCAGACCAGCACAATGTACCATGCCGCCATGCTGCTGGGGGAAACCGTGCGAGAGGTAATTCACCGCGACAGCCAGTCCCAGCAGAGCGGCAGCAACACCAATTTCGGCTGCAATCTTATCCTCGGCGGTCAGATTAATGGTGAGGCGCCACGGCTGTTCCATATTTATCCTGAAGGCAACTTCATCGAGGCCACCGACGACACACCCTATTTTCAAATCGGCGAAAGCAAGTACGGCAAACCGATTATCGATCGGGTACTGAGCATGGATACGCCGCTGGAGCAGGCCATGTGTTGTGCGCTGATCTCCATTGATTCCACCCTGCGCAGTAACCTGTCGGTAGGATTGCCGCTGGACGTCATGATCTACCGTGCGCACAGCTTTGATAGTAGCGAGCAACAACGTATTACCGAGAGTAATCCCTATTTTATCCAAATCCGCAAGGCGTGGTCGGAAGGGTTGCTGAATACCTTCCGCCAGCTCCCCCTCTTCCCAGAGATTCAGAAGTAACGCAACCTCAACCGGCAATCGAGGATGAAACTCACCATTCATCACCGTTGCCGGAACACGACTGCCAGACACTTTCAGATTTTTCTATCCTTCACGCGTTTTGACGATAAAAAAACATCAGAAAGATCGTCGCGCTACGCACGGCCACGCTTCACAGCCATCTCGCCATTTTGGTTGATTTTTATGCAAGCGCGATTTATCTACGCCGCGAAAATTTCTTTGCTCTACATCAATTTTACAGCGATAAAAGCATGAAACCCTTTGTGCAATTTCAATATATAGTGTCTATCCTATAAACATCACCTATATATAGTGTTTATCCACAATATCATCCACACCCCACGCAGCCCTTACGCACTGCGGTTTTTGCTTGTGGATAACATTGACAGAGGAACAGAACGTGAAACCAGTCGTGATTAAACGGGATGGCTGCCAAGTACCTTTTGATGAAGTCCGCATCAAAGAAGCCGTAGAGAGAGCGGCACAAGCTGCCGGAATCGACGACGCGGATTACTGTGCAACCGTGGCCGGTGCAGTCGCTCAACAAATGCAGGATAAGCAACGCGTTGATATTCGTGAAATCCAGAATGCGGTCGAAAACCTGTTGATGTCCGGCACCTACAAACAGTTGGCTCGTACCTATATTGAATACCGCCACGATCGGGATGTGGCGCGTGAGCGTCATGGTCGGCTAAATCAGGAGATCCGGGGGCTGGTAGAACAAAGCAATCTGGCGCTGTTGAACGAGAACGCCAACAAAGACAGCAAAGTCATACCCACCCAGCGCGACTTACTGGCGGGTATTGTGGCCAAGCACTATGCCAAACAATATATTTTGCCGCGTGATGTGGTGCTTGCCCACGAACGGGGAGAGATTCATTACCACGATCTCGACTACTCGCCCTTCTTCCCGATGTTTAACTGTATGCTGATTGATCTCGATGGGATGCTGACCAAGGGATTCAAGATGGGTAATGCGGAGATCGAGCCACCAAAATCGATTTCGACCGCTACCGCCGTAACCGCCCAGATCATTGCTCAGGTCGCCAGCCATATTTATGGCGGCACCACGATTAACCGTATTGATGAAATTCTGGCGCCGTTTGTCAGCGCCAGTCATGAAAAGCATAAGGCTATTGCGCAAGAATGGCATATTCCTGATGCGGATGGTTATGCCCGCACCCGCACGGAGAAAGAGTGCTATGACGCCTTCCAGTCACTGGAATACGAGGTGAATACGCTGCATACCGCCAACGGTCAGACGCCCTTCGTCACCTTCGGCTTTGGGCTGGGCACCAGTTGGGAGTCCCGGCTGATCCAGGCGTCCATTCTGCGTAACCGCATCGCCGGGCTGGGTAGAAATCATAAAACGGCGGTTTTCCCCAAACTGGTGTTTGCTATTCGTGACGGGGTGAATCACAAGCCTGACGATCCGAATTACGACATTAAGCAACTGGCGCTGGAATGCGCCAGCAAACGCATGTATCCCGATATCCTCAATTACGATCAAGTGGTTGAAGTCACCGGCTCATTCAAAACGCCGATGGGTTGCCGCAGCTTCCTGGGGGTTTATGAAGAGAACGGTCAGCAAATTCACGATGGCCGCAACAATCTGGGAGTGATCAGCCTGAACCTGCCGCGTATCGCTCTGGAGGCCAACGGTGACGAGGCTCGCTTCTGGACGCTGCTCGACCAGCGTCTGGCGTTGTCTAAAAAGGCGCTGATGACGCGCATTGCCCGGCTGGAAGACGTCAAAGCACGGGTGGCGCCGATTCTGTATATGGAAGGCGCCTGTGGCGTGCGCTTGCAAGCGAATGACAGCATTGCGGAGATCTTCAAGCATGGCCGTGCGTCCATTTCGCTGGGCTATATCGGCATTCATGAAACCATCAACGCACTGTTCGGCAATCAGGTTCATGTATTCGATAATGAAAAGCTGCGTGAAAAAGCCGTGGCGATCGTTGCCCGTCTGAAACAAGCCACCGAGCACTGGAAAGAAGAAACCGGCTACGGCTTCAGCCTGTACAGTACGCCCAGCGAAAACCTGTGTGACCGCTTCTGCCGTCTGGATACCGCCGAATTCGGCGTGGTTCAGGGCGTGACGGACAAAGGCTATTACACCAACAGTTTCCATCTGGACGTGGAGAAAAAGGTCAACCCATACGAAAAAATCGATTTTGAAGCGCCCTACCCGCCGCTGGCCAGCGGGGGCTTCATCTGTTACGGCGAATACCCGAATCTGCAACATAACGTTAAGGCGCTGGAAGACGTCTGGGATTACAGCTACAGCCGCGTACCTTATTACGGCACCAACACGCCGATTGATGAATGCTATGAATGCGGCTTTACCGGTGAGTTTGAGTGCACCAGCAAGGGCTTCACCTGCCCGAAATGCGGTAATCACAACTCAGCCCGCGTATCCGTCACCCGCCGGGTGTGCGGCTATCTCGGTAGCCCGGATGCAAGGCCGTTTAACGCCGGTAAACAGGAAGAAGTCAAACGCCGCATCAAACACTTAGGCAACGGGCAACTGGGTTAATGGTCTCAGGCCGCAGGGAGCGTGGCCTCACCTTCATCAAATGGCTTCACACGTATGAATTATCACCAATATTACCCGGTTGATGTGGTCAACGGCCCTGGAACGCGCTGCACCCTGTTTGTTTCCGGGTGTGTGCATCAATGCGCTGGGTGCTACAACAAAAGCACCTGGCGGCTAAACTCCGGCCAACCGTTTACCCAGGAACTACAGGATCGGATTATCGCCGATCTTCAGGATAGGGAGATTCCGCGGCAGGGGATTACGCTGTCCGGCGGCGATCCGCTTCACCCGCAGAATGTACCTGAGATTCTGCAACTGGTAAGGCGGATACGTGCGGAGTGTCCGGGGAAGGACATTTGGATGTGGACAGGCTATGTTTTGGCGGAGCTGACGGCGGAACAGCAGCAGGTGGTAGATCTGATCAACGTACTGGTTGACGGTAAGTTTGTTCAGGATCTCAAAGATCCTGCGCTGATCTGGCGAGGCAGCAGCAATCAGGTTATCCACCGCCTGCGCTAATCTTCCTATCTCCGTTTACCTCTCTGCGACTGCTTTTTACATCCGAGTTTTCTGCTTACCCAGCTTGCGTAATTGGTCGGATTCCAAAACCGTCACCTTTGCTTTCGGTTCTGGCGAAAATGCCTGATTCAATAATGCCTGCGCCACTGTTTTCCCGTCTATTGCCCGCCATTTTGCCGGGAAAAAGCGAAATAACGGCGCAGTCAGGCTCTCTAAAGGGCGGCTGTCTTTCCTTTCACCCAATAGCATCGATGGCCGGGCCAATGTCAGATGTTGCCACCCTTGCTGACGCAAAGCCTTCTCGGCTTCGCCCTTGACCCGTGAATAAAAGAAAGGCGAAGTCGCATTGGCGCTCAGTGAGCTAACTACCAACAGATGTTTCGCGCCCAATGCCAGTGCCGCTTTTGCCCCTTCCACCACCAGCGTGTAATCCACATAGCGGAACGCCTGCTTACTTCCTGCTGCCTTAAGCGTCGAACCCAGGCAGCAAAAAGCGATATCAATGGGTGCAATAATCTGGGAAAGCGCTACCAAAAGATCAGAGTTATAGAGATTAACCACTTTCTCTGTGGGAACCAGCGGTTTACGGGTTGGCGCATAAATGGTTTCAACCCGATTATTCGCCTTTAAAAGCTGTAACACCTCATTCCCCACCAAGCCCGTCGCTCCCAATAGCAATACCTGACTCATTTCTCCCCCTTGTTGCCTATCTTTTAATATCGTCATGTCGTTGCCAGTAACGTTTCTTGCCAAATCCCAGCGTGTTGTCCGTCATCTTCAGTTCTATCAGTTGCAAACGCCAGATCGGGGCATGAGCGGCTCTGGCTACCGGGAAACGCGCATTGTAACAGGCCCGCGCCTGCTGCTCGTCTTCTCCCTCCAGCCGCACCGCCTGCGCACGGAACTGTATACCTTTAATCAACATCACACTTTTCGGCTGGCCGCTTACCGTGCCGGCAACCTGTGGCTGCCGTAACATCAGCTCACCATGACGGGTATGCAACTCCGTCATCAGATAAAAAGCAACCTGCCGATCGTCATAAGTGTAGAAGCAACTCGCACACCATAAATCCGAATTATCGCCCACGCACACTGTCAGTACGTGCAACTTCTTCAGATAATGGGAGATGGCTTTAAGGTCGTTTTCTGTCTCCATCGGTTCTCCTGCCATGCCTGACATCTCAGTTAATTTTCTGAACGCACCTATCCTGCGCCACAGGTAAACGGCTGTCAGCGGAGTGTGACAACATTTGTGCAGTTGCGAAAAGCGATCGAGGCGCAGGTTGAGCGTTGAGAAACTGCCAATACCGATCATAGCCCGATCGACAGCAATGTTAAGTCGGTTTTTTACCTGACGATTTATGGGGTGCGATCGGCGTAGTAAACCGGGTCAACGCGGGGCGGGGTGATGATGCGCCTTTTGCGCCAGCGCCACCGCGTGACGCCGTGCGCTCACCCGGCGCTTCTGTGGGGATCAGGCAGTCAGTCCGGTTGCCAATCAGCCGTTTCATGCCCATCGCGGTCAGTGAGTCGCGGATCAGCGGCCAGTTCGCCGGATCGTGGTAGCGAAGCAGCGCTTTATGCAGGCGGCGTTGACGCTCACCCCGCGGCACAACCACGTCCTCGCTTTTGTAATCCACTTTGTTCAACGGGTTCTTACCGCTGTAATACATGGTGGTCGCATTCGCCAGCGGGGAAGGATAAAAGTTTTGTACCTGATCCAATCTGAAACGGTTCTCTTTCAGCCACAACGCCAGATTGACCATATCTTCATCACGGGTTCCCGGATGTGCTGAAATAAAATAGGGGATCAAATACTGCTGTTTTCCCGCCTGTTTTGAATAACGGTCAAAAAGCTGCTTGAAGCGATGATAGCTTCCCATGCCGGGCTTCATCATTTTTGACAGCGGCCCGGTTTCAGTATGTTCAGGCGCAATCTTAAGATATCCCCCCACATGATGTTCGGCCAGCTCCTTGATATAACGCGGATCTTCCACCGCCAGATCGTAACGGACGCCGGAAGCGATGAGGATTTTCTTAATGCCTTTCAGGCTGCGCGTACGCCGATAAAGTTTAATGGTTGGTTCATGGTTGGTATCCATGTGCGAACAGATTTCAGGATAAATACAGGACGCTCGCCGACAGCTCTGCTCGGCACGCGGCGACTGACAGCGCAACATGTACATATTGGCCGTCGGCCCGCCCAAATCAGAGATAACGCCGGTAAATCCAGGAACATGATCGCGGATCTCTTCGATCTCTTTAACTATCGACTCCTCTGAACGGCTCTGGATGATCCGCCCTTCATGCTCAGTGATCGAACAGAATGAACAGCCGCCGTAACACCCGCGCATAATGTTGATCGAAAAACGGATCATATCGTATGCCGGGATCACCGCATTACCATAAGAAGGATGCGGAACACGCTGAAACGGCAGCGCGAACACCGCATCCATCTCTTCAGTTGAGAGCGGGATCGCTGGCGGGTTAATCCAAACATAGCGGTCGCCGTGTTTTTGCATCAATGCCCTGGCGCACCCCGGATTGGTTTCATGATGTAATATCCGCGACGCATGGGCGTACATCACTTTATCGCCTTTCACTTTTTCAAACGACGGCAAGAGCACATAGGTTTTTTCCCACGGCTTGGGTCGCGGCGCTTGCACGGTGATCGGTTGAGCCGCATCCGGCGCCGGGCTTCCCCCTGCGGAACAAGGCAAATCTTCGCCGTAAGGGTTCATGATAGGTTCGATGCGACCGGGCTTGTCGAGCCGGGTTGAGTCAACCCCGCTCCAACCAGTCAGCGCCGTTTTACGCATCACCGCGGTATTACGCACGTCATGGATGTCGTTTATCGGTTCACCTGCCGCCAATCGGTGCGCAACCTCCGCCAGCGGGCGCTCACCATTTCCGTAAATCAGCATATCCGCTTTGGCGTCCACCAGCACCGAGCGCCGCACGGTATCAGACCAGTAATCATAATGCGCGATACGCCGCAGACTGGCTTCGATACCGCCCAGGATCACCGGAACCCCGTTATAAGCCTCTTTGCAGCGCTGGCTATACACCAATGTTGCCCGATCCGGCCTCTTCCCACCGAGGTTGTCAGGCGTATAGGCATCATCGTGGCGTAGTTTTCGATCCGCCGTGTAACGGTTGATCATCGAATCCATATTTCCGGCGGTGACGCCAAAAAACAGATTGGGCTTACCGAGGCGCATAAAATCCTCTTTCGACCTCCAGTCAGGCTGAGAGATAATTCCAACGCGAAATCCCTGTGCTTCCAGCATCCGCCCGACAATCGCCATACCAAAACTCGGATGATCAACATACGCATCACCGGTCACGATGATCACATCACAACTGTCCCAGCCCAGTTGGTCCATTTCCTGCCGCGACATCGGAAAAAACGGCGCAGTACCGTAACATTCGGCCCAATAACGTGGGTACGAGAACAGTGCGCGTTCGGGCTGGATCAGGCTGATTGGCATAGAAATTCTTCGTTGTCAGAAAATGGGATTTATATAAACCTAGCTAATCTTCGATAGTTTATTAACCAGGCAACAGGGGACAGAATTATACGAGGACAAAAATAACGCTGCTGATCAGAGTGGCTTCGACATGCGCCGGATCATGCTTTTCAGCCAGAAACGCGCTTAAAGGGGAGGGATCTCGCATCACTCCCGCGCTTTCCTTGCTAAATCACTATTCTCAACCAGCGCCATAACATTTGATAAGGAAAAAATCAGTTTGTGGCGTTGCGCTAACATCTATCGTTAATGAGTTGCACTGCTAAACCGATTCTTCTATTTTAGCAAACAGTTCTAATATCCTTGATAAGAGTGATTTTATGGCAAATAAAATTTGGGTGATGGGCGACGCGGTGGTCGATCTCATCCCGGAAGATTCAGAGCGTTACCTCAAATGTCCGGGCGGCGCTCCGGCTAATGTCGCAGTAGGTATTGCCCGGCTGGGGGGCCACAGCGCATTTATTGGCCGGGTAGGAAACGACGTTTTCGGTCACTTTCTGCAAAACGTCCTGGATCAGGAGCAGGTAGACATACACTGCATGATCCGGGACGATCGCTATCGCACCTCTACCGTGGTCGTCAGCCTGGACCAATTCGGCGAACGGTCATTTACCTTTATGGTACGTCCCAGCGCCGATCTGTTTCTACAAGCGGATGATTTACCCGTATTCAGCCGCGGAGAATGGCTGCATCTGTGCTCCATCGCCCTTTCACAGGAACCTTCGCGCAGCACGGCCCTTGAGGCGATACGCCGCATAAAAGCCGCGCAAGGATGGGTCAGTTTCGATCCCAATATCCGCGAGGACCTCTGGTCCAGCGAGCAGGAACTGAAAACGAGCCTCGATCAAGCGCTGGCGCAGGCTGACGTCGTGAAGCTATCGCAGGACGAGTTGGTGTTTCTCACCGCCACCGACGATATAGAACAAGGCATCGAGTGGCTTATGCAACGCTACGCCATAAAGCTGCTGCTGGTCACACTGGGCAGTGAAGGCGTATGGCTCCATGACGGTAAACAGCGGCAGCACTTCGTTGCGCCCTACGTCACGCCGATTGATACCACCGGCGCAGGCGACGCCTTTGTTGCCGGGTTACTGCAAGGTTTAGCCGAATACGACGATCTCTCACAGGCGGTTTCATGGGAAAAGGTTATCGAACAGGCCCAACTGTGCGGCGCGCTTGCCACAACAGCTAAAGGCGCCATGACAGCCCTGCCTTACGCGCAACAAATCCGCTCTACATCGCCGGCCAGACACTGACCACGCTAGCGCATCAGTGAGTAATCCTGTTTTGCTGTCAGGATCACAGTTACACAATCGGGCTGGTGAAATTCCTTGCCAACCCGATTGACCAGTTTTATTTTCCCTTTTGAAAAACCGGTTTAGCATTCCAGCAAAACAGACCTCTGTAAAAACAATAAAACGCCCCCAAGGAAGAGAACAAAAAATGAAACTAAACTATCTTACCGTAACAATAGGATTACTCCTCTCCAGTCCTTTCTACGCTTCTGCTGCCAGTACAGACAGTATTGAAGCCCGTCTGAATGCACTCGAACAACGGTTGCAGGAAGCCGAACACCGGGCGCAAGCCGCTGAAGCCCGTGCCGAAGCGGCAGAAAAACAGACACGGCAACTGGCGACCCGTACCGCGCAAACCGAGCAGAAAACCCAGCAGGTGGAACAGCGTACCGCCGCGCTGGCCAACCATAAATCCTCTGCTGATGGTTTTGAATTTCACGCCTATGCCCGTTCGGGTCTGTCCATCAATGATTCCGCCACCAGCTCCAAAACCGATATTGGGCCGGGTATGACACCCGCCGGTCAAACCGGTGGACATGTTGGTCGCCTGGGTAATGAAGATGACACTTATGTCGAAGTGAAGCTGGAGCATAAACAAATACTGGATAACGGTGCCACCACCCGCTTCAAAGTGATGATGGCAGACGGGCAGCGCACTTATAACGACTGGACCGCCAGCAGCAGCGACCTCAACGTGCGTGAAGTCTTTGTCGAGTTAGGCTCACTGCCAACCTTTACCGGTATATGGAAAGACACCACGTTGTGGGCAGGTAAACGCTTTGACCGCGACAACTTTGATATTCATGAGTTGGATAGCGATGTGATCTTTATGGCCGGTACAGGCGGCGGGATTTATGACGTGAAGTGGGCGGATAACTTCAAAAGCAACTTTTCCCTTTACGGTCGCAGCCTGGGTGAAGTCACCGCGCTGGATAACGATATTAAAAACTACATCTTGACCGCCAATAACTATGTCGGCCCTTTCCAGTTTATGTTGAGCGGGTTAAAAGCGAAGAACAACGATTCACGTGAAAACACGGCAAGCAATAGTGCCAATGCCGTCACCAATACCAACGCGGGAGACAAAGGTTTTCATGCGATGGCCGTCTGGAATGGCGACAGCTTCTATGGTTTGCGTGAAGGTAATTCGAAAGTGGCGGTTCTCTATGGTCACGGTTTAGGCGCGGAAGTCAAATCCATCGGTTCAGACGGTAACCTGACCAATGACGCGGATACCTGGCGCCTGGCTGTTTACGGCGACACGCCATTGAGTAGAAACTGGACGTTTGCCCCTTCTATTCTTGCTCAGGTCAGTCAGGATCGCTATGTCGATGGCGACAGCTATAAATGGATAACCTTCAACACCCGTCTGGTTCAGGAAATCACCGAAAACTTCGCCCTGGCATATGAAGCCAGTTACCAATATATGGATCTCGATCCTCAAGGCTATACGATAAGAGTCGATGGTAATGATAGAAGATTCAATAAGGTGAGCGGCGGCTTCTATAAGCTGACATTCGCGCCCACGTTCAAAGTGGGTGATATAGCCAATATCTTCAGCCGCCCGGAACTGCGTCTGTTCGCCACCTATATGGACTGGGACAAACGTCTGGATAACTACACCAGCGATAACTCCGATACCTTTGGTACTACCGGTTTCAAGGCTGGCGGCGAATGGAATTTCGGTGTCCAGATGGAAACCTGGTTCTGATAGTCACATAACGTGGCCGCCGGTTATCAAGACCGATAACCGGCGACGAGGATACCGTAAAAAGAGGAATAAAATGGACATTAACGCCACAGCGACAGCACTCATCCCCTTGTTGGGGGGAAAAGAAAATATCGCCAGCGCCGCCCACTGCGCCACCCGTCTGCGCCTGGTACTCAATGATGATAAGCAGGCCGACAAAAAAGCGATTGAACAGGTTGAAGGAGTCAAAGGCTGTTTTCACAATGCGGGGCAAATACAGATAATTTTCGGTACTGGACTGGTCAATAAAGTTTATGCCGAATTTATCAAAGTGGCTGGCATCAGTGAGTCCAGCAAGTCTGAAGCCGCTACGCTGGCGGCACAAAAACTAAACCCACTGCAACGTCTGGCGCGCCTGCTGTCAAATATCTTTGTTCCCATCATTCCGGCGATTGTTGCATCCGGTCTGCTGATGGGGCTGCTCGGGTTGATCAAGACCTATGGCTGGGCCGATGCCGGCAGCGCGGTTTTCATTATGCTGGATATGTTCAGCTCCGCCGCATTTATCATCCTGCCTATTCTTATCGGTTTCACCGCCGCCAGGGAATTCGGCGGAAACCCCTATCTCGGCGCAACATTGGGCGGCATCCTCACCCATCCTGCACTCACCAACGCCTGGGGGATTGCCAGCGGCTTTCAGACCATGAACATGTTCGGTCTGGATATTGCCATGGTGGGTTATCAGGGTACGGTCTTCCCGGTGTTGCTGGCCGTCTGGTTTATGAGCATGGTGGAAAAACGCCTGCGCAAAGTGGTGCCAAATGCGTTGGATATCATTATTACTCCATTTCTGACCGTGGTCATTTCTGGCTTTATCGCCTTACTGATCATCGGTCCGGCAGGGAGAATGCTGGGTGACGGTATCTCTTTCGTACTGAGCACCTTGATTACGCACGCAGGGTGGCTGGCCGGGCTGCTGTTCGGCGGAACCTATTCCGCGATTGTTATCACCGGTGTTCACCACAGCTTCCATGCCATTGAGGCCGGGCTGCTGGGTAATCCAAACATCGGCGTTAACTTCCTGTTGCCGATCTGGGCAATGGCTAACGTCGCTCAAGGCGGTGCTTGTCTGGCGGTTTATTTCAAAACCAACGATGTGAAAATCAAGGCAATTGTTATCCCATCCTCGTTTTCTGCGCTGCTCGGCATCACCGAAGCCGCCATATTTGGTATCAACCTGCGCTTTGTAAAACCGTTCCTGGCCGCACTGGCGGGTGGGGCATTGGGCGGGGCATGGGTCGTCTTCAATCACGTCAATATGACGGCGGTAGGATTGACGGGCTTCCCAGGTCTGGCTATCGTCCAGGCAGGCTCTATGCTCAACTACCTCGTTGGTATGCTCATCGCCTTCGGTGCAGCGTTTATCATTTCATTCCTGCTGAAATATAAAACGGATAGCGAATAATGATGGAAACCCATTTGTTAAAACGTATGGCGTATGCCCTGATGTCTAACCAGGCCCGCATCGGCAATGATCCTCACCGTCCGCATTGGCATCTGTCGCCAAGCGTGGGGCTACTCAACGATCCGAATGGATTTATACATCACAATGGTCGTTACCATCTGTTTTATCAGTGGAATCCTTTAGCCTGCACCCACGGAGCAAAATTCTGGGGGCACTGGAGTTCAGTCGATTTGGTGCATTGGCGGCACGAGCCTGTTGCGTTAGTGCCTAGTGAAAGCTATGAGACGCACGGATGCTATTCCGGTTCCGCCGTGGTTGATAATGGCGCGATCACCCTGATTTACACTGGCAATGTGAAATACGAGGACGGTTCGCGTACTGCATTCCAGTGTCTGGCCAGAGAAAACACCGATGGAGAGTATGACAAGCTGGGGCCGGTGCTGACGTTGCCGGAAGGCTATACCGGCCATGTCCGTGATCCAAAGGTATGGAAACACGAGGATCACTGGTACATGGTTCTCGGCGCACAGGATAAACAGCTACAAGGCAAAGTGCTGCTGTACCGCTCAAGCGATCTGCGCCACTGGGAACGGATCGCTGAAATTGCCGGTTCCCGACTTGGCGGTCTGGGTGATTTTGGTTATATGTGGGAATGCCCGGACCTATTCAGACTGAACGGACGGGATGTCTTAATCTGCTGTCCGCAAGGGGTGCCAGCGGAAGAAGAGCGCTATCTGAACACCTTCCAGGCAGGTTACTTTATCGGGGCGCTGGATTATCGAAACGGTAATTACCCGCATCATGGATTCAACGAATTGGATCTTGGCTTTGAGTTTTACGCGCCGCAAACAACGGAAAGTGAAGATGGGCGGCGTTTGATGTTTGGCTGGATGGCCATTCCCGATGAGAACGAGTTTTTTGAGCCGACGATTGCTCATGGATGGCTCCATACCATGACCTGCCCGCGGGAACTTACGCTACGTGAAGGGAAACTCTATCAACAACCTGTCCGCGAACTGCAACAGCTTCGAACACAGCATTATACCTGGCATGGCGTCGCCAACTATGCACCACCGTTAGCCGTTGACAGCGCCGAAGTCACACTGACCTCCCAGGGCGAATTTCAGCTCAACATCGCGTCCTTACTGGTTCTCTGCTGGGATGGCGAATGCCTGACCCTAAGCCGGCATAACCGTCGCACGGGGGAACCAGAACATCGTTACTGGCGCGGAGATCTGCACCAGTTGCAGATCCTGTGCGATCGCTCCAGTGTCGAGATTTTTATCAATGATGGTGTAGCCGTGATGTCTGCCAGCTATTTCCCCGGCAGCAACGCAACGCTCTCCTTCAGTGGCCCAGGGCGATTGACGTTGCAACACTGGCTGTTAGCGCCATGCGTGATAGAATAATTTCCCCTTTCTCTGACAGCAGACAGATCCAGCAGTGAAACAAACCAAGCGCGTAACAATCAGTGATATTGCCGCACTCTCCGGTGTATCAAAATCCACTGCCAGCCTGGTGCTTAATGGCCGCAGTAAAGAGTTTCGCGTTTCTGATGCAACCCGCGATCGTATTCTGGCCGTCGCCCACGCGCAGCGCTATCAGCCCAGTATTCATGCCCGCTCACTGCGCTCCTCTCGCAGTAATACACTGGGTTTGGTTGTACCGGAAATGACCAACTATGGTTTTGCCGTCGTCTCACGCGATCTGGAAATGCTGTGCCGCGAAGCCGGGTTGCAGCTCCTTATCGCCTGTACGGACGAAAATGCCAGTCAGGAGATGATGGCCGTCAACAGTTTGATACAACGTCAGGTTGATGGGCTAATTGTCGCATCCAGTATGCTCAGTGACATCGAGTACCAGAAAATCAATCAGCAATTGCCTGTTGTTCAGTTTGACCGGGTGATTGGCGAGTCAGACTTACCGTTCGTGCTCACCGAGTCGGTGGAATCGACCGCCAAACTCGTCGAGCGCATAGCTCGCCAGCACCCTGATGAATTCTATTTCATCGGCGGCCAGTCGCGAATCTCCCCTACCCGCGACCGTCTGGCTGGCTTTCAGTTAGGATTAGAGTGGGCAGGTATTGAGTGTCGGCCTGAATGGATTATTCATGGCAACTATCATCCCAGTTCAGGCTACGAAATGTTTGCTCAACTCTGCGCCAATCTGGGCCGACCGCCTAAAGCGCTCTTTACCGCCGCGTGCGGCCTATTGGAAGGGGTTTTACGTTACCTGAACCAGCATAACCTGATGGAAAGTGAGATCCGGCTGTGCAGCTTTGACGATCACTATTTGTTTGATTGTCTACCGTTGAAAATTGACACCATTGCTCAAGACAGTGAGCGACTGGCGGAAAACAGCTTTGAAATGATTACGACGTTGATCGATGAACGCGCTCTGACACAGGACAAACGTTATATCCCACCAATGCATATCCACTGGCGGCATCCTGACTCACGCCAGTAAGTCAGGAGCGACTCGCATGTAGAACTATTTCGCCGCCGATTCCGCGCCCACCAGACCCACCTTGAGATACCCGGCTTTGCGTAGCGCATCCATAATTCTCATCATGGTTTCATAATCCACGCTTTTATCCGCCTGAAAGAAAATGGTGGTTTCTTTATTTGCGCTGGTTGTTGCATCCAGTACCTGAGCCAGTGATTGCTCACTCACCGCATCATCGCCAACATATAATTGCTTATCGGCTTTCACCGTCAGGTAGACCGGTTTTTCAGGGCGCGGCTGAGGGGCGGCAGATGAAGCAGGCAAATCAACGCGGATGTCCACCGTTGCCAACGGTGCAGCTACCATAAAAATGATCAGCAGAACCAACATGACATCAATAAACGGCGTCACGTTGATGTCGTGCATCTCGCCATTATCACTCACATCATCGTTCAAATGCATGGCCATGACTTATCCCACCCGCAGTTTATGCGCCGATGAAGAGACACGATTGTCGTTGCTGGCTCCCACATCAAGGTCACGACTCAACAGCAGCAACACCTGTGCGGCGACATCACCTACCAACGCTTTATATCCGGCAATCCAGCGGGCAAATACGTTATAGATCACCACCGCAGGAATAGCAGCAACCAGACCAATAGCCGTCGCCAACAGTGCTTCGGCAATACCTGGGGCAACGACAGCCAGATTGGTCGTCTGCGTTTGTGCAATGCCGATGAAGCTATTCATGATGCCCCACACTGTACCAAACAACCCAATAAAGGGGGCAACCGCACCAACCGTCGCCAGATAACCATTACCACGCCCCATATGGCGGCCAGTCGCAGCAACGCGACGTTCCAGACGGAAAGCCGCACGCTCTTTAATTCCGTTGTTGTCGTCAGAGCGTGCGGACAATTCCAGCTCATTCTGTGCATCCGCCAGCAGTTGCTGCGCCACCCCCCCACGATTAAATGCTTCAGCCGCTTCCACGGCATCATCCAGTGTTCTGGCCTGCTCCAGCGCTTGATATTCACGGCGCACGCGACGCTTGGCTCCCATCAATTCCACGCTTTTGCTGAAAAAAATCGCCCAGGTAATGACAGAAGCCAACAGCAGACCGATCATAACCGTTTTCACCACCAAATCGGCATGTTGATACATACCCCAGACGGACAGATCTGTTCTCATCAGGTTATCAGTACCAGGCGCAGCGTTGGCTGGTAGCGCTAACGATGAAGCTGGCATCAATATTTCAGATGCTGCCAGGGTCGTTGAAGCATCGGGGTCGGCAGGCGCAGCCGATGTTGCCGCGTCACTGGTATTTTCACCAGACAAAGGGGCCGCAGCGGGCGCCGCAAACGCATTTCCACTTAGTCCCGCGGTCAAAAGCAGGATAACCAGCACGCTACGGGAAAATGCGCTGAATGCGCCACATTTTTTTTGCCAGGCTGATAACACCTGTTGATCAATGTTACTGACAGCCGTATTCACGCTGTGCCTCCACCGTTAATTCACACAAGAAATCAGCCTGAAATGATATCAAACCCTGAGCGAATTGATAGTCGTTCTCATTATTATTTACATGCCAAAAAGCATTTTTTCGTCATATCTATACAAAGGAGGTGTGGGCGGTTGAGCCTTTCTCACAACACAAAAGACAGGATCTCTTTAGCTCGGGAATTTTCAATTTCAACAAGGCGTACATTGATAGTCGACACTAATCGATTCGGTATGATCATGTTGGTTAGGTATATTCCGGCCATTTCATTATGGCTACCCAAATTAGGGTGCGCGCACCGGTTAACGGCCATCAAGAAATATGGTTTATTGACAATGAAAAAACTTCCTGTTTACCGGTAACGTCGGGTATCGGTAGCGGGTTGTCAGCGAGAATGTTTTGGCAAGGGAGCAACCGCAGTGAATGTCAGATATATTATCATATTAAAAATTATGCAGATAATATCTGCTCATAAATAAAAATATCAGATAATAATACTTTTTTATTATTAGCACACTAATGTTTATTGGGATTTTTCCTAATAAACATTAACATCAGCCTCTCCATTCCTCTATGATGACCAAAAGAGTTGTTTGATGGCTAACCATATAGTATCAGGGCTAGTGGGCGCATCCCTGTTAGTGCTATCAGCATTAACGCACGCACAAGCTAATTTCCCCTCCCCCCAGGAAGGTGACTGGACTGCTCCCGAGTTCACATTTAATAATGGTGAAAAACTGAAAGATCTGCGTATTCACTATTATACGATTGGTGATCGAAACAAACCTGCCGTTTTATTATTACACGGAACCAATCAGCCGATTAAAGCGCTATTAGCGAATGGTTTTGGCGGACAACTTTTTGGCGCTGGGCAGGCATTAGACAGTAATAAATATTTCATCATTATGCCGGAAAGTATCGGCTCTGGAAAATCATCCAAACCCTCTGATGGATTGCGAATGAAATTCCCTCAGTATGATTATTACGATATGGTACAAGCGCAATATCGTTTGTTAAAAGAGGGATTGGGTATTAACCATCTGCGTCTGGTTATGGGTTACTCCATGGGCGGGATGCAAACCTGGATATGGGGTGAGAAATATCCGGACATGATGGACGCCCTGGTGCCGATGGCCTCACAGCCAAATGAGTTGTCTGGCCGCAACTGGATGATGCGGCGTATGCTGATTGAATCCATCAAGCATGACCCTGCCTGGAATAACGGTAATTACACACAACAGCCGCCCACGCTAAAAACCGCAAGCATTATGTTCAGTATTGCCACCACCGGCGGCACATTAGCCTACCAGCACAAAGCACCGACCCGCGCTCTGGCAGACAAACTGGTGGATGAACGTTTGGCGGCACCATTAACCAGTGATGCCAATGACTTTATTTATATCTGGGGATCGTCTGCCAATTACAATACCGCGCCGGAATTAGGCCAAATTAAAGTACCGATATTAGTTATTAATTCCACGGATGATGAACGTAATCCTGTTGAAACAGGAATACTGGATGGTGATCTGAAAAAAATAAAACAGGCCGAATTGTTTCTGATTCCTGGCAGTAAGGAAACCAGCGGTCATGGCACGATGATGTCAGCAAAGTTTTATAAAGATAAGCTGAAAGATTTTTTAGAAAAAACCCAATCTTATAAAGACACTAAATAATCAGTACTGGCCGGTATAAAAGTGCGCTTTTTACCGGTCATCATCCTCATGGTATGTCCTTATTTTATTTTTATTACGGTTTAACGCATGAACAACTGCATGACTCCAGCAGGAGCCGGTGTTCATCAGTCCTCATTTTTATCAGGCTACAGGGATAATTTATGTTTCGTAAGATAAAGATTCGTACTGCACTCAGCATTATGGTTTTTTCGTTAACAGCGCTATTACTTTTCGTTGGTGTTTTGGGGTTGGTGGCCGTTCAGTCAGGAAATAAATCATTTGCCCACGTCGATAAAGCCGTACTGCCAGGATTAGTGGCGTTGAATGAAAGTTCCGAATTATTGCTGCGCGCCCGGTTGGATTTACGCCTGTATGAGTCGCTGGTAGGAAAAGGCGATACCGAAACGGCTAAGGTGGCACTGGGACGCGCCAAAGATAAAATTAATGGCGCCGATGGGAAATGGCAGGAATACCTGAAATATCCGCAGTCCGAGCCGGAAAAAGTGATTTCGGCTGATATGGCTGAGAAACGCGATACCCTGATGAGAACGTTTATTGAGCCAGCTTTAGCGGCGCTTGAAGCCGGGAATCTGGATGAGTATCGCCAGCGGGCGGGAAAATCCACGGTACTCTACTCCGCGTTTGATAAATCGACCAAAGCGCTGGTGGCCTTCAAACAGCAGAGCATTGATGACGCCTATGCTGATTCTAATAACCGGGTTATACGCATGCAAGCCATCTTGTATAGCGCCATCGTCTGCGCCTTGCTGCTGGCGGCGCTGACCTGGTTCATTATGACTAGTCTGGTGGTGAAACCACTGAATCAGGCTATCTCGGTTTTTGATCGTATTGCCGAAGGCGACCTGCGAGCCGACCTTGATATCAAAGGAAAAAATGAAATTGCCCAACTGTTTGCATCGGTACTGCGTATGCGAGACGGGCTGAAAAACATGGTGCTGGTGGTGCGAAACGGAACGGACGCCATCACTGTCGGAGTAGAAGAGATTGCATCGGGTAACATCGATCTCTCCAGCCGCACAGAGCAACAGGCTGCCTCGCTGGATGAAACCGCATCAAGCATGGAACAGATCCTGGCGACGGTGAGAAATAACGAAGATAACACGCGTAAAGCCAACGATCTGGCACAGCAGGCTTCTGATTCAGCGTCCCGCGGCGGTAATGTCGTATCAGAAGTGGTCGATACCATGCGCTCGATTAAGCACAGCTCCGCCAAGATTTCGGACATCGTTGGGGTTATTGACGGCATTGCTTTCCAGACCAATCTGCTGGCGCTGAACGCGGCGGTGGAGTCTGCCCGTGCCGGTCAGTACGGTAAAGGGTTTGCTGTGGTGTCCGCTGAAGTAAGAACATTAGCCCAGCGTAGCGCCACGGCAGCGAAAGAGATTGGCGCGATGATCGACGATTCTCTCAGCCGCATTGAAAAAGGCGCCGGGCTGGTTGAACTGGCGGGCAAAACCATGGATGAAGTATTGATGGACGTGAAAAAAGTGGTGGATATCATGGATGAGATCATGCTGGCCTCAAGTGAGCAGAGCCGGGGTATCTCGCAAATCAATATCGCCATCAATCAAATGGACACTGTGACCCAACAGAATGCGTCGCTGGTAGCGGAAGTAGCGACATCGGCCGGTTCCCTGCAAGCGCAGGTAGTCAACCTGCAGCAATCTGTGTCCCGCTTTCAGATTGAGAGAGAGAGGATGGAAATAGAAAGCAATATGTCAGGATTGCGGCAGAATATCGCGCTGCTGGATGCCCGCTAAGTCTTTCCCTTGATGCCACAACGTGACAGCGGCTATAAGTGAAAAAGAAAGCCCCGTGAAAACGGGGCAATATTTTTGTCGTTAACTCGACGGCATTAGCGTGGTATTACAGCGCGGCGATGGTAGCCTGCTGCTCCAGCAATTTCGCTTTTACTACTGCATAACCATCAAGTTTTTCACGCTCTTTGGCGACCACCGCTTCTGGAGCGCGAGCCACAAAACCTTCGTTGGACAGCTTGCTTTCGATGCGGCCAATTTCAGCGTCAATTCTGATCACTTCTTTTGCCAGACGATCCAACTCGGCGTCTTTATCAATCAAGCCAGCCATTGGGATCAGCAGTTCCGCACCGTCTATCAATCTGGTAACGGATATCGGGCCTTTATCACCTGCCGGCATCAATGTAATGCTTTCCAGACGAGCCAGCGTCTGAATAAAACTGCGGTTCTCTTCTATACGACGCACTGCCTCAGCGCTGGCATCACGTAGCAACACATCCAGCGGTTTACCCGGCGCGATATTCATTTCCGCCCGGATATTACGCACGGCAATAATCGCCTGTTTGATCCATTCCAGATCGTTCAGCGCCTGCGTATCCTCCTGCGCCGCATTGAAGGCCGGGAAGGGTTGCAGCATGATGGTATCGTCTTTAATGCCTTTCAGCACTTTCACACGTTGCCAGATGGTTTCCGTGATAAACGGAATGATCGGATGTGCAAGACGCAGCAGCGCTTCCAGCACCTCGACCAGCGTATGACGGGTGCCGCGCAGCCCGGCTTCCGTTCCGCCATTCATCACCGGCTTCGCCAGTTCCAGATACCAGTCGCAGAACTGGTTCCAGGTGAACTCATACAGAATATTGGCGGCGATGTCGAAACGATAGTTATCCAGCGCGTCACGGTAGGCTTTCACCGTGCGGTTGAACTCCGCCAGGATCCAGCGGTCAGCCAGCGACAGCACTTTTTCGCCGCCGCCAAAACCGCAATCATGCCCTTCGGTATTCATCAGCACAAAACGGCTGGCGTTCCACAGCTTGTTACAGAAGTTGCGATAACCTTCCAGGCGTTTCATATCCCAGTTGATGTCACGACCGGTCGAGGCCAGCGCCGCCAGTGTAAAGCGCAAAGCATCCGTTCCGTGCGGTTCGATGCCGTTCGGAAATTGCTTCTCGGTGCGCTTGCGGATTTTCTCCGCCAGTTGCGGCTGCATCATGTTGCCGGTGCGTTTTTCCAGCAGGGCTTCCAGCGAAATCCCATCCACCATATCCAGAGGGTCAATCACATTCCCTTTGGATTTGGACATTTTCTGGCCTTCCTCATCACGGATCAGCCCTGTCATGTAAACGGTATGGAACGGAACCTGCGGTTTGCCGTTTTCATCTTTGATGAAGTGCATAGTCAGCATGATCATGCGGGCAATCCAGAAGAAGATGATGTCAAAGCCGCTGACCATCACGCTGCTGGGGTGGAACGCTTTCAGTTCCGGCGTCTGTTCCGGCCAACCCAGCGTGGAGAAGGTCCACAGGCCGGAAGAGAACCAGGTATCCAGCACGTCTTCATCCTGATTCAGCACCGCCTCATCAGACAGGTTATTTTCGCGGCGCACTTCTGCTTCGTCACGGCCAACATAAACGTTGCCATCGGCATCGTACCAGGCCGGAATACGGTGGCCCCACCACAGCTGGCGGGAGATGCACCAGTCCTGAATGTCGCGCATCCAACTGAAATACATATTTTCGTATTGCTTCGGTACGAACTGGATTTCACCCTGCTCCACCGCTTCAATCGCCACTTTTGCCAGCGGCGCAGAGCGCACATACCATTGGTCGGTAAGCATCGGTTCGATAACCACGCCGCCGCGATCGCCATAAGGAATGGTCAGATCGTGTGCTTTAACTTCCTCCAACAACCCCAGTTCATCAAACGCCGCCACCACGGCTTTACGCGCGGCAAAACGCTCAAGACCACGGAACGGCGCCGGAATTTCACCACTGAATGCACTACTGGCTTCACCGTTGGTGTCAAAAACCTCGGCTTCCTGACGGATATCACCATCAAACGTCAGAATGTTAATCATTGACAGGCTGTGGCGTTTACCAACTTCGTAGTCGTTAAAATCGTGTGCCGGCGTGATTTTCACACAACCGGTGCCTTTTGCCATATCGGCATGTTCGTCACCGACGATCTTAATACGACGGCCAACCAACGGCAGGATCACGTCCTTACCAATCAGATCCTTATAACGCGGATCTTCCGGGTTCACCGCCACGCCGGTATCACCCAGCACGGTTTCGGGGCGGGTGGTGGCGACAACCAGATAATCTTTGCCTTCAGCGGTTTTGACGCCGTCGGCCAGCGCATAGCGCAGGTACCACATGGAACCTTTTGACTCGCGGTTTTCCACTTCGATATCGGAAATGGCGGTGCGCAGTTTCGGGTCCCAGTTCACCAGACGTTTGCCGCGGTAAAGCAGGTCTTCTTTATAGAGACGGACAAACACTTCTTTCACCGCGTTGGACAGGCCCTCATCCATAGTGAAACGCTCGCGGCCCCAATCGACGGAATTCCCCAGGCGGCGCATCTGACGGGTAATGGTGCCGCCAGATTCGGCTTTCCACTGCCAGATTTTATCAATAAACCCTTCCCGACCGTAATCATGGCGGGTTTTATCTTCTTCCGCCGCAATCTTCCGTTCCACCACCATTTGAGTGGCGATACCGGCATGGTCGGTGCCTGCTTGCCATAGCGTGTTTTTCCCCTGCATACGCTGATAGCGGATCAGTGTATCCATGATGGTTTGCTGGAAAGCATGACCCATATGCAAGCTGCCGGTGACGTTGGGCGGCGGGATCATGATGCTGAAACTTTCTTTACTCGTATCGCCGTTCGGCTTGAAATAGCCTTGTTCTTCCCAGTGCTCATAGAGCGGCTGCTCGATATCTTGCGGGTTATATTTCGTTTCCATTATGCTCAAAATTCATTGGGTTGGCGGCTTGGCCGTCGTCAATTGGAAGCCGACGCTGCGATAGGCTTTATAGCGGTCGCGCGCCAACTGTTTCAGGGATTCTTCGTAAGGGACAAAGTCTATCACTTCATGGAAAGCGGTGGCAAAATCTGCGAAATGCGGCAACAGACTGATAAGCAGATCCCGTGGGGCATTTCCCCGCCGTTCGGGCCAGGCCAGTTCGACCGGTGCGCCCTGACGCGGCCCTTCTCCTGCCAGATTATGCGGGACAAACGAATGGGGATCGCGTTGCCACAGCGCTTCATCCAGCCGTATAGCCTGCTGCTCGTCCTCACAGGCAATTAATACGCGCTTTCCCGCACGCCAACGTTCTGCCGCCAGTGAACATGCCAATACTTCAAAGGCACTGAGTTCACCGCTTTTGCCATCGTGTTCGAGAAGATAGAACGTTGCGTTTTTCATTGTTTACACTATTGATAAAGGCCGGAAATTCCGGCCCGGTATGACGGGTTTATTCAGTACTGCGCCCGACAGATTACCATCATTCTACGTCGTTCAGGCCAGCGCGATTAAGCAGGAACTGCGACAACAGCGCCACTGGACGACCGGTCGCCCCTTTGGCTTTACCTGAACGCCACGCTGTACCGGCGATATCCAGATGCGCCCAACTGTATTTACGCGTAAAGCGCGACAGGAAGCAACCCGCAGTAATCGCACCGCCAGGCCGACCGCCAATGTTTGCCATATCGGCAAAATTGGATTCCAACTGTTCCTGGAATTCATCCGTCAACGGCAGGCGCCACGCCCGATCGCCTGACTGCTCGGAGGCCCCCAGCAACTCATGCGCCAGCGGATTATGGTTCGACATCAGCCCGGTAATATGGTGACCCAGCGCCACCACGCAGGCCCCGGTCAGTGTAGCGATGTCAATAACCACATCTGGCTCGTAACGTTCAACATAGGTCAGCGCATCGCACAGTACCAGACGGCCTTCGGCATCGGTATTCAGCACTTCTACCGTCTGCCCTGACATGGTGGTCAGTACATCGCCCGGGCGATAAGATCGCCCGTCGACCATATTTTCACAGCCAGCCAGCACGCCTATGATATTCAGTGGTAACGCCAGTTCCGCCGCCATGCGCATTACGCCGTAGACAGTGGCGGCGCCGCACATGTCGTATTTCATTTCATCCATACTGTCGGCAGGCTTGATGGACACCCCGCCGGAATCAAACGTCAGGCCTTTACCGACCAGCACGATCGGACGGGTATCCGCTGACGGATCGCCTTTATATTCGATGACAGACATCAGTGATTCATTCTGAGAACCCTGACCGACCGCCAGATACGCATTCATACCCAGTTCTTTCATCTGTTGCTCGCCAATCACGCGGGTGGTGATATTCTGGCTATAGGTATCGGCCAGTTGGCGCGCCTGCGACGCCAGATACGCCGCATTACAGATATTGGGCGGCATGTTGCCGAGATCTTTCGCCGCCTTAATACCGGCGGCAATGGCCAGACCGTGCTGAATGGCGCGCTCACCGCTGGTCAGTTCACGGCGCGTCGGCACATTGAACACCATTTTACGCAGCGGACGGCGTAGCTCGATTTTATTACTTTTAAGCTGATCAAAGGTATAGAGCGATTCTTTCGCCGTTTCGACGGCCTGACGCACTTTCCAGTAGGTATTGCGGCCTTTAACGTGCAGTTCGGTCAGAAAACAGACCGCTTCCATCGACCCCGTTTCATTCAATGCATTGATGGTTTTCTGAATCACCTGCTTGTACTGACGTTCGTCAAGCTCGCGCTCTTTACCGCAGCCAATCAGCAAAATACGTTCTGAAAGGATGTTGGGTACATGGTGCAATAGCAATGATTGCCCCACTTTGCCTTCCAGTTCACCCCGGCGAAGCAGGGCGCTGATATAGCCATCGCTGATTTTATCAAGCTGTTCGGCAATCGGGGACAGGCGACGCGGTTCAAACACGCCGACGACAATGCAGGCACTGCGTTGTTTTTCCGGGCTACCGCTTTTTACGCTGAACTCCATGTACTCTCCTGAATCTTAAAGACAAAGGCGGGATCAACGGCTAGAATGTGACACTCCGTAATACTTTCCCGCCGTTGCGTTAACATCACCTGTGTTAATCTTAACGACGTAACGAATCTGCTTCGATGAGTATAAGCAGGTTCTGATACAACAGCCTAAACACAGTATGTTGTAATACCGTTTTTAGCTATGAAGGTTGCCACAGATGAGTATAAATGGCGTGTTAGCGAAGAAACTATCGGCTTTCCTGCAAAAAGACAAGTTTTCACAGGCGTAATTAAGCGTGATTATCATTCGATATCTGGTACGGGAAACATTTAAAAGCCAATTGGCCATCCTTTTCATTCTGCTACTGATTTTCTTTTGCCAGAAATTAGTGCGGATACTGGGTGCCGCCGTTGATGGCGAAATCCCGACAAATTTAGTTATCTCCCTGTTGGGATTAGGGGTGCCAGAGATGGCGCAGCTTATTCTGCCATTAAGTTTGTTTCTTGGATTATTGATGACGTTTGGCCGCCTGTATGCTGAAAGCGAGATCACGGTGATGCACGCCTGCGGGCTGGGAAAACGCGTGTTGTTAAAAGCGGCGCTGGTGCTGGCACTGCTGACAGCCGTGATAGCAGCGATAAATGTGCTGTGGGTAAGCCCCTGGTCTTCACGACATCAGGACATGGTGCTGGCAGAGGCGAAGGCCAATCCCGGCATGGCCACACTGGTGGAAGGCCAATTTCAGTCGGCCCAGGGCGGCAGTTCCGTACTGTTTGTCGGTAATGTCAAAGGTCAGGAGTTTGAACACGTTTTTCTGGCGCAGTTAAGGCCCAGCGGTAACGCACGGCCTTCTGTGGTGGTGGCCGATCGCGGACATGTAACCCAGAGCAGCGATGGTACGCAGGTCGTGACGCTCGATAACGGTTCCCGCTATGAAGGAACCGCGCTATTACGTGATTTCCGTATTACGGACTTCACTAACTATCAGGCTGTAATCGGACACCAGACAGTGACGCTCGATAATAGCGACGTACAGCAGATGAGTATGTCAATGCTGTGGCGCTCAAATGAAAATGATGCGAGGGCCGAGTTCCACTGGCGTCTGACGCTGATCGTATCCGTATTAATCATGGCGTTGATGGTGGTGCCGTTGAGCGCGGTCAACCCACGGCAGGGGCGTGTTCTGAGTATGCTGCCAGCCATGCTGCTGTACCTGATTTTCTTCCTGCTGCAAAGCTCACTGCGCTCCAACGCCAGTAAAGGGAAAATAGATCCGATGATATGGATATGGCTGACGAATCTGGTGTATTTCGGCATTGCGATTGCGCTTAACCTGTGGGACAGCGTACCTGTACGCCGGGTTCGAGCCCGCCTTAAATTACAAGGAGCGGCCTGATGTTTGGCGTATTAGACCGCTATATCGGCAAAACTATTCTCAATACCATCATGATGACCTTATTCATGCTGGTATCCCTGTCCGGCATTATCAAATTTGTCGATCAGTTACGTAAGGTTGGACAAGGCAACTATTCGGCATTTGGAGCCGGGCTTTATACGCTGCTTAGTGTGCCGAAAGATATTGAAATCTTCTTTCCAATGGCAGCACTGCTCGGTGCGTTGCTGGGCCTCGGCACGCTGGCCACCCGCAGTGAGCTGGTGGTAATGCAGGCGGCGGGATTTACCCGCCTGCAAATCGCGTCTGCCGTCATGAAAACGGCCATTCCAATGGTATTGCTTACCATGGCAATAGGCGAATGGATATCACCACAGGGCGAGCAGATGGCGCGTAACTACCGTTCGCAGATGATGTACGGCGGTTCGATGCTCTCCACTCAGAATGGGCTGTGGGCAAAAGATGGCAATGATTTCATTTATATTGAGCGTGTTGTAGGTGACAGCGAACTTTCCGGCGTCAATATTTACCATTTCGACAAGCAAAACAAACTGCTGTCTGTTCGCTATGCGGCCTCCGCGTCTTTCGATAATGGCGTGTGGAAACTCACCCAGGTTGATGAGTCTGACCTGAGTGATGGAAAACAGATTGGCGGCAGCCAGACACTGAGCGGTGAGTGGAAAACCAACCTGACGCCCGATAAACTGGGCGTGGTTGCACTGGAGCCAGACTCGCTTTCCATCCGTGGGCTACGCAACTATGCTGATTACCTCAAGCAGAGTGGGCAGGAATCAAGCCGTTATCAGTTGAATATGTGGAGCAAGATATTTTCGCCGATATCCGTCGCGGTGATGATGTTGATGGCGTTATCCTTCATTTTTGGCCCGCTGCGTAGCGTGTCCGCAGGATCCCGTATTGTCATTGGTATCAGTTTCGGCTTCTTGTTCTACCTGTTGAATGAAATTTTCCGGCCACTAAGCTTGGTATACGGTATTCCCCCGATACTGGGCGCCATATTACCGAGTGCAGTATTCCTGATAATCAGTGTGGCGCTGCTGCTGAAGCGTCGTTAAACAGAACTGAATAGGCAAAAGGCGCCGGTCGGCAACCGCTCGGCGCCTTTTTGTTGACAGCTACTTTCAAACACAACGCTAAACGCCCCTCGCCCGCCCCCGAAAACGCGATAACGCCTTGCCAAAGATGATTTTTTCAGCACTTAACCCAACCCCGGACGGATTAGAGTTGCGTGCGAGTAGGCAAACGGTATAATGCACCCGTTTTCCGCATACTACTTCAGTGCCGAAGTGGCGAAATCGGTAGACGCAGTTGATTCAAAATCAACCGCCTTCGGGTGTGCCGGTTCGAGTCCGGCCTTCGGCACCATCGTATGAAAATCAAGTCACCTCAGGGTGGCTTTTTTTATGTCCATAATCGTCCACTGAATTCCATATCTATCTGTAAAATAACAATTTTAATTTCATTCCCCTCTCTGCGTTTTTGTCTATTTTATCCACACTGGTCTTTTTTCGTCCATTGACATCCAGATAATTTGGGGGTCAAGATGAGGGTCAATTCACTTCGATTATGAGTTGACCCCCAAATTATGGCGCTGACTGACGTTGTTGCCCGAACCGCCAAGCTGCGCGAGAAAGCCTACAAACTCGCGGATGCGAATGGCCTGTATCTTTTGGTGAGTCCTAACGGCTCTAAGCGCTGGTATCTCAAATACCGCTTTGCAGGTAAGGAAAGCCGGATTGCGTTCGGCGCCTATCCGCTGATCTCGCTGGCAAAGGCCAGAGAGAAACGTGACGAGGTGCGATTGCTGCTGTTGGAGGGCATCCACCCAACGGAAAAGCGTGAAGAAGAGAAAGTGCAGGCACAAGAAGCGTTGAATACCTTTGAGAAAGTCGCGCAGGACTGGCATCGAAACATTAGTCAAAACCGCTGGTCGGAAACGCATGCTGGGCGGGTATGGCGCGATATGGAACGGAATATTCTGCCTGCTATCGGGCATCGCCACATTGCCGACCTGAAAACCAAAGACCTGCTTGAACCGCTTAAAACCGTGGAACAAAACGGCCATCTTGATTTGGCGTCACGGCTGCGCCAGCGCGTCACCGATATCATGCGCTACGCGGTGCAGAACGATCTGATAGAGCGCAACCCCGCGCAAGACCTCTCCGGGGCGATAGCCGCGCCAAAAGCCACCCACCGGCCTGCGTTGAAGCTGAACAAACTGCCGGACTTTCTGGCAAGGATTGAACGCCACAAAGGGCGGGCATTAACCAAGCTGGCGTTAAAACTTACTCTGTACGTTTTCATCCGCTCCAGTGAGCTACGTTTTGCCCGTTGGCCGGAAATCGATTTCAAATGCGCCATGTGGACGATACCGGCTGAACGTGAAGCCATCCCTGGCGTGAAGCACTCGCAGCGCGGCGCAAAGATGCGCTCTGAACATCTGGTGCCGTTATCCCGACAGGCTTTAGCGCTGCTGGAAGAGATTAAGGCCATCAGTGGCGGACACGAACTGATTTTCCCCGGCGATCACCGGCCAACCAAACCGATAAGTGAAAACACCGTCAACAATGCATTGCGGGTAATGGGCTACGACACCACCACCGAAGTCTGTGGACACGGTTTCCGCACGATGGCCTGTAGCGCACTAGTTGAGTCCGGCAAGTGGTCACGGGATGCGGTAGAGCGCCAGATGAGTCATCAGGAACGTAATGGCGTTCGTGCTGCTTACATCCACAAAGCGGAACATCTGGATGAGCGCAGGCTGATGCTGCAATGGTGGGCGGATTATCTGGATGCGAACCGGGATGAGCATGTGGTGCCGTATGAGTTTAGAAATATTTGATTCATTAATGAGTTAGCGATGAAAAAAACGAAAAAACCAACGGTGCCGGTTACTTCTCTGATTGAAGAAGAGGAAGAACAGCGTCATCAGAGAGTCTTGCGAGGGCTTGCCGATGTTGATGCTGGGCGTGTTGTAAATCACGCTGATATGCAGGCGTTTATCGCCAGACTGAAGCAAGCATAATCAATAAAAATACAGGGCGTATCCTGTATCGAAAGCATATGCATTAAGCTCCGCGCCAGCCCCTTTTTCTTATGTGGATGATTTTCCCTGCGCAGTATCATTTCTGCCAGATCGTTTTCCAACATTACATTCTTACCTTTTTACAGCATATAAGCTGTTTTATCATTTTACAGCTTATTTGATGTATTCTGTTTTTTACAGCTTATAGGGTGTATTATGTAAAAACAACCTATAGTATGTATAAGTATCTAAAATAAGGATAAGTGCCTTATGAATACTGTTTATCCGTTGAAAACCTTGAATCAGTTGCGCCCATTGCTGATTGGCTTTCGCAAAGCTAAGGGACTGACGCAAAAAGAAGTGTCTGAAAGGTTAGGTGTAACACAGCAAACCTATGCCCGTCTGGAAGCAAACCCAGAAAGCGCCAGTATTGAGCGCTTGTTTAAAGTGCTTACTGTTCTGGGGGTTGAGGTGGTGCTGTCTTCTGGACCAAGAGTACATTTCTCGATGTCATCCTCAACAATGGAAGATCCAGAAAAGCCAATAGACTCACCCGCCAGACGGGAAAAATGGTGATGATATGCGTCGTACACAACAGCGGTTAGCGATATGGATGAACGGGATCCAGGTTGGATTCTGGGAAAGGGCCCGAGGTGAAGATAGGCTGCAATACCTTCCGGAATGGATTGCTGATGAACAGGGAAGACCTTTATCACTCTCTTTGCTTTTCACCCCCGGTAATCAGCTTTGGCGCGGCAATATGGTACGCGACTATTTTGATAATTTATTGCCTGACAGCGAAGTCATTCGTAGGCGTTTAGCAATGCGTTACCATGCTGACAGCCTTGAGCCTTTTGATCTGTTGGCGGAACTGGGAAGAGACTGTGTTGGTGCAATACAGTTACTGAATGTTGATGAGGAACCCACAG
Organism: Brenneria alni; assembly: GCF_003666245.1. Taxonomy (GTDB): domain Bacteria; phylum Pseudomonadota; class Gammaproteobacteria; order Enterobacterales; family Enterobacteriaceae; genus Brenneria; species Brenneria alni. The sequence goes on from NZ_MJLZ01000033.1 coordinate 46,889, forward strand.
ATTTATTTTCCGTAAATTATCGTCCGCTTTCTGAAGCTGAGATCGCCACAAGATTGCGTAATACCACGGTGGAATTGTTTCCAGGTCGGCAGGATGATACTGACGATTTGCGTTTATCGATTGCCGGTGCGCAGGAAAAAACGGCTTTACTGTGGCATGAAGAACAATGGTGTTTACCAGAAGGTAATACCCCAACCACACATATCTTTAAGCTACCACTCGGGCTGGTTGGTAATATGCAAGCGGATATGAGTACGTCGGTTGAAAATGAATGGCTATGTTCTTTGCTTCTTGAGCACTACGGGAGCCGTGTAGCAAAAACACAGATTGCGCAGTTTGAAGATCAGAAGGCATTGGTCGTTGAGCGTTTTGACAGAAGATGGTCAGGCGATCGGCAATGGATCATTCGCTTGCCACAAGAGGATATGTGTCAGGCTTTGGGTGTTTCACCGCTACGAAAATACCAGTCTGATGGTGGGCCAGGTATTTCCGATATTATGGCCATACTGAGTCATTCAGAGCAGGCTGAACAGGACAAAGCGCAGTTTTTCAGGGCGCAAATTATTTTCTGGCTGATAGCGGCTACTGACGGCCATGCCAAAAATTTCAGTATCGCTATTGAGCCACAAGGTCGCTATCACCTTACGCCTCTTTACGATGTTTTATCGGCATGGCCGGTCATTGGTCCGCGTAATAACCAGATTTCTTGGCAGAAATGCAAGTTGGCAATGGCCGTTCGCGGTAGCAGTAATTATTACCACCTGTACAAAATTCAACGGCGACATTGGATCAAGCAGGGTGAATTAACCGGTCTTGGCAGACTACAGGTTAAATCCATGATGGATGAAATTATCTCCAGAACGCCTGAAGTTATTGAACGTGTATCTGCGTTACTGCCTGAGTCATTCCCGCCAGAGCTTGCGGAATGTGTTTTTGAGGGTATGCGGCAACAGTGTGGTCGGTTACAAGAACTACACCGTGAATAAGATATTGAGGAACGTCTTGAAACAATTGTTGATGGCGTCCAAGCTGCTTTTCCCATGTCTTCAACGAACTGGCGCACTGTACTGCTTCCTGAGAACGCAGCCCCAGCAGGTGACGGCACAACCTGTCCATGATGCGGATACGATCATGAACCGTCTTGTAGCTCCCGCCAGCTTGTTTAGCCAGCGTGGTCATTTCACGACTTAATTTACTCATGCAACTTCCCCCATAATTTCAACTGGATGCTTTTCTCTGGCGCGTGGGAAAGGGCAGAAACAATCGCAATTGACCTGCCTTGAACGATACCTGTGCGCCAGAGCGGACAGCAGTTGAGGTTTTGGAAGGTGTCGGCTATGCACCCGGTGCGGCCGCCTGCGGTTGCAGGATTTCCTCTCAGGCGGTTAGGCCTGCCTCGGTATCGGTTCAATCTCCTGTAAAAAAAGCGATCAGTCCGGCACAAACGGGTGTGTAAGATTCATGACGCAGTGGTTGAGGTGCATGTCTCAGGGGCTGATGGCAAGCCTAAGTGCATCAACGCTTGCCAATGTGTTTCCGAAAGGAGAATGGCTTGTGGCTACGGCGCTGGGCGTGTATTTTGCGGAAATCTGGCCCAGCCGTTATTTTGATGATTCGGGAATATTGCTTGATAGAAAGGCAAGAAGGAAAAAGGGATTAAGGCAGGGTAAGTAATTATACCCAAGATCATTGAAACTGCTTGATTTTGTGCAGCATGAAGATCATGCTCGGTGAATGGATGTTGAAGTCACATCTGAACAGATAGTTTTAGTATCTTCGAATTAACCGGGTGTGGAGTTTGTCGCTAACTGGAGGGTATATGCCTGAAATAAATAGCCTTTTTGCATTCTCGCTAATAGCTCTTGGGATGGTGCTTACGCCAGGGCCCAATATGATATACCTTATTTCACGTTCTATTTGCCAGGGGCGTGCGGCTGGACTGATTTCGCTAGGAGGTGTCGCGCTGGGTTTTGTCTTTTACATGATCTGTGCAGCATTTGGTATAACAGCGATAGTGATGGCTGTTCCTTATGCTTACGATACGATCCGGATCGCGGGTGCTATTTATCTCTTATGGCTGGCATGGCAGGCAATACGTCCAAACGGAAAGTCACCATTTCAGGTTAAAGTATTGCCGAAGGATAGCGCTCGAAAACTGTTCATTATGGGATTTCTCACCAATTTGTTAAATCCAAAGATTGCCGTGATGTATTTATCGTTATTACCACAGTTTATCAACCCCGCTCATGGCAGCATCTTAACGCAGTCATTAGCCCTCGGCATGACACAGATAATCATTAGCGTTTCAGTCAACGCCGTAATCGCCATATCTGCCGGAACAATCGCTCATTTTCTCACGAAACGGCCATCCTTTTCGCTAATCCAACGCTGGGTTATGGGGTGCGTTCTGGCAACCCTCGCCGTCAAAATATTAGGTGAATCTCGCCGTTGAGGACAATTCCCAGAAGGTCGACAAGTTCTTCTAACGTCAGGGGAGGTGGGGTCATACATGACGTACCTCCGCAGAAAAAAATAACAATGCATCATGGCTGGCCCTCCTCACGCTGGCTGACATGCGCCGCGATCCAGTCATTCACTTCACTTTCCACCCACACTACCGAGCGAACGCCGATTTTGACCGTCTGAGGAAATTCCCCCTGCTTCATCAGCAGGTGATTCCATGATTTCTTGAGTCCGGTTTTTTCATCACATCCGATAAGCGAATCAACGTGATATCCGTCATGATCAATCCTCCTGCCGGGTGTAAACCCGCTCGAAATAGCGCCCCCGACCATCACCGTGACCGAGATCCATAGAGGTTAATGCTCTGGCTTCACTGTGGGAAAAACCTTGTGACAGGCAATAACGCATGGCATCCGGCGCCCATGCGTAGCGCATGTCGTTCTGATGCGTGTATTCAAAACCAAATGGTTCACTAAGGCGGCTAAATCCTGCGCCATCAAATATAACAAGTTATGTCAGGCTATTGAGGTGGTGATGCAAGGGAAAGCTGGCGGTCTCGGCGGCGGCGTTTATAAGAAGCGTCTGAACCAGAATCGCGATCGTGCCATCACGACCTGTTGCAGCATCCGGTGCTCCAGGCCGACGAAACCCCGCTGTCCATCCTCGACCCCGGTAAGGGTAAAACCCGGCGTGGTTACCTCTGGGCCTATATCACTGCGCAAAGCGCCGACCGGTCGATAGTGCTTTATGACTGCCAGCCGGGACGCAGCGGACAGTATGCCCGTGATATGCTTGAGGGCTGGCGCGGCACCCTGGTGGTGGACGGTTATGCCGGTTACCAGGCGCTGTTCGACAGCGGTCAGGCACTTGAGGCTGGCTGCTGGGCACACGCCCGGCGCAAGTTCTTCGAGCTGTTTACTGCCAACAAAAGCCCGGTGGCCAGGCTTGCGCTGGACACC
>NZ_MJLZ01000034.1 GCF_003666245.1 Brenneria alni
GATAAAAAGCCAATTCTACTTATCCATGTTTATTTTGTGGATATAAACTAACGGACAATCACCGTTATTAATTACAAGCTATTTTATATGTGTCGAACAAATTTCAGGCACTGTTGTAACTGCGTCAATTCAGCTACCGCAGATTGACAGAATTTTCCCGCCAAGGGGCTACTGTTTAGATAACGACTCAATTATACCCGTCATCTTTCAAGTTGCAGGTGCGTTGGCTGCCCTTACTCACCCCAGTCACTTACTTGAGTAAGCTCCTGGGGATTAATGAGAGACATCTTGTCTCTCACCGAAGACCAGCCGTTGGCTGATCAAATTCGTTCCCGACGAATTTATCGTTCGGTTGCCGCTTTCCTGCATCTCGAAATCTATTGGGTATATAATATTAAGATTTAATATGGGCAGGTAAGTCTTATGAGAGAAAGGTAAAATGATTGATAAGCACTCCTTTGTCCCCTTCTATCTGCAAATCGAGCAGATTCTTGGTCGTCAGATCCATGAGAATACGCTGAAACCCGGCGATCCGCTGCCAACGGAAGCGGAAATGTGCCAGCAATATCAGGTTTCACGGATGACGGCGCGCAAAGCGGTGGATTATCTGGTCAGACAGGGATTGGTTGAGCGTTATCGTGGCCGCGGCACCTTTGTCGCCCAACCGGATAAACGCGTCAAAGTTCAACTGCCGCTGGATCAGCACCTGACATCCAGTGAAGTCGCTGGCAGCACCCATCGAAAGATCGTCAATCATTTACTGCATTTTTCCCAGCAACCGGCAAATCAGGAGGTTGCCAGTGCGCTGCACATGACTGAGAATACACCGGTTCACTATATGGTTCGCCTGCGCCTGATTGACGGCACGCCGTTTGTTTATGAACAATCGTGGATGAATCAGGCGCTGTTCCCCGATCTGAGCGGGCAGGATCTCAGCCAGTCCAAATATGCCTACCTCAAGTCAAAAGGCTATGACGCCGTCGGCAGCCATAAACAGATCTTTGCCGAACTCCCTTCGTCCGAAATACGGGAAGCACTGGGGCTGACGCGAGATGAACCAGTACTGCGCGCCAGCGTGATCGCTTTCTTCACCGGCGATATGCCCTTCGAATTGTCGAATGTTTATTATAACCAGCGGCACTACACCTTTACGCTTGATGCGCCGCTGCGCTCACTACTCGCTCTATAACCACATTATTTCAGTTCCGGCCAATAGCCTTTGTTAGCGTCAATCAAGGCATCCAGTACCTTGCGGGCTTTTTTAGCGTCCACCACCAGCCGGTTAAGCGTCAAGGCCTGCAACGCCTTATGGTAAGATCCCTCAAACCAGGCCTCTATCGTCAGGCGCTCATAGGCAAACTGCTGTTCAATCATCCCCTTATAGAAGGTCGGGATAGGGCCGACGCCATAAGGCCGCGGCCCGTTGCTCCCTAACGTGGCGGCCACTTCCACCATTGCGCTGTCATCCAGATTGTTTATCAGACCCTTGTTTTCGACGATCACCACAAAAATCCGATGCTGGTTGTAAGCGATAGATTCCGCGACTTCGACAATCATGTCGCCGTGGGCATCGTTATGCACCACGCTGGCGTCTTTTGTGGTTCCGGCTTTCACCGCCTCGCGGCAAGTTTCAAACACCCGCTTCTCTCTACCGGCCATCACTTCGTTGGCGCGGGTAAAGTTCGGATCCAGTTTGCTGAGTTTATAGTCGGGATAGAGGTAATATTGCAGATAAGTGTTCGGCAGATAATCCGGGAAATCGCGCATCATGTCGGCAACCACCGCATAGGTGTCCAGCCATGAACGATCCCGCTGTTCCGCATCCGCCGGTTTAAAGCCCTGGTTGAGGATAATCTCTTTCAACTGCGGCAGTAGATCCGTCCCTTCCCGGTCATACAGATGGGTAAACCAGCCGAAGTGATTCAGGCCAAAATAGACTGGTTCAAACTCATTGACGTCTCGCCCCAACAGCCGGGCGTAAGAACGCAGCAGATTGACCGGCTGATCGCAAATATTGAGAATGCGCCGGTCATGGGGAAATTTCACCCGCAGCGCGTCGGCAACAATCGCCGCGGGGTTGGTGTAGTTCAGTATCCACGCACCCGGTGAGCGAGCGCGAACATTCTGCACCAGTTCAATCATATCGCCGATAGAGCGCATTCCGTAGGCAAAACCACCGGGGCCGCAGGTCTCCTGTCCGATCACCCCCAGCGACAGCGGGATTTTTTCATCTTTTTCCCGCATCTCATAACCGCCGGTGCGCATCTGGCAGAAAACAAAATCCACTTCCCGAAACGCCTCTTCTACATCGGTGGTGTAGGAAAAATCCAGTTGCGGATACTCCTCGTTGAACAGCAGCCGGGCAAAATCACCAATCACCGCCTGACGCCCGGCGTTAACGTCAAACATCACCAGCCGCTTGAGCGGAAAGGTCGCCTGACGTTTACACAACGCTTTCAGCAGGCCCGGCGTCCAGGTCGACCCGCCACCGACAATCACAATGCTGTACTTCTTGATCATAGCGATATCCTGTTTTGTCCGGTTTATGATAACGTTACCCTGTCACGCCAAGTGCGATCTTGACATCATTGGCGATTTTTTCCACTTTCGGGCCATAAATCACCTGAATGTTATGCTCGTTAACCCGTTTTATGCCGTTCGCGCCGGTGGTCATCAAGGTCTTGTCCACCACCAGTTTCATGTCTTTTACCTGCACCCGCAGACGGGTAAAGCAGCAATCCACCTCTGCAATGTTGCTCTCTCCGCCCAGACCGCTGATAATGTTTTTGGTGCGCTCGTCCGCACTGATGGGCGTCGCTTCCGGGGGTTGTTCTTCAGACTCACGCCCTGGCGTCTCGACATTCATCCGTTTGATAATGAATTTGAACGTGAAATAATAAATCAGGAAGTCAATCAGCCCCAGTAAAACCGCATACCACCATTGGGTTTTCAGCCCGCCCAAAATGCCAAACACCACCAGATCAATCGCCCCGCCCTGAATATTGCCGATCATCAGATGCAGCATGGACATCAACATAAAGGACAGTCCGCTCAGTACCGCATGGATCAGATACAACAGCGGCGAGACGAAGATGAAGCAGAACTCCAGCGGTTCGGTGATACCGGTGGTAAACGAGGCCAGCGCCCCAGCCAGCACCAGCGCTTTCACCCGTTTCTTATGCTGAGGGCGGGCGCAGTGATACATCGCCAGCGCCGCCCCCGGCAGACCAAACATCATAATGGGGATTTTGCCCTGAGCCAGAAATGTGGTCGCTCCACGGATCGTGTCATCACTGACCATCCCCGGGTGCGTTAAGGACGCATTGAAAATATTCAGCGCACCGACTACCGTTTGATTATCAATGGTGGCTACCCCGCCAATCGGCGTAAACCGCACCGTTTCATTCAGAATATGATGCAGCCCGGTGGGGATCAGTATCCGTTCGGAAAAACCATACAGAAAAGCGCCATATTGACCGCTGTGACCGATCAGTTCCCCCACCCAGGAGATACCTTTACCAATGGTCGGCCAAATCAGCGCCAACCCGATGCCGACTAACGGCAGACACACCACGGTGATAATGGGCACAAAGCGCCGTCCGCCAAAAAAGCTGATGGCTGTGGGAAGTTCGATGGTGTAAAAACGGTTGTGTAACAACACCGTGATCACCCCGGCAATCACGCCGCCCAGTACGCTCATGTTATAGGTGAAGATCCCAAGCGTCTGGGTAAATTCGGCGGCATACATCAGCGCGGCGGTGTGATCCATACCCGCCGCCGTCAGCGCATCAATAGAGGTAGTGGCGGGCGTTAAGTTTTGTGCGGTGAGCGTCGCCTTTACCCCAACGTGCATGGAAATAAAACCGATCACTGCGGCAAACGCCGCCGTGGGTTTCTCTGCGTTTGCCAGGCCAATCGCACTGGCGACGGCAAAAAACAGCGGCAGGTTGGCAAACAGCGCGCCGGCAATCTGGCGAATAAACCCGATGATTAACTGCGGGGTCTTCATATCCGCGAAAGCATCACCGGTGACGGCAGGATTTTGCATTGCCGCCGCCAGCCCCAGGAAAATCCCGGCGGCGGCGATTACCGAAATCGGCATCATCAATGCTTTACCAAAAGCATGAACTTTATTGCCAAGATCTTTCATCTTTTACCCTTCCTGTTTTTCGCCACTGGTTAAGTAATAGCCGGAAAACAGAATTATTTGTCTATACAACTAGACAAAAAATCAAGAATCAGTACTCGGTCACACTTTAACCCGCTTAAATCACCGCCATTCCGGCTCGATCACAACTGCACGTTACCCCTGGTTCTTCCGCACATCAGGCTTGCCGCCAGCCTCTGATTCGCGTAAAACTGTCAACCGTTAATCGAGCTACTTACAACCGTATTTCTGGACGCTATGTTTCAAGATAATCCGCTGCTTGCACAGCTAAAACAGCAACTTCACTCTCAGACGCCACGGGTTGAAGGTGTCGTCAAAGGCACTGACAAAGGCTTTGGCTTTCTTGAAGCTGATGCACAAAAAAGCTATTTCATTCCACCACCGCACATGAAAAAAGTAATGCATGGCGACCGCATCACTGCCACGCTGCACACAGAGAAAGAGCGCGAAATCGCCGAGCCTGAAAAGCTGATTGAACCTTTTCTCAGCCGCTTTGTTGGCCGCGTTCAGAAAAAAGATGATCGTCTGTCTATCGTTCCTGACCATCCGTTATTAAATGAGGCCATTAGCTGCCGTCCCGCTCGTGACCTTAGCCATGCGTTTCAGGATGGGGACTGGGCGGTAGCTGAAATGCGCCGTCACCCGCTCAAGGGCGATCGCGCCTTTCATGCCGAATTAACCCAGTACATCACCACTGGCGACGATCCGCTGGCGCCGTGGTGGGTGACACTGTCACGACATAATCTGGAACGTGCGGCGCCTGATGTCGAAACCACCGAACGCAATGATGGCGCGCTGGTACGCGAAGATCTGACTGCGCTGGACTTTGTTACCATAGACAGCGCCAGCACCGAAGACATGGATGATGCCCTGCATGTGCAGGACAAGGGTGACGGTTCGCTGCTGCTGACTATCGCCATTGCCGACCCCACCGCCTATGTTGAGGCAGGCAGCGAACTGGATAACATTGCCCGCCAGCGCGCTTTCACCAATTACCTGCCCGGTTTCAATATTCCGATGCTGCCGCGCCAATTGTCAGACGACATCTGTTCGCTGCGCCCGAATGAGCGCCGCCCGGTTCTCGCCTGCCGCGTCACTCTCGCCGCTGATGGTTCTCTGGGGGATGATATTCAATTCTTTGCCGCCTGGATCGAATCTAAAGCCAAGCTGGCCTATGACGACGTATCCGATTGGCTGGAACAGCAAGGTGAATGGCAACCGCCTTCCGACGCGATTGCCGAACAGCTCCGCTTGTTACAACGCGGTTGCCTGGCTCGTAGCGCATGGCGTACCGCCCATGCGCTGGTATTTAAAGATCGCCCTGATTATCGTTTCCTGCTGGGAGAAAAAGGCGACGTGCTGGACATCGTCGTCGAGCCCAGACGCATTGCCAACCGCATCGTCGAAGAGGCAATGATCGCCGCCAACGTTTGCGCCGCCATTGTGCTGCGTGACAAGCTGGGTTTCGGTATCTACAACGTTCATAACGGCTTTGATCCGGCGTCCGTCGAACAGGCGGTGGCGGTATTGGATTCGTTCGGCGTGCAGGCCGATGCGCAGGCTTTACTGACGCTCGATGGTTTCTGCTCTCTGCGACGCGAACTGGATGCCCAACCCACTCCGTTCCTGGACAGCCGCATCCGTCGCTTCCAGTCATTTGCCGAAGTCAGCACCACGCCGGGGCCGCATTTTGGTCTGGGATTGGAAGCCTACGCCACCTGGACATCCCCTATCCGTAAGTATGGCGATATGGTCAACCACCGGTTGCTGAAGGCGGTGATCGCCGGGAAGACGGCAGAGAAACCGCAGGATGACGTCACGGTGCAACTCTCAGAGCGCCGCCGTCTTAACCGCATGGCGGAACGTGATGTCGGTGACTGGCTATATGCACGTTTCCTTAAGGACAAAGCAGGAACTCACACCCGCTTCCCGGCGGAAATTATGGATGTCACCCGTGGCGGCCTGCGTGTTCGCCTGCTGGATAACGGTGCGGTGGCGTTTATCCCCTCCTCCTTTATTCACGCCGTGCGCGATGAACTGGTATGCAGCCAGGACACCGGTACGGTATCCGTAAAAGGTGAGACGGTTTACCGTCAGGGCGATACCCTTGATGTCGTCATTGCAGAGGTTCGCCTCGAAACCCGCAACATCATCGCCAAACCCGCGGCATAATCCCCCCTCATGCCACCGATTCGCCTGCGCGTCGGTGGCAGACTATCTGCCCTTAACTCACGGTTTTTACTCTGTTACTGCCAATTATTTCGGGCCAGAATGGTTTAGTATTTGAATTTCTTTACAGAAATTCATGATTGCTCACATTTTCTCATCCACTCCCTTCTCTTCGGCACCAAACGCACTATTGTTAAATTGGATTAACACTCGCGCTACACCTCTTCTTGAATAACGAAGGAGTTGTTGTTATGAATAACATCAAGAGCGTCGTGATCTGGCTGTTGGTCGGTCTGGCGGGAGCAATCGCTTTCGCCATGCTGGCCTTAAGCCGTGGTGAACACGTGAATGCTGTGTGGTTGGTTGTTGCATCAGTGGCCTGTTACAGTATTGCCTATCGTTTCTACAGTCTGTTTATTGCCAGGAAAATCTTTGAGCTCGACGATCGTCGCTTAACGCCAGCGGAACGCCGCAATGATGGTCTGGACTATGTCCCGACCAATAAATGGGTGCTGTTTGGTCACCATTTTGCCGCCATTGCCGGCGCCGGGCCGCTGGTTGGCCCTATCCTTGCCGCTCAGATGGGTTTTCTGCCCGGAACTATCTGGATTTTAGTGGGCGTCATGCTGGCTGGCGCCGTGCAGGATTTTCTGGTGCTATTTATTTCTACCCGCCGTGACGGCCGTTCTTTGGGGGAAATGGCTAAACAGGAGTTGGGGGCCTTTGCGGGCGTGATTACCATGCTTGGGGCATTAGGTGTGATGATCATTATCCTGTCGGCGTTGGCGCTGGTGGTGGTAAAAGCGCTGGCGGATAGCCCGTGGGGACTGTTCACCATTGCCGCGACCATTCCAATTGCGTTGTTTATGGGCGTCTATATGCGTTTCCTGCGTCCGGGGAAAATCGCCGAGGTGTCCATCATTGGTTTTGTCCTGATGATGCTGGCGATTGTTTATGGCGGTAACATTGCCGCCCATCCATACTGGGGGCCGTTCTTCACGTTAAAGGGAACATCCCTGACCTGGGCGTTGGTGGTTTACGGTTTTATCGCCTCCGTATTGCCCGTCTGGCTGTTGCTGGCTCCGCGTGATTATCTCTCCACCTTCCTGAAAATCGGCGTGATTGTCGGGCTGGCAATCGGTATCGTGTTTGCCATGCCGGAAATGAAAATGCCCGCCGTTTCCCGCTTTATTGACGGCAGCGGCCCGGTCTTTTCCGGCAGTCTGTTTCCCTTTCTGTTTATTACTATTGCCTGTGGCGCAATTTCTGGCTTCCACGCGCTGGTTTCCAGCGGTACTACGCCAAAACTGGTAGAACGTGAGAGCCATATCCGCTTTATCGGCTACGGCGCTATGTTGATGGAATCATTTGTCGCCATCATGGCGTTAATCTGTGCGTCGGTTATCGAACCCGGCGTTTATTTCGCCATGAACTCACCTGCGGCGTTGATTGGCACTACGGTGGAAAATGCCTCGCAGGTGATTAATAGCTGGGGTTTTGTCATTACGCCGGAAGCCCTTTCCGCCATTGCCAGTGACGTGGGAGAGGCATCAGTGCTATCCCGTGCGGGTGGTGCCCCCACCTTCGCCGTGGGAATGGCATTCATCATTACCGAAATCTTTAACAGCCGGGCAATGATGGCCTTCTGGTATCACTTCGCCATTCTTTTTGAAGCCTTGTTTATTCTGACTGCCGTGGATGCCGGCACCCGCGCCTGCCGCTTTATGGTACAGGATCTGGTGGGCGTGGTGATCCCCAAACTGGCGAACAGCCGTTCGTGGCTGGGTAATCTGGCGGGCACCACCGTCGCCGTTGCTGGCTGGGGCTTCTTCGTTTATCAAGGGGTTATCGATCCGCTGGGTGGGATCAATACGCTGTGGCCGCTGTTTGGCATCGGTAACCAGATGCTGGCATCAATGGCGCTAATTCTTGGCACCGTGGTACTGTTCAAGATGAAAAAACAGCGCTATGCATGGGTCACCATCCTGCCAACTATCTGGCTCTTCATCACCTCAATGACCGCTGGCTGGCAGAAGATTTTCCACGAAAAAGCCAGCATCGGCTTTTTGGCGCAGGCTAAACGTTTCTCCGCAGGCATTGAGCAAGGCACACTGATTGCCCCGGCGAAAACCATCAAAGATATGGAAACGATCGTGTTCAGTAACCAGATTAACGCCGCGCTGTGCGGTTTCTTTATGCTGGTTGCCGTCACAATGCTGATATCGGCGCTGTTTGTTATCCGTCGGGCCTTGAACAGCGAAAAACCGACAGCCCAGGAAACGGCGATAGTATTACGGGAGGAAGCGCCGCATGGTTAATCCGTGGGGTTGAAATCCGATCGTTTAATATTCAGCCATCCTATAATCCCTCCGCAATGGAGGGATTTTTTCCGGCGTACTACTGCCCGTAATAAGCGTTTTTACCGTGCTTGCGTAGATAATGTTTATCCAGCAACGTTTGCTGCATCACACCGAGGTCAGGCGATAACTGGCGGGAAAAAATCCCCATGTACGCCACTTCCTCCAGCACAACGGCATTATGTACTGCGCTGTCTGCATCTTTACCCCAGGCAAAAGGGCCATGCGAATTCACCAACACCGCAGGAATCGCCACCGGTGAAAGCTGGCGGGAATGGAATGTTTCAACAATCACCTTGCCCGTTTCCCATTCATAACGCCCTTCAATCTCTTCATCCGTCATGAGACGGGTACAGGGGATCGCGCCATAAAAATAATCCGCATGTGTGGTTCCCCAGGCAGGAATATCTTTACCAGATTGAGCCCAGATGGTGGCATGTCGGGAATGGGTATGGACAATGCCGCCAATCTCAGGGAATGCCAGATACAGCAAACGATGCGTATCCGTATCAGAAGAGGGTTTTTTAGTCCCTTCAATAACCTTGCCGCTCTCCAGTTCAACCACCACCACGTCATCTACCGTCATGACGGAATACTCGACGCCAGAAGGTTTAATTACCATCAGGCCCCGATCTCTGTCCAACGCACTGACATTTCCCCAGGTAAATGTCACCAACTGATGCTGTGGCAATGCCAGATTGGCGTTCAGAACCTGCTGTTTGAGTTCATCTAACATTGTCGACCCTCACCCATCAACGGCATAGGATCATTTTCCCGGCCATATGCCGCCCTCGCTATGGGGTAAATCGCTAAAGATCCAGCAGTATTCTGCTGTAACCCGATATTTGTTTTCATCGTGTGTCTAAAAGACAACCATCTTTACCAATTATTGCTATCGTTATCGTAACGTGAGGGAATTAAGATTTTTTACCTGTTACCGTTTTTACCGATGATTATACTGGCCAGCAGAGAATGGAAAGCGCAGTATAATTATTTAATACCGCGAAAAAGTTGTAATGCGATATTTTCTTCATTTGAAAGAGTGAAGCCGAGAGGAGAAAGGGGAACAATATGAAAGTAAACAAACAGTTTGCCACCGCAGCTTTAGCCATCGCACTGACCGTTGCACTGGCTGGCTGCTCCAATATGTCTAAACGCGACCGTAATACGGCCATTGGCGCTGGCGCCGGTGCAATAGGCGGCGCCGTGCTGACGGATGGCGGCACATTGGGTACGCTCGGCGGCGCAGCCATCGGGGGCATTATTGGCCGTCAGGTCGACTAACCAATCAACTGACAGCAGGCTTCAGAGATTTTTATTCTGAGCCTGTTGTTATTCACCGTAAACAGTGCGGATACTCATCCGCCTGCCAGCTTGACCTTCATCCCTTTTGCTTCCAGTAGCTGTTTCAGTAGATCGCGTTTATCACCTTGTATTTCAATCACGCCCTGTTTTATTGAGCCGCCACAGCCACACTTTTTCTTTAATTCAGCCGCCAGCTTACTCAGCGCGACATCGTCAAGATCGATTCCGCTGATTAGGCAAACACCTTTACCTTTGCGCCCGCTGGTCTGGCGCTGAATACGAACAATCCCGTCACCCTGAGGGCGAACGGTTTTCTCCTCTTCCGGTTTGATCCGCCCGGTTTCTGTGGAATACACCAAACGACGACTACTGTCATTGCGGTTCATCACTCACTCTCCGGTGGCCAGCGACGTGCGGATATCACGCAACGTTTGCGCCGGATCGGCAGACTGGGTAATCGGACGACCGATCACCATATAATCCACGCCAACGTGCTGTGCCTGAATCGGTGTCATGATACGGCGCTGATCGCCGGCATCGCTGCCGGCAGGGCGAATACCTGGGGTGACCAGTTTGAATTGATCACCGCATACCTGTTTCAGACGCACGGCTTCGTGAGCGGAGCAGACCACGCCATCAAGACCACAGTTACACGCCAACAGCGCCAGCCTTTCGGCCTGTTGCGCCGGGCTGGCCGTGATACCCAGATCGCGCAGATCCTGCTCTTCCATACTGGTCAACACCGTAACGGCAGTCAATAATGGCGCATCACTACCGAATGGCAATAACGCGTCTTTCGCCGCCATCATCATTCTCGCACCACCGCTGGCATGAACATTCACCATCCATACCCCCAGATCGGCGGCGGCGGCGACGGCATGGGCGGTGGTATTCGGGATATCATGAAATTTTAAATCGAGGAATACGTCAAAACCCCGCTGCTGTAGCGCCCGTACAAATGGTGGGCCAAACAGGGTGAACATCTCTTTACCCACTTTTAACCGGCAATCCTGAGGGGCAATTCGGTCAACAAATGACAAAGCGGCCTGCTGATCGGCATAATCCAACGCCACAATAATCGGGGATGAGGTAGCCTGACTATTCTCTTTTCTCTTTTCTCTTTTCACATGTCACCCGTTGCAGTTCAAGTCATTATTCGTGCCTGAAATTCCCGCCGCATTCTACCTGCCCCGCTATGGAAATCCCAGCCACCTGTTCAGCGAATTCAATCAATGATAGTGTCTGGAAAGGTAGGTGTATTTATTCATTTAGTATGTTGTAACTAAATTAAATATGTGCCGCATGTTGCCAGTTTCATCTTCACCGTGAAGCAATAATGAGGTTATTGACCGTCTAACCCACGAATAGGTTTGATACTTGCCCAGGTTCGGCAGGAAGGACAATGCCAATATAATGATTGCGAGGTAAAACCACATTTGCGGCAGCGATAGCGCGGTTTGGTACGGATTTGCTCACCAACCATGTCGCGCAGAACCAGCAAGTTCTCTTTTGCCCGCCCGTCCTCTGCTTCATTTAGGTGGAAATCCATTAGCCGATGAAATACACGCATCGTCGGGTGCCGTTGAAGCTGGCGGACGATATAGGCCTGCGCCGCTTCCGCCCCCTGCTCTTGCTCAACAATATCGGCCAACATCAGTTCCGCCGTCGCACCTGAGTTTTCTTCCACACAACGTTTCAGAAACTCGGCCCAGGCCTGAGGCTGCTGTAAATGCTGATAGCACTCTTGCAGCATTGCTACTGTCTCACTAACCAGTTCTTTGTCCTGATCAAGTACCTGTTGCAGCGAATCAATGGCACGGGCGTATTGCTGCCGGGCCATATAAATGCGCCCCATCATAATTGATACTCTGGCGCACTGCTTATCTGCCGTCGCCCCTTTCTTCAACAAAGCCAGCGCTTTATCAAGATCGTCACTGCCCATAGCGAGTAATGCCTGCTCGCAGTAAAAATGCGCAATGTCTATCCGACGTTGATCTTCACCCATTTTGACCAGTTTTTCCGCCACATCAATGGCGTTTAACCAGTCGCTGGTGGCCTGATGAATCTGCAAAAGTTGCTGTAGTGCGCTGCGCCGGAAATCCTCTTCGTCCACCAGTTGGTTGAAAACCTCTTCAGCGCGATCATACAACCCTGCGGCCATATAGTCCCGGCCTAGCTGCTGCACTGCGAGCAAGCGTTGCTCAAATGAAAGAGAGGTACTTTCTGTCAGTGCCTGATGAATGCGAATGGCGCGGTCCACTTCGCCGCGTGAACGAAACAGATTGCCGAGGGTAAGATGTGCTTCAAAGGTATTACTGTCATCCTTGAGCATGTCGAGAAACAGTTCGACGGCTTTATCCTGTTGGTTAGAGAGCAGAAAGTTCACCCCGGTAACATACTCGCGTGACAGGCGGTTAGACTCATGCTCCTTGTCCTGCTGCGCACTTCTGCGACCCATGTACCAACCGTAAGCGGCGGCCACTGGCAGCAACAGAAACAGCAGTTCTAACATAGAAAATGCTTCCTTAGTGGGTGGCAGGCTGTACTGGCGTCACGCTTTCCTCGTTCGAGGCTGAGAGTTGTTGTTCCAGGCGCTTGATTTTACGTTGAGCGCGGCCTAATGCAATGCGCTGACGGAGATAAAACAAACCACAAATTACCCAGCCAAGGATAAACCCCAGCGCAAACAATGCGGCAAGCAGTGTCGATATACGATAATCCCCTTGCGCCAACAGATAATTAAACGTAATCACCTGATCGTTGTGCGCACCAAGGGTGACAGAAATGATGAATATCGCCAGCACGAGTAAAAAAATCAGCAAGTATTTCACGTTTTCTTTCCTGTGATTTGCTATTAACCGAATGAATTATGCCAAATTTTGGCGGCATACCCTAAATAATTCGAGTTGCAGAACAAAACGTTGTCGTTTTGAACAACATAAAGCGTTAGCCCTTTACGGGCGGGGCCCAGGGATGGGCTGAGTAGTAAGAGCAGCCAACGCACATTCAATTTGACGTATGACGGGGATAAATCCCATTACATTACCATCTCCCAAACCAACCGGTGAATATTACATCCCCGTCACCTGAGGTTCTTTGCACGGGGGGCGATATCAGGATTGACCTGAAGTATAGCTTTTACCTTGCGGTCGATCGCCGTTTCAATCAACTGATTCTGTTTACTGATGTCATCATTATGAGAGGCGGCCAGTGTGATTTGACGAAAATAAGGTATGAATTTATAAACGCAGAGGCGGATGGCGTGCCGTCATCCGCAGAGATACAGAATAATGCTTTACCTTCTGGCGCTATTGTCTAACGCCTGTTTGTCGATTTCTGCACGCTGGAGAGAGAGCGGGCCACACCATCGTTGGGCCAACCAACAGGCCATCACCACCAGCAACCAGCTTATCAGCGTAGCGACCACCAGATCCCGCGGCCAGTGCATCCCCAATACCAGACGGCTTCCCATCACAGACGTCGCCCACAGCATCAGCACCACTACCGTTTTGTAATGCCGGCGCGCCCACAACAGCCCGACGCCCAGCAAAGCCCAGGTCGCCGCGAACATGGTATGTCCTGACGGAAAAGCAAACCCTGTTTCAAACTGCCAGTGAAGGCGTAACCACCGGGGGATCTGCGCTTCATCATGCAATTGGTTTTTTACCAGTTCAGCGCGTGCCTTACGTGGCAGAGAGTAGAAGTAGCTATCGTCAACCTGATGGTTTTTTTCCAGCCAGACGACGAACGGGCGTGGTTCCTGAACCCACTCTTTAATCGCGGACTTCATCCCCTGCCCGATCAGTACCGTGATAATCATGATCGCCACGATGCAGATCGCCGGTTTCAGACGAAAGCGCAAACACCACAAAAACCAGGCGCTCAATACGACACTGGTCAACGTTCCCCATGGTGAAGTCACCGTTTCTGTAGTCCAGAACAACATGCGCAGCCACAACCCACTATATTCCGGTTGCCACTGCCACCCGCTCACCCAACTAATCAATGGCATTATCAGCAGAAATGCCGCACCAATAGTGGTGCGCCTGGCGATGTCGTACATCATTTATTCCTATAATTCAGTGTGATGACTGAAACAAATATTTCACAATTCTATCAGAAAAACCGACACGAACTGTCAGTATGGCGTAAAATGGCTCCCGGTTCCGTCAATGAAAGAACCATCGTCTCACGCTTTTCGAACCGTTTGAATACGATCAGTGAGTGCAATGCCCTAACTTTTTCAGCGATGGTTTTTTGCTGGTCAAGGCCCCCATCCATCAGTAGGATGCGCGTCAGCATTTTTGTTTTTTGGAGAATAACATGCAGCTAAAACGGGTGGCAGATGCCAAATTACCCACCCCCTGGGGCGATTTCCTGATGGTAGGATTTGAAGAATTAGCTACAGGACATGATCATCTCGCCTTGGTTTATGGTGATATTTCTGGCCCGGTTCCAGTTCTGGCGCGTGTGCACTCTGAATGTCTGACGGGTGATGCGTTGTTTAGCCTGCGTTGTGACTGTGGGTTTCAGCTTGAAGCCGCACTGAGCCATATTGCCGAGGAAGGACGTGGCGTACTGCTGTACCACCGCCAGGAAGGCCGCAATATTGGTATGCTGAATAAGATCCGGGCCTATGCGTTACAGGATTTGGGCGCGGATACCGTTGAAGCAAATCATCAGTTAGGTTTTGCTGCTGACGAACGCGACTTCACATTATGTGCGGATATGTTCAAACTGCTGGGTGTCGATGAAGTCAGACTGCTGACCAATAATCCGCAAAAAGTAAAAATTCTCAATGAAGCCGGCATTAATATCGTCGAGCGGGTGCCGTTGCTGGTAGGCCGTAATCCGAAAAACGAACGCTATCTGGCGACAAAAGCCGCCAAAATGGGCCATCTGCTGGATATGAAATAACACATCAATAAATGCGAATGCCAGATGAGTCCCCCCTGGCATTCATTCTGCCCTAATGCTTGATGATCTAAATATCCTTGCTGTATACATCCGCTTTCTGGTCAGGCTTAAACCCACCGACGTAGGGTTTTACCAGTTGCGCCCGCACATAGTAATAAATGGGGAGCAACGAAATCTGCTGCTGTAGGATTTTTTCCGCCTGATGATAATCGTTATTCCATGCCGTTGAGGTGCCTGCGTTAACCGCACGATCCAGCAGGGCGTCGTAGTCAGCGTGGGAAAATTTCCCCTGATTATTGCTATCGCCCGTACGCAACATATTGAAATAGGTGGAAGGCTCATTGTAATCCGCCGCCCAGGACGAGCCCACGACGCAAAATGCTCCACGCGTCGTGGTCTGATTCAGAGCATATTACGAATCACATAATGCAGGATGCCGTCATTCTGGTAGTAGGTCAGTTCATTGCGGGTATCAATACGGCAACGGGTTTTAATCACCTGATTTCGGCCCTCATTATCCGTAATCGTAACCGCTACCGTGGCGCCGGGCGTCAACTGGTTTAATCCGGTAATCGATATTTGCTCATCGCCGTGCAACATCAAAGTTTTACGCGTTACACCTTGCGGGAACTCCAGTGGCAGGATCCCCATACCGATCAGATTAGAACGGTGAATACGCTCGAATGATTCAGCGATAACCACGCGCACCCCCAGCAAACGCGGGCCTTTTGCCGCCCAGTCACGGCTGGAGCCTGAGCCATACTCCTTACCTGCCAGTAAGGCCAGCGGAACATTTTCCTCTTGATAACGCATGGCGGCGTCATAGATCGTCATCTCGTTTTGTGAAGGGATATGCCGGGTATATCCCCCCTCTTTGCCGGGCACCATCTCATTACGGATACGAATATTGGCAAACGTGCCGCGCATCATCACTTCATGATTGCCACGCCGTGAGCCATAAGAGTTAAATTCTTTGGTTTCCACGCCACGCTCCAGCAGGTAACGCCCTGCCGGGCTGTCCCGTTTGATATTGCCCGCGGGAGAGATATGATCGGTGGTGACCGAGTCGCCCAGCATGGCCAGGATACGGGCACGATGGATATCCTGAACCGGTTCCGGGACTTTTCCCATATTGAGGAAAAATGGCGTCTGACGGATATAGGTCGATTCCTGAGGCCACTGATAGGTGGGATTGTTATCAACCTCAATATCTCTCCACTCCTGCGTACCTTCAAATACTGCGGCATATTGTTTATGAAACATATCCGCACTGACGTTCAATACCGCGTCGGCCACCTCTTTCGCTGAAGGCCAGATATCCTTCATATAGACCGGACGACCTTGTCGATCCTCACCCAGTGGTTCGCGGGTAAGATCAATATTCATATTTCCCGCCAGTGCATATGCCACTACCAGTGGCGGCGAGGCCAGCCAGTTGGTTTTCACCAGCGGATGAATACGGCCTTCAAAGTTACGGTTTCCTGACAACACGGCGGCTACGGTTAAATCACCCGCTTTAATCGCCGCTTCAATGGCTTCAGGCAACGGCCCTGAATTACCAATACAGGTGGTGCAGCCGTATCCCACCAAATTAAAGCCCAATTCATCGAGATACGCCGTTAGTCCGGCTTTGGCATAGTAATCCGTTACCACCCGCGACCCCGGCGCCAGCGATGTTTTAACCCAGGGCTTTTTCTTCAGCCCTCGTTTTACCGCATTCTTCGCCAGTAATCCGGCCGCCATCAGCACACTGGGATTTGACGTATTGGTACAGGAAGTGATCGCCGCAATCACAACGGCGCCCTGCTGTAAGCGGTGCGTCTCACCGGACAGGGTAAATTCTTCATAGTCCGGACGATCTTTCACCGTATTGATGTCCAGTTCCCTGCTGGCATTAAATGCCCGAGGCACACCCGCCAGCGGGACTCTGTCCTGCGGTCGTTTAGGGCCGGCCAGGCTGGTTTCAACACTATCCATGTCCAGCGACAGTTGACTGGTGAATACAGGTTCATCACCGGTATGTCGCCACAGCCCCTGTTGCTTACTATAGGCTTCCACCAGGGCGATTTGGTCATCGCTACGGTTAGTCAGCCGCATATATTCCAGCGTGATGCGGTCAACCGGGAAAAAACCGCAGGTAGCGCCATATTCCGGCGCCATATTGGCGATGGTGGCACGGTCGGCCAATGGTAAATAGTCCAGACCGTCGCCGTAGAATTCAACAAACTTCCCAACCACACCATGCTTACGCAACATTTGGGTCACGGTAAGAACCAGATCGGTCGCGGTGATCCCTTCACGCATTTTCCCGGTTAACTTAACCCCTACCACGTCCGGGATGAGCATGGAAATCGGCTGGCCCAGCATGGCGGCTTCGGCCTCAATCCCCCCGACACCCCACCCCAGTACGCCAAGACCATTAATCATGGTGGTATGTGAGTCCGTCCCGACCAGCGTATCAGGATACGCCATCAGCTTATCCTGCTGCTGTTCATACCATACCGTTTTTGCCAGATATTCAAGGTTAACCTGATGGCAAATTCCTGTTCCCGGCGGCACCACACTGAAGCGACTGAACGCCTTTTGCCCCCAACGCAGGAACTGGTATCGCTCATAGTTACGCTCCATTTCCAGTTGGGTGTTGTCAATCAGCGCCTGGTCGTCACCGAAATGGTCAACCGTTACCGAGTGGTCGATAACCAGATCAACCGGTGATAGCGGATTCACTTTATTAACATCTCCGCCAAGCCGCTCGACCGCCGCACGCATAGCGGCAAGATCGACAACGGCAGGTACACCGGTAAAATCCTGCATCAGCACCCGCGCAGGACGGTAGGCAATCTCCCGCTCGACATGCCCGGTTTTCAGCCATGAAACCACGGCGTGGAGATCGTCTTGCTGAACCGTATCGTCATCCAGATGGCGTAACAGGTTTTCCAGCAATACTTTTAACGACTTGGGTAAGTTATCAATCGTGCCAAGTTGCCGGGCCGCCAGGGGCAAACTGTAATAGTGATAGGTTTGTTGCCGTATCCTAAGCGTATCCAGACAGGTGTCGCGAAGAAAATGAGATGACATGCTTCCTCCCAAAGTGACCTGATTAATCATTATTTTGCGTCAACCGATCATTCAATACCCAGCCTGAATATACGGTCTTATTTAAATATAACACAAACAAAAAATAACATTTTGGCAACAATACAGTATGAATACAGCGATAGCCTATGGCTATTGATAAAAATAGAAGGGGTGATTTCGACAGATGATAAATTAACTAAAGTTAGTGGCTCTTTTGGCCGATACATGTAAGGTTAACTGTTAATTTTCTATCGTTTTTTTGTACGACAAACGTTTTGCAGAACGCATCACAACCTGATATCGCTGTATGTAGTAAAAGTACAAAATACGTTTATTTAATAAACGGCAGCCCATCTTTTGGGATGGATAAAATAATAATATCAAGGGGTTCTACATGAAATTGTTTTACAAGCCTGAAAGCAGTTCCCTTTTTGCTCATATCGTTTTGCTTGAATCCAAGTTGGATTTCAAACTTGAAAAGGTGGATCTCAAAGCTAAGAAAACTGAACGCGGTACGGATTACCTGTCAATTAATCCCAAAGGGCTTGTGCCAGCCTTATTACTGGATGATAACACCGTGCTTACCGAAGGCGTCGCTATTGCACAGTACGTCGCAGACCGGGTTCCACACTGCAACCTTATCGCCCCCATCGGCAGCATTGCCCGTTACCACACTATTGAGTGGCTTAACTATATTGCCACCGAGTTGCATAAAACCTTTTCCCCGATATTCCGCCCCGGTACGCCGGAGACATATAAAGAGCTGTTATTTGAATATCTACAGGTAAGATTTCGTTATATCAATCTGGTGCTGAGTGAACAGAATTATCTGGTTGCTAACCGTTTTAGCATCGCAGACGCCTATTTGTTCACGGTTATGCGCTGGGCGCAGTCATTGAAGCTGGATATGTTTCGCCACCCTGCGCTGGCCGCTTACCTGGAGCACATTGCCGAACGGCCTTCTGTCGTCACGGCGCTCAAGGTTGAAAGGTTGAAAGGTTGAAAGGTTGAAGAATAAAGAGCGCGGTGACTCACCGCGCTTTTTTCCTGAGGGTAATTATAAGCGTACCGCTTGAAAATGGTGACGTGGGTTAGCAATACCTTCCTGAGCGGCGACCAGTTGCAGCTCATATTCATTCATTTCTTTCGTCATCAGCATCACCTCATAAACCGCCGACGTGGTGTGCTCCAGCGCTTTATCCAGCGCAACCCCTTTCAGTAAATTCACCAGCAGTAACCCACTGGTCAGATCGCCTACGCCAACGGGCTGACGTTCAAATTCAACCAATGGACGGCTGATGTGCCAGGCATCGGTCGGCGTAACCAGCAGCATTTCAAAGCTGTCATGGCGATAAGCCGCCCGGCTGAGGTGCTTGACCAGAACGATTTTCGGCCCCTGCGCGCACAATGCCCGTGCAGTATTTACCGCGTCTTCCACATTTTGCACGGTATGGCCGCTAAGTTGCTCCAGTTCAGGCAGATTCGGCGCAATAACATCCGCCGCCTGCAATGCCTGACGACAATGAAACTCGGCTACCCCCGGTGCAACAATACAGCCTTTTTCGGGCGAACCCATCACCGGATCGCAGAAATACAACGCTTCAGGATTCACTGCTTTGACCCGCCGAACGATATTCAAAATATGCTCACCCTGTTCCGGCGAACCAATGTAACCACTCAGCACCGCATTACAGTCTTTCAGCCTGCCGATATCCGCAATACCTTGCACAATTTCGGTTAAATGGCTGGCTGGCATAACGCAACCAGTCCAGTGACCGTATTGCGTATGATTGGAAAATTGAACCGTATTAAGCGGCCAAACGTTTGCGCCCATGCGACGCATCGGAAATTCGGCGGCGCTGTTCCCCGCATGTCCAAAAACAACATGTGACTGAATAGAAAGTATATTTTTCATTGTATATGATTTAAATCCTTGCCTGCGCATTGGCGCATCAATAACGGCTAACAAAATACAGGGGGCTTACGTTCCCCGTTTACCTATGCTTATGCTTTCCAGCAGACCAGGCAGTAGTGCTTTTTACCCCGGCGCAACAAGGTATAACGGTCAAACAGACGATCGCCTGCACTAAATGTGTATTCTGGATCGGCTTGTTTTTCACCGTTGATCGCCACCGCATTAGAGGAAATCATCGTGCGAGCCTGGCCGCGCGATGGCACCAGTTCCGCACTGACCAGCGCCTGCTGTAGATCAGCATTCTGCTCCAGTTCAATGATCGGCATACCATCCTGAGCCAACTGGGCAAAATCTTCCTGTGTCATATCCTGCACTGAGCCGGAGAACAGGCTTTGCGTAATGCGGCGTGCCGCAGCTAATCCCGCGTCACCGTGAACCATACGGGTTACCTCTTCCGCCAGCACATGTTGAGCACGCGGCGCCTTATCGCTGTTTTTATCCTCTTCTTCCAGCGTATTGATCGCCTCCAGACTGATGAAAGTGAAGAACTTCAGGAAGCGGTAAACATCGGCATCAGCCGTATTGATCCAGAACTGATAGAACTTATAGGGACTGGTTTTGCTGGCATCGAGCCAGATTGCGCCGCCTTCGGTTTTACCGAATTTAGTGCCGTCAGACTTGGTGATCAGCGGCACAGTCATGCCATAAACTTGTTTCTGATTCATTCGACGGGTCAAATCAATACCGGACGTAATGTTCCCCCACTGATCCGAACCGCCAATTTGCAGCTCAACATTATGCTGCTTATTCAAAGAGGCGAAGTCGTAACCCTGTAACAGGTTGTAGGAAAATTCGGTAAAGGAAATACCCACATCATCGCGGTTCAGGCGCTGCTTAACCGCTTCTTTGTTAATCATCTGATTAACGGAGAAATGCTTGCCGATATCGCGCAGGAAATCCAGCACATTCATCTTGCCGAACCAATCATAGTTGTTGGCAGCAATCGCACTGTTTTCACCGCAATCAAAATCCAGGAACGGAGAAACCTGACGGCGTATTTTTTCTACCCATTCACTGACGGTTTCCGCAGTGTTCAGTTTACGTTCCGTTGCCTTAAAACTTGGGTCGCCGATCAGGCCGGTGGCGCCGCCGACCAGCGCCACCGGTTTGTGTCCGGCCAGCTGGAAACGCTTCAGGCAAAGCAGCGGCACCAGATGCCCCAAATGCAAGCTGTCGGCAGTGGGATCGAAGCCGCAATACAGCGCGATTGGCCCTTGCGCCAGTCGCTCTGCCAACGCTTCCTCATCCGTCACCTGGGCAATTAAGCCCCGCTCTTGCAGTTGTTTAATCAGGTTACTACTCGCCATCGATAACTCCGTTTTTATGCAAAATATCGTATTGTATGCAAGGCATAGCCTACTGGCAGTCGCCTATTTATTGGTCTACTCATCCCGTTAAAAATCAAGGACTGAAATATCAGGTTAATCGCCCATCCCGGCCAAAAACGCCGATGGCGCGAAACGCCATAGGATAAAGCGCTCACGTCAGGAGCGCCAGAGTTTAACAAGGATATTTGAGGATTAAGGCGCCAAGCGATCAACCTGCCAGCCATCGTCCTGCCGTTGATAGAAGAACCGGTCGTGCAGGCGGTGCTCGCCGCCTTGCCAGAACTCCACGGAATCGATAGTAATGCGAAAACCGCCCCAGAAGCTCGGCAACGGCACTTCACCATGCTGGAATTTCTGTTTAAGCTCCAGAAATTTACTTTCCAGAATACCGCGGGCGGAGATCCGGCTGGACTGTTTGGAGACCCACGCGCCAATCTGACTGTCTTTGGGGCGGCTGTGAAAATACTTCAGAACCTCCAGCGCAGGCAACTTCTCGGCCCGGCCCAGCACCATTACCTGCCGTTCCAGCATATGCCAGGGAAACAGCAGGCTGACTTTCGGGTTATGCGCCAGATGCAGCGCTTTGCGACTCCCCATATTGGTGTAAAACACCATGCCTTTTTCATCGTAATGTTTTAACAAAACGATTCGCTGATAAGGCTGTCCCTGCTCATCAACCGTTGCGACCGACATGGCCGTTGGATCCGCCAGTTTCGCTTCACATGCCTGTTTTAGCCAACGCTCAAACAGATCCAGCGGGTTATCGGTGAGATCGCTGCGGCGCAGCCCCCCACGGGTATATTCACGGCGCAGATCCGCGATATCGGGTTCCTGAGAGGGGGGCGTCATACTGGAAGAGATGCTTTCCTGTGTCATAGTGTGCTGGTGTCCTGCTGTGACAATCACGAGTCGGAAAAGGGGGTGAATCTCATTATTTTGCGCCCGTACCCGAAAAATCTCAATCAGCAACAACACGGCCAGCCTGTGGTCATAACGGCGATTATAGCGTTAAAGCACCGTCATCTTAACGCGCAATCATCAACAATGACCCGTTCACCGCGCTGAATAAAAGCATGGTTTCCCTTGCTCCAGAAAGTATACGCCCCATCGCTGTATCTTGCTCCGGAGGCAGAGACAACCTGCGGCAAGGTATGGCTCTCTCCGTCAAGCAAAAAGCTGACCTGCGAGGTCGATTGATCATCCTGCTGCATCGTTACCGTCAGCGGCATCGTACCGCACTGGTAGTACAACGTTTCAACCGATTGTTGATGACCAAAATAGCTGCATCCGCTTAATAGTACCAGTACCGCCCCTGTCAGCAGTGGTTTCATTCTTCTTCTCCTGTTTTTCCGATATCAGTGAAATGTGCGCCAGTCCGGCGGCATCAACAATTTCACTGTTACCAGTTTAACAATAGGCGGATTAATGAAACTCAGCAAAATCCGATTAGTCCATCATGGCAGGGTAAATTGCCCCCAGCACCGTTTCCTGACTTGCCCCCGTAACCGACGGCAGATTTCCCGGTAAGCCAGATAAGGTACGAGACGCCAGCCAGGCAAAGGCAAGCGCTTCCATATCATCACCACTGACGCCGAATTCATCCGTTGTACTGACTTCAATACCGGCTAACAAAGCCGAAAGCCGAGCCATGATAAGGGGGTTGCGGGCGCCGCCGCCGCACACCAGTAATCGTTCGCAGCCACCGCTCAACAAAACCTGCTCGGCGATGCTCATGGCCGTCAGTTCAACCAGCGTAGCCTGAACGTCCTGAGTCGATATCGGCGGCAGACCCGCCAGTTTTTTCTCCAGCCAGCCCAGATTAAAGTATTCACGCCCTGTACTCTTCGGCGCCCTTAGCGAAAAATAGGGATCGGCCATCATTCGGTGTAATAGCAGCGGATGAACCTGCCCCGTCATCGCCCATTTGGCATTTTTATCGTAGGGTTGCGCACAATGACGCCAGATCCAGGAATCTAATAACATATTACCCGGACCGGTATCATAACCACGTACGACTGCCCCCGGAACCAATAGCGACAAATTGGCAATACCACCGATGTTAAGTACGATGCGCCGCTCAACCGGGTGCTGCAATAATGCATGATGAAATGCCGGCACCAGTGGAGCCCCCTGCCCGCCGTATGCCAGATCGCGGCGGCGAAAATCGCCCACGGTGGTAATCCCGGTCATTGCGGCAATACGGTTATTATCACCAATCTGTAGCGTACAGGATGCCTCGCCATTCGGTTCGTGCCAGACGGTCTGCCCGTGGCAGCCGATAGCGGTAATATCCTGCGCTCCCAGCCCTGTTTCTTTGAGCAATGCCAGAACCGCCTCTGCGAACAAGATTCCCATCCGGGTGTCTAGCTGCCCAAGAGCGGACAGTGTGACCTTCTGCCCCTGACACATACCCAGAACGGCCTTTTTAATATGCTGCGGGATAGGGTGGCAATAGCTGGCTTGCTGCGCAACGGTGTCTTCATCAATAGCCGCCATCACCACATCAATACCATCGAGGCTGGTGCCTGACATCACACCAATGTATCTGCCGGATCTCATTTCATGACCTTTTTCCCTGCGGGATAAAGAAAAGTAACCCTTGAAAATAGGATTAGGGCAAAAATAACATTTTAACACACTGAATTATTATATTTTTTATGTTTTGTTATCTCAGTTGAATTTTTGTTAAAAAATAGCCGAGTGATGGTATTTACAACAAAAAAAAAACAGATTGGGCGGATTTTACTCGCCGTTTACCACCAATTTAGGCGCACTATTATATTCTGCAAAAAAGAGTAAAAAGAGTGGAATGGAACGCCAAGCCAGACCATAATTTAATCGTATAAAATTCGTCGGCCAAGGCTTTGCCAACCCGACATATCGCCATTACAGGAGTATTGTTTATGATGAAGCGTTTGCTTGTGGTTACTCTGGCTGGTATCACACTGGCTGGCTGTGCCAATACCAGTACGCTTTCCGGAGATGTTTACAGCGCCTCCGAAGCCAAACAGGTGCAAACCGTCACCTACGGAACCATTGTATCGACACGTCCGGTTCAGATTCAGGCGGGTGAAGACGCCAACGTTATCGGCGCACTTGGCGGGGCGGTTTTAGGGGGTTTTCTGGGTAACACCATCGGTGGGGGATCAGGCCGTAGTCTGGCAACTGCGGCAGGTGCTGTTGCAGGCGGCGTAGCAGGTAACAGCGCCACTGACGCCCTGAACCGTACTCAAGGTGTCGAACTGGAAATCCGTAAAGATGATGGCAGCACCGTCATGGTTGTTCAAAAACAAGGTGATACCAAATTCAGCGCAGGACAACGTGTGGCTATGGCGAGTAATGGCCGCAGCATTACCGTCTCCCCTCGCTAACACATGAAAATAATCACCACCTGTACAGGTGGTGATTATCATCAATAATTAAACGTCTGTACTCGTCATACTTCAAGTTGCATGTGCGTTGGCCGCGTTCACTACTCGGCTCATCCGTGGGCCTCGCCCCTTCGGGGCCGCTGTGAACAGCGTTCAAATCTGCTCCTGGCAGATTTGTCACCCGAATCACTTACTTGTGTAAGCTCATCGGGATTAATGAGAGACATCCTGTCTCTCACCAAAGGTCAGCCGTTGGCTGGTCAAATTCGTTCCCGACGAATTTGTCCTTCTCTTGCCACCTTCCTGCAACTCGAATTATTTAGAGTATATTAAAAGACGGACAATAATAAACTTGAAAACCTTACTGGGAATTATTTCTTTTCCACAAAGGCGGATGAGACAATTAACTAAGACTGGTCCTCATGTAATGCCAGTATATTTTGTTCCAAACGCGCAATCAGCAAGGCTAATTCCTCGACCTGTTGAGGAGTAATGCCAAATAGAATTTCTCTACGGGTGTGGCTAATCACATCATTAACCGCCTGTATTATTGGATCTGCGGCTTCGGTAAGCAATATACGTTTAGCGCGTCTGTCATGTGAGCATACATGTCTGGTAATCAATCCCTTCTCTTCCAGTTGATCTAATGTTCTGACTAATGAAGGCTGCTCGATCCCTATAGCTTTGGCAAGTTGAATCTGTGACTGGCCCGGCGGCAAATGATGTATATTGTGTAATGTCACCCAATGTGTTTGAGTCAATTCCAGTGGTTTTAACCGATGATCAATTAATGCACGCCAAACGCGCACTAAACGAGCTAAATCAGATCCTAATGGCAATTCCATAAACGCTCCTTATAATTAGCTTGCTAAGTTATATCCCTGGATTGCAATCGATTCCGATTTATAAAAAAAATGACTTTTATTATTTCAGAAAAAGGGATTCTACCAAATAAAAGTCCTTTAAAAATGATCTTAGGCTTATTTTATTCAGTGGCTGTTTACTTGACGCTAAAATAAGGGCGGTTGCTGAGGTTCCACTGTCACTGACTGCGTTGTTTTTTCTGCACGCAACCAACGTTTCATTCTCTGCCGGCACAGGCGCAATACGTCCTGTTTCTGTGCATCACTCATCTGCCCCCAGACAAAACGCTCATGGCGATTGCGAAAGCAACCGCGACAAAAACCACGCTCATCAGACTGACAAACGCCGCGACATGGATTGGGGACAACAAAGAGCTCAAGTTGCTCAGGCACCGTACCTCCTTTCACCACTGTGTTTATTGAAGCCCGGTTCTCTCTCGCTGGCAAGTCCTAGCTAAGGATAACAAGTAAAATAATTAGTACCCATTGTAATTTCAGATAATTTTCCTGCGTTATCGCACCGTTCACCGGCACGATTTTCCTATTTTCAGCCCGTATGAGTCAGAAGAGACAACGTTTTACTACCGACGCTCTCCTGAAACGGTGGAGCATCAAGCCACGGCCTTTGCCGGCAATATCTTGGACTCAGCATATCTGCAACGCTATACTTCCTTCCTATCGTTTTTTCCACCATGTTGCCGTTTAACCACAATAGCCAATCGAGGAAGTTGAAATTATGCGCCTACTTCACACCATGCTGCGTGTTGGCGATTTACCACGCGCTATCGACTTTTATACCAATGTGCTAGGTATGCGTCTGCTACGTACCAGTGAAAACACCGAATATAAATATACTCTGGCATTCGTCGGCTATACCGAAGAAAGCGAAGGGGCTGTCATTGAATTAACTTATAACTGGGGCGTAGATCGTTACGATCTGGGTAACGCATATGGCCATATCGCGCTGGGTGTAGATGATGTAGCGGCCACCTGTGATCGCATTCGTAAAGCGGGGGGAAATGTAACCCGTGAAGCTGGCCCGGTAAAAGGCGGTACAACCGTTATTGCCTTTGTTGAAGATCCTGATGGTTACAAAATTGAGCTGATTGAAAACGCACAATCCGGTCAGGGGATTGGCCGCTAATTACGCTATGCAGGTGCCAGGCGGGCACCTGCCCTGTTTTCACATACGCTCCCCAATCATTAGCGTTGCGGCAAGAGGCTGCAACCCCAAATCAGGTAAGCAAGGTATACTGCATCTCTCGCCAAAATTTGCCATAATGCGCGCTGCATTTTGCTAAAGATTAAGAGACTAATGGCTGATAAAAATGACCTGAACGCCCTGAGTGGTCGTTTCCGTGGGTTTTACCCGGTGGTGATCGATGTTGAAACTGCCGGGTTTAATGCCAAGACCGATGCATTGCTGGAAGTCGCAGCGGTAACATTAAAAATGGATGTTGATGGATGGCTACAGCCAGATGAAACCTTACATTTTCATGTTGAGCCTTTTGACGGCGCAATATTGGAACCCGCCGCTCTGGCGTTTAACGGTATTGACCCAAGCAACCCGTTACGTGGTGCGGTCAGCGAATATGAAGCTCTGCATGAAATTTTCAAAGTTGTCCGCAAGGGATTAAAAGACCAGGGTTGTAATCGGGCAATTATCGTGGCGCATAACGCCACTTTTGATCATAGCTTTATGATGGCTGCGGCTGAACGTTGCAGTTTAAAGCGTAATCCTTTCCATCCTTTCGCCACTTTTGACACGGCGGCTCTTAGTGGTCTGGTCTTAGGGCAAACTGTTCTTGCCAAAGCCTGTATCACTGCGGGTATCGCTTTTGACTCCAGCCAGGCGCACTCCGCACTCTATGATACCAATCAGACTGCACTGCTATTTTGTGAACTGGTTAACAGATGGAAACGGATGGGGGGGTGGCCTATCGCTTTTGACGAGAATCAATCACAAGAAACCCCGGTTGCCAGTTAGCCGTCATTAAAAATGACAGGGTAGCTTCCGCCCCCTGTCTTGTTTCATCACACAGCAAGATTTTATCTGTATCGCGCTTAAGCGTATGGCTTTCCGCCGGATTTATTCCTGATCTTCCTGCTGGGACTTATATTTTTCTGCTGTTTCTTTAATCAGTTGCTGTAACTCGCCGCGCTGATACATTTCAATAATGATGTCGCAGCCGCCGACTAATTCACCATCGACCCACAGTTGGGGAAACGTCGGCCAGTTAGCATACTTAGGTAACTCTGCACGGATATCCGGGTTCTGCAAGATATCGACATAGGCAAAACGTTCGCCACAAGCAGACAACGCCTGTACTGCCTGTGCGGAAAACCCGCAGCTTGGCAATTTAGGTGAACCTTTCATATACAGCAGAATCGGGTTTTCAGCGATCTGGCGCTGAATTTTTTCAATTGTCGTTGTCGTCATTCTCTTGCTTCCTTAAATCTATTGGATGGCTAACGCAATATTAATTAACCATGAGCATCTGTCAGATGTGCCATTACAGCGCCATCCACGCAATTATATTGTACCGAGGGCAGCGTCAACAAAAAAACGCCATTTTTTGTAGGGATATATCTTCCCTGTAAACGAACGGTATTTGATGGAAGCCAGGGCAAAAAACGATGATAAATCCGCAAAAAAAAACCACAATTAACTTTTTTTCACTATTCTGTATCAATAAAGAGGTCATTCCCACTTTTTTATAATGCCGTTTTCGGGAATACTGTACGGGCTTAACGATATTAAGGATGATCCCCCCCAGCCATCATGCGCTTGTTTACTACCATTTTTATATTATTTTTCAGTAATCTATTCCTGAACTTAGCGCAGGCGACACCTCATACGCCAAATTCCTCGCCGCGAAAAGTCAACGTAAACAGCGCACCGGCGGGAGATCATAAGAAAAGCAAGCAGACGAAGAAAAATCCTCAAAAATCACCGATACCGATAAAAAGCCAGAAAAAGCCCATCGACAAAGTAAACTCTGCCGCCGATAAAGTTAATCACCCCCTCATCACCAGGCATAAACAAGAACAAGCACTGCCAAGAACGAAGGGCAGCACACCAGCGCTGGTTAGGAAAAACCTCAAAAAATTGCGATCGGAAAACGACGCGAAGATGGCTTCTACACATTCCAAAATAAAAGTCATCCGCCTTAAAAATAAAACAGAAAAAGGATTAGAACTGAGCAATACCCACAAAGGATTAGAATTGAGCGATACCCACAAAAGACGCTACCAACATGCCAAATTAACGGCAATGAACAAGCTGATGAGCCAGGTGGGCAAACCCTATCGTTGGGGGGGGGCATCACCTTTTACCGGGTTTGACTGTAGTGGTTTGGTTTATTACGCCTACAAAGACGTTGTAAAAATTCCCATCCCCCGCACAGCAAATGAAATGTATCATTTGCGCGATGCGGCGCCGATAAAGAAAAATGAGTTGGAAAGCGGCGATTTGGTTTTCTTCCGCATCAATAATCGTGGCGAAGCCGATCATGTCGGGGTCTATCTGGGGGAGGGTAAATTTATTCAGTCACCGCGCACCGGCTCAGATATCCGTATCAGTAAACTGAGTGAGGATTACTGGCAGGATCATTATGTCGGTGCCCGTCGTGTTGTCACCCCTCAGACCATTCGCTGATCTGGGTTCAGACAAGTACACCCAAAGTCGTTCAGCATAAACAGAAAGAATTCAGGCACGTAAACGTGCCTGAATGATGACGATAAACAGCGGGACGCTGATTAATTCAATACCGCAACAAAACTAAATACAATGATCATTGCCAGCGCACCAACGGTGGTCAGCAACGACATCTTCAGGTCAGTATCCATAAGTGTCTCCTTTTGCACATCAAGTTATCGGAAGAAAGCATTAACCATCTTGGGACGCTCAAACCAAACTTCGAGTTAAAACGGCATAGCCTATGACGATTGAGATTCTTCCATAGTTTGACCGAAAAATCTCATACCGGTGTATCACTACCAGTATAAATTACCGCTTCCACTTTCGTGGCAAATCGGACAAAATCCGCTGTTTAACGGCACGTCGCGTATTAGTCGAAAAACGTCAACCTTGCCCCTTCAGGTATACCATTCGGCATTCTCCTTCTGAAAAACCTGTTTTTACTTAGAAAGAGAAGATGAAACGCAGGCAAACGATTAACAATATACTTACGACTGTAATAAGTCAGTTCAGGAGTCATTTTTACATGGCAACGATCAAAGATGTGGCAAAACGTGCCGGCGTTTCTACCACAACCGTATCACACGTGATTAATAAAACACGTTTCGTCGCCGAAGAGACTAAAGCTGCCGTGAGGGCCGCCATTAAGGAATTACACTATTCACCCAGTGCCGTCGCCCGCAGTCTTAAAGTCAATCACACCAAATCCATTGGGTTACTGGCCACGTCAAGTGAAGCCCCCTACTTTGCTGAAATCATAGAAGCCGTTGAAAACAGTTGCTATGCCAAGGGTTACACGCTGATTTTGTGTAACTCGCATAACGATCTCGATAAACAACGCGCCTATCTTTCCATGCTGGCCCAGAAACGTGTCGATGGATTGCTGGTCATGTGTGCAGAATATCCCCCTGAGTTGCTCGTCATGCTGGAAGACTATCGCAGCATTCCGATGGTGGTCATGGATTGGGGTCAGGCTCACAATGATTTTACCGATACCATTATTGATAACGCCTTTGAGGGGGGGTATATGGCAGGTCGCTACCTTATCGAACGCGGCCACCGGGACATCGGCGCCATCCCTGGTATTCAAGAACGGAATACCGGTAGCGGGCGCTATCTTGGCTTTTTGCAAGCGTTGAATGATGCCGCTATTCAGATCCGTGATGAATGGGTCGTTCAGGGAGATTTTGAACCGGAATCCGGTTATAAGGCAATGCATCAGATTCTGGCGCAAAAACATCGGCCGACGGCGGTGTTCTGCGGTGGAGATATTATGGCCATGGGGGCAATTTGCGCAGCCGATGAGTTGGGGTTGCGTGTTCCTCAGGATATTTCAGTGATTGGATACGACAATATTCGTCATGCCCGCTTTTTTACCCCGGCGCTGACAACCATCCACCAGCCCAAAGAACGACTAGGGCAATCTGCTTTCGCCATGTTACTGGACCGTATCACCAGCAAGCGTGAAGACGCACAGGTCATTGAGGTACACCCTACCCTGATTGAACGTCGCTCCGTTGCCGATGGCCCATTCCGCGATTACCGGCGTTACTCCTGAGAACAGACGAATTTCTTATATCAGGCGGCCCCCCCATGATGCCACCAACTGCCTCAGCCAATTTATACTTGTACCCTGGCTGAAGCAGTCATAAACTATTTTTGGCCTTTTGTGACAACAACCCTGTTTATCACTATCCTTTAGTGGTAAGCGCATACGGAATGTGCGTGTTTATCTTATGGATGAGTGCCCCTACGTGTTTGCGTACCGGCTTTTCTCTTTATTTGCTCTGATTATTCAGAGAGTAGACGATGGGCGATCCCCCACCGATACCGATTAATAGGTAAAAATTGTCTATGCTTTCCTTGCGGTTTCATCACGAGTAGCAAGGTAGGGAGAAGTTATGAGTTCATCATGTGTAGAGGATGTAGAGGAACTGGGCCGTCATAACACGTCCTGGTTTCAAATTGTGCGCGAAATGCTGGACATGGCCGATATCAAAATCAACGGCTCTCGCCCTTTTGATATCAAGGTTAAAAATCCTGGTTTTTTTAAACGCGTACTGCGTGAAGGATCATTGGGATTGGGTGAAAGCTACATGGATGGCTGGTGGGAGTGTGAGAGACTGGACGTATTTTTTCATCGCGTATTGCGCGCCGGACTGGATGAAAAATTGCCTCACCATCTGAAAGATGTCTTGCGTGTCGCTGCCGCACGGCTAGTAAATTTACAATCTAAAAAGCGCGCCTGGATAGTCGGTAAAGAGCACTATGATTTAGGCAACGACTTATTTTCGCTGATGCTGGATCCTTATATGCAGTACTCTTGCGGCTACTGGAAACAAGCATCTACGCTAGAGCAAGCGCAGGAAGACAAATTGGCGATGATCTGCGAAAAGCTGCAACTTAAGCCAGGAATGAAATTGTTGGATATCGGCTGTGGCTGGGGCGGACTGGCGGAATTTGCCGCACGCCGGTATGGCGTATCCGTCTGCGGCGTCACCATTTCCAAAGAACAGCAAAAACTGGCCCAGCTACGCTGCAAGGATTTGGATGTCACCATTTTGCTGCAAGACTATCGTGATCTGAATCTGCAATTTGATCGGGTCGTTTCCGTCGGGATGTTTGAACATGTCGGGCCAAGGAACTACGCAACCTATTTCCGGATTGTAAGTAAGAACCTTAAGCCAGACGGATTATTTTTACTTCATACCATTGGCGCAACAAAAACCAACTCTGAAGTCGACCCCTGGATTGATAAATACATTTTCCCTAACGGCTGCATCCCTTCAGTACAGCATATCGCTCATGCCAGCGAACCCTACATGGTGATGGAAGACTGGCATAACTTTGGCGCCGATTATGATCGAACTCTGATGGCCTGGCACGAACGTTTCCAGCAATGCTGGCCGGAGCTATCCGAACGCTACTCCGCACGATTCCACCGCATGTTCAGCTACTACCTCAATGCCTGCGCCGGTGCGTTCCGCGCCCGTAACATTCAGCTTTGGCAAGTCCTGTTCAGTATTGACGGTATCGAGGGCGGCCTGCGTGTTCCGCGCTGAGACTGATGTTAATCAGGCCGTTCGCGATCATTTCCCGAACGGCTTATTTTTTACTCTTCAGTAACCGGGGCCGGAGTCTGTTGGCTGGCTAATACCCGTTCCACCGTATCCACCACCGCCTGTGTCTGCGGGTCGATTTCGATATTCACCCGATGCCCCAGCCGCTTTTGTCCCAGGGTCGTACGATTTAGCGTTTCTGGAATCAAATGCACACAGAATCGGCTGCGGCTAACCTCGCCAATCGTCAGACTGATCCCATCAATTCCGATAAACCCCTTATGCAGCACATACTTCATCAGTGATTCGTCTGCCAGACGAAACCAAATCTGGTGGTTGTTTTCTGAAACCAGAATTTTCACCACTTCTGCGGTACAAATGATATGACCGGACATAATATGCCCACCGATCTCATCACCATATTTTGCCGCACGTTCAAGGTTAACGCTGTCGCCTTCGGTAATATCCCCCAAATTGGTCAGTCGCAGCGTCTCTTTCATTAAATCAAAACTGACGCGATCGCCATCTATCGACGTCACCGTCAGACAGCAGCCATTATTGGCCACAGAAGCGCCAGGGACTAATCCCGGCAATAATTCTGGCGGGAGTTTAACAACATGGGTACGAAAATTTGATTTTTCATTAATGGACACCACCGGCGCAGTGCCTTGAACAATACCGGTAAACATACACTTGCCTCTTAAAAAATGGCGTAAATAAAATGAGCGTTGGGCGATGCAGGCAACTCGCTCATTGCTGATTGATAGAGATGACTTTTATTCAGTTTGCCCCATATTACGTTGAAAACCAAACCTCATTGCCAAAATCGAGGAGCTGGTTAACCGCTACCGCACCTTCAATTAACAGCCTATCCCAGTAGGCTCTAATTTATTCTCCGTCAAGCTGGCTTACTTCTGACAAGCCGTTACAATATCAGCCTTGTTTCCAGCAGCGACACCCGCTGCATTTACCCGCATTCAATTATCCCGCTACCCGTTGAGTCAATTCAAGGAAGGTGTTTGTGCAGAAGTATTTGTCAGAGGCGCGTAAGTCATTGGCGCTCGCGGTTCCTGTCATCATTGCGCAAGTGTCTCAGACATCTATGGGTGTGGTTGATACCATCATCGCCGGTTCTTACAGCGCCACGGATATGGCCGCCGTTGCCGTTGGCACGTCTATCTGGCTACCCGCGATACTCTTCGGCCACGGATTATTACTGGCATTGACCCCGGTGGTTGCCCAATTGAATGGCTCCGGTCGCCGTGATCACATTGCTCATCAGGTTCAGCAATCCTTTTTTCTGGCGTTGATGGTTTCCCTGTTAATCATGCTGGCGCTTTACCAGGGGGAGCACATCATCCGCCTGATGAACGGCGACGCTCCCGAACTGGCTGAAAAAGCCGTTGGCTATTTACACGCACTGCTGTGGGGCGTGCCCGGCTATCTGTTCTATCAGGTTTTGCGCTGCCAGTGCGAAGGTCTGTCAAAACCCCAGCCGGGCATGGTCATTAGTTTAATCGGGTTATTAATTAACGTTCCGATTAATTATATTTTCATCTTTGGCAAATTTGGCGTGCCTGAAATGGGCGGAGTTGGCTGCGGCGTGGCGACCGCCGCCGTTTACTGGATCATGCTGCTGATGATGATAGCCTACACCAAACGTGCGGCCTGGTTGCGTGATATTAAGCCGCGCTCCCCTTTCAAACCAGACTGGCAGGCACTGAAGCGCCTGTCTAATCTCGGCCTGCCTATTGCACTGGCGCTGCTTTTTGAAGTGACGTTATTTGCCATCGTCGCCCTGCTGGTTTTACCCCTGGGCGTTGTTGACGTTGCTGGTCATCAGATCGCACTGAATTTCAGCTCATTGATGTTCGTTCTCCCGCTATCCGTTGGTATAGCGACGACAATACGTGTCGGGCATCGATTAGGAGAAGGCTCTGTAGATAATGCACGTATCGCTGCCTATACGGGGCTGATGACTGGCGTGATACTGGCGTTCTGTACCGCAATTTTTACTACGCTTTTACGCGAACCCATCGCCCTGCTTTACAACCAGGATCCGGACGTGGTGGCAATGGCCTCTCAGTTGATGCTACTGGCTGCCGTTTATCAAATATCTGATGCAGTGCAGGTTGTCGGCAGCGGTGTATTACGCGGATATAAAGATACCCGATCGATTTTTTATATTACATTCACCGCCTATTGGGGACTGGGGCTGCCCAGTGGCTATCTGCTGGCTTTAACGGATCATATCGCGCCACGCATGGGGCCTGCGGGATTTTGGTGGGGATTTATTATTGGCCTGACAGCGGCGGCGATCATGATGGTTACACGAATTCGCTGGCTCCAGCGCCAGCCTGCGGCACAAATCCTGATGCGGGCCGCCCGTTAATACTGATTTGGCCTCATAGTCAGATATACATACCAGTAAAGGGTGAAAAAAACAGCGGGATGAATAGAAGCGCAGCAATCGCACCGTATAAGGGAGCAAATTTGCATTTTTCTCCTTGCCAGCAGCGATATAGCCCGTTAATATTCTTCCCCGCTGTCAGGCTGACAGCCTGGTTTTAAACAAGTTTGTTCCCCTGAATGCGTTCTTAGCTCAGTTGGTTAGAGCACCACCTTGACATGGTGGGGGTCGATGGTTCGAGTCCATTAGAACGCACCATCAAGTATTATTCTCAACCAAACATAAAGCCGCTATCTGACGACTGGTAAGTCGGTATACCGGGTGGTGTATGCCGGAGAGAGCAGTTCCCGCTTCATCGACCATGATTTCTGAATACCTTGACCAGCAAACCAAACTTTCCCCTTTCCGCTCCGATTCAGCTCATCCAGCACATGCATCAGCGCGTCACCATTCTTCCGGGGCGCATGGTCGTCAAAAAGATTTAGCTGCGCCACCCCCTGACTGAAAAAATCGCTCAACATCACGCCAGCTTTCATATAACGGTGGCCCTCTCTCCAGATGCGATCCAGCGCCTCTGTTGCTACACGGATGATGTCCCGCGTGTCGTTGGAGGGGATCATCAGTTGGCCGGCAGCTTGATTTGAATAGAAAACTTCATCTTCGGCATGTGGACTTGTCCGTAGAAACACGCTGATGTGTCGGCAATACTGTTGTTCTGCCCGGAGTTTTTCCGCTGCGCGTTCGGCATACGCACACACCGCCTCCCGCATATCTTCATACCGGGTAATCCGCGAACCGAATGACCGGCTGCAAACAATTTGCTGCTTTATCGGCGCAAACGCGTCCAGTTCCAGACAAGGCTCGCCACGCAATTCCCGCACCGTGCGTTCCAGAAAGACATTAAAATGTTTACGGATCAGACTGGTTGAGCAATCCGCCAGGTGCAGCGCTGTTTCAATCCCCATCATATCCAGCCTCTTACTGATGCGGCGACCAACACCCCATACATCCGCTACCGGCGCCAGCGCGAGTAGTTTTCGCTGACGCTCGGGACGGGACAAATCCACCACGCCCCCCGCCTTTAACCATTTTTTTGCCGCATAGTTAGCCAGCTTGGCCAGCGTCTTCGTCGGTGCAATACCGACGCCAACCGTCAAATGCGCATGTCTTTGCACCTGTGAGCGCACCTCTCTGCCAAACTGTTCCAACAGCACGCCATTGCTGAGGCCGCCAATGTTCATAAAGGCTTCGTCAATGGAGTAAATTTCAATGTCTGGCGCCATCTCTTCAAGCGTTGCCATCACCCGGTTCGACATATCCGCATACAACGCATAGTTTGAACTGAATACGTGAACGCCATGCCGTTGCAGCGCGTCTTTTATCTTAAAAAACGGCGCCCCCATTATAATGCCCAGCTTTTTTGCCTCGCTGTTGCGGGCAATGACACAACCGTCATTATTCGACAGCACAACAACCGGTTTGCCTTTCAGATCTGGCCGAAATACTGTCTCACAAGCGGCATAAAAGCTGTTTACATCAACGTGTGCGAACATACTACCGGTTCGCTTTTATCGTGAATGTCACCACACCGAAGATTTCCAGCGCATCGTCCTTTCCAATACGAATTGGGCTGTATGCGCTGTTCATCGGAACCAGTTGTATATCGGGCTGGAGTTGCAGTTTTTTGACCGTAAACGCCCCATCGATCGCCGCAATCACGATGTCGCCATGTTCAGCCGTTATCGCACTATCGACAACCAGCATATCTCCGTCGCTGATGCCTGCTTCAGACATGGAATAACCGCTGGCACGGACGAAATAAGTCGCGCTGGGGTGACGGATCATCAGCTTATTGAGGTCAATGCGTTCTTCTACGTAGTCATTAGCAGGGCTGGGGAAGCCGCACTGCACCCGATCGGTGAAAAGTTGCAATTCAACTGGTTCCAGCAATTCTATTGTTTTTATGAAATTCACGATTTTTACCCCCTCTCGGAATACTGTATGTATACACAGTAATATCTTATTCAGGAAACAATCAAGCCTTCGCTCGACGGTTTTCCCCAATGACCTGATACTTCTGAATATTTAGTTTCGGTCAACCCTCCGGCATGTTGCCTTACTCAAGCGGCATCCGTTGGTTCGAGCAGTAAACGAAGGATGGATTGGCGGCTCGGCGGCGATACTTTTGCCTGAGACGCAGAGTTGGCGCCGTCAGAGAAAAGCCCTAGCCAAATCTCGCCATGCATACCGCCGTGCGGCGGATTTCTTTTATTCATCCATTACATCTATATATTTGCCCTTCATCACATTTATTGTAAAAAACAAAAAAACGTAATTTGGTTAGGAATTTCGACAATTGTTACTGCGAAGAAAAATAACCAATACTGAGTAGTAAAGAAATAATACCTGCGTCAATCAGAACGGATGATTTGGTTATTTTTCGCCCTATAAATGAGATCAAATAATAATGAATACCGTCGCTGTTCTCCGTGTCAAAAATAAAATTGGCTACGGTCTGGGTGATATGGCAAGCGTACTCGTCTGGCAAACCGCCGCCCAAATTAAACAACCGTAAGATTGCGGATATTGCCAGTAAAATGGCGGCAAAACGTTCGTTTTGAATCCCCGACAATTATCCCCTATTTATACAGGAGTAACATATGACTGCCATTTATAAGGATGCGAACCGTCCCATTGATGAACGCGTTGCCGACCTATTGGCGCGCATGACGCCGGAAGAAAAATTCGCCCAGCTCTATGCCTGGTGGCTGGTGTTATCCAGCGACGGCAATCATCGGCAGCGAGATGAATTGAATAACGAATTTTCCAGCGCCAGTGAGCAAACCGCGCAGGCTGAACGGATAGCATTCGGTATTGGTCAGATTACCCGGCCATTAGGCACCCATATTGTCGATGCCAGAGAAGGGGTAAAAGCGGCAAACCGGCTGCAAAAAACCCTGATGGAAGAGACGCGTCTGGGCATTCCGGCCTTGTTTCATGAGGAATGTCTGGTCGGATTACAGTGTAAAGGCGCGACGCTTTTCCCCTCGCCGCTTAACTATGGTTCCACATGGGAGCCGAAACTTATTGAGCGTGTGGCCCAGGCCATTGGTGAAGAGGCTCGATCAACGGGTTGCCAGCAGGGGCTGGCGCCGGTGCTGGACGTCTCCCGTGATGTGCGCTGGGGACGTACGGAAGAAACTTTTGGCGAGGATCCCTGGCTGGTCGGCCTGATGGCTACACATTTTGTCAAAGGGCTACAGGGTAAAAAACGCGACATGCTGGCGACCCTGAAACACTATGCAGGGCATTCGTTTAGCGAAGGTGGGCGTAACCATGCCCCGGTACATCTTGGTTTTTGCGAACTCAATGATACCTTTTTGCTGCCGTTTGAAATGGCAGTCAAACTGGCCAACGCGGGTTCAGTGATGCCAGCTTATCATGATATCGATAACCAACCGGCGCATTCAGATCACTTTTTGTTAACCACAGTGCTTCGGGAACAATGGGGATTCGATGGGCTGATCGTTGCCGACTACTCTGGCGTGAGGCTGCTTCATGAGCATCATGGCGTTTCACACGACGCTGCCGAGTCGGCTGCGCTGGCGTTTAACGCCGGGTTAGACATGGAACTGCCAAAAGATGATTGTGCCCGCTATTTGGCCGACGCCGTTGAGCGCCGCCTGATCACTATGGAAAAGATCGATGAGATTGTCTCTCGCGTGCTGCGTGAAAAATTCCGTTTGGGCTTGTTTGAAAAACCGTATACCGATGAAAATCAGGTGACATTGCAAACGGCTCAAACCAAAAAATTGGCGTATGAGGTGGCGACACGCTCCATTACCTTGCTGGAAAACGACGGCACGCTGCCGCTGAAAGGCCAGCCGCAGGTAGCGGTTATCGGCCCTACCGCCAATGACCCGCTGGCGCTGCTCAGTGGTTACAGTTTCCCGATACATCTGATTGTCAGCGACATGCATCAACAGACCACGCAGGTCATTACGCCACTGGAAGCGCTACGGGCGCAGTTGGGGAACGACAATGTGCGCTATGCCAAGGGTTGCCATATTATCGAAAAACGTATGGCGGGTGCCCCGGTCTTCCCTGGCGACAGTATCAATCAGCCGATGCAGCAGTCGCCCGTCTCGCGGGATACCAGCCTGATCCCGGAAGCGGTACGCATCGCTGGGCAGAGCGATATCGTCGTGCTGTGTGTGGGCGATCTCTCCGGGTTATTTCAAAGCGGCACCGTGGGGGAAGGATCTGATACCGACTCCCTCTCCCTTCCCGGCGTACAGCAACAACTACTGGACGCCCTGATCGCTACCGGCAAACCCGTGGTCGTGGTCATAACCGGTGGGCGGCCATACAACCTCGCTGGTCAGGAAGATTCGGTCGCGGCATTACTGATGGCCTGGGAGCCAGGACAGGAAGGCGGCAATGCGATTGCCGATGTGCTGACAGGAAAAGCCGAACCTGGCGGACGTCTGGTGATCTCGGTGCCGAAAAACGCCGGTGCAATGCCATACTATTACAATCACAAACTGAAGAGCAGCGGCACGCCTTTTGCTTTCCACTTCGGGGCGCGTTATCCGTTCGGATATGGAAAAAGTTGGACAACGTTTGATTACAGCCCACTGCAACTGGCAAGCCATACCGTGTCCGCAGAGGGAGGGACGGTACAGGTGGGCGTGACCATCACTAATACCGGCAAGACGACAGGCAGCGAGGTTGTGCAGCTCTACGTTCATGATAAAGTCGCGTCGATGGTTCGCCCGGTAAAGGAGCTGAAAGCCTTCCAGCGAGTGCATCTGGCCGCAGGCGAAAGTGCTCGTCTCATCTTCAGCTTACCCACCGACATGCTGAACTTTACCCGTCGAGATGGCCTGCGCGTGGTGGAGCCGGGCGAATTTGACATTCAGGTAGGGGCGTCCAGCGGGGATATTCGTAGCGTCTCGACGGTCAGGGTAACCGGTGATACGCAGGTGTTACGCGGAAACTGGCGGATGGTGAGTCACTGCGAAGTTGTGCAGGAATCCGGTATAAAAAGCGCGCCGTAGAGAGGGGGCGCTCGTCCACCGAAACACCGGAATCCAACGCCAGCTACAAAATTGCGCGGGGTAATACTGTACCAGATAATACAAAAGCCAGGCACGGCGGGCATACCTGCCAAAAACTTCAAGAGTTTGGCACGGGTAAATTTTTTATGGAGCAGCGCTTTACCTGATTTATCCAGGCAGTGAACGTGAAAGGAATGCTTGCCGAGATCGATAAGCGTAAGCGTAACGTTTTGCATGATAGTCTTCTCCAGAAAGCAAAACACCCTGTCAGCGTACCGCTCACAGGGTGGTGGGGATCATCTCATTAACCGCCCGAACGTAATCAAAACACGGGTGGGCGGTAATCAATACGTTAAACCAACAAAATTACGGCGCTCTCTTATCAAGAAAAATTTCGGCTATCATGCATCTTGCGCCACCGCCGCCTAGTGTTTCAATAATATCGATCGGGGCAAGCACAATTTTAGCGTAGCTGGAGAGAATATCTTTTTGCTGCGACGAAAACGCATTCCATGCCTGGGTTGACATGGCGTATACCGGGGAGCCATCAGCGGATTTGAGTTCAAGCATATTGGCGCAGAAAGATTTCATTTGCTGGTAAGTAATCTCGATAACCTGCTTTCCAGACTGCGTCAGAGACGCCGTTACTTTTTGCGCTTCATCCTTATCAGTGATGGACTCCAAACAAACAACAGCGTATTTTTTGCCCACCGTCATCATAACGTTGGTATGGTAAATAGGGTGATTATTCTGATCGCAGGCATTAAACCACACGGCCTGATATCCGGTTATTTTTTGTAATTCATTCATAACCTCAACCGAACTACGCGAGGAATAGCAAATATAAGCAATCTTGTTTTCATGATCGCAAACCAAGCACCCTGTTCCTTCAAGATATTTACTCTGCTTTTCAAAATAGGACAGATCGTGAAAACTTTTTATCACAAAATTTGCTTCTATCGCACTGATGATATCCCGGCGGCGTTCTCGCCTGCGATTCTCGGCTTCCATCGGGTATACAATGACACGGCCTTGATTATCTAACGTAATCCAGTTATTAGGGAAAATTGAATCAGGTGTATTATTGGCCGCATCATCCTCAAAAACGAGAACATTCACGCCTGCCACCTTCAACCCATCGACATAGCTATCAA
Source organism: Brenneria alni (assembly GCF_003666245.1). Lineage (GTDB taxonomy): Bacteria > Pseudomonadota > Gammaproteobacteria > Enterobacterales > Enterobacteriaceae > Brenneria > Brenneria alni. The sequence continues at coordinate 40,915 of NZ_MJLZ01000034.1, forward strand.
ATGCGGCAAGCGCCCGCTGTTGTACATTGTCTGAAATATAATCTGACTGCTGAAAATAATTTGTTCTGGCCGTTTCTTCATTAATTTTAAATAAAGAAGGCCGTACCATAAAAATAGTATCTGTGGTCTGCATTTTTTCACCTGAATAAAAACACATGCAATCTTTCATACCCTAAAAATTAGAAATCCACGTACCATGCGCAAATCCCCCCGCTATAACGTCACAGCGTGCGTCATAAAACGGCACCGCGTTATTTTAGCGAACCGGAAAGAAACTGCTGCAAACGAGGGCTTTTCGGATTACCGAACACCTCGGACGGCGATCCCTCCTCTTCAATGCGCCCCTGATGCAGAAAGACCACATGGCTGGATACATGGCGGGCAAACTCCATTTCATGGGTGACCACCACCATGGTTTTTCCCTCTTCCGCCAATTGCTGCATGATTTTTAAGACTTCCCCGACCAGCTCCGGGTCGAGCGCCGACGTCGGTTCATCAAACAACAGCACTTCCGGCTCCATTGCCAACGCACGCGCAATCGAGACGCGCTGCTGCTGACCGCCGGAGAGATTAACCGGATACTTAATCTGCTGACGCTCGTCAATGCCCACTTTGGACAGATAACGTACAGCACGTTCTTTTGCCTCCGCTTTACTGATCCCCAGTACCTGAATCGGCGCCTCCATCACATTTTCCAGCACCGTCATATGGCTCCACAGATTAAAGTGCTGGAACACCATAGTCAGACGCGTGCGCAGCAACTGTAACTGTTTCTTGTCGAACACTTTCAACTGGCCGTCACTATCTCGAACCAGACGAATTTCCTCATCATTGACCCAGATGGTTCCTTCGCTCGGTTTTTCCAGGAAGTTGATACAACGCAGAAAAGTGCTTTTCCCCGAACCAGAAGAACCGATGATTGAAATAACGTCTCCCGCCTCGGCAGATAACGAAACCCCTTTGAGCACTTCATGTTCGCCATAATGCTTATGCAATTCGGTAACGACTAATTTTTTCTCTGACATAATTTATTCTCATGTTAATGATGTGCAGGTGATTAGGGTCTCAGGTGAGCCAGCCAGCGATTTTCCGCTTTACGGAACAGGCTGATGAGTACATAGGAGATAGCCAGATAGATGACGGCGGCAATCCCAAAAGCGTAAAAAGGCTGATAGGTGGCGGCGTTAATGTCACGCGCAATTTTCAGCAAATCGGGAACCGTGGCGGTAAAGGCCAGCGCCGTGGAATGCAGCATCATAATGACTTCATTGCCATAGGCCGGCAGCGATATACGCAGTGCGGAAGGCAAAATAATACAGCGGTACATTTTAAAACGTGAGAAACCATACGCGTTGGCCGCCTCTATCTCACCATGCGGCACCGAACGTATCCCCCCGGCGAAAATTTCCGCAGTATAGGCACAGGTATTGAGTATCAGCGCCAGAATAGTACAGTTCATGCCGCTGCGAAAAAAGGCGTTGAGCAATTCAGTGCCGCGTACCACCTCCAGCGTATAGACGCCGGAATAAATCACCAGCAGTTGGACATAGAGCGGCGTACCGCGAAATATATAGATATATAGCCAGGCGGGGAAACTCAGCCAGCGAATTGATGAAACCCGCGCAACCGCCATCGGCACGGCCAGCAGGCCGCCGATAACCACCGAGATAATCAATAGCCACAGCGTTATCGCAATACCGGTAAAACGGTAACCATCACTCCACAGCAGTGACTGCCAGTACTGTTGTAAAATATCAATCATAGCTCGGCCCTCCTGACACCGATGGAATAACGTCGTTCAAGCCACAGCAGCACAACATTGGAAATGGTGGTGAAAAACAGGTAGATCGCCCCGGCTACCAGAGCATAGAAGAACGGTTGCCAGGTGCCTTTGCCTGCCAGTTGGGTGGCCTTGACCACATCGTTCAACCCCAGAATGGAAACCAGCGCCGTCGCCTTGAGGATAATCAGCCAGTTGTTGCCGATACTCGGCAACGCGAAACGCATCATGGCCGGAAACAGAATGCGGCGAAAAATCTGCGCGCCGCTGAAACCGAACGCAGTGGCCGCCTCAAGTTGCCCACGCGGCACCGCCATAAAAGCGCCCCGGAAGGTTTCCGTGAAATAGGCGCCGTAGATAAAAGCCAGCGTAATAATCCCTGCGGTCAGCGGGTCGATATTGATTTGGGCGACGCCCAAAAATTCGGTGACGTGATTGAGCGCGATCTGCAATCCATAGAAGATCAGCAGCATCAGCACCAGATCCGGTACGCCGCGGATCAGGGTGGTGTAGATATTGAACACGGCGGCCAGCGAGCGGTAGCGGGAGAGCTTGCCACCAGCGCCGATAAGGCCGATAACCACCGCCAGCAATACTGAACTCAGCGCCAGTTCCAGCGTCACCAACGCGCCGTCGAAGATAAGTTTATTGTAGCCCTGCAACATGCGTCGCTCCTCTGTATAGCATCATCATTCGATTAGTGTTCCATTCGGGAGCACTCTCCTTCAGAGAGGATCCGGTTGCATTAAGGTAAAATAGGTACTCTGCGCGTCCCTGCCGCCGTACCGTTAACGGCCAGCTTGCGATGCCATCTCGGTCAACACCAGCCCGGCCCGTAATCCCGGCGCCACCTCAGGATTGGGAAACAGAATCCATTCGCGCTCATGCTCCACCCGGTAACGCTCCTCAGGCTGTTCGCACAGCAAGGTTCCTTTGGCGAAACAGGTGAAATTGGCGGTATCGTCAGCGAGATGTAGCCGAAACGCCTCACTGTGTTTAATCAGCGAGTGGGCCACGCGAAACCACGCCAGCGGCGGCCCGCGCCGCGCCGGTAACGTCGTACCGCTCACCTGCGCCCGCAGGGCGCAATCAATAGCGCTAAACTGATGCAGATCGTTGCAGCCAAACGCCCTCGCTTTACCCAGTTCCAGCGTACAACTGTCCGCCTGCAACCGCTCACTGCTGAAATGGCTGAAAGTCCCCCCCGGTTCACTATGCACCACCAGCGCATCCAGATTGGCCGCCGTCAGACAGGCCAGCATTACGCCGCCATAGGAACGTGTCTGGTAAGGCAACAGCCCAAAGCGCGGCATCTTCGAATCACGGATCGCAGTATGCAGATCATAATGGAGACGATCCACTCCGCTCTGCGGCGCATCGGCGGCGAAAAATGCCGTCAGCGCCTGCTCCAGTTCGCGTGCTCGCGCCGTTTCGCCGCTAGGAGCAAATTGCGCATAGCGGCCGCCGAACATCCGGTTCATATCGCTATGCAGGTAGCGTTTACCGGCGCGCATTGCCGCCGGATTACCCAGCACCAGCAACAGCCGTACTGTCAGCGCCAGCCTTCCGGCCAACAGGTCATTGACCAACCGATCAAGTAGCTCAATCGGCGCTGTTTCATTGCCGTGAATCCCCGCCGACAACACCACCGCCCGTTGATATCCCGCATCCGGCGTCAGTTCCAGCAGCCCCTCGCCCCACCACCGCCAGTGCAGCCCGGCGGCTTCGCCGTGCGTCGGTTGAGGATCATCACCGCGCAGCGTCAGCGCTAAAAAGTCGTTCATGCCGTTGGTTCCCTACTGTTGGAAGGAGTAGACCGATCCCAGATCAAGAATCGACGTCAGGTTATCCAGCGCTTCGCGCCCTTCCCGCAACAGCAGCGGATCGGCCAGATCATCCTGGGTCAGCCGGTCACGGTAGTAGCGTTCAATCCACTGGTCAAGTTCGACAAATAAGCGGTCATTCATCATGACCCGCGGATTAACCGCCTGCCGTTCCTGTGCATTGAGCGCCACCCGCAGCCGCAGACAAGCCGGCCCTCCGCCATTACGCATACTCTCACGCAGGTCAAACACCTTGATATCGTCGATCGGCCCCCCGGACGCCGCCATCTCACACAGATAATTCCAGACGCCGGTATGGTGACGCGACTCCTCCGGCACCACAATGGTCATCCTGCCGTCTGGCCGGGTGAGGATCTGGCTGTTAAACAGGTAGGTGCTCACCGCATCGGCAACCGAAACCCGGCTGTCCGGTACTTCAATTGCCACCAGATCGTGTTCTATCCGCGCCATTTTGCGGCGGATGGTTTCCAGCGCCCGCTGTTGATGCAAGAACGCTTGCTGATGGTGGAACAGCACCTGCTGATTACTGACCGCGATCACATCGTTGTGAAATACCCCCTGGTCGATAACCGCCGGATTCTGCTGCACATACACCGTGTACTGCGGATCGAGCTGATGCAGACGGGCAACGGCCTCACTGGCCTCACGCGTTTGACGCGCCGGATAGCGCTGCGGCCCAGGCTCGTTGCCAAACTGATGCTGGCCGTAAACAAACACCTGTATGCCGCGGCTGCCATAATCGCCGCTCAGACGGTTATGATTTGCCGCGCCCTCATCACCAAACAGCGCAACCTGCGGCAGCGCCTGATGATGGGCAAAGTGCGTTTGGTCACGAAAAATAGCCTGTAACACGGCAGACGTAGTTTGCGCTTCGATCGCACGGTGAAACTTGTTGTTCAGGTTAGCGGCGGTAAAATGCACGCGTCCGTCAGCGCTGTCGGCTGATGGCGACACCGTGGCGGCGTTCGCCGTCCACATTGCCGAGGCGGAACTGAGCGCCGACAGCAGACGAGGCGACTGACGCATCACCTGCGCCAGCACGGTTTCGTCGCTGCCGCTGAATCCCAGCCGCCGCAGCATCGGTAAATGAGGCCGCTCCTGCGGCGGCAACACCGCTTGCGGATGACCGAGATCCGATAGCGTCTTCATCTTCAGCAGCCCTTGCCTGGCCGCCAGTTTCGGGTTAGCGATACTATTCTGATGCCGCGTCGAGGCTTCGTTGCCGAATGACAGACCGGCGTAGTGATGGGTTAACCCCACCAGTCCGTCGAAATTGACTTCATATCCGTGCATGTAGACTCCAGAAAACGGAAAATTACCTGATGCACCGCATCTTTTTCACGGCTAACCGCCGGTCAGTTCGCCGCAATATTAAATGACAACCCCGGCGTCAGTGTGGCGGGTAACGCCAGCGTTTCGCTCTCCAGCGACGCCATCGGCCAGGCGCAATAGTCTGCGGCATAAAAGGCGCTGGCGCGATGGTTGCCCGACGCGCCCACCCCGCCGAATGGCGCAGCGCTGGACGCGCCGGTAAGCGGTTTGTTCCAGTTGACGATCCCGGCACGCGCCTCCAGCAGCAGCCGGTCGAACCGATCACGGCGTGGCGACACCAGCCCTACCGCCAGTCCGTAGCGCGTCCGGTTGGCGATACGCAGCGCCTCATCAAAGTCGTCATAGCGGATGACGCACACCAGCGGCCCAAAATATTCTTCGTCCGGCACATCAGCCACACCGGTGATATCAACAATACCCGGCGTCAGCAGCGCGTTGTTTTGCTCCGGTCTGGTCATTGCCAACAGGGATGTGGCGCCCAGCTCCAGCAGTTGCCGTTGGGCGGCAATCATTTTTTCCGCCGCCTGCGCGGAGATCACCCCCCCCATAAACGGCTGCGGCTCGGCATCCCAGCGGCCAATGCGCAGATTACGCGCCACCTCGATAAAGCGTTGCACAAAGGCGTCGCCTTCCTCGCCACGTTTTACCAGTAAACGGCGCGCACAGGTGCAACGCTGTCCGGCGGAGATAAACGCCGACTGGATCGCCAGATTGACGGCGGCATCACCCTCCGTGACCTCATCAACGATCAGCGCATTGTTGCCCCCCATTTCCAGGGCAACGATCTTCTCCGGCTGGCCTGCCAACTGACGATGCAGTTGATAGCCGGTGTTGGCGCTGCCGGTAAACAGCAGGCCGTCCGTCTGCGGATGGGCCGCCAACGCTTCGCCGGTGGCGCGACCGCCCTGCAACAGATTCAGCACCCCATCCGGCAGGCCCGCCTGCTGCCATAGCCGGACGGTTTCCTGTGCGGTAAGCGGCGTCAGTTCACTGGATTTGAACACCACACAGTTTCCTGCCAGCAACGCGGGCACAATATGGCCGTTGGGCAGATGGCCGGGAAAATTGTAGGGGCCGAACACCGCCAGTACCCCATGTGGCCGATGGCGTAACGACGCGGCGCCGTCGGCCAGCGGGGTGTAGCTTTCACCGGTGCGCTGCTGGTAGGCACGCACGGAGATAGCGACCTTGCCGATCATCGACTGGACCTCCGTCAAGGTTTCCCAGCGCGGTTTACTGGTTTCGCGGCTGATGACCGCGGCCAATGATTGCTGGTGCTGCGCCAGCAGATCGGCAAAACGCTGTACCACCGCCACCCGCTGATCCAGCGGCAGGCGCGCCCAGACGGGAAAGGCCGCTCTGGCGGCAGTGCAGGCGTCGGCGACATCGGTCGCATCCGCCGCCGCGCCCTGCCACAGTAATTGGTTATCCAGCGGATCGGTTTTACTGAATTTCGCGCCGCGGCCCTGCCGCCAGGCGCCATTGATAAACAGAGCAGAATCCGTCATCAGCGTTCCTCCGTGGGATTGAGCGTAATAATGCGGGCCTGATCGCCATTTCTCAGCGCCAGCGCCTCTGCGGCCACGGGATCAATACGCAATAGGTCATCGTTTGGATCGGTCTGTACCAGCATTGCGCGATAGTGCTGATAGTTATCATTGGCGGCCAGACAGACCGGCGCGTCAATTGACGACGGCGTTTCCATCACTTTCACTTGCTTAGAGCGGCTCTCTTTGACCGCCCGCAGTTCGTCAATGTCTGCTTCCAGCGTTGCGCCGCCATCAAAAATATCGACATAGCCGCGATAGCGCAGACCTTCCGACTCCAGCAGTCGGCGGGCGGGTTCGGTATGGGGATGCACTCGGCCAATCGCCTCACGCGCACTCTCAGACAAAAAATCAACGTACAGCGGATGTTTCGGCATCAGTTCGGCGATAAAGGCCTTCTGGCCGATGCCGCTCAGGTAGTCCGCCTGCGCGAAATCGATGGAAAAGAAGTGGTTGCCTACGCCTTCCCAAAACGGGGAGTGGCCGTTGTCATCGGAGTAACCGCGCATTTCAGCGATCACTTTGGCCGCAAAGCACTCACGAAAAGCGGCCATAAAGAGAAAACGCACCTTGGACAGCAGTTTGCCATTCTGATTGTGGCGGTAATCGCGGTCGAGAAACAGTGTGCAAAGTTCGCTGTAGCCCGTGTGATCGTTACTCAGAGAGAGCGTCGGCATCGCCTTGTAAACATTAAGCGTTTTTGAGGCATGAACCAGTGTGCCGACACGAAAATTGTACCAGGGCTCATTCAATCCTACCGCCACTTCCAGCGCACTGACGCCAACTACGCGCCCGGCGTCGCTATCTTCAAGTACGAACAGATACCCCTGTTCGGCTGCGTGCAGTTCTCCTTTCCAGGTTTTCTGCGCACGAGTAATACGGGCGGACAGAATCTCTTCATTTACCGGCAGCGTGGTCAGACCGACGCCGGATTTACGCGCCAACGCCAGTAAATCAGGTAAGTCGCGGTGTGCGACGGGGCGAATCATCATCATCGTAACATCAACCTCTTCCTGTTCACCGCATTAACCGGGAAAACGCTCAATCGCACGCGAAAAACGCAGTAAACCTTGCTCAATATCACCTTCAGGAATAATCAGCGACGGCGCAAACCGCACCACATCCGGCCCGGCAATCAACGCAATCAACCCTTCTTCGCTTGCCAGTTGGGTCAGTTGTTTGGCCTTGCCCGCATAGTCGCTGTTCAGTTCGCAGCCGATAAGCAGTCCTTTGCCGCGAATATCAGCAAATATATGATATTTATCATCAATTTCCTTTAAGCCAGCGATAAACAGTTGGTGACGGCGTTGTACGCCATCCAGTACCTCCGGCGTATTGATCAAGCTGACCACCGTATTGGCCACCGCCGTCGCCAACGGATTACCGCCATAGGTGGTGCCATGCGAGCCGACCGAAAATGCGCTGGCAAAAGCGTCGGTGGTCAGCATGGCGGCGATCGGGAAACCGCCGCCCAACGCTTTGGCGGTGGTCAGCACATCAGGAACCACCCCATACTGCATATAGGCATAGAGACTCCCGGTACGTCCGACGCCGGTTTGCACTTCATCAAAAATCAGCAATGCGCCGTGTCGATCGCACAGATCACGCAACCCTTTAAGAAAAGCAGGATCAGCCGGCAGTACGCCGCCTTCTCCCTGAATGGGTTCGACGATCACCGCACAAGTCTGTTCATTGATTGCCGCCTCGGCGGCAATCAGATCGTTGTAGGCAATATGGTCGATCCCGCCCGGCAGCGGGGCGAAATCCTGTGAATATTTTGGCTGTCCGCCGGCGCTGACGGTAAACAGTGTGCGGCCATGAAAAGCATTATTGAAAGCGACGATGCGGTTCTTGTCTGCGGCGCCGCTGTCACGGGCATATTTACGCGCCAGTTTAAGCGCCGCTTCATTCGCTTCCGCCCCGGAATTGCAGAAAAACACCTTGTCGGCAAAAGTGGCATCGATCAACTGCCTGGCCAACCGCAGCACAGGCTCGTTGGTATAGCCGTTGCCAATGTGCCACAGCTTGCCCGCCTGTGCGGTGAGCGCCGCCAGCACCGCCGGGTGGCAATGCCCCAGCGCGTTAACCGCAATGCCGCCGGCAAAATCAATGTACGATTTCCCTTGTTGATCCCACACGCGGGACCCTTCGCCACGCTCCAGAATAAAATCGGCGGGAGCATAGACAGGCACCATTCGCTCGTCAAAATCCTGACGGGTTATCGCTATTGGTTGTTGCATATTGACCTCATTTCGATCGGCAAAATGCCGAAATTTGTTGCTATCAACAGTTTGAATACCAAATAAGGCAAAATAGAAAATAAATAAAAATATGAAGTTGATGACGAACCCATCGCGGAGAGATCGAGATACCCGGTCTCATCGCACCGAGGGGCGCTGTCCCTAATATCAGACTTTATCAGCAGTCTGAAATATGTTCTTTTTTTCATCATCTGGTTCGTATCAAAAACAGGCACGAAAAACTCAGCAACTTATTATTATTTATCTAATGACATCCCTATTGGCACCACTGATATAAATACTGATTATTGGCAAATTAATACCTTCCCTCTGCCCGGTAATAGACATAGAGCAGCTATCGTGCCAGAAG
>NZ_MJLZ01000035.1 GCF_003666245.1 Brenneria alni
TACCCCATATGGCAAAGGAGATATATAAAAAAAAAAACACACACAAAAACAAAAAAAAACACTATTGTTTTAAACCCCACCCCACCGAATAAAAAAAAAGAAAAATTTTTTGTTTTTTAAAAAAAGCATTTTATTCATAAGATTAAGGGAAAATTTGGCGGGAACGAATTTGTTCAGCCAGTAACTGGTCTCCGGTGAGAGACAGGATGTCACTCATTAATCCCGATGAGTTTATGGGAGCAAGTGACTGGGGTGATAAATCTGCCACGAGCGGATTTGAACGTTGTTTGCAGCGGCTCCTTTGGGTCGAGTAGTGAAGGAAGCCAACACATATTTAGCGTTAAGAATGACGGGTATCTGATAGTATCAGATATATTACCCATGTATTATACTCTCTCGCTTACTCAAACTTGGTTATTACAATCGTGACGGATGAAGAGGTTTTAAATGAAATATAAGTGGTGGCTATATACTTTCTATGTCCTGATGAGTATGTTTTCGGTTAATGTCTTTGCTAAACAACCTCAAAACTATTTGTATACTTCTTCTGATGATTTAGAGAAGTTATATCCTTTATTAATTCGTCAGGATATTGCAGGAGTGCAGATTGTTTATAACTGGAGGCAACTCGAAGTGGCGCCAGGGCAGTATGATTTCTCTGCAATAGAAAATGATCTTACTCAACTGAAAAAAATGGATAAAAAATTTTTTTTGCAGATTCAGGATCGTTTTTTTGAACCTAAATCTCGCTATATACCACAATATTTATTAGATGACCCTCAATACGCTGGCGGCCTTGTGGAACAAAAGGACAACCCCGGTGAAGGTAAGTCACAGGCGGTGGGATGGGTAGCCATTCAGTGGAATGAGGCGCTGAGAAAACGTTACCAAAAATTGATCGCCGCCTTAGCACAATCATTTGATGGCAGAATCGAAGGTATAAATTTACCTGAAACGGCTATTGATATAGATATCAAGCATGATAAAACGGGATTTAGCTGTGATAAATATTATACAGCTACGCTTGATAACGTAAAGTTAGCGCGCTCAGTGTTTAAAAAATCCAATGTTGTGCAATATGTTAACTTTTGGCCATGTGAATGGGACAACGATCATAAGTATATGTCTGGAATTTTTCAATTTGCGGCAGATAATAATATAGGATTGGGTGGGCCGGATGTCGTTCCTTATAAAAAGTCTCAGATGAAAAATTCATATCCTTATTTTAATGGTTACAAAAATAAGCTGCCTTTAATTGCTATGGCTGTGCAGGAGCCAACATTGACCTATACCAATCCGGTTACTCATAAAAAGTTCTCCAGGGAGGATTTCGTTGATTTCGCTGAAAATTATCTGGGAGCAGATATTATATTTTGGAGCGTTGATTCGCCGTGGTTAAATGAAAAATAAACCACACACAATTTGAATTATAGGCTTACATCTATTCGGATATGCGATGTGCAAAGCCGAGTGGGACAACGGGAACGTGGCCCGGATTTCCACCAGGCCGATTGTATCCAGGTCAGCCTCTTTGTCCCAGACCGACTTTTGCAAGGAACAGGTCGGCAGGTAGCAATATGTATGCTTATTTTGATGCTTCAGTGATTAAAGAGCATCATGGGATATATAACGTAATGCCTTTTATTTCATGCGAAGTTTTGAACTAACCTGTACAACCTCAAACGGTCTGTAATGCTTTCACTGTTGGAGTTCAGTAATAATCATTTTCCTTTTGGTGCTTAAAGCCAGAGACAATATAACGTCCCTGAGCGTCAATGAAATAACAGTATTCGTAACCCGAATCACCATAAGGGATAATCATTTCATATAAAAATTCATCTTCGCCTTCTTCATCAGAGAACAAACCAGTGCATAGCCCTTTTTCAAGGTTGTCCAAACTGTCTGCGATGGTGCTCTTAACGTCGTTAATGACGTAGCCTGCGGAATTATTTTCGAGGAAGGCCAGACAGCGATTAATACCTTGCCGAGCCTTTTCCGTCACGATCACTTGTGGCATTCAGGAAGATCTCCGTTTTTGCCACTCAGCAGAAAATCAACGACTTCTTTACCTGTTAAATGATTGCCCGTGTTGAGGTAATTTGCATATGAGGACTGTGCCTGCTGGCGTAAACGTTCTTTCTGTTCTTCTGTGTCAATATAGGAAATGATAGCCTGCTTCATCAGATAGTGCTTTGTTCTCTTGCGTTTAGCCGCCAAGCGAGCAAGTCTTTCCTCAAGTAGGGTATCGAGTTTTACGGAGACAGGCATGTTAACCTCCTGAAGTTATATTAGGTAATAAAAGGTATTACCTTGTATTACTCCGTTTTATGGGGAAAGTCAAACTGGCTGAGAGCACGTGGCGGCTAATAGAGCAAATTTCTCTATTTATGCTTCCGGCAATTTGATGTGTTATCCTTTCTGCACAAACTCAAACGGCATAGCCATCTCGTTGTTGTTAGCATCAAGAAAATCATCCCATCATTGTAGCATCAGGCGGCGTTGCTCAAGGTGTTTGGCCTTGTGGGTATAGGCCGCGCGAACGTTGTTCTTTTCCATGTGGCTCATCTGAAGTTCAACTATGTCTTCCGGCCAGATACCCGATTCGATTAGCGTACTACACGCCAGCGTGCGGAAAGATATCTCTTCAAGCTCAATAGCAGGACGGTGTTCAGTTTGTGGCTTCTGAACCGCACCTTCCAAATCGTAGGCGGGATTGAAACGGATCATCTTTTGCTGAACGGCATAACGCATGATGGCGATGGCGTACTGCTTCACCCGCATGGTAATTTCAAGATAACCCAGCCTCTCTATCTTTTTCCTGCGGTCTCATTACCTGGAATAAAATCCTATTAGGATAGGTTCTAAGTGTGACTGATTAATGCTTAGTAAGGAATTAGTATGCAATTTTAGCGTTCTCCGAAACGACTTTTGCTAATATATATTTAAATATCATCGCATTAACCTTTATTTACGCAGCGAAGTATGAAATTTTTTTATATTTACGTGAATTTAAACGGTTGACACAAGCCTGCGTGCTATGTGAGCATTAATTCGTCTTATTAGTCTACTAGGCGAAAAATGAATGAGGCGAAAAAGGAATGGATCGTTACAAAGGAATGTATCGTTACAGTTGTATGCTCGATGCTGTGCAGCGAAACTCGTTGCTTAAAATTTATAACTCTCAACACAACAGCCTGTTAGACTATTCTGCATTAAATCAGCGAATTGATAGTGCTATTAATATATCAAGTGCAGATGTGAGTTTTCCATTGGTGGTTTCTCTGCACGAAGAAGTAAAAGCCTGCTGCCTGGTTCATTTTTCACATCAAGAAAAAATAAGATCGTTGGGCCCACTTAGTTTTTCAATATTGATCACTGATGGTGATGTTTCTGCGCTGAGTTTTCTTTTTTCAGCGATTTTTTCTGAAGCGGAAAAAAGATCATTTATCAAGCATAAAGACGCTGTGGTTTATGGCCCTGTCCATAATTCAATTCTGATCAATCGGGGCTGCCGCACCTTTTCAGGGGAACCCTTCACCTACCAAATGCCGGATAATATTCCCACACTTTGTGATTGGATAACGGCGGCGGGAGGGCGTAAAGAGAAGGATCTGCTGGAAATTATTTATGATTATAACGTCAGAGATACGTTATTAGCGCATACCGATGAACGCTTGTTGGAGCGCCTACAGGGAGTAGATTTTCTTTTTGTGCAAAAAGAGCAAATAGCCGCTCGCTGTCAGGAACTGGCAGCTGTTTATAATACCGCTTGGCACGATAACTGGGGTTCCAGTGCGACAACGGCCGATGAAATTGCAATTGCAGCAAATAATGTGCCCAACATCATGGGCATGATTGCCTGCAAAAATGGCGATGTTATTGGTTTTACAATGATGCAATTTATTGCTGATGCATCAGGAAAGAGGGGGCGTGCTTTTCTTTCTGGTGTACTCCCTGAATATCGTCAGCGCGGACTGTCGGTTGTGCTGACATCAAAACTCTCTGCGATTGCTATTAAGCAGGGCATTAAGAAATTCAGCATTTCTTGGATGTTGGAAGATAACAAAATGATTGTCAGGACGATGCAAAAACTTACCCAGCACGGTAAAAGCCAGCTCAGGCGTTACAGAATTTTTGCGATTGCGCAGAAAAAAACTTAAGGAAAAGGCAATGAGTTTATACGAAATGGTCAGTGCAGAGAATGACGACGTCAAATTGCATTACTTCCCACGAGTGCGTTCCGCCTGCGGTCGGTATTTAAATTTGGCGAATGGCGACAAAAATCTGAATTTCTCATCCTGCGATTATCTGGGTATGGCAGATAATCAGTTAATGAAGGATGCGGCGATAAAAGCCATCCAGAAGTACGGTACTAATATCAGCGGGCCGATGATTTTTTGTGGTTATACGGAATATCATGAAGAATTAGAAAACCGTTATTCCGAAATGTATCGTGTCAATTCTTCTTTGATGTATACCACATCCTATCAGGCTAACATCGGAGCGCTGCCCGTAATTGCAGAAGATGTTGACCTGATTGTTATGGATAAACTTTGCCATGTATCCCTGTACGATGCGGTCAAACTGAGCGGCAAACCATTCCGCGTTTATCAGCATAACAACATTTCAAAACTGACGGATATCGTAAACAATAATCCAGGAAAAAAAATACTTGTAGTCTCCGACGGCGTTTTTTCAGCCGATGGTGATTTTTGTGATGTTGCCGCGCTATGTGAACTAAAAGAACGTCACCCAGGCATTATTCTCTATATTGATGATGCACATGGTGTTGGTGCTTTGGGCGAGAATGGTTGTGGGCTGGTTGAAGCCAGCGGCTGCCTCGGTAAAGTGGATGTGATCATTGGCACAATGAGCAAGTCTTTTGGCTCAACAGGCGGTTTCTGCATCATCAAAGAAGACGCGCTGGCGCAAAAAGTGAGATATAAAAGTGCAACCTATAATGCTTCACGGGCTGTTTCTCCAGGAGTTGCTGCAGCCTCCTGCATGGCGTTAGAAATTAATAAGCGTGAAGGGCAAGTCCGACGAGCAGAACTGGCCGAACTGATTGATTATGCGCATCGCCGTTTGGAACATACTCCGGTCAACAAGCAGTATTCTGTCTCTGCGGTTATACCGGTCATTTTTGAGAAGGCGACGCAGGCGGCAGCAGTAAATGATAACTTACTGCAAAAAAATATTATGACCTCGCTATTTGTTCCGCCTTATGTAGAAAAAAGTAAATCACGACTGCGCATTACATTAACGCGTAATCATACGAAAGAAGATATCGATCTCTTGACTGAAGCCTTAGAACAGGCAATTTCTCGTATTAGCTGAAGTAGAGACTGATTTGATGTCTATAAGCATTGTTCTACCTGTTTTCGTACTGGTTTGTAGCTACTGGTTACTTTGTTCCGGTCTTGGCCTACTGGCGCACAGTTACGACATTAAAATAAACTACACCAGAAAAATAGGGCATTTTTCAATGTTCATTTTCCCCGGTGTCATTTATATGCTATTTAATATCAGTCACCCGACAGATAAAATTATTATTGCATCCTTTTTCAGTGTGCTTTTTTTTATTAGTCTGGTTGTTTTTATCACCGCGCTAATTTTGGCTCTGCTGTTTATGCAAAGTTTTCATGGGGGGGCTGGCGATGATTGTTATGTTATTTCCTTTTGCTATGACTCTGACGGAGGCTAAATCCCCTCATGCTTGGGATACGCCATTTTTATTTTTTTGTCGGCAACCTCATTATCACCTGTGCTTATTTAATATGATTTTTTTAATTAGACATGCAACGCCGAAAATTGATTATACCTCCTGCGATTATAAGACAGCGCAATTGCGCTTGCAGGATTATAATCAGACGAAAGATATCGAAGAGAGTGAAATAACTAAATTCCTTCTCACCGAACTCTTTCAACAAATTAAAGAAAGCAATCCTGTCGTGTATTGCTCGCCTGTGGCGCGGGCTGATCGTACCTGCCAACTGCTTTTTAGCCATATTGACGATTATATTAT
Source organism: Brenneria alni (assembly GCF_003666245.1). Taxonomy (GTDB): domain Bacteria; phylum Pseudomonadota; class Gammaproteobacteria; order Enterobacterales; family Enterobacteriaceae; genus Brenneria; species Brenneria alni. Next base: position 6,026 of record NZ_MJLZ01000035.1, read on the forward strand.
TAATTCTGATCTTTCCGAGGTTGGATTAAAGATTTTCCCCTTGCCGTTAGTGAAACTGAAAGTCAGAACGTGGTTTTTACTTTCCCGCATTGCCTGGCTATTGCGATTAAGTGGTGAGCCGGAGAAAGTTAAGCATGTCAGACTCCGCTCGCAGCGGCTGCTTCCTCAACTTGAACAGGGAGGAAATGTGGCCATTGTTTCGCATGGCTATCTGATGCATTACCTGAAAAAGCGGCTGGTGAAACATCAGTTCCAGTCGCGTGCAGCCTTTAAACACGGCTGCTTTACCGTGGAAGTTTGGGATAAATGAAAAAAATCCTGATCGTCGGTGCGACTGGCTTTATCGGCAAGAATGTCGCCGATTATCTTAGCCAGCGTAGTGATATTGACGTGGTACGCTATGCGCGGCGACCCCAGCAGGGATATTTCTGCTGTGAACCAGGCGACATGGCATGGCGGGCGCTGATTGATGACTGCGCGGCTATTATCAATTGCTCTGGAGTGGGTCTGGCGAAAATCAAAAAGCAAAGCGATGCCAACGAAGCGATTGCCCAGCAACTGGTTAACTCACTGCCGGAAGCTGAAGGGAAAAAATACCGACTGCTGCATTTAAGTACCATCAAAGCCTTTAACGCCAATAACTATGCTGATGCATACGCTGCCGATAAACAGCGCGCAGAACAGGTTTTTGTTGAGCACAGTGATAAGCTGTGCGGTGAACTGCTACGAATTCCTGCGGTATTCGGTAAGGATGACGCCAATCTTTCCCCGCTGCTGCAAATGGCGAAAAAAGGAAAACTACCTGAAATACATGGGGAAATTTGTCGCTGGTATTGCGTCAGTAATCAGGACATCTCTCACTATATTTCCTGCTGGCTGGATAAAAAAGATGAACCTTCGCTGAAGGTCAGTTATTTACTGAGTCAGCATCGCTACAGCGTTAACGATTTGATCCGTGCGGTGAATCAGCATGTGCACGGTAAAAAATATCAGCCAACAAGAAAGAAACTGGTTTTCATCAAGCTTATCTACAAAATATTAGCTGCAAAAAGTTTGATTTCATCCGGTTTTCGTTGGAATCAGTTTCCTGTCGAACGTTTTCAAGATTTATTTCAGCGAGACTGGATAGTAGAAGTGTCGGAAAATATAGCGCTTCATTCTGTTAATTTTGAACCCGCCGATATTTGGAAAATAAAATGAAAAAATTTCGATTATCGCTGCTGTTTGCTTTTATCCTTCCACTGACATTTTCTTTAGGATTAGCGTTATACGCTGGTAAAAACACGCTGCTTTATCCGGTAGCTTTTATGGCAGTGTTGAATGAGATTTTTTTCCTTAAGGAAATTTCAGATAACCGTTCCCGTGATAAGGGGATCCTGAGCACCGTGGTTATCTCGTCTACGTTTTCTGTACTGATGTATTTTTCCAGTACCGTTGAAAACACCCAGACAATGATATTAACAGGAGGCCTGCTGGTACTACTGGGTTGCATACTTCGGACATGGGCTAAGGTGACGCTGGGAATGCACTTTTCCCATGCCTTACGCGTTCTGGACGGACATAAACTGATTAATTATGGCTTGTTTAGGTTTATTCGCCATCCGGCTTACAGCGGACTATTTTGCTGATGACTGGTTTTGGCTGCTTTCTTCATCTGGATGCTGCATTACTCTGCTTTTTTGTTTTTTTCATTCTGGCCATGCGTCGAATTGAAAATGAAGAAGAGATGATGAAGGAAAGCTTCGGGCATCAGTATTCACTCTACAGGAAATATTCCTGGAAGTTATTCCCCTTTGTTATCTGAACTTGGAGAGCGCCATGAGTCACGAAAATATTCATGCCAGACTGAAAGAGCTGGTTGCTGAAATTCTTGAAGTTGATAGTGCAGAAATCGCTGAGGATGCGTTGTTTAAAACGGAGTTCGGTGCAGATTCCATTACCGGCATCGAAATTCTGGCGGCCATTGAGGCAGAATTCGGTATTCACCTGCCCGAAAGCCATATAGAAAAAATGACGGATATGAATTCGATCTACACGATGATGCAGGAAATTTCTGCGACGCAGTTGGAGGAAACGGGTCAGTGAGCCAATTCAATGCCTTCGTCAGCGAACGGATAGTGGTGACGGGTCTTGGGCCTGTCCATGCCTTGGGGATCGGCAGAGATGCCTTCTTCCGATCACTCGCCGCAGGGGTCGACGGAGCAAAGCCAGTGCGCTCCATAGAGGTGAGCAATTATAAGCACCAGTACGCCTGTGAAGTAGGTATATTAGACCTTAACCAGTATTCACTAGGCGTGCTACCCGAGGGCTGCGAAAAAGCTAGCCTGTATGCCATTCTGGGAACTCAGTTGGCGATTGATGATGCCGGCCTGACGAGAGAAGAACTCAAAAATCAGCCAGTTGGTTGTTTTCTTGGCACTACTGATGGTGAATCCCAGCGCATTGATGCGCTGGTATCACAACTGCACAATGCGGCGAGCGTCCCGCAGGATAGCTTTGATGCGGTTGCCCATGCCCGTATCAGCCGTAACATTAATCTTTATCTTGATTCAACCGGACCGGCATACACCATTGGCAATGCCTGTTCTGCCAGCAATGCGGCGATTGTGTCCGCGGTAGAATACCTGCAAAACACCGAGGCTGACTTCGCTATCTGCGGTGGCAGTGATGTGGTCTGCCGCAAAACGTTTTCAATCTTTCACCGCCTGTCTGCTATCAGCGAAAAACACTGCACCCCTTTTGATCTTCACCGCAAAGGGATTATTCCTGCGGAAGGTGCAAGCATTCTGCTGCTTGAAAAGTTGTCGTCCGCGCTGGCCAGAAAAGCGAAAATTTATGGTGAAGTTGTCGGGTACGGAATGAATTGCGATGCCACCCATATGACCAATCTCAATCCGGAAAAAATTAAAACCTGCCTGAGTCGCTGTCTTGACACCGCCGGTCTGGTGCCTAAAGAGGTGGATTATATCTGTATGCATGGCACCGGTACGCCCGCCAACGACCTCAACGAATACCAGTCGCTACAGAAAGTATTTGGCGATGACATTCCGATGTGCGGTTCGATTAAATCTATGACCGGACATGCGATGGGGGCCGCCGCAGGGTTTGGTGCTATTGCCTGTATGTTTGCCCTTAATCACGGGATCCCGCCGACGATTAATCTCACTGAGCAGGATCCAGAAATTCCGCTGCCGCTGACCGTGAAATACCTGCCTCAGCCAGTTAACGTTGTGCTGAACAACGCCTTTGCTTTTGGCGGGAACAACGCCATCGTGGCTTTCAGGAGTATGAATACGCATGGCTAAATTATCTCTTTCCCTCAGCCACTGGTGCAGTTTGCAGGATGGGATACAATTCGGAAATTGCCAGCCGCTGGCCAGCAATGAGCGACAGCAAATTGATGAGTCATCTGTGCTGGTGGGCAAAAAGTTACGTAATATCGACCCGCAAACGGTCAGTATGCTGTGTTGCTTTGCCGCGTTGAGCCAAACTACGAGGTGGGAAGCACATGCGGCAATGGTCAGTGCCACCTCAATGGGGGCGTTTGACAGTGTCTGTAAACTGCTGATTGAGTCGCGGCAAAACGCACTGCCTCATCAGATTTCACCAGGCAACATTCCTAATACAGTGATTAATTCCACGGCCGGGATGTCCGCTATTCACTATGGTTTTGATGGCCCGAATATCAGTTTATGCGCCAGTGAACTGTCGTTCTATGAGGCGCTGACCAAAGCTTTTGCCCTGAAACAACGGGGGCAGGCTGAGGATATTTTTGTCAGCGCGCTGGAGAGCTGGCAAGGACTGTATGGTCAGGCGCTTAATCATCACCGGAAAAACATCCAACAGGAGCGCTTTCCACAGCAGTGCTATGCCGCTCTATATCTGTTTTCAGAGCAGCCACAGGCCGCTGCTCGCATTCTTGCGGTCTCCACTGGAAGGCTGTCGCAACGTTTGCTGCTGGCGGATCGGCTGGCGAGTTTTCTTTTCAGCCAGGGCATGGCGGAAATCGACATTGGTCATATCAATCTGTGGGATGCCGTCGGCCATTCAGAGACGTTGGCACAGCAATTCACCAAAGCGACATTGACTATTTTACCTGCTGCTGCGCGGGTGCTGATGGCTGGGCTGGGAGCCTGGCAACTGGAAGATATTTTGTCCCGCAACGATGACAAGAGGTTTGGCGTACAGTTGGCGATAGATGCCGACGGTTTTTATGGCATGGCTCTTATTGAGAAGGCATCACTGTGAAATCTGCGGAGGATCGTCACGCAAGTCGGATAACGCATAGCCAGAATTTTACTCCTGAGCACCGGGCTTTCCAGGGGCATTTTCCGGACAGACCGCTGCTGCCTGGCGTGTTTCATTTCAGGGAGATTTTAAGGCTGCTTCCGCCGGAAGTAGCCAGTCTTCCTTACGTCATCAGACAGGCGAAATTTGTTAAAATGGTCACGGCGAACACTGAACTGAATTACCTTATTGAATATTTCCCAACTACGGCGGGCAACATTGATGTTGTGACGCGGGTAGAGGATTTATCGCAGGAAACCGTGGCGAAGATTCATTTTATTTTTTCTGCAGGTGAGAATATGCAGATTGATACTCAAAAAAATATCGGGATGATTGGCGGTAATCCGCACCGTTTTCCGATGGTATTGGTGGACAGAATTATTCAAAACGACAGCAAAGTCATTACGGAAAAATTTGTTTCGCTGAATGACTATGAATTCAGACATGCTAATTTTACAAACCTGCACGAGTTTGTCTATCCAGAATGGCTGGTTGTTGAGTCGTTTTTCCAGTCGGCTGGATTGTTTTTGAACTGCGCCGAGCGGGATCTCTCTCCCTATGTTATTTCCTGTAAAAATGTTCAGTTTCAGCGGGCGATTGTTGCCGGAGAAATTATCCAGCATCATGTTTTTCTTGATGTCCAAAAGGACAGCTTTATTATTGTCAGCGGTGAAAGCAAGGTTAGCGAGGAAACTGTCGTTAGTTACCAGCAGGTATGGCTGGGCTTTCAGCAACGTGAAACTCAACATAGATAAATATTGGGCAGGTTTATGATTGCTATAGTCAGACTGATTTTGATAGGCATTTTTATATTGTTGAGCAGCGTTGTGGTGCTACTTGTTTGCCTTTTACGGCCCGATAATTTAATCGCCAGGCAGGAACTGGACGATCTGATCTGTCCTTGATTTAGCGCCCACCTTGTTTTCAAATCAATCAACGAAAGCGAGGTCACTATGCCAAGACAACAATATACCCCAGAGTTCAAGCGCAGAGCCGTTGCATTGCTGCTCGAAAGCGGTAAGTCTGTTGCCCGTATGGCACAGGAGCTTGATATCAAAGAGAACACGCTCTACAACTGGAAAAAACTCTATCAGGATAAGGCGGGGGCTGCTTTCTCCAACACGCCGCAGCTCTCCGAACAGGAACTGGAAATTCGACGCCTTAAAGCCAAAATCGCTGAACTGGAAGAGGATAAACTCATCCTGAAAAAAGCGGCGGCGTTCTTTGCGCGGGAATGCCGCTAAGATACGCCATGGTCACTCAGTTATCGGCTTTCCATGCGGTGAAACGAATTTGCCTGTTGCTCAATGTCAGCATGCGGGGTTAGCAGTCATGGCGCAACCGAACACCCAGCCAACGACAGTTGTCTAACGACACCCTGAGCCAGAGGCTGATTCAGTTGCATCACGACAGCCGGGGGATTTACGGTATCCGGCGCCTGCAAAGTGATTTACGCGATGAGCAACGATTTCACGGCAAGGCACGTATCAGCCGTCTGATGAAACAGTCCGGTCTGAAAGCCGCGAATCAGACGCGCTATAAAGTGACGGTGAACAGTCAGCATGATTATCCGATAGCGCCCAACCTGCTGAACCGGGCGTTTAATCCGTCAGCGGCGAATATCGCGTGGGCTTCGGATATCACGTATGTCCGCACGGGAGAAGGCTGGCTCTATCTGGCGACGGTGATTGACCTGTATTCCAGACGCATTATCGGCTTGAGTCTGAGTAATCGCCTGAAAAAGCAGTTGGTGATTGACGCGTTAGAGATGGCAATAAAACAGCGCAGACCGACGGGGAAGGTCATCGTGCATTCGGACAGAGGGAGCCAGTATGCCAGCCATCGGTATCGTGAGATATTGAAAAACAATGAGTTAGTCTGCTCAATGAGCGGAAAAGGTTGCTGTTGCGACAATGCGGTCATGGAAAACTTCTATCACACGCTGAAAACGGAGCTGATGCGGGGAAAAGCGTTTGTTAGTAGAGAACAGGCGATGAACGCGATATTCGATTATATTGAGGTATTTTACAATCGTCGTCGCAAACATTCGACGCTGGGTTATCAAACGCCAGTGGATTATGAAATGGCAGCATAATTAGGTGGGAATGATTTCAGGGACAGATCAAGGTGATCGGGTTATGGACTGCATGACCATGCATTACTCATCATATGGTTAAAAGCCAGGATCATAATCTCATCGGTATGCCCTGCCTGATATCGGTTGCCAATGGATTCTAATCCAACTCTCAGAAATCAAACCCTGTGATTTATCTTCAATAGTCATTATCATGCGTTTTGCAGTACAAAGTGGTTTAATCGATTGCAACCCAGATCAAGATATGGCTGGTGCGGTAGCCGTGGGTAAACTGGCCCATCATCAGCCTTAGATTTTGAGCGTATTCTTGGTTTATTGGAACCTATCGAATGTTTCAAAGGTCGAAATTTGACCAAATTAGCCCTGAAAATGATGATTTTGGTCTTTATCCGTTCTAGCGAATTACGTTTTGCAAGATGGTCAGAAATCGACTTTGAAAATGTTATGGGGATATGACACAAAAACGGAAGTCTGTGGCCGCGGTTTTCGTGCTATGACCTACAGTGCTATGTTTGAGTCCGGTTTATAGTCAAAGGATACAGCAGCACAACAAATGAGTCATCAAAAACATAATACTGTTCGTGCTTTCTATCCATAAAGCTGAACATCTTGCAGAGCGTAGATTGATGATTCAATAGTGGGCAGATTATTTACAAGAAAATAAATCAAGGTATATGCAACCACTTTATTTCAAAAAGATGATATTGCACTGATTGTATTGCTATCATTTAATGATTGTTTTCTGAGAGTTATTTCCGCATTAAGGCTGATATAAAGTATATGAGTAAAGTAAAAGTATTAGATACCTTCGCCGGGGCTGGAGGATTCAGTTTAGGGTTTCATATGGCTGGCGCTGAGATTATCGGTGCCATAGAAATAGACAGTTGGGCCACGGAAACGTTTAAATATAATCATCCAAAATCATTGGTAATTAAAAAAGACATATCACTACTCAGTGATGAAGAAATATTGGGAAAATTTAGAGATAATAAACCCGATATTATTTTAGGTGGGCCACCATGTCAGGGATTTTCTATAGCCAATAAGAAAAACGGGGATCATAAAGATCCAAGAAACTCTCTGTTTGAGGAGTTTTTAAGAATTGGCAAGATATTATCACCTACAGTAATGATCATGGAAAATGTGCCTCATATTATTAAGGCAAAAACAAAGGATGGTATATATGTAGTAGATATTATAAAAGAGGAATTGTACTCCTTAGGATATCATGTATATCACAATATTTTAGAATCAACGGATTATGGTGTGCCACAAATAAGAAAACGTTTATTTATTGTGGCATCGAAAAATGAACTGAAAAATCCATTCCCTAAGCCAACACACAGTGTTAATGGGGATGATGGATTATTAAGGACAACTACACTGTGGGAGGCTATCTCCGATCTTCCTCAAATCAATGCTCGTGAAGGAAGTGAGGAGATGGAATATAATCAACCTCCACTTACCGATTATCAAAAAATCCTTAGACAAAATAGCAATAAAATTTCTAATCATAAGGCTATGAACCATTCAAAACGATTAGTTGAACGCTTTTCAACTATGATTTGGGGGCAGTCTACCTCTGATGTTCCTGAGCACTTGAAACCATATAAAAGAAATAGCAAGGAAATATCCGAAAAAGTATACGATCAAAATAATCGACGTATGCATCCAGACAAACCGTGTCATACAATTGCAGCATCATTTTATGCTAATTTTGTTCATCCATATTTAAATAGAAATTTCACTGCTAGAGAAGGCGCTAGAATTCAATCATTCCCTGACTGGTATGTGTTTAAAGGTAAACCGACTGTAGTAAGTCATAAACTTTTACAACGCGAGGGACGTGAGGATGAAAAATATTTATGTCAATATAACCAAATAGGAAATGCTGTTCCTCCATTAATGGCTAAAGCCATTGCTTTAAATATCCTTAAAGAGGTATTTTTTAATGATAAGAAATAATGTATTTGTACATGGAAATAATATTTTCCAAAAACTTAACAGTAAAATAAAATATACAGACGGAAAGTCAGTTTTATATTTAAAAGAAATAAATGAGAGATATGAGACTTGGAAGAAAAATAATTTAGAAATAAAAGGGCCATTTAAAGACACATTTCTTGAAGAGAGTCAGAAGATAATTAATGAAAGAGTTAGACTTTTGAATGACTATAAAGACTTTCTTGACATTCAGGAGTATGCGGAACATTTCGATTCAAGATCGAACTTACACTCATCTGTTCTTGAAGAGTTCATGTATTATTTATTCAAAGATATAGTTGAAGAGATAAGTCCTCATGCATTAATCGGAAAATCTCATTCATTTAAAGATATATTTTTCCGGTCAAGTTCATATGAAAATATGGTTGAAAGACCATATGCTATTATTGAGAAGAAGGATCATGATTTTTCAATAGGAATAAGTGTTAATGCTAAGATGAGCTGTAATGGCTCTGATGTAGATGAGGATCATATTTGGGATATACCTGCAATAGCAATAGAATGTAAAACTTATCTGGATAAGACGATGCTACAAGATGTTTCCACAGCAGCAGAGGAAATCAAGTTAAAAAATCCTAATGCAATGTATATTGTAGTGGCAGAATGGTTGAAGTTGACTGAAAATATCAATTTGAATAAATATAAAGTTGATCAAATCTATGTACTGCGTAAGCAAAAGAACACTGACAGAGAATACAGATATTTAGAGGGATATGTAAAGAATCCTATTTATGATGATGCTGTAATGCATTTGTTTAGTCTTGTTAAAAATTTCCTTACTTCTGATTGGGAGGGTGGGATTAATTACGGGTTGCAGAATGGATATCTTCTCTAAATGATGCCCGCTATAGATAAAGGGACAAATCCCCTTTATCTATACACCAATGGAAAACAGGATATAATTCATCGTCTTTTGCGGCTAACCCGCAAAAAACCAGCCCGAAAGGTTTGGAGGCCGCAGCATTTCTCTGACTGGTGAAAATCCTTTAAAATCAAAGTCGATTCGTGGTTAGTTCGAATCCTGTAGCCCAAAATGGGCATCATTATATCCTCTGGAAGTTTATCAAAATGAACATACTGGCCTGTGAGCCCTGACTACCTGAAAGCAAGAATCCACTTGCTGATAATGTCACTCCTGTAATCGTATTATTGACAATACTAATTCCAGACTTAGAGACATAAACAAGGCATTCGCCCGCAATACCGCCTAGCGTAGACTTAAGCGTCAACCTCCACACTTCTTGCAAATTAGCTACGGATTCATCTCCAGCGTATGTGAACGTACGAATGAGCGTCGACTTACTCTGTAAAAGAGTAAGCCCTACCTCCGAGCCATATATGCGATATGCACGCATATAAAGATGACACCCCGGCGCCATGAACTTTTCTGCAATGTCCAGCACGTAATTATCTCTGTACGCATCCCGAAGAGACATTACAGACCCGCTATGAACCCACTGAGCCCCGTTTACACTGTTTGTTGTAGCTGATGAGCTATTACCGAAATAGTAAACCGAACTGTGTAATAATCCGCCGACAATACCCCCACAGTACGGAGAGAAGATAGTACATTTCCCGAAACTTCCTCCGGTAAAATCATGGATAATATCCGGATACCAATGTGAGGATGCGGGTGTTTTAACTGCAATAATCGTTGATGACCATGACGAATTGGAATGCGTTAATGTTGCATCGACAGAAAAATGACTGCCTTTAGTTGATACGTTATGCCCCTCAGCCAATAACAATTTATATGTACCGATGGGGTGCTGATAAAAAGCAATTATTTCCGCGGTGTGCGTTCCATAGGTGACCGTATCGCCGCGTGTTAATCCATTGGTTGTATTTTCAGATACAGTAACCTCAGATAAATATCTTCCATTAAAATCAAACTGGCCTCGAACATTGGCGTATTGAGCGCCATGTCTCAGTAGCGCGCCGCCGTTCTGAAAATTTTGGATGAAATTAACATCAATAATCCAGCCTTCAACAACCGGTGAAGTTCCGCCATTCCCTCGCTGTAGCCAGATGCCAACACCAACTCCCCTCCCCCAATATCCGCCAGTTACCTTGTTTGATGCGACAGGCCAGGTTGTGTCGCCCTTTGCCGCCACACCATTTACAACGTCAGTAAGTCGTTCAGCATGAAAATGAGAACCGCCGCACCCCTGAGCGGTAATATTCATCCAGTCGGCTTTACCGCCACCGTCCACATATTCACAACGGATATCCAGACCGACCATTCCGCCATCGCCACCAATCAATATCAGTGGAGCAGCCGTTTTCCAGTTATCGTAATCCTGCCATATGCCCAATGCCCGCAGGCTACGCAAATGCATTTTAAACCCATAGGCAAACCCGGATATTACCAGCGAGGAAGAAATTGCATAATCACCGTATCCGATGAGCCCGGATTTCGTGCTGTCTGTTTTTAAATATTCGATCGCAGCCTGAATAGCATCGGTGTCATCAGTATTCCCATCACCTAAGGCACCAAACATTTCCGGTGTCACATAGCGGATAGATTTACTCAAATACTCACCGATGTTTCCCGAATAAACCGCGTCACGGGAAAAACCGCTCATCCATGCGCCAGTCTTTTTGGCAAGATCATGGCGAACGGATGCATCACCTACACCGCCGGTCGACTCAGGCGTCGAACCAGCGGCTACTGTTTTGGGCCGTTCGCCGCCTCATCGGTAATACTTCCCATCGCTTTCGCTGAGGAGAACTTCGTTAGAAGTGCTGATGGCAGCAGCCAACTCAAAAGACTTCTTCGTGATATACCCATAGTTAAGCATCGCCTGATTTGCATCATAATCAATACCAACCAGTGTAAGACGCATTTTCCCTAACCTGTCAACCCACATTTTTTCTGTAGCGCCATCCAAATTCCTGACGTTAGTGAATAAATCACGGGCATCGGCACACCACGGTGCATTATTTTTTATAAATCCTCTTTCCAAAGCCCCTTTATCTTATTACTGTATATCCAAACAGTTAATGATGAGGTGAACTATGTTTGTGGAACTCGTATACGATAAACGTAATGTTGCCGGATTGAGCAATGCTCACGTAATGATCGAGACCGAATTTGTAAAGCGTGTGCATCGCGTTTTCCCTGACGCTGATGTAAGAGCAAAGGCAATGCAGGCAAATACAATTAACACCGACGCCAGCAAATCGGATAAAGCTATCCTGAACCGCCTGGTTGAAGAGATGTTTAACGATGCGGATGAATGGTTGATTGCAGGCTGACACCTTCATTGGTGAATACACCGCGCTACTCATCTTCTGGCTATGCCTGCGCCAGACCACCCGGTCTTAAAATTGTTATTCGGGTACTGAGATCTCAAATTCTCAGTCACGAAAAAAACGACAGGGCGCAATGATTACGCCCTGTCGATATTGTTACATCATGGAAAAATTCAAGCCTGATGCTCAATGGCCTTGCCGCGACTGTCTATCGCGATCTTTTGCGGTTTTTCGCTTTCAGGAACCTCCTGGTAGAGATCGATTGTCAGCAGACCATTTTCCAGCGCGGCTCCCTGTACTTTTATATGCTCAGGCAAGGAATAACTGATGCTGAAATCCGCGCGGCTAATCCCACGATGCAACCAGTTTTCATCTTCAGCGTTATTTTCCTCTTCACGCTTACCCGAAACAATCAGCCGACCACCCGCCGTTTTTATATCCAGTTCGTCCTCTTTCCAACCTGGAACACTCAACGTTATGCCATACCGGTTATCATCCAGACGGCGGATATCATACGACGGTGTCGTTGCTAAAGGCGCATCCCCGGTTAGCTGACTGAATAGCCGATCAATACGGTTAAAGCGATCGGAAAAGAGCGTACTGGAGATGTCAGGGAATAATGACAAGGTTGTTAGCGCCATAATTAACCTCCTGAATATGTGATGCCAGACATTCAAAAGTTCAACATATAAGGCAAGCATTGCTTGTCTACCAGAAAACATGGTGGCGGCAAAGAAAAATTCAAGGAATAATTTTAGTGATAGACGTCACATTTTTATGACAATGAAGGGAGCGGCCCTGAGGCGGAAGTTCTGCATAAATTCCGGTATGGCCTCAACGCATCGGTACAGGCCTTTCAACCAATGTAGGCATAACATGCTAATACTATAGCATTTATTTGATTTTTACTTCATATAACTCTTTTCTAAGAGCGATAATTTCTTCAGTCAGTTCACGACACAACATCGCATTCATCAAGTGATCCTGAGCATGTACAATGATAAGGTCGAGGTCAATTTTTTCTTTACCCTCATTACCGCCAATGAATTCTGTCTGAATAGACTGCGCTTTGCGAATAGCAATGGTAGCCATCCTTAATAGCTGATTTACCTGATCCCAGTCCCCCTTGCGGGAAGAACGCAAAGCCTCCATTGCACAAGAACGCGCTTCTCCAGACTGAACAATCAACTCAATCATCCGGGTTTCAATGCCCATTGCCCTTTACCTCCGGTTCATTTATTGGTTTCCTGAAGTAAAATCGATGTTGCTCCTCCTGTTCTGTTTTCATGGTTTACATACTATGAATTCATGATATTACAAACTCCTCATCACAATTATCTAAAAATTCGATTACATACATGAGAGAGTCATCGAAAAATACGATAAAAAATCAGAGGGCCAGATGTACGAAATGCGATAACTTTATGGAAAGGCATCCGCATTCCTCAATATTCAGGCTACTGAGTTAATAATAGATTAATTTAGGAAATAACAACGTTCAGCACCGTACACTGACGTTGAATATTCAGAGGGAAAAACGGGGTGAGGCTTCCGTTTACGACACCTCCCCCGTGGTAGAAGAGGTATCACATGCTTAATCAAGCCGCATTGTGACACCAGGCTAACGCGTGTAACCAACCGATGCCTGGTTACCGCTCAACGTTGAGGTGCTTGTTACAAGTTTTAACCCCCCACAGCCCTGCCATCGCACTGACAATCGCGCCAATCAGCAAAGCAAAGAATGACCACAGCGCAGCATGAGCCATGGCAGAAGCGGCGGCGGCAGCCTCTTCACGCGCTTCCTGTTTAAAATCAGCATATTGCTGTTTTGCCCGTTCAATTGCGGCTTCAACGTCATTCAGGCGCTGGTTGACCAACTGGGTCGTTCTATTCTTGGCTTCAATCAGGTTATCAACGGTTTTGTTCACTTCTTCCTGCGACATTGAGGTATTTTCAGACAGCGCTTTGGTTAAGCTATCGCGGTCAACGTCTTTCGCTAACGCTTCACCACGTTTTTTCAGCTTTTCGATCAGGTTCTGCACAATTACATCGCCGTTATTTGGGTTGATAGCAATCGCTTTTACCGCTTCGCCAATTTCAGTTTTGGCCCCCTCTAACTGCGTTTTCATATAGTCTGGCTGCAACGATTCAATATTGCTTTTTCGTAGAGCCGCAGCCACCTCGTTGCTCATCTCTTCTGGTTGCAGCGTAGTGTCCAGATTAAGATTATCAAACGCCTTTCCGCCCATACTGCCCAGCCCCTGTAAACCATCTCCTACAGCGGAACCGGCGCCAGAGATGACGTTACCGGTTAACGACGCCACCGACCCTAACGCATTACCGGTAGCTTTCATCGCCCCCCCAAGCACCATGCTGCCTAAAACGGCGGCAACAATCAGCGCCGTTGCCCAAACCAGGAAGCCATGAATTAAGCCATCCATTGCCGCCAGCCGGCCAGCAATAAATGCCCCTGCGGCCAGACTGATGATGATGGAAACAGCAGACCAAACCAAAACCGTGGTGCCAACACCGCTAACCGGCTCATCAGACAGGGGATCAACAATCGAAAAGCCCAGGCTGGTGCCAAGCGTAGACAGCAATAGCGAGATGGCTAACACTGTTATTACGCCGCCAATGATGCTCCCCCACGATATTTTTTTCGCCACATGCAGTTCATTTGTAATACTCATACCCAAACTCCTTTCATGCTGCCAGTTCTTAACTGTCAGTACATTGTAAAAAAACGTAAACACATTAAATCATTTAAAGTATAGCCGTGTTTTTAAAAACGATGAGGATGAATGAGATGAGTGCAACTTTGCTGATCAGAATAGATGAGAATACATACATTACTCTATACAGTAGCGGGTAAAACGATGAATCACCGTGAATAGCGATATCTCGCCACCATTCAGGTAGTTTTCCACGTTAATAAAACAATATGTTAATAATTAACACTATTAATATAACTTACCGGTATGGATAGTGAGCGAAGTATCTGACGCCAATGCCATTGGCTGAACAGAGATTGGTGCTGACAGGGTAGATGGCACAATGGTGACACAAGGTTGCCACTATTCTTATGATTATATTTACACAATGCCTGACAGCGCGCGCGGCTTCTGCCAAAATAGCGCCATTCCCTCGCTTATAAAATTGATGGATCTCATCTCAGATGTCAGCAAAGATTATTGATGGTAAAACGATTGCGCAGCAGGTTAAGAACGAAGTCGCGGCGCAGGTACAACAACGCCTGGCAGCGGGTAAACGTGCGCCGGGTCTGGCGGTGATTCTGGTTGGAGACAATCCGGCATCACAAATTTATGTTGCCAGCAAGCGCAAAGTCTGCGAAGAAGTCGGCTTCATCTCACGTTCTTATGACTTACCGTCTACCACTACCGAATCCGAATTGTTGGGGTTAATTGACCGGCTAAATGCGGATATTACGATTGATGGTATTCTGGTTCAGCTTCCCTTGCCTGAAGGCATTGATAATACCAGCGTGATTGAGCGTATTGCGCCTGATAAAGATGTTGATGGCTTTCACCCGTATAATGTCGGACGTCTTTGTCAGCGTGCGCCGCTGTTACGCGCCTGTACGCCACGCGGGATCATCACGCTGCTTGAGCGCTATAATATCGAAACGTCTGGTCTGAATGCCGTTGTCGTTGGCGCGTCCAATATCGTTGGTCGGCCAATGAGTCTGGAGCTGCTGCTGGCTGGCTGCACCACCACGGTTACCCATCGTTTCACCAGAAATCTGCGCCATCACGTTGAAAACGCGGATCTGTTGGTTATCGCCGTGGGTAAACCCGGTTTTATCCCTGGCGAATGGATCAAACCGGGGGCGATCGTACTTGATGTCGGTATCAATCGACTGGAAAGCGGTAAGGTCGTCGGTGATGTAGAATTCGAAACCGCGCAGGAAAGAGCCGCTTACATTAGCCCAGTACCCGGCGGTGTCGGGCCGATGACGGTGGCGACCTTAATTCAGAATACCTTACAGGCGTGCGAGGAATATCACGATGACGCCGCACGTTAATATACCAACCCCCTTTTAACCCATACAAATCAGGAAATTATGGAAATCTTTCATCTGGGCAATCACCCGCACGTTGAACTGTGTGATTTATTGAAACTGCTGGGCTGGAGTGAAAGCGGCGCCGCAGCTAAGGTGGCGATTGCCTCAGGAGCGGTCAGCGTTGACGGGCAAGCAGAAACGCGTAAGCGCTGCAAGATTATTGCCGGTCAGAAAGTACAGTTTAACAGTGCAACGGTAGAAATCGCCGCCTGATAAAAACGCCGGGAGCGGACTGCCACGCTCCCCCCACGCCGCTCCCTTCCTTCATCCCATAAGCAAACTAAAGGTTATAACTTAAATTTAAAATTCATAATGCTTCCCATTTTACATCCATCACTTAGCGGTTATGATGCGCTATCTATTTAAAATAGACATCCAGACATAAAGATAGCTATAAAACCATCATCCAATGCCACAAAACCTATTTCAATTTCAAAAACAACAAATTGCTGACACACCATGGAGCTGATAATGAAGAAATTTACCCCTGCATTGATAGCGTTGAGCCTGGCGACGACTTTACCGGTATTCGCCAGCCAAACCGCCGCCATCGCGCCAATTCCCGCCGCTCTGGCTCAACATGACGGCCCGGTACGTATCGCGGTTATCCGCAATCTTGGCTCTGATGACAACACCACACAGTTTATTTCAGGGGTACTCGAAGAAGGCAAAAAGCTCGGCTTTAAAGTCAGCACTTTTCTGAGCAATGGCGACGATGCCCGTTTTCAGGATTTTGTTAATCAGGCCATCAGCCAAAAATACGACGGCATTATTCTGTCACAAGGACGCGATCCCTATTCCACCGAGCTAATCAAACGCATTGTCGACAGCGGCATTGCCGTTTCTGTCTTTGATACCGCCGTCAATGGCGAGATCCCCGGCGTAACGGTTTCTCAGCAGGATGACGCCTCTCTAACCCATGAGTCATTCGGTCAATTGGTTAAAGATTTCAACGGCAAGGCAAATATCATCAAACTATGGGTAGCCGGCTTCCCGCCAATGGAACGCCGTCAGCTCGCCTATCAGCAAATCCTGAAAGCCAATCCGGGAATCAAAGAACTTGAATCCATTGGCGCCGTCTCTTCTGATGTGCAGGGCGATACAGCCAACAAAGTCGGTGCAGTGCTGGCCAAGTATCCGAAAGGCAAGATTGATGCAATCTGGGGAGCATGGGATGCGTTCACTCAGGGCGCCTATAAGGCACTGAAGGAAAATGGCCGTACCGAAATCAAAATCTACAGCATTGATATCTCCAATCAGGATCTGCAACTAATGCGCGAAGCCAATAGCCCGTGGAAAGTCAGCGTGGCGGTCGATCCCAAACTGATTGGAAAAGTAAATCTGCGCCTGGTCGCCAATAAAATTGCCGGCGAACCGACACCCGCCACTTATGAGTTCAAAGCTGCGGTTATTCCTCAGGCACTGTTAGCCAGCCAACCGGGCCCGGTAAACGTGGCCGGATTGGCTAAAATTATCCCCGGCTGGGGCCAGACCGATGATTTCATTGCCCCCTGGTTTGCTACATTGGAAGCCAGACAGGCTAAATAAGAAGGGGGATAACTGATGGCATTAACACCTCTGCCAACACCGGAATACAGCCGCAATATGCGGCTGATCGGACACAGCGATCAGGGCGGCAAACCTGATGGCGTACAGATCATGGTACATCGTGGTTATGCCTATATCGGACACATGGTTTCTCAAGGCGTATCCATTGTTGATGTCCGTGACGCCAAAAATCCCAAATCAGCGGGGTTTATCGCCGCACCGCCAGGAACCTGGAATATACACCTCCAGGCGCACGATGACTTGCTGTTGGTTGTCAATGCACGGGATCTGTTCGCAGATGCCCGTTTTGCCGAAGAAAAAGTTTACTACACGCGCTCGGTTGCCGAGACGGTAAGCACCAAACAACAGGGCAGAAGCTGGAGTGCGGGGCTGCGTATTTTTGATATTTCAACGCCGGATAAACCACGCGAAATCAGTTTTCTGTCTTTGGATGGCATCGGCATTCACCGTATCTGGTACGTTGGCGGGCGCTGGGCCTATGTTTCCGCACTGCTGGACGGATACAGCGACTACATTTTCCTGACCATCGATCTGGCCGATCCCAAGTGCCCGGAAGTTGCCGGACGTTACTGGCTGCCCGGTATGCACACCGCAGGCGGCGAGGCCGCCAACTGGCCGAAAGGTAAGCGATATGCGTTGCATCATGCCATTATCAGCGGCGATACCGCCTACGGTAGTTGGCGTGACGGAGGATTAACGCTGCTGGACGTCAGCGATCGCCATAATCCACAGCTTATCAGCCACCGCAACTGGAGCCCGCCGTTTGGCGGCGGCACGCATACCGCGCTTCCGCTGCCCGATCGTAACTTGCTTATCGTGCTAGATGAGGCGGTGCTGGATAACCAGGAAGATGGTGAGAAACTTATCTGGGTGTTTGATATTCGGGAGCCGAGCAATCCGGTCAGTATTGCCACCTTCCCACAACCTACTGAAGCGGATTATGTCAAAAAAGGCGCACACTTTGGCCCGCATAACCTGCACGAAAACCGGCCGGGCAGTTTTATCAGCTCAACGTTGATTTTCGCCACCTATCAGAACGCAGGCATCAGGGCTTACGATATCAGCAACCCTTACCGGCCAAAGGAGACCGGGGCGCTGGTGCCGGCGGCGCCACAGAGAATGATAGACAAGCGCCCTGGCCGACCGCGAGTGATTCAGTCCTGTGATGTTTTTGTCGATGCAGAAGGCATTATCTATAGCACCGATTACAACGCTGGCTTATCGATCATTGAGTACCGCGGCTGATATGTTTTTTCAGCCCTGTTTATCACGCAGGGCTGAAAGCCACGCCACTTCCTCTACTCAGACTCAATCCAAGGCCAGAACGCTCACCCACATCGGCCCCTGCCCTACCGCATAACGCGCCAGCGGCTGTAATGCGCCATCGGCACCATTAATACGATACACCTCAATATGCTGTGACTTCTGACCGGCAGAAATCAGGAATTCACCGCTATGGTCAATATTGAAACCGCGAGGCTGTATCTCCGTCGGCTGATGCCCACTCAATGACAAGGCGCTGCCATCTTCGGATACCTGGAAAATGCTCAACAAGCTGGCGGTACGATCGCTGATATACAGGAAGCGGCCATCCGGCGTAATGTGAATATCCGCCGCCCAGCGCGTCTCGGCAAAACCGGCAGGCATCGCATCCAGCGTCTGAACTTTCTGCAATTGACCATCGGGCGCATTAAGCTGGTAAACATCCACCGAACTGTTCAGTTCGTTCACACAATAGGCAAAATGCTGATTGGGATGGAATGCCATATGGCGCGGCCCCGCTCCTGCGGCGGTCGTCAATGCCGACAAGTGATGCGCGCTCAGTTCCCCCGCCGGACTCAAATCATACAAACGGATACGATCTTCTTTCAGACAGGGCGCCCAAACAACCGTATTGGTGGGGTCGATATTGGTGGAGTGACACCCCTCCAGACCGTCCAACTGCTGGATAGGCGCACCAACTACGCCATTCTCGTCAATGGGGCTGACGCTGACGCAGGCGCCACTGTAGGAAGCGCAGAACAGGAAACGCCCCTGACGATCGGTAGAGAGATGCGTCGGGCTACCGGGTAACGGCGCCGACCCAGCTTCAGTCAACAATCCTTTATTATCAATACGGTAACTGATAACACTAAACGCCGGACGAACACCCACATATAAATGGCGTTTATCAGGCGCAATCGCCATCGGCTGTACCTGCCCAGGTACATCAACGATCTGTAATAACGTCAGCCCGCCTTGCGCACCGAGTTGCCACACATGGATCTGCTGACTTTCCGGGCTGGCGACATATACCACTTGCTGCATCATATTCTCCTTGTTCATGCGAATGTTACTGCTCAGGCTATGCAGAATTTTTCATCAAAAGCAGCATTTTGCGCAACCTGACTTACGGTGTACCATCATCGTCAATCGTTTTATTCTATGACACTTTGCGAGACTACTATGACCTATCGTGTAATTGCACTCGATCTTGACGGAACGCTTTTGGACAGACAGAAAAAAATCCTGCCGGAATCGCTTGCCGCCCTGGCGCTGGCACGCCAGCAAGGTATAAAAGTGGTTATCGTTACCGGGCGTCACCACTCGGCAATTCACCCTTTTTATCAGGCACTGCAACTCGATACTCCCGCCATCTGCTGTAATGGAACCTACGTGTATGATTATCTGTCAGGTCAGGCGTCACATACTAACCCGCTGTCTGCCGATCAGGCTAAAAGTGTGCTGAAACTATTGCAAAAGTTTGATATCCACGGCCTGATGTATGCCGATGATGCCATGTATTATCAATATCCCACCGGGCATGTTACCCGTACTCAGGCGTGGGCCTCGACATTACCGGAATTGCAACGCCCATCGTTCAAACAGGTGACGGATTTAGTGCGGCAAACGGATTCGGCGCTGTCTATCTGGAAATTTGCCACCTCCCACGCGGATATCCCTACCTTAAACGATTTCTCCGGCACCGTGGAAAAAGAACTTGGATTAGCCTGTGAATGGTCGTGGCTGGATCAGGTCGATATTGCGCAAACCGGCAACAGCAAAGGGAAACTGTTGCAGCAATGGGTTGAAGAGCAAGGTATCAGTATGAAAGAGGTTGTCGCCTTTGGCGATAACTTTAACGACCGCAGTATGCTGGTCGGGGCAGGACTCGGCGTGGCGATGGGCAACAGCGCCGACGAAATCAAAGCCTGTGCCAATCTGGTTATCGGCCACAATGAAGAACCCGGTATCGCTGAGGTGATCCGTACAAGAGTGCTGCAGTAAAATCTGACTCGAAACGTTGCCCCAGCAAATGCAACGTTTTCACGCGGTGATCGACACGCTTTTTACCTGCGCGTAGAGCTGCTGATCCGGACGTAGCCCCAGATCATCACGTGCCCACGGCGTAATTCTTGCCCACAAGGTTTGATTACCGACAGCGAGCTTAACCTCGATCTGCGCCTCAACGTCAATGCACTCGATCACTCTGGCAGGAAGGATGTTGCGGATGCTGCTCACCATTGGCGGCTGCAATACCAGAGAGACATCGGCGGCATTGATCCTGATGCGCAGCGGAGTATTAATCGGCGCATCCACTCTTCCCACCCACAGGTGCCTATCGCCCAGCGACAGCGCCGTCATCGCGTAACGTTCATGGTGCGCAAGCACACGGACATTCAGTATGCTGCTCTGCTCTTCCCGCGGCAGCCAGGGACGTAACGCACTGCTGGCCCACACCTCCTCCAGTATACCCTGAGCTTTCACTCTGCCCTGATCCAACACCAGTACGCGATCCGCCAGCCGAAGAATTTCCTCCATACTGTGGCTGACATACAGAATGGGAATATTCACTTCTTTTGCCAGCCGTTCGAGATAGGGCAGCAGCTCGCGTTTTCTCGGCAAATCGAGGGAGGCCAAAGGCTCATCCATCAGTAGCAGCTCGGGTGCGGTCAATAACGCACGACCAATAGCCACACGCTGTTTTTCACCACCCGACAAGGTCAGCGGATAGCGATTCAGTATACGTTCAATGCCCAGTAGCCCGACAATATCATCAAACTGCCCGCTCATGGTTCTGGCCATACCATAACGTAGATTTCCGCGTACACGATAATGAGGAAACAGACGGGCATCCTGAAAAACGTAGCCGACGTGGCGCTTTTCCGGCGGCAGGAAAATATGCCGCCGGGTATCCACCAACACATGATCATTAAGCACGATATGCCCTGATGCTGGCCGGGTTAATCCAACAATGGCATTGATTAATGACGTTTTCCCCGCACCAGAGACGCCAAAAACGGCAGTAATGCCGCTGGCGGGTAAGTCCGCTTTTACGCTGAGATGCAGATCGCCAAGCTGCTGGTTAAAATCGAGTTGCAGCATTATCCCCCCAACCGCTTACGGCTCCAGTGCGTCAACCATTCCGAAATCAGCAGCGATGCCAGCGAGAGGGCGATCGCAATAATACACAGCCTCGCGGCGGCGGATTCCGCTCCCGGCGTTTCGATCAGCGTGTACATCGCCAGAGGGATGGTTCTGGTTTCCCCAGGAATATTGGAAACAAAGGTGATGGTGGCACCGAACTCACCCAAAGAACGGGCAAATGCCAAAACCGTGCCGACGACGATGCCGGGAAACGACAACGGTAAGGTGATGGTGAAAAATACCCGCCAGGGCGCGGCTCCCAGCGTTCGTGCAGCCTGTTCAAGACGCGTATCCACCGCTTCCAGCGACAAACGTATCGCTCTGACCATCAGGGGAAACGCGACAATGGCTGATGCCAGCGCGGCACCGCGCCAACTGAAACTAAAACTGAAACCAAACCAGTCGTGCAGCCAGGTGCCAATAATCCCTCGACGCCCCATGACGATCAGCAACAAATAACCAATGACAACCGGCGGCAACACCAGCGGTAGATGGATGATGCTATCAAGCAGCGATTTACCAGGGAACCGGCAGCGCACCAGAATCCACGCCATCAGTATCCCTAGCGGCAGGCTGCAAACCACAGCCACCACAGAAACCTTGAGACTCAGTTCAACGGCCTGCCACTCATAGTCACTTAACATCATTAACGGGGGGTAAATCCATAGCGTTTAAATATCTCAGCGGCTTCCGCCGTTTTCAGGTGGGCGTAAAAAGCCGTCACCTCCCGGTTTGTGTGATCTTTTACTATCGCCATTGGGTATTCCACCGGTTTATGGCTGTCCGTCGGGAACAACCCGATAACCTTCACTTTGTCACTGGCAACGACATCCGAACCATACACAATACCCAACGGCGCTTCTTCACGTTCAACCAGCGCCATTGCGGCACGCACGCTATTTGCGCGCGCCATCAGCGGAGAAAGCTCATCCCAGGCTTTTAAGTTTTGCAATGCTTCTTTGGCATAGATACCGACTGGCACATGATCCGGGTCGCCAACCGCCAGGCGTCCACCTTTCAACAGACTTTTCCAGTCGGTCTTATCATTAATAGCAATATCTTTTAGCGGGCTGCTCTTAGGCGCAATCACCACCAGTTCATTACCTAACAGCGTAGAACGGCTATCCGTATCTATCAGCTTTTTATCCTGGATGTAATCCATCCACTGCTGATCTGCAGAGATAAATATGTTTGCGGGCGCTCCCTGTTCAATCTGACGAGCCAGAGTTGACGATGAGGCAAAAGAGGCGACAACCACAACGTTTTTCTCTTTCTGGTACTGTGTCGCAATCTCTTGTAATGCGTTAGTCAATGAAGCGGCGGCGAATACCGTCACCTTTTCTTCCGCTGCCGTTGCCGGTACTGCCATTCCCAGACTGAACGCCAACGCAGCAAACCATTTTAACCATTGCTGTTTCATTCCCGTCTCCCGATAACCATCGTTGTGTAATGGATAATATAACGAAAATTCAAACAGTGTCATTCAGTTTATCGGCAACTTACGGGATCATGAGAAGAAGACGTCCGGCAGGACGCCGGACATCAAAATCGGGGAATGAGAAGTAAAATCAATGCTGCTTTTTAGCGGTGTGCTCTTCTGTATGACCAATTCTGGAAAGAATGTTAAACACCTCGCCCAGACCATAAATGGAACCCAGAATAATTGCCATCATGACCGGCACCATAGCTACTGCAAATAGCAGACTTATTAATAAATCCAACATGCTTACCTCACTTATCGCAACAGTGACGCCAGTCGCTCACTCAATGAACTGTTTCACCCTAATCTATCATAGGCATAATAACGGATTGGTAGTCTACTTCAACAACAGAAAATAGTGCTGCCATTCGTGCGATTTGCCCCTGATGAAAAAAATGACGACAATACAGGTTATTAAAATCAGCTATAACCCACCCGGACCCTTAGCCATGCAAGCTGAAATCCTTCTTACCCTGAAACTCCAGCAGCGTTTATTTGCCGATCCGCGCCGAATCGAATTACTCAAACAAATTCGTCATACCGGTTCAATCAGTCGGGGCGCCAAACTGGCAGGGATCAGTTATAAAAGCGCATGGGATGCGATCAATGAAATGAATCAGTTAGCGGAACAAACATTAGTTGAGCGCATGACAGGAGGGAAAGGCGGCGGCGGAGCCCAGATTACGCACTATGGTGAACGGCTGATTCAGCTTTATGACTTGCTCGCGCAAATTCAGCAAAAGGCCTTTGATGTATTGCAGGAAGACAATTTGCCGCTGGACAGTTTGCTGGCGGCCATCGCACGTTTTTCACTACAAACCAGCGCCAGAAATCAGTTTTTTGGAACCGTGCTCGCACGCAGCGATCAAAAGGTGCAGCAGCATCTGGAAATTTTACTCGCTGATGGTAAAACGTCGATTAACGCGTTGATTACCCAACAAAGCGCCGAACGCTTACTACTCACACCAGGTAAAGAAGTCTTGGTGCTGGTTAAGGCTCCCTGGGTAAATTTATGCGTGGGAATGCCGCCGGAGGCTGAAGCGGATAACGTCCTTCATGGGCGGATCAGCAGCATCCAGCCCGGTGCCGAAAACAGCGAGGTTCTGGTTACCTTGTCGGGGGGGGAAACGCTGTGCGCCACCGTCCCTAATGATGTTGTCGCACAACAACAGCTCAGGCACGATCGGGATGTCAGCGCTTATTTTAATGCCGATAAAGTCATTATTGCGACACTCTGCTAAACCGGCCCTCTGTCTGAGATACCATTAAGTTCCGAATTTTACACCCGTCGTAGGAAGGTAGAAAAATGTCGTTGTTGCAAATATCGCAGGGGTTATTCCGGCTAAGTGATACCCGCATGTTACGTCTGGATGAACTGACGCTCAGGAAAGATCAATGCTGGGCTTTTGTCGGTGCCAACGGCAGCGGAAAATCGGCGCTGGCGCGGGCCTTGTCTGGCGAGTTACCGCTACTGAGCGGTGAGCGCCGATGCGATTTTCAGCTCATCACCCGGTTGTCATTTGAGCAGTTGCAGCAGTTAGTCTCTGCGGAATGGCAACGCAATAACACTGACATGCTGAGTGCTGATGAAGACGATACCGGGCGCACGACCGCAGAGGTGATTCAGGATACGGTAAACGATCAGGCTCGCTGCCAACGTCTGGCGCAGCAGTTTGATATCGGGCATCTGCTGGATCGCCGTTTCAAGTATCTTTCCACCGGCGAAACGCGTAAAACCATGCTGTGTCAGGCGCTGATTCCACAGCCGGACTTGCTTATTCTGGACGAACCCTTTGACGGACTTGATGTCGCCTCTCGCGAGCAACTTGCCGCACGGCTGCCTGAACTTGCCAATGAGGGCTACACGCTGGTGCTGATCCTCAATCGCTTTGATGATATTCCCGATTTTATCAATCACGTTGGTATTCTTGCCGATTGTACGTTAACCCGTATCGGCAAACGTGAAGACATCCTTTCAGAAGCCCTTATTGCCCAGTTAGCCTACAGTGAAAAGCTGCAAGGCAGTGCCCTTCCCGAACCGGAAGATCCAAAGCTGTATTCGACGCTTCCCGCCCGCCAACCCCTTATCACGTTGCGCAATGGCATCGTGCAGTACAACGATCGCCCGATACTGCATGGGCTGACATGGGAGGTGCTGCCCGGCCAGCACTGGCAGATTGTCGGCCCGAATGGCGCAGGAAAATCCACCCTGTTGAGCCTGATTACCGGCGACCACCCGCAAGGCTACAGCAACGATCTCACGCTGTTTGGCCGCCGGCGAGGAAGCGGAGAAACCATCTGGGATATCAAACGGCATATCGGGTACGTCAGCAGCAGCCTGCACCTTGATTATCGCGTCAGTGTCAGCGTGCGTAACGTTATTTTGTCCGGCTTTTTTGACTCTATCGGCATTTATCAGGCGGTTTCCGACCGCCAGCGCCAGTTGACCGATCAATGGCTGGCCCTGCTGGGCCTTAACGGAGCCATCGCGGATACTCCGTTCCAATCTTTATCTTGGGGACAACAGCGGCTAACGCTGGTCGCCAGGGCATTAGTTAAGCACCCTGCCTTATTGATCCTTGATGAACCTTTACAGGGGTTGGATCCCCTTAATCGTCAGTTGGTTCGCCGCTGGCTGGATATCTTGATTGGGGAAGGCGTCACGCAGTTGCTGTTTGTCTCTCATCATGCAGAGGATGCACCGCAGTGCATTACGCACAGGCTAACGTTTGTTGCCAGAGATGACGTGTACGACTATCAAACGGAAGAAATTCATCCTGCTTCCCGTTAAGAAAAGCGATAAATAAAGATCCCCGATACGCTGATTGATTATCTCATTGCAAATCAGAATGCTGTAATGGACATAATGAAAGGAAATAGGAATGATAACGCTACCAGTCAAAAAAATTTCAGGTAGAAAACGGCGCTTATTTAAACTGATTCATACTTTGTATTTGCGCTCATCTGTTAAAAAAACGCCGGGAGCGTTTTTCAACCTTGTGTAACAACGGCCCAGAGAGGAGCGGGTTATCCCGGCCCGCCATAAAAAACCATCGACAACAGGTGCTGTTTTCGCTGTAGATCACCTTTTACAGCCACAGGCCATGTTATTTTTTGCCGAATCGTCACAACAGAGGTCATTATGAACGTTCTTGTTACGGGTGGAAGCGGTTACATAGGAAGCCATACCTGCGTACAGTTGCTGACCGCCGGGCATCAGCCCATCATTCTCGACAATTTATGCAATAGCAAAGCCAGCGTGGTTAAAACCATTACGCAATTGACGGGGAAAACGCCTGATTTTTATCAGGGCGATATACGCGACAGCGCGTTGCTGAATGACATTTTTTCCCGCCACGCGATTGAATCCGTGATTCACTTCGCAGGTTTGAAAGCCGTAGGGGAATCCGTTCAGCAACCGATTGGCTATTATGACAATAATGTTTACGGCACGCTGGTGCTGGTGGAAGCGATGAAGAAAGCCGGTGTAAAAAACCTGATTTTCAGTTCTTCCGCCACGGTTTATGGCGATCAACCCCAAATTCCCTATCAGGAAAGCTTCCCGACAGGTCATCCTGCCAGCCCTTATGGCCGCAGCAAGCTGATGGTCGAACAAATTTTGCAGGATCTGCAACACGCCGAACCTGACTGGAGCATCACACTGCTGCGCTATTTCAATCCGGTTGGCGCGCATCCTTCGGGAGAAATGGGAGAAGATCCACAGGGGGTTCCCAACAATCTGACGCCTTATATCGCGCAGGTTGCCGTTGGCCGCCGTGAGTCATTAGCCATTTTCGGCAATGATTACCCGACGGCAGACGGCACGGGGGTACGTGATTACATTCATGTTGTCGATCTGGCCGATGGGCATGTCGCGGCTATGAATGCGCTGCAAAACCGTGCCGGCGTGCATATTTACAATCTGGGAGCAGGCATCGGCTATAGTGTGTTGCAGGTGGTTGAGGCTTTCAGTCAGGCCTGCGGCAAACCGATTGCCTATCACTTCGCCCCACGTCGACAGGGCGATCTGGCCGCCTATTGGGCCGATGCGGAAAAAGCAGCCAACGACCTGAACTGGCGGGTAAAACGTTCACTGGAAGAAATGGCTCAGGATACCTGGCGCTGGCAATCCGCCCATCCTGACGGCTATCCAGACTAACTTAGCGTGTCACAGGAGCCGATCATGTTGAATGAAAAAACCACTGCGCTGGCGCCGGACGGTCAGCCATTTCAGTTGACCACATTACAAAATCTGGCTGGTATGCGCGTTTGCTTAATGGACTGGGGCGCCACCTGGCTTTCCTGTCAGCTTCCCATACAGGACGGTATCCGGGAAGTGCTGCTTGGCTGCGCATCACCTGAACAATATCCACAGCAGAGCGCCTATCTCGGCGCATCGATTGGCCGCTATGCCAACCGGATTGCCAATGCCACGGTTCGTTGCGGTGATGAAATCTTTCATCTGACAGCTAATCAGGATGAGCATCAGTTGCATGGCGGGCCGGAAGGGTTCCACACCCGACGCTG
Organism: Brenneria alni; assembly: GCF_003666245.1. Classification (GTDB taxonomy): domain Bacteria; phylum Pseudomonadota; class Gammaproteobacteria; order Enterobacterales; family Enterobacteriaceae; genus Brenneria; species Brenneria alni. Next base: position 33,731 of record NZ_MJLZ01000035.1, read on the forward strand.
GCGCATTCTCAGCCAGGATGCGTCGCAGGTCACTTATCAGTTGCATTCACCGGATGGCGATCAAGGGTATCCGGGTCAGCTTAACGTGCAGGTATGTTATCGGCTGACCGAACATAACGCGCTGGAAATCGAATATCAGGCCGTCTCTGAAAAACATTGCCCGGTGTGCCTGACCAATCATGCCTATTTTAACCTTGATGGCAGCCCGACCGACATACGTAAACACCAGCTACAGCTGTTCGCGGATTATTACCTGCCGGTAAACCCTGCGGGTATTCCAAGCGACGATCTTGTTCAGGTACAAGGCACCGGGATGGATTTCCGGCAGCCTAAAACGCTGGAAAAGGACTTTCTACGGGACAAAGACCAGGTTGCCGTCAGCGGCTACGATCATGCCTATCTGTTGCACAGAACCTGTGGTTCCAGCGAAAGCCCGGCTGCGAATCTGTGGTCGTCCGATGGGCGTGTATTAATGAGCGTATTCACCAGCGCACCCGCATTACAGCTCTACAGCGGAAATTTTCTGGCAGGTACGCCATCGCGGGAAGGTGGAACCTATAAAAATTACGCTGGCATAGCACTGGAAAGCGAATTTCTGCCGGACAGCCCCAATCACCCGGACTGGCCACAGCCAGACTGCTGGTTGAAACCGGGAAAAGTTTATCGCTCTGACACGACGTACCAGTTTTTTTCTCAGTAACGGTTAGATGATTAACATTTAACTTATTGATAACATTGGCGGAGATGCTCTCTGCCAATTTACAAATCTCTTCAATTCCCTGCTTGCTCCGCGCAAATCCCGGCTATTACACTGCTATTACTTTCTGTAAGGATACGTTATGTCAGCATCCTGTTTATCGCCATCGTTCATTCATCATCTGCGTAACAAAGGCAGATGGGGATGGCTATTGGCGTTATGCTGGCTATTTCTGAATGCTCAACTGGCTATCGCCGGGCACCAATGCGATTTGGCAGTCAGTCATATTTCCCCATCCATGCAGCATCAGGCGCATCTGCAACAAACGACATCTCCTTCGTCTCACCATGATGTGATGCCAAAACCCCCGGCTGACCAGCAAACGCCGCTGTGTGAAAAACACTGTGTGCCAGATACCATCAAGCAAGACAATGCCTCTCTGGCGTTACTGGCAATCCCGGTCAGTAATGAACTGGCTCTGGTTGATCAACCGCGTGAAGTGAACTGCGCCACTCATGCCTGGTTCTCCCCCCCTGTTGCCGGTCCCCCGGCTGAAATCCGCTTCTGCCGCTTCAGAGAATAGCTCAACAACAGATAACAAACCTGCGCCGATTGGCGTAATTAATTGTTATTTATCGTTTTTATGGAGCTATTATTATGCATATCACTTACGTGGCGATTATCGCCAGTCTGCTTTTTTCCTCCCCCCGGTGGGCGAATGAACACCAGCACCACGTCATGACGCCTGTGGATACCACCGCCAGGATTTACCAGGCCACCGGCACGATTAAACAATGGAATGCCGATAGCGTCACCCTTTCCCACCGCCCTATTGCTGATTTGCAGTGGCCGGCCATGACAATGGCGTTCAGGCTGCCAGGCGCCTCCGGCGAATTTAAGCCATTACCGACGAATACGCCGGTTGCTTTCAGTTTTATCCAAAGCGATGGCAGCTATACCCTGACCACTATTACGCCACAGCAAAAATAGCCGGAAAAAAAACATGAATATGCCCAAACACCTCTCAGTAAGAGCGTGGCTGGCGATGTTGCTGTGGTTGCCTGCCGTATCCTTTGCGGCAGATCTGGATCTTGAGCAGGCTTTACAGGCGGCGGAACGCTATTCTGCTGACCTGTCTGCCAATCAGCACCAGATTAGCGCGCTGCAAAACATGGCTGACTCCGCCACACAACTTCCCGATCCACAACTCCGGTTTGGCGCTGAGAACCTGCCATTAGGCGGGAATAACGGTAGCCGACTGACGCGTGAAGGCATGACGATGCAACGTATTGGCGTCATGCAAACCTATGTCAGCAGCACCAAACGCGAAAACAAGGCGCAGACCTTCCGTGTGGAAGCCGATAGCCTGCGCAGCAATAGCGAGGCCATTCGTGCCCGTCTGCAACGGGAAACCGCACAGGCCTGGCTGGAACTGGCGCTGTCACAACAGTCGTTAAAACAAGTGCAGTTACTGGTTAACGAAAGCCAGCGGCAGATTTCATTGCAAAAAGCCAGCGTAGCGGCAGGCAGCGAAGCCAGCAGTGTGCTGGATGCTCGCCTGACGCTGGCGACAATGCAGGATAAATTAGCCGATGCCGAGCGGGATGTTCAGGTAGCAAAGACCAGGATGGTACAACTTACCGGTGTGCCGAATATCAACGTTCGTGGCGATCTCCCCCGCGTTGAACGTTTACCCGCTTCACCTGACGAACTGAGCACAACGATTCATCTGCACCCGGAAATGCAGTTGGCACAGCGCGAGGCCGAACTTGCGCAGGCGCGATCGGCCCAATCTGCGGTTGCAGCCATCCCCGATGTGGGCGTCGAGATTTATTATGCCAGGCGCGGGGATAACTACGACGACATGGCCGGCATGATGGTAACGGTCGATCTGCCGCTGTTTAAATCCAAACGGCAGGATAAAGATTATGCCGCCGATGTGGCCCGCAGCCAGGAAGCCCGTGACAGAGTACTGTTGACTGGCCGGGAGCATCAGGCACAGCTTGACACGCTAGTAGCGCAATATCAGGCGGCCCAGTCACGCTGGCAGCGTCAGAAAAATGACGTACTCCCGCTCCAGCAACAGCGCATCCGGCTGGTTCAAGCCCAGTATCAATCCGGCAGCAGCGACCTTGCCGCTGTTCTGGAAGCCCGTCGCTCAATGCTCGAAAGTCAGATCGCCACGCTGAACGCCACGCGGGAAATGGCTCAACTTTGGGCAGCCATTCGCTATCTGACCCCACAGGGAGCCCCATTGCAATGAATAAACCACTCGCAATCAGTCTGCTTACGCTGGCGATCGCCAGCGCTATCGGTATCGGTTATTTCTGGGGCAGTCAGCAACACCGGACGACCGCGATCGCGTCTCCGCTGCCGGACGAACACCGCGTGCTGTATTGGTACGATCCGATGGTGCCCGATAAGCGCTTTGATAAACCGGGTAAATCACCGTTTATGGATATGCAGTTAATTCCCCGTTATGCCGATGAAGCGCAGGATGACGGCGGCGTGATCATCAGCGCCCGCCAGCAGCAGAATCTGGGGGTGCGCACCGCACAGGCGGAAATGCGCACCATCCATACACAAACGCCAGGCTATGGCGCCGTAGCGCTTAATGAACGTGGCCTGCGCACACTGGTCGCGCCCAGCGGCGGCATTGTTGAACAGCTCAATGTGAATGCGTTGCAACAGCAGGTTAAAAAAGGGGAAACGCTGGCGATATTGTGGAACCCTGCCTGGGCAGCGGCGCAGCAGGAGTATCTGGCGGTACAACAGTTGGATGACCGTTCGCTGACACAGGCGGCGCGCCAAAAGCTGTCGCTGCTGTTTATGCCGGAATCCGTAATCCGTCAGGTGGAGCATAGCGGCAAACCACAGCCGAGAATGGCCATTACCGCACCAGAAGCTGGCTACGTGAACAAGCTTGAAGTCCGCGCCGGGATGCAGTTAACCCCTGCTCAACCGTTATTCGAGCTGGCAAGTCAGGATCTTGTCTGGGTAGAAGTCGATTACCCGGAAGCACAGGCGGAACAGTTGACCGTTGGCAGCGTGATAACGGCCAGCAGTCATGCCTGGCCGGGAAAAACATTCCACGGCACAGTCAGCGAGTTGCTCCCCGTGCTGGATAGCAGCACCCGAACGCTGAAAGCCCGTGTCGTATTGGAGAATAGTCAGCAACTGTTAAAACGGGGCATGTACCTGTCAGTACAGCTTGCCAGCCCAAAACCACAGCAGCGATTGATGATCCCTCAACAGGCATTGCTGATTAGCGGCAGCCAAAACCGGGTATTGCTGAGTGAAGGCGACGGCCACTTTGTGCCACGTAAAGTCACCGTCGGGATAACCCAGGACGATTGGGCTGAAATTGCGGATGGACTTAGCGAAGGGGATACCGTCGTAACATCAGGCCAGTTCCTGATTGATTCCGAAGCCAGCCTGCGCAGCTCACTCTCTCAATTTGGCAATGAACAACCGGAAAAATCCCCGGTCAGCGATCCCCATGCCGGGCATGGAGGCCACTCATGATTGCTTATGTTATCCGCTGGTCACTGAAAAACCGGCTGCTGGTACTGCTGGCTGCGTTACTTATGGCAGTCTGGGGGGTTATTTCCTTACAGAAAACGCCACTGGATGCCTTACCGGACCTTTCAGATGTCCAGGTGATTATCCGGGTGAGCTATCCGGGCAAAGCGCCCCAGGTGGTGGAAAACCAGGTCACTTACCCACTGACGACCACCATGCTGTCCGTTCCGGGGGCGAAAACGGTTCGCGGTTTCTCCATGTTCGGTGATGCCTACGTCTATATTCTGTTCGAGGACGACACCGATCCTTACTGGGCACGCTCCCGTGTACTGGAATATCTCAGTCAGGTGCAGTCCAGTCTGCCCGCTGATGCGAAAACCTCCCTGGGGCCTGATGCCTCCGGCGTCGGCTGGATCTATGAATATGCCCTCATCGACCGCAGCGGTAAGCATAGCCTGGCTGACCTGCGCGGATTGCAGGACTGGCTGCTCAGGTTCGAATTGAAAACCATTACTGATGTCGCGGAGGTTGCCAGCGTCGGCGGCATGGTGAAGCAGTATCAGCTAGTCGTCGATCCACAGCGGATGCGTGCACAGAATATTACCCATCAGCAAATTATCAGCGCCATTCAGGCAGCGAATCAGGAAAGCGGCGGCTCGGTACTGGAGTTGGGTGAGGCGGAATACATGGTTCGCACATCCGGCTATCTGAAAAATGTGCAGGATTTCAATCATGTAGTCATTACCACGCGTGACGGCATTCCCGTCTTACTGCAAGATGTCGCCACCCTGCGGGAAGGCCCGGAATTGCGTCGGGGCATTGCCGAACTGAATGGCGAAGGAGAAGTGGCGGGCGGCATCATTGTGCTGCGCTATGGCAAAAATGCGCTGGAGACGATACATGCGGTTAAGGCCCGGCTCAAAGAAATTCAGAAAAGCCTGCCAGCCGGCGTAGAAATCGTTCCAACCTATGATCGCTCCCACTTGATTGAACAGGCTATCGAAACACTGAGTCAAAAATTACTGGAAGAGTTTGCGGTGGTTGCGGTGATATGCGCCCTGTTCCTGTTTCATTTCCGCTCCGCGCTGGTGGCGATTATCAGCCTGCCGCTGGGGATCCTCGGCGCGTTTATTATCATGCGCTATCAGGGGGTTAATGCCAACATCATGTCGTTGGGCGGGATTGCGATTGCGATTGGCGCTATGGTGGATGCAGCTATCGTGATGATAGAAAACATGCACAAAGTGGTTGAACAGTGGAAGCATAACAATCCGGGGAAAAATCCGCAGGACAGGGAGTGGTGGCAACTGGCTGAACGTGCCGCGACTGAAGTTGGCCCGGCGCTGTTTTGCAGCCTGTTGATTATCACGCTCTCCTTTGTGCCGGTTTTCTCGCTGGAAGCGCAGGAAGGCCGCATGTTCTCACCGCTGGCTTTCACCAAAACCTATGCGATGGCGGTTGCCGCCGGATTAGGGATCACCCTGGTTCCGGTGCTGATGGGCTATTTTGTCCGGGGAAAAATTCCCGATGAGCAGGCTAATCCACTGAACCGCTGGCTGATTGCTTTATATCATCCGGTGCTGCAAAAAGTGCTGAGTTATCCCAAAATTACCTTGCTGATTTCCGGCGTATTGCTGCTGCTGACACTTTTCCCACTCAACCGCCTCGGCAGTGAATTTATGCCGCCGCTGGATGAAGGCGATCTGCTGTATATGCCGTCGACTCTGCCCGGTATCTCTGCACGGGAAGCGGCGCGATTGTTGCAGCAGACCGACCGGTTGATCAAAACCGTTCCTGAGGTTGAGTCGGTTTTTGGCAAAGCGGGCCGGGCTGAAACCGCCACCGACCCCGCGCCGTTAACCATGTTGGAAAGCACCATTCGCCTGAAACCCCGTTCACAGTGGCGACCGGGAATGACGATGGATAAGCTGATTGCCGAACTGGACAGCACCGTCAACCTGCCAGGGATTGCCAACGTTTGGGTGCCGCCGATCCGTAACCGTCTGGATATGCTGGCAACCGGCATCAAAAGCCCGGTAGGAATCAAGGTGAATGGCAATAACTTGCAGGATATCGAACGTATTGCGGCGCAAATCGAACGGGTGGTGAAAAACGTACCGGGGGTGACATCCGCGCTGGCTGAACGCCTGGCCGGAGGCCGCTATATCGATATTGATATCGACCGGCAGCGGGCGGCCCGTTACGGCGTTTCGGTAGACGAATTACAGTCTCTGGTATCCACGTTGATTGGTGGGCTGAATATAGGTGAAACCATCGAGGGCCGCCAGCGTTATCCCATCAATATCCGTTATCCACGGGAATTGCGTGACTCATTGGAAAAACTACGGGATTTACCGGTGGTGACCGTGAGCGGTGCCCGCGTTACGCTGGCCGAACTGGCCGATATCCGCGTCAGCGAAGGCCCGCCGATGTTGAAAAGTGAAAATGGCCGACTGTCTGACTGGATTTATGTTGACCTGCGAGGCCGGGATCTGAAATCTGCCGTAGAGGAGATGCAGCAAATCGTTGCCCGGCAGGTGACGCTGCCTGAAGGGGTTTCACTCAGTTGGTCGGGGCAGTTTGAGTATCTGGAGCGCGCAACGGAGAAAATGAAAATTGTCGTCCCCTTCACGCTGCTGATTATTTTCGTGCTGCTGTATGTCACTTTTAATCGGGTCAGGGATGCGCTACTGATTATGGCTACCCTGCCCTTTGCGCTGATTGGCGGGGTCTGGCTGCTCTATATACTTGGCTATAATCTGTCTGTGGCCGGGGCGGTGGGATTCATCGCATTGGCCGGTGTTTCAGCCGAATTTGGCGTCATTATGTTGCTGTATCTCAATCATGCAGTGGAAAAACACCGCGTGCCGGGGCAGCCATTATCACGCTGGCAGCTTATGGATGCCATTCATGAAGGGGCGGTATTGCGTGTGCGGCCTAAAATGATGACCGTCGCAACGATCATGGCCGGTCTGCTGCCCATCATGTGGGGAGGGGGCAGCGGTTCGGAAATTATGCAACGGATCGCCGCCCCAATGATTGGCGGTATGGTCAGCGCGCCGCTGCTTTCCATGCTGGTGATCCCGGCAGTTTATCTGTTATTGCATAAGGATGATCCGAATTAGCTGAAACGATAAAGCCAGAGCGTGATTTTGAGCAAATATCGTGCTGATAAATGATGCCGCCAGCGACTATCGATTGCCGATAGCCGCTCCGCGCCCCTATAATGAGACCAGTTATCACAGAAATCTTAGAATAGGAAGGAGTTTGGCTATGGCTGTAACTAAGCTGGTACTGGTAAGACACGGTGAAAGTCAGTGGAACAACGAAAACCGCTTCACAGGCTGGTACGATGTTGATCTGTCCGACAAAGGTCGCACAGAAGCAAAAGCCGCTGGTAAGTTGCTTAAAGACGAAGGTTTTGCTTTTGACTTTGCTTACACCTCCGTGCTGAAACGCGCCATTCATACACTGTGGAATATACTGGACGAGCTGGATCAGGCCTGGCTGCCAGTGGAAAAATGCTGGAAACTGAATGAGCGTCATTACGGTGCGCTGCAAGGTCTGAACAAAGCGGAAACCGCAGAGAAATACGGTGACGATCAAGTGAAACAGTGGCGTCGCGGCTTTGCTGTCACGCCACCGGAACTGACTCGCGACGACGAGCGTTTTCCAGGGCACGATCCGCGTTACGCTTCTCTGAGCGACAAAGAACTGCCGCTGACTGAAAGCCTGGCACTGACTATTGAACGTGTTGTTCCTTACTGGAATGAAACCATACTGCCACGCATCAAAAGCGGTGAGCGCGTCATTATCGCGGCTCACGGCAACTCCCTGCGTGCGCTGGTTAAATACCTGGACAACATGGGCGAAGATGAAATTCTTGAACTGAATATCCCAACTGGCGTGCCATTGGTTTATGAGTTTGATGAAAACTTTAAGCCGATCAAACATTACTATCTGGGTAATGCTGATGAAATCGCCGCCAAAGCCGCTGCGGTAGCGAATCAGGGTAAAGCCAAGTAATCAGGCTGCTCTGATAAAAACCGGCTGTTTAGCCGGTTTTTTTATTGAAACACTATCCGGTAATTACTGGCGGCGGCGGTCACGCACTGCCGATGCCAACTGACGCAACAGTACTTCCGTATCTTCCCAACCGATGCAGGCATCCGTCACGCTCTTACCATAGATCAACTGCTCACCGCTCTCCAGATTTTGGTTACCTTCCACCAGCGCACTTTCGACCATCACGCCCATTATCGCTTTTTCGCCCTGCGCAATCTGGCGGCTGACGTCTTCACATACCTCCATCTGCTTTTTGAACTGTTTGCAGCTATTGGCATGGCTGAAGTCAATCATCACCTGTGGCGACAGTCCGGCTTTTTCCAGACCCGCCTTGACCTCTTTAACATGTTCCGCACTGTAGTTCGGCGACTTACCACCGCGCAGAATGATGTGACAGTCGCGGTTACCACTGGTATTAACGATAGCCGAATGTCCCCATTTGGTTACAGACAGGAAACAGTGTGGCTGGCTGGCGGCATTAATCGCATCGATGGCAACCTTGATAGTGCCGTCTGTACCATTCTTAAACCCGACCGGGCAGGACAGGCCAGAGGCTAATTCACGATGCACCTGAGATTCAGTGGTTCGTGCGCCGATCGCCCCCCAACTCATCAAATCCGCCAGGTATTGCGGTGTGATCATATCCAAAAACTCCCCGGCGGCAGGCATACCGGAATCATTAATATCCAGCAACAGTTGACGAGCCATGCGCAGACCATTATTGATCTGAAAACTATGATCCATATAGGGATCGTTAATGAGTCCTTTCCACCCCACCGTCGTGCGGGGTTTTTCAAAATAAACCCGCATTACCACTTCCAGATCGTCGTTCAGTTCATGACGTAACTTGAGCAAGCGGGCAGCATATTCCCTGGCGGCTTTAGGATCGTGAATAGAGCAAGGGCCAATAACAACCAGCAGGCGGTCATCATTACTGTTAAGGATTTTGTGAATGGCATTACGTGCGAACGATACAGTTTCTGCGGCATGGTCGGTGGCCGGGAACTTCTCCAACAAGGCGACGGGCGGTAAAAGTTCCTTAATTTCTTTAATTCTTAAATCATCATTTTGGTAATTCATAATAATTCCATTATTCCAGATCGGTATATTTAAAACCCACATCCAACGCACGCCATCTATATCCAAGATAGCTGATAGATTGAGAAAAAACTGTCCATATTTTACAAAGACTATTATATATCAAACTGGCGATTTAATGGCTCTGAAATAGAGCGGTGTTTATATAACAAAATGATTTCATATGTAAAAAAAACTTTATTTCTGCCATACAGGCAGGATAAGTTTTACCGAACTTATTGATAACACAACGTGGTAATCAGCAGTACACTTCCTCTCTGTCGACTGGAGCACAGTGAAGATGCAATCAGCTTATACACAACTCAGGATAGACTATGGCACACACCCACGCAGAATCGGGCAACAGTAAACGTTTGTTAGCTGCATTTATTATTACTACGACTTTCATGGTGGCAGAGGTTATTGGGGGGCTACTTTCGGGTTCACTGGCTCTGATCGCCGATGCCGGTCACATGCTGACCGATGCTGCGGCCTTATTCGTCGCTTTACTGGCTGTTCGTTTTGCGCAGCGAAAGCCCACTGTACATCATACGTTTGGCTACTTGCGCCTGACCACGCTCGCTGCTTTTGTTAATGCGCTGACACTGGTGGCGATTACCGCGTTTATATTCTGGGAAGCCATTCAGCGCTTCTATGCGCCCCAGCCAGTGGCCAGTGTTCCTATGCTGATTATTGCCGTTGCGGGTTTGCTGGCGAATATTGCTGCGTTCTGGCTACTGCATCACGGCAGTGGAGAAAAAAATATTAATGTCCGGGCGGCGGCGCTGCATGTACTTGGCGATTTACTGGGTTCAGTTGGCGCCATTATCGCCGCATTGATTATTATGTTCACCAACTGGACACCCATTGACCCGATTCTATCAGTATTGGTGTCCTGCCTGGTGTTACGCAGTGCATGGGCGCTGATGAAAGAGAGTATTCATGAATTACTGGAAGGCACGCCAAACCAGATAAGCATTGATGCGCTAAAGAAAGATCTGCGCATCAACATACCAGAAGTCAGGAATATCCATCATGTACATCTATGGCAGGTTGGCGAAAAACCTCTCATGACGCTACATGCGCAAGTCATTCCCCCTCACGATCATGATGCGTTGCTGAAACGCATTCAGGAATATCTGCTGGAAAATTATCAGATCGGTCACGCCACTATTCAAATGGAGTACCAGCACTGTGATGATGACCACTGCGATATCCATCATGAGCAGAGTCATCATCACCATCATTAATTTAAGCGTCGGGGCAAAACAGGCTCCTGACCGGGAGCCTGTGGTTGGTAACAACGATTCAGGCTCTTATGCTTCGGTAGACAAAGGTCTGGAGTGGTTTTCCCGAGCGCTTTTAAGCCATAGCCTGGAACCATTCAATGCAATCAACGTCAGAATGGCGTATTCCACTGCCATAGCGTAAACCCCCTGATAGGCGAAAATCACTACGCTGATAACGTCAATGACCACCCACAGTAGCCAGTTTTCAACATACTTACGCGTCATCAGAACCATTGCAACGATCGACAATACCATCATCGTCGAATCCCAGAACGGGAAGGCATCCGGCTGTAACGCTGGCATCTGCGTACCTAATCCCAGAGCTTGCATACCGGAAACCGCAATCCGCGTCAACACAGCGAAAACTGCGTCAATATAAAGCGTCATCAGCCCGATAGCGACCACACACACGGCGAACCAGCCGATCAGTTTCGGCAACGGAAGCCAGCGAATTTTGAGTTCCACTTCGTGCGAATCTGTTTTGCGCGTCCAGGCATACCAGCCATAAATATTGGCGGCAAAAAAGAAAATCTGCAACAGCAGGCTGGCATAGAGCTGAATCTGGAAAAAAATCACCGCAAACAGCGTGACGTTAATCAAACCAAACAGGTAGTTAATGGTTTTTTCCAGACTCGCCAACCAGATACAAAGTAGCCCAAATAACGTACCGATCGCCTCTATCCAGGAAAGATCGTATCCCCCTGCTCCCAAAGGGATATGAACCAAAATATTACCGGTACTGAAAAAGTCCATCTCGCTATCCTGTCTTAATGATCATTGCGTGAATTCTTATTTTACGTATAAATGAAAATGAAGATATATCAGGCATTTCCGCGTACACGTAATTTCAGTGTAGCAGCGAAATCGAGCATCCGGTTCAAAGGAATCAACGCCCCTTCCCTTAGTGCGGCATCGACATGAATTTCATGCGCCTCGCCATGCTGTTCCAGACCGTTGGCGATCGCTTCTAAACCATTCATCGCCATCCAGGGGCAGTGCGCGCAACTGCGACAGGTCGCACCCTCACCCGCAGTCGGCGCTTCCAGTAAAGTTTTACCCGGACATGCCTGCTGCATTTTGTAGAAAATACCGCGATCGGTCGCCACAATCAGCTCCCGTTGCGGCAAGCTTTTGGCTGCCTGAATAAGCTGACTGGTTGAACCGACGGCATCAGCCATCTCAACCACGCTCTGCGGCGATTCCGGGTGCACCAGAATAGCCGCATCAGGGTACAGGGCTTTCATGCGTTTTAAAGACTGGGTTTTAAATTCATCGTGCACAATGCAGGCCCCCTGCCAGCACAACACATCGGCGCCAGTTTGCTTTTGCACATAACTTCCCAGGTGACGATCGGGCGCCCAGATAATCTTCTCACCCAGGCTATCCAGATGTTCAATCAACTCCACCGCGATGCTGGAGGTTACGACCCAATCAGCACGCGCTTTTACCGCGGCTGACGTGTTGGCATACACCACCACGGTGCGGTCAGGATGGCTGTCACAAAAACGGTTAAACGCGTCGATTGGGCAACCAAGATCGAGCGAACATTCAGCTTCCAACGTTGGCATCAGCACGGTTTTTTCCGGATTGAGGATCTTTGCTGTCTCCCCCATAAAACGAACACCCGCAACCAACAGCGTTGATGCGGGGTGCGTACTGCCAAACCGCGCCATTTCCAGTGAGTCGGCGACACACCCGCCTGTTTCTTCTGCCAGGGATTGAATTTCCGGATCGGTATAGTAGTGCGCCACTATCACCGCATTTCGCTGCTGCAATAATGCTTTTATCCTGCTACGGTAATGTTGCTTTGCTTCAGCCGATAACGACTTAGGCTTGGCAGGAAAAGGATAAATCGTGTCATTGCTATCAAAAAGGATGCTCATTATGGATTCCCATGATGACAACTCAGAGATCTGAAACAGCGAAAAAACACAATTCAGATCATAATGTTTTATATCCTAAACAAAATAGCGAAAAAAAAGCATGAAGTCGCGCTATTTTTGCGTAAGAACCGATAGCTTGTTTATTCGACTTAAAAAAAGATAAAACCAGATTTGACGACGCACTAACCAAAGAGTCGATGCCAATACAACGATATGGGAATGACCAGAAACAGCGCGGGCAAGAAGTTTACGACAGCGAACAATTTAATCTGTGCAATTCGTAACCCGACAGCAATCATAATCAAACCACCGCAGGCAGAATCGCCGTACTTTTGAGATTAACTACTATTACAACGCTCATAAGCCCGGAACAAAAGAAAAAATTGTCGATATGACGATGAATGACTCTGGGGTCAGAGATACAAGACGAGTCTTGAAAATCAGTATGAACGCCGTGATGAGCACATTAAAAAGCTCGTTCCGAGGCAAGTAACAAGCAAACCCATTGTCTATGACTATCTCACCCTGATGTGTGAACTGGATAAGCAATGGTCATTGGTGGGGAATAAAAAACAGCAGCCCTCTGGCTTTGGTCAAAAAAAAGCTCGTTATAGCCCTAACCACAGTGAGAATCAGAACGAACAACCATCTTGGTTTTATGTTCCGGCAATCGATGTCCACGATGGTGGCATCGGTCAGCGCGGTGAAGAAAAAGTGCTCTTGCTTGTCTTCGATAGAGATGCGATACCACATCAGCGCCACGGTCGGCAACATTCCGCCGGAAGTCAGCGCGTTATACAACAATTGCACCGCCTTGTTCATCCTATCTGAAACAGGAGTTACGCCTTGTCGTAATTCCCTCCACACGAGGACGCAACACTGCAACCACAGGCAAGCTGCGCTGGTTCGAATACCATGGGGCGCCCATTATGAATTGCTGAACCCTCGCCGCCGGAAACCAGCGGAAACGTTCCTTTGTGAGCAGGACATTCCGCGTTATCGCCAAGCAGACATTGCGGAATGCCGTTAACCGGAAAACCGCTGGCTTCGATCATTTTCCCGCCCCCAGAATGAGCGTCTCCCAGACGAATCGCTCCACGTCCCGACATCTTCTTTCTCCTTGTTTTTATATTCTTGGCGGCAGCACCTGCGGATCACGCTGACGTACCACTTCAAGGAAACGGTCAAGCAACTCATCACGTTCGGTCACTTCACCGGGCTGGCAGGTAATAGCGGCATAAGGTGTTTGCATCAGTGGATGGTCGATGTGGGCTGGATTAGATAGCCCTACGATTTCACGCAGCCGCAATACGGCCAGGATTTCCGTGGGATGCACCGCAAGGAATACAGAGTTGAACTCGAATTGTTTAGCTTGCTGGTTGGCTTCGCGCTCGGTCACAGCAATACGCTCGACGTGAGTATCGCAGGCAGCGAGCAGAACAGGTAAAAGCTTGTCCGGGTCGGGTTCGCGCCAGTGTGCCACTAGTTGCCCCCATGCCGGATCGCGTGGCAGCGCATGTTTGTCCAAATCAAGCGGTTTTCCCAGCCAGTCGCCGATGATAGTCAGACCGAAGGCGGCGTAGCGTAGTGTAGTACCGAGGGGGGGGTTATGACCGTCACCTAAACCATAACCTTTATCAATACAATCAAACACGGTCTGATAATAAGGGGGAACCAGTTCAGACTGTCCAAGAGCCAATACTCCCAGCATAGTATGTGTACAATCATCCAACGTACCGATAAACAGTTGGTCGGGGGATGTTAAAATTCTTAGATCGACGACTTCTGAAAACAAATTCCGCGCAAACCCAAAAGTCATTTGCTTAATAGCATCTTTTGAATTGTATTCACGGGCGGCAAGCAAACTGAATCTAATTGCCTGCATCCCATAATCAAACAGATCTGTACATGCATGACCCACGCTACCTTCCCCAGAAACATACCGCTGTAAGCGATTCCCGTTTATTGGCCACGCGTCGCTAGCCCAGTTTGGCACTTGGGGCAATATTTTATCTAATCGACTTTTAATTTTCGCCATATTTTGTCCTTACTACCACGTATTTAACTGAATACCCGTGCCATTGCCAGCCAATTGACTGAGCGCGCCCTTTGAATCAAAAAAAACTTGCGCATGAATATAAGCGACCTTGTTATCTTTAGAAGCATCACGGATAGCATCTATCTTTCTTAGAACGTCAGGATCAACTTCACTCATTTTCTCCATGGTCCATCCATTACGACCTCTACGTATTTTCCCCATAATATCAGCAACTTTACCTGCTCCTGTCCCCTGAGTTTTATTAAATCCCGGTGTCTTAGCCCCACCCAATGTGGCCTTGGTTTCAATCACCAGCAGCGTGTCTTCCGTGAAGTTTAGCGTCTGGGTCGGGGCGGGAGTGCCATTTGCCCCATCCATTGAATGCTGCATACTCTTCGACGTAGGCGACCGCACGGTCAGCGACGGCGGCGGCGGTACCCACACCAGCATATCCAGGCCTTGGCCGCTCTTGTTCGTCAGACCGAACCGGTTTGGTACACCCGCTTTATTACTGTAACCAAGAATACGCTGGGGATTGA
>NZ_MJLZ01000036.1 GCF_003666245.1 Brenneria alni
TGAGCGATTTAATAAAACACTACGAACAGAAATACTTGACATGTATCTGTTCAGAACACTGTCAGAAGTCCGTGTGCTAACAGAAGACTGGCGCGCAGAATACAACGAAGAACGTCCGCATAGCTCACTGGGTGATATGCCACCCGTTATCTATGCGCGGCAAAAACTGGCCGGAGATCCTCATTGGCGGTGGTACTAAAAACCGGAGGGACTACATTTTACCTCATAAGGAATCATGATGAAGAAATTACTGACTACAACGGCACTGGCCGTCAGTCTCTGCGCTGGTGCTGCTTTTCCGGCGTCTGCCGAAACTGTCGTGGGTACCGTCAAATTCTGGCAGTACATGCAGGCGGATGGCTGGAGATCAGCCGATGGCATGGACAATGACACGCTGAACAATACGCTCTACCAGGCCAGTGTCATTGGCAATTACCCCTGGACTAAACAATTTCTGCTGCGTCAGCGGGGAGGTGGAGCTTATTTTCTCGCCGATAAAAAAACGCATACCGTGCGCAAGCTGAATCTGAAACCTGCCAGCGGTTATTACTCCGACCTGACATCGGTCTATCAGGGCGAAGACCAGGGGAAAGGGTGTTACTTCACTATCATCGACACCCAGTATCAGTTGGAGCTGGCTGACGAACCTCACAGCAACCAGGTACTTGCTGCATTCCCGGAAAACTGTGTCAACAAACAGCAGCAGGCTGCCCTGGCGGCGAAGCGTTCTGCCTCAGAGCATAAACTGCAGCAGTGGGTAGCCCAACAGAGTCTGGCAGAGCTGTGCCGACGCACCGGCAACTGCTGAAAGGAATCTGCACCATGAAGAAATTGTATCCACCTCTGCTTGCCGTTCTGACAGTTATCGGTGCCATGGGAGTCTCTGGCTGCGACAGTAAGGAAGATGCGGGTGTGAAAACGATAGCCAGGTTTAAGGACCTGACTCCGCCACCGTTCAGCAAGGTTGTGTCGCATAAATCCGATATTGCCCTGGAATGGGTAAAGAAGGATGCCTTCGGTACACCGCAATACATAGTGATGAAAACCCGCCAGTCGCCGGAAGGCTGTGAGTCAGGCAATTATTACTACATTGCTGACATGCAGCAGAAAACGGTGCAGCCACTGATGGCAGCGCTGTGCCTTGCGGACAATATCACCCTGAGCTTCAGGATTGAAACCGACAGCTACACGGGTGAGAAATCGGTGGTGTATTCACACGATGGTAAGGAAATGGGGAAACTCTATCTGCCGGTGAATCAGGAGAAAAATCCATGATGAAGCTGAAAGGCGTTATCTCAGCTTTCGCTCTGAGCCTCTGTCTATTGTCACCGGCTCAGGCCGAAGAACAGCGTTACATTAGTATCCGCAACACAGACATGGTCTGGGTGCCAGGTAATGTCTGCGTCTGGCAGTTTCGCCTGGACAACGGTGGAAGTGGCGAAGGGTTCGGGCCTCTGACACTCTCCCTGCGTCTGAAAGATAAAGGGGGGAACACGCTGGCGATGGGGAATATGACGGTGGCTGCATTTGGCGACAGCGATGCCACCCGCTCTCAGGAAGCCTCGCTGGAGAACGAATGCGTGGAAAACGTCAGCTCCGTCGAAATCATGAAGGCAACAGAAGAGCGTAATGGTTACCAGATTGACCTCCCACTGTCCGTTTTCGACCCGCAGTACTACCGACCGTTACAAGTCATGGTTGTCGGTGGTAAGGCATCTTAGCCGATTCGTTATCCGTTTGATTCAGCCCCTGTCGCTTATGACACAGGGGCTTTTTGTTTTAAGGAGACTATATGACTGAACTCACTGAATTGCCTGATGGACCGTTTACGCGCCAGCAAGCAGAGGCGGTTGCGTCTCAATATTCCAACGTTGCTATAGAGGATGACCAGGGGACACATTTCCATCTGGTTATCTGTCATGAGTGTTGCATGGTATGGCGAGCCTAGAGCTTTGAGCAGGATGCCGGTTACTGGCTGAACAGGTATATCGCTCGTTATGGCATCCGCAAATTCCCTGCATAACCACCGCCAGCGCATCACCGTTATAAACAAAGTCAGGCCACACCTCCCTCGGGAAGTGTGGCCTTTTGTATTTTTACCCACTGCATAAGGAGTTATCCATGCGATTAGCCAGCCGCTTTGGCCGTATAAACCAGATACGCCGTGACCGACCTCTGACCCACGAAGAGCTGATGAGCCATGTCCCCAGCGTGTTCGGGAGCGACAAGCATGAATCTCGTTCAGACCGTTATACCTACATCCCGACCATCACCATCCTTGAGAGCCTGCAGCGTGAAGGCTTTGATCCGTTCTTTGCCTGCCAGACAAAAGTTCGCGACCAGAGCAAGCGGGAGCACACCAAACACATGCTTCGCCTGCGTCGCGCCGGTCAACTGACCGGCCATCAGGTGCCGGAAATCATTCTACTTAACAGCCATGACGGCTCCTCGAGTTACCAGATGTTACCGGGGGTGTTTCGTGGCGTCTGTACCAATGGTCTGGTCTGTGGTCAGTCATTTGGCGAAGTGCGGGTGCCGCATAAGGGTAATGTTGTCGAAAAGGTGATTGAGGGGGCTTACGCAGTACTCGGGGTGTTTGACCGGGTAGAGGAGAGGCGCGATGCAATGCAGTCACTGGCGTTGCCAGCTCCGGCTCGTCACGCGCTTGCGAATGCCGCACTGAAGTATCGCTTTGGTGAGGACCACCAGCCGGTCACGGTATCGCAGTTGCTGACCCCACGTCGCCGGGAGGACTACAGCGATGACCTGTGGACCGTCTACCAGCGCGTGCAGGAGAACCTGATGAAAGGAGGTCTGTCAGGGCGAACTGCTCAGGGGAAAAGCAGCCGCACCCGTGCTGTTACCGGCATCGATGGCGATGTGAAGCTCAATCGCGCCTTGTGGGTTATGGCAGAAAACATGCTCGAGTTTTTCGGGCGCTAAGCAACCGTTCCGGCATAAGGAGATAGTTTAATGAATACACAACACTTTCAGTTCGCTGAGCAGACCGCAATTTCGGCCTCAATGGTCCCTGACGAGTTACGCGTCGGCTTCTGGCCGCAGCACTTTGGCTCCATCCCACAATCGATAATCCTTGAGTCCCAAATCTTTGCCTGGATGGATCGACTGTGTACCGATTACCACGGTGGCATCTGGAACTTTTCGACGCTCAGTAACGGTGGCGCTTTTATGGCTCCTGAGTCAGAGCACGATGAAAAGTGGACATTGTTCAACAGCATGAACGGCAATGGCGCGGAACTTACTTGCGAAGCTGCAGGGATAGTCGCTTGTTTGATGGCATACAGCCACTATGCCTGTCGTACCGAATGTGACGCGATGACTGAGCACTATTATCGCTTACGAGACTTCGCGTTGAACCATCCAGAGTGCAGCGCCATTATGCATCTAATCGACTGAGGAAACCCGAGCATGAGTACCGCATTATCCCCGGTGAGATCGCAGCCTGAACACTTTCCGCTGACGGTTGTGGCCCAGCATGGTTGCATGCTCCCCGCAACATCCGGATTAACCCCCTATGCCCAACGGACCATTCGCCGAGCTATCAACCTGCTGGATAAATATCTGCGCCAGCCCGGCATATCTTTTACCTCAAGTACTGCGGCCCGTGACTGGCTTCGGCTACAGCTGGCCAGACAGGAGCGGGAAGTGTTTATGGTGCTCTATCTCGATAATCAGCATCGTTTACTGGAGAGCGAAACACTGTTTGCCGGTTCGGTTAACCATGTCCAGATCCATCCCCGTGAGGTGGTGAAGTCAGCGCTTCGCTTCAATGCTGCGGCTGTCGTGCTGGCGCATAACCATCCATCAGGTGACCCGGAGCCCAGCCAATGCGATCGCAACATTACCGGTAGGCTTAAAGAAGCCCTGGCACTGGTTGATGTGAACACGCTCGATCATCTGGTTATCGGATCAGATGGCATTGTGTCGTTTGCTGAGCGAGGCTGGATATGAGGGTACTTCAATGAAATCTACTGACTCAGAGAACGATTTATTTCTCAAGTGGGGTCTGAATCGTAATGTGACACCTTGCTTTGGCGCTCGTCTGGTACAGGAGGGAAACCGACTTCACTATCTGGCTGACCGGGCCAGCATTACCGGTGCATTCAGTAACGCAGAATCTTTGAAGTTGGATGAAGTATTCCCACGTTTTATCAGCCAGATAGAATCGATGTTGACCACTGGTGAAATGAATCCTCGCCATGCCCACTGCGTCACCCTATACCACAACGGTTTCACCTGCGAAGCCGATACACTTGGCAGTTGCGGCTACGTATACATCGCCGTTTATCCCACTCAACTTTAACTAACTCCGCAAGAGCAAACATGAAAACTCTACCTGCTACAATTTCGCGGGCGGCGAAGCCCTGTCTGTCGCCCGTTGCAGTCTGGCAAATGTTACTGACACGCCTACTAGAGCAGCACTATGGCCTGACACTGAACGACACGCCGTTCAGTGATGAAACAGTTATTAAGGAACATATTGATGCCGAGATTACCCTGGCGGATGCAGTCAACTTCTTGGTGGATAAGTACGGACTGGTTCGTATCGATCGCAGGGGGTTTAACTGGCAGGAACAATCGCCTTATCTTCGGGCTGTAGATATTCTGCGAGCACGACAAGCAACTGGCTTGCTGCGACGGAGCCGTAATAATGCTGTATCGTGAATATTACGGACGGTATTACTGGCTTTTATCACTATCGGGGAATGCTGGCAGCGAGATGAAGAGGGCAGGGAGGCAATTCCTTACCTGACCCATTACCTGACCCGATTCCAATAAAACGAAAAAGGAGTCAGACGATTTCTCATCTAACTCCTTGTTTTGTTTGGTGGCCCCTACTGGACTTGAACCAGTGACCAATCGATTATGAGTCGACTGCTCTAACCACTGAGCTAAGGGGCCGGACGGGCGACGATTATACGGTAATGTGCAGGGGAAGGTCTATAGTTGTTCAGCCGGGTGGCTGTTTTCTATGCAAGATAGCTTATTGTTATTATTGTTAGATTTTACGATAACAGCGAAAACATGGCGTAAAGGGGAAGTATGATCACGGATATTCTGGCAACAAGCCTCCAGGTTGTTTTCTGTGGAATCAATCCAGGATTATCGACGGCTCATCATGGTTACCATTTTGCGAACCCCAGTAACCGTTTCTGGAAGGTGATTCATCAGGCCGGATTTACCGAGCGGTTACTTACGCCTCAGGAGGAAGAGCACCTGCTGGATACCGGATGCGGGATCACCATGCTGGTAGATCGGCCAACGGTTGAGGCAACCGAACTGGCGCGCAATGAACTCTTGCAGGGGGGAGAAGTCATTATTGAAAAAATGAGGCGTTACCAGCCGCAAGCCCTAGCCGTGCTGGGGAAGCAGGCGTTTAGCCAGGCATTTGGCGTTAATAAGGTGACCTGGGGACATCAGGCGTTGACGATTGGAGGGACTCAGGTCTGGGTACTTCCTAATCCCAGCGGTCTGAACCGCGCAACGCTGGAATCGCTGGTATCGTCTTATCAGGCGCTTTATCAGGCACTACACCAAAGCCGGTAAAAATGCCGCTTGCGATGGTCTTACAGGGATGTGGCAAATGAAAAATAACCCCGGCGAGCCGGGGTTATTTCAAAGTAATCATCACGCAGGATGATTAATCATCCAGGAAGCTGCGCAGTACTTCTGAGCGGCTTGGGTGACGCAGTTTACGCAACGCTTTCGCCTCAATCTGACGAATACGTTCACGGGTAACATCAAACTGCTTACCGACTTCTTCCAACGTATGGTCGGTATTCATGTCGATACCGAAGCGCATACGCAGCACTTTCGCTTCACGCGCCGTCAACCCGGCTAACACATCATGTGTGGCAGAACGCAGGCTTTCCGATGTTGCGGAATCCAGCGGCAGTTCCAAAGTCGTGTCTTCGATAAAGTCACCCAGATGTGAATCTTCATCATCGCCGATCGGGGTTTCCATCGAAATCGGCTCTTTGGCGATCTTCAGCACCTTACGGATTTTGTCTTCCGGCATCAACATGCGTTCAGCCAGTTCTTCCGGCGTTGGCTCACGACCCATTTCCTGTAGCATCTGGCGTGAAATACGGTTGAGTTTGTTGATGGTCTCAATCATATGCACCGGAATACGGATGGTGCGAGCCTGATCGGCTATGGAACGGGTAATGGCCTGACGGATCCACCAGGTTGCATAAGTGGAGAACTTATAGCCGCGGCGATATTCAAATTTATCTACGGCTTTCATCAGACCAATGTTTCCTTCCTGAATCAGGTCAAGGAACTGCAAGCCACGGTTGGTGTATTTCTTGGCGATAGAAATAACCAGACGTAAGTTAGCTTCAACCATCTCTTTTTTGGCGCGGCGGGCTTTCGCTTCGCCAATCGACATACGACGGTTGATATCTTTAACCTGCTCAATGGTTAAACCGGTTTCTTCTTCGATCTGATGCAATTTCTGCAGGCTGCGCTTAACGTCGTCTGCGACGTCGTGCAGTTTTTCAGACCACGGCTTGGCCATTGCAACTGCGGCGTTAAACCAGGAATCATTGGTTTCGTTACTAGAGAACAGTGAGACGAAGTTTTTCTTCGGCATTTTGCACTGTTCAACACACAGCTTCATGATCAGACGTTCCTGAGTACGCACACGATCCATCATTGAACGCATACTGTTGACCAGGAAATCAAACTGTTTAGGCACTAAGCGGAATTGCTTGAAGACGTCAGACAGATTCAGAATTTCTTGTGCTGATTTCGCATGACTACGACCGTGAGTCTTGATGACCTGACGTGTCGTTTCATATTGCTCACGCAATTCAGTAAATTTCTGACGGGCCAGCTCAGGATCGATGCTGTTATCATCATCGCTGTCGTCATCGTCGTCTTCTTCTTCCTCGTCATCATCCATTTCTTCGCTGGAAAGCTCAGAGCCAACGTGAGTTGCCGTTGGCGCAATGTCTTCTTCCGCATTAGGATCGACAAATCCGGTAATCAGATCGGATAAGCGGCTTTCACCCGCTTCAACACGATCGTATTGTTCCAGCAGATAAGTAATCGCTTCTGGATACTCTGCAACAGAACATTGAACTTGATTGATACCGTCTTCAATACGTTTGGCAATATCGATCTCGCCTTCGCGTGTCAGCAATTCAACGGTACCCATTTCACGCATGTACATACGAACCGGATCGGTTGTACGACCAATTTCCGATTCAACGCTGGATAACACTTGAGCAGCAGCCTCTGCCGCGTCTTCATCTGCGTCATTGGTGTTTTCTGCTAGCAACAGATCATCCGCATCTGGTGCTTCTTCCATCACCTGGATGCCCATGTCATTAATCATCTGGATGATGTCTTCGATCTGGTCGGAGTCGATGATATCTTCCGGCAGATGGTCATTGACCTCAGCATAGGTCAGGTAGCCTTGCTCCTTACCACGGGTGACAAGTAGCTTTAGCTGTGACTGCGGGTTTTGCTCCATAAGACGGTATCCACACTTCAGAGTATTTGGGTTGGTGTCGGTCGGCGTAGTTCGCCAACAATAGCATTAGGGTATTTTTCTTATCGCCGCGGCCCCTGTAGCGGCTTTTGCAGGGCTCGACCCTGCTATTTATCGGCAATTAAGCCTCAGTAATCAGTTTTTTTTGCTCAAAGCCAGTTGCAACGACCAAAGTTCTTTTCTTTCTTTGGTGTTAAGCCCATGTGTTCTCTCACGGGCAATCAATGTTTCCTGACGTTGTTTCAGCAGTTGATCATAGAGTTCCGCCAGACTTATTCTGAACTTATCGTCCAGTTCATCCTCTTCGATCATATGGTTCCATGAAGCCATGGTTTCAAGCTGCTTTCGGTATTTGCTGTCTCTATATTTCTCAAGCAGCAGACCCATATTCATTCCGGGACTGGCGTTGCATGTTTTTACCAAGTCCTGAAACAGAGACAGGCCCGCCACTTTGCTCTCTTCTATGTCTTCCAGCGCCAGTTCAGGAACTTCCGCAGCAAGTCTTGGATTCTGAACTATTAGCCCTATAAGTATACGCATAGTTGTGACTTTTAGCTGGGGAGGCTGGTAGGGTAGAGCGTGTTCAGCCACTTTGGGTAACAGCCTGTCTAACTGGCTGTCATCCAGGATCCCAAGTTTGTTGCCCAACTGCTGGCGTAAATATAAGCGTAACGTTTCACCAGGCACTTGACCAATTAAGGGCAGCGCCAGTGTACTGAGCTTCGTTCGCCCATCAGGTGAACTCATGTCTACCTGTTGTTGCAACGTTTCAAACAGAAACTGCGACAGGGGTAAAGCCTGTTCCATTCGCTGTTCAAAAAGGGCTTTGCCTTCTTTGCGAACCAGCGTATCCGGGTCTTCACCATCCGGCAGAAACATAAAGCGTAACTGACGGCCATCGTTCAAATAGGGTAGCGCAGTTTCCAGTGCACGCCATGCCGCTTCCCGTCCGGCGCGGTCGCCGTCATAACAGCAGACGACCAGATCGGTGGCACGAAAGAGTAACTGAATGTGATCGGCCGTGGTGGAGGTTCCCAGCGAAGCAACCGCATAATCAATACCAAACTGTGCCAGGGCAACCACATCCATATACCCTTCAACCACCAGTAAGCGCTTAAGTTCCGGGTGGTTTTGCTGCGCTTCATACAGGCCATAGAGCTGGCGGCCTTTATGGAAAATTTCAGTTTCCGGCGAATTCAGATACTTCGGCACACCATCGCCTAATACTCGTCCCCCGAATGCAATCACCCGGCCCCGTTTATCGCGGATAGGGAACATCACTCGTTCACGAAAACGGTCGTATGTGCGACCCTGATCGTTAGTCACCAACATACCGGCATCGTTCAATGTGCTGCGATCATCATTATTGCGTCCGAAACGCTTTAAGGCGTTATCCCAGCCAGCCGGTGCGAAGCCGATCGCAAAATGACTGATTACTTCAGCGCTCAATCCACGTTGTTGCAAATAAAGCAACGCGGGGGCGCCAACAGCCTGACCAAGCGTTTGTTGATAGAACGAACTCAGTTGTTCCATCAGTTCATATAAACTTTGTCGTTGATGGCGCTCAAGCTGGGTTGGCCCGGTGCCGGTTTCATATGGCACTTCAAGACCATAGATGGTGGCTAATTCCTCAATGCTTTCAACGAATTCCAGACGATCGTAATTCATTAAAAAGTCGATGGCGTTACCATGAGCCCCACAGCCAAAGCAATGGTAGAACTGTTTGTCACCATTTACGGTAAATGAAGGGGTTTTTTCGTGGTGAAACGGACAACACGCATGGTAATTCTTTCCCTGCTTTTTCAGTTTGACGCGCGCGTCAATGAGATCGACGATGTCGGTGCGAGCCAGCAGATCATTAATAAATACGCGTGGAATTCGTCCAGCCATAAGCCCCTATTTCTTAGCTTATAAACGATAGCTTATAAACGACAGCAAGCCGCGCATTCCTTTCGGAAATGCACGGCCTTCATATACAACTACTTAAGTCTGCGGATTAATCACGCGGTGGAGGAAAACCTCCTGAAAATTAATACAGACGAGTGCGGCGTGCGTTTTCTCGAGCCAATTTCTTCGCGTGACGTTTTACTGCAGATGCTTTAGCGCGTTTACGTTCGGTAGTCGGTTTTTCATAAAACTCACGACGACGAACTTCAGCCAGAACACCTGCTTTTTCGCAGGAACGCTTGAAGCGACGCAGAGCTACGTCGAACGGCTCGTTTTCACGTACTTTAATTACCGGCATGTGCCTCTCACCTTAATAAATTCGGTTTGCCGCTGGCCTTGTGCCAGCCTTTTCAAAATGGTGCGGAATTCTACTGCAAACAGAGCATCCTTGTAAAGGGGCAGGGTGATCATAAAACACTCAACGCTCCACCGGCGCAGAAACCGGGGGCTTATGGTAGACTATCTGCCGCATGAAGCAAGCTGCATTCAACAAGAGCTTGCACCGTATAAAAGCAGGAACAGCAATGCGTGTATTGGGTATCGAAACATCCTGTGATGAAACCGGCGTTGCCATCTATGACACTCAGGCCGGTTTACTCGCTAATCAATTGTACAGTCAGGTGAAACTCCATGCTGATTATGGGGGGGTCGTTCCCGAACTGGCTTCCCGTGATCACGTCCGTAAAACGGTGCCGTTGATCCAGGCTGCGCTGCGTGAAGCGGATTTAAAAGCCAGTGACCTTGACGGTGTTGCCTATACTTCCGGTCCCGGACTGGTAGGGGCACTGTTGGTGGGGGCTACCGTAGGTCGTTCGTTGGCGTATGCCTGGAATGTTCCGGCGATTGCGGTGCATCATATGGAAGGACATCTGCTGGCTCCCATGCTGGAAGATAATCCTCCTGAATTTCCTTTTGTGGCATTACTGGTTTCTGGTGGTCATACACAGCTAATCAGTGTGACCGGAATTGGTGAGTATCGGTTGCTTGGTGAGTCAATTGATGATGCGGCGGGTGAAGCGTTTGATAAAACAGCAAAGCTGCTGGGACTGGACTACCCAGGCGGATCGATGCTGTCAAAGATGGCTCAGGCTGGCGACACCGCACGCTTTACTTTCCCGCGTCCAATGACCGATCGCCCAGGGCTGGATTTCAGTTTCTCAGGTTTGAAAACCTTCGCGGCTAACACGATCCGCAATAACGGTGCTGATGAACAAACCCGGGCGGATATTGCTCATGCTTTCGAAGATGCTGTTGTGGATACGCTGGCGATTAAATGTCGCCGTGCGCTGGATGAAACCGGCTTCAAAAGGCTGGTTATAGCGGGCGGAGTGAGTGCCAACCGTACATTGCGTCAACGTCTGGGCGAAATGATGGCGAAACGGGGTGGTGCGGTATTTTATGCCCGCCCGGAGTTTTGCACGGACAATGGCGCCATGATCGCTTATGCGGGGGCGGTTCGCTTGCAACAGGGAGAAAGCCGGGAACTCGGCATTACGGTGCGTCCGCGATGGCCGCTGGCCGAATTGCCAGCCGTTTAAACCGTTAATCACCAATATTTGCGCACTGGTGATTAACGGCTTTTATTAACGCCAGGAAGGATCGTGGCTATTTGGCTATTTGGCTATTTGGCTATTGCTATTAAGCTAGAGTTCCTGCTCGAACAACACCAAAATAGCCTCATAGAGCTGTTTAACGCTGAATCCTCTGGCTGGGGTCGTGAAGATGGTATCATCGCCAGCGATGGTGCCCAGAATCCCTTCTGATTTACCCAATGAGTCGAGCAAACGGGCTATCAGCTGTGCTGCGCCTGGGCTGGTGTGGATAACCACAACGGCATCATTAAAATCGACGTCCAACACCAGGTTCTTGAGGGGACTGGTGGTGGTGGGCACGCCGAGTTCGGCGGGCAGACAGTAAACCATTTCCATTTTGGCATTGCGTGTACGTACGGCCCCAAACTTGGTTAACATACGTGAGACTTTGGACTGGTTGATGTTTTCAAATCCATCGTCTTGCAAAGCCTGAACAATCTCACTTTGAGAACTGAATTTTTCTTCCTTCAGCAGCGCTTTGAACGCTTTAACCAAGTCTTCCTGTTTTGTCGAGTTACGCATTCTGCACCGGATTTATGTGGTTAATTGTGTCGTTATTATGCAGATTAGTGAATTTTTATGCAACTATTATGCGTATAATATCGTCTACCGTCCCTTATGTATGGTTGTTTAAAAAACAATTAAAAAAATCATAAGGCCAGCGAGTCTGAAAAATGAGCTATACGTCACATAAAAGTGAATCGAATGTTATCAAAATGATGTTGTTTGCATGTAGACGATCAGTGTAATGTAGCTTTCCGGTTGACTGGTTATAAATGTGTGTCGCGTGATTAGCCTAAAAGCCCATTAACTTTACTTACCTTTCAAATTAATAGCGATTTTTGATTTATTATTATAGACATAGCGTATTCTTCCATCTTTAAGCATTCTCCGCTGATAGTTAAGCAAATGCGTTTTATTTTTTCTTCTTGTGCCAATTTTATAACTAGATGAATTCACGGCTTTTTTGTACTTTACGATAATAAGGAGTTTAGGATGAAAGTTGCAGTTCTTGGTGCAGCAGGCGGTATTGGTCAGGCCCTTGCGCTCCTCCTCAAAACCCAGCTTCCTTCAGGTTCAGAGTTATCTCTTTATGACATTGCCCCGGTAACGCCGGGCGTTGCGGTTGACCTGAGCCATATTCCTACCGCAGTAAAAATCAAGGGCTATAGTGGTGAAGACGCGACACCCGCTCTGGTCGGCGCGGATATCGTGCTGATATCTGCCGGCGTAGCCCGTAAGCCGGGCATGGACCGTTCAGACTTATTTAATGTCAATGCGGGTATCGTCCGTAATCTGGTTGAACAAATCGTTCGTACCTGCCCAAAAGCCTGTATCGGTATTATTACCAATCCCGTCAATACTACTGTTGCAATCGCAGCTGAAGTGCTTAAGAAAGCCGGTGTTTACGACAAAAACAAACTGTTTGGTGTAACCACGCTGGATATTATCCGTTCTAATACTTTTGTTGCTGAACTGAAAGGCAAGCAACCAGAAGATATCAATGTGCCCGTCATCGGTGGGCACTCTGGTGTGACTATTCTTCCGCTGTTGTCACAAATTCCGGATGTGAGCTTTAGCGAGCAAGAAGTGACGGATCTGACAAAACGCATCCAAAATGCGGGCACCGAAGTTGTGGAAGCGAAAGCCGGTGGTGGATCTGCAACCTTGTCGATGGGGCTGGCTGCAGCCCGATTCGGTCTGTCCCTGGTTCGTGCTTTGCAGGGAGAAAATGATGTAGTTGAATGCGCCTATGTAGAAAGCGACGGCAAGTATGCCCGTTTCTTTGCTCAACCAGTGCTGTTGGGTAAAAATGGTATTGTTGAACGTAAAGACATTGGCACGCTGAGTGCGTTTGAGCAAGAGTCGCTCAAAAATATGCTGGATACGCTCAATCAGGATATCGAATTAGGCGAGTCTTTCATCAAGGGTTAACAAACGTTTCAATTTCACAATGGTGAATAGAGCCGGAGGTTTTATCTCCGGCTTTTGTCTTTATTGGGGACGGATTAGTTTTTTTCTGTCAATCAGCTCGTTGGTTTCCGGATCATAATATCGGCTTGGCCAGATCTCTGATGGGTGGATCTCCAGTACATCAGCTATCAACCACTCCCCTTTAGGCCACGGTCGTGACAACGCATTGGCCAGTGTTGATGAACTTAATCCGGCAGCGCGTGATACCGCAGCCAGCGTCGTGCCTTTTTTGCGCAAAGCGGCAATGATATCAGCGGGATGCCAGTCATGTTTCCTTGAAGTCATAATCCTTCCTTATATTGCTGTAAGACGACTGCGTATTAGTGGTATAAATAACGGATATTAGTTATACGCCAGGTTAACGTGACACTCTTATTTGGAAATAATATAACATTAATTTTCTATAAGGTTCCCAATTAATTTCCAAATAAGCGCGTTTTTGTTAGGAATGGCACTATCAGGATGAAAGGCTATGAAAAAAGAGTGGTTTGCGACCAGTGAACTGGTTGGTGTTGGTGGTCTTCCAAAATCAAGACAAGGATTGAATAAGCGTGCTCGTGAAGACGGATGGGAAAAGCGTCGGCGTAAAGGGGTTCAGGGAAGAGGGGTAGAATATTCAATTCATAGCCTTCCTGAGCCGGTGAAACAATCTTTACTACTGGAGAGTGAATCTCCGGTCTATGCGCCCCAGCAACCTGCCAGTCGCGCTGTCTGGATGCAGATCTATCATCAACTCTCTGATAGAGAAAGAGATGACCTGATTACTTACGTTCTTCGTGTCGGCGTATCAACCATGTTAAGCCAGCTTGGGCTGACGGCGACAGAAAATGAGCCTGTTTCACCGACTGACGCCGAATAAGCTGTTTCTTTCCCCGTCCTACCTGACTTCGTGTTATCGATAGCTTTTTTACTGTGCTTTCATCATCTGATCTCTCCCTTTTTTGTTGTGTTGCTCTCATACACAGCAATATTTAATGGACTCCGCTTTTCATTAAGTGTACCAATAACGTGATAAAGTTAGATGTTTAGGTAATTGTAGTTTATTATTTGGAAACTTTTGGCGTGGGCAGTGGGGTTGTCCAGGATATAAATAAGGGAGCGACAAGTATGTATAAAGAATGGTTTGCAACTAATGAATTGATTGGCATCGGCGGGTTGCCTAAATCTCCGCAAGGATTGAACAAACGCGCCCGCGATGATGGTTGGGAAAAACGAAGACGCAGAGGAGTTCAAGGACGTGGCGTCGAGTATTCCATTCACAGTTTACCTGATGAAGTGAAAAACTCGCTCTTGATGGAAGAAAATTCGCCACCAGAGTATCAGGTGAAAAAAGGGCCAGAATTGCTGATGTCGTGGATACACATCTTCCATCAGCTTTCAGAGAGCGAGCAATCCCGGCTGATAAATTTCATTTTACGTGAAGGCACGTTGGCTATGTTGTCTCGTCTGGATAAAGTCGCAGACGACCAGACAGCATAATGATAATCGCTATAATTTCTGCGTGGCA
Source organism: Brenneria alni (assembly GCF_003666245.1). Classification (GTDB taxonomy): domain Bacteria; phylum Pseudomonadota; class Gammaproteobacteria; order Enterobacterales; family Enterobacteriaceae; genus Brenneria; species Brenneria alni. Next base: position 14,540 of record NZ_MJLZ01000036.1, read on the forward strand.
ACGCCGTCAGAAATCACGTTGTACTGCTAAATGAGCGAGACCTTCAAGCGCTGTGCGGAAAGGGGTTTCCGGTAGATGCCGCAGCGCATCAATCGCCTTATCAGCCTCTTCCTCCGCACGTTGACGGGTATAGTCGAGCGAACCACATTGCTGCATGGCTGCAAGAACGGGTTCAAGCAGGTGGCGTCCGTTGCCGTCTTCTATTGCCTGGCGAATCATGGCTCGTTGTTCTGTATTGCCATTATGCATCGCATGTAGCAAAGGCAACGTCGGTTTACCTTCATTAAGGTCATCACCGGTATTTTTACCTAGCGTTTTGCCGTCAGCGTTGTAATCCAGTAAATCATCAATAAGCTGGAAAGCCGTTCCCAGATAGCGGCCATAATCCTGCAATGCTCTTTCTTGCTCAGACGTTGCACCCGCAAGGATCGCTGATGATTGGGCTGCTGCTTCAAACAATCGTGCGGTTTTGCTGTAAATTACCCGCATGTAGTTTTCTTCGGTGATGTTTGGGTCGTTACAGTTCATCAACTGTAATACTTCCCCTTCGGCAATCACGTTGACGGCTTCGGACATTAACGCCAGAACGCGCAGAGACTCCAGGCTGGTCATCATCTGAAAAGCGCGGGTATAGATAAAATCGCCGACCAGTACGCTGGCGGCATTGCCAAAGGCCGCATTGGCGGTCGCTTTGCCGCGGCGCATATCGGACTCATCTACAACATCGTCGTGCAGCAAAGTGGCGGTATGAATGAATTCGATCAATGCAGCCACGGTAATATGCTTGTGATCTTCATAGGAGAGTGCTCTGGCGGCAAGTACAGCAATCATCGGCCTGATACGTTTACCACCACCGCTGATGATATAATGACCGAGTTGGTTAATGAGAACGACATCCGAGTCCAGTTGTTCGAGAATGACTTCATTAACGGCCATCATGTCCTGAGCGGTTAACGCTGTAATTTGTTCTAGATTCATTGTTTGTGCCAGCTAATTTCTGCAACATCGCCGTAAGATTGCTGTTTCATATCGGCATATGATGGGACTTGTTGAGTTGATTGTACTGGAAAAATGCGAGAGATAAACGACAGTTAATACGTTGTATTCTTTTTCTTCATATCGTTTGATTCTGCACTTGTCATCCTCAGGATTTTTGCGTAGAATTCGCGCCCTATTGTGAATATTTATAGTGCGCTCTGGATAATATACGTTGAGTGCGCGGAAAGCGGAGTTTTTTATGTACGCAGTTTTCCAAAGTGGTGGTAAACAACACCGAGTAAGCGAAGGGCAAACCGTTCGCTTGGAAAAGCTGGACATCGCAACTGGTGAAGCTATTGAGTTTGATCAGGTTCTGATGGTTGCCAATGGTGAAGAAATCAAAATCGGCGTTCCTTTCGTCGATGGCGGTAAGATCAAAGCTGAAGTTGTTGCTCACGGTCGTGGCGAAAAAATTAAGATCGTTAAGTTTCGTCGTCGTAAACATTACCGTAAGCAAGCGGGCCATCGTCAGTGGTTCACTGACGTGAAAATCACCGGCATCAGCGCTTAAGATTTAGGAGAGCGGATTAATGGCACACAAGAAAGCTGGCGGTTCAACTCGTAACGGCCGTGATTCAGAAAGCAAACGCCTGGGCGTAAAACGTTTCGGCGGTGAAGCTGTATTGGCAGGTAGCATCATCGTTCGTCAGCGCGGAACTAAATTCCACGCTGGTAGCAACGTAGGCTGCGGGAAGGATCATACTCTGTTCGCTTTGGCTAACGGTAAAGTTCAGTTCGAAGTGAAAGGCCCTAAAAACCGTAAATATATCAGTATCGTTGCTGAATAATTTTTCGCGTTAGGTCTTACAGATTTAAGCCCTGCAATTCTTTGCGGGGCTTTTTATATTCTGGCTCTTGACCATCACCTGAGACGAGCATGAATACTAAACAACAGACAGGCATTGGGCTCTGTCTGGCGCTTATTGCGGCGATCTGCTGGGGCGCGTTGCCGATCGCCATGAAGCAGGTACTGGTTGTCATGGAGCCGTACACCATTGTTTGGTATCGATTCCTCATCGCGTCGATCGGCCTGGGTATCGTGCTGTCTTCACGAAAACAATTGCCACCGCTGCGGATTTTCCGGCGGCGTCGATGGTGGGCTTTGTTATTGATAGCGACCTATGGATTACTGGGGAATTTCGTCTTTTTCAGTTCATCATTGCAATATCTAAGTCCGACTGCGTCTCAGGTTATCGGTCAGCTTTCGCCTGTTGGTATGATGTTTGCCAGTGTACTCATCTTAAAAGAAAAGATGCGTATTACGCAGGTTATTGGCGCCGTGATGCTGGTGTGTGGTTTAGTGCTGTTTTTTAACGCCAGCCTGATTGAAATCTTCACCCGTCTTACTGATTACACGCTGGGTGTGTTGCTGGGTGTTTGCGCCGCGGCGGTATGGGTGACATATGGCGTGGCGCAGAAGGTGCTGCTGCGCCGTCTGACATCACAACAGGTTTTGTTGCTGCTTTATGCGCTTTGTGTCCTGTCTATTACACCATTCGCTCGCCCAGAAGTGATCCTGCAACTCAATGGCTGGCAGCTTATTTGTCTGTTGTTTTGCGGCGCAAATACACTGATAGGTTATGGTGCGTTGGCAGAGGCTATGGCGCGTTGGCAGGCTGCTCAGGTAAGCGCGGTTATTACGCTCACGCCTCTATTTACTCTGCTCTTTTCCGACTTGCTGGCATTGGTTTGGCCCACGTTTTTTGTGGCTCCGGTGCTTAATTTGATAGGGTATATCGGTGCTTTAGTGGTTGTGGCTGGGGCAATGTTTTCTGCTATTGGGCACCATTTTTTCGCTGGAAAAAAAGAACTGGTTTCCGCGATTGTGCCAAAATAAGTCAATAGCCTTTATAAAATATAAAATACCAAGCGACACTCATCCGTAAAAGTAATCATGGTGATGACGTTTTGACATCTCATCTGTACTGTTTATTTTTAATACAGATGAAAATATTGAGGTAAGCGGGTACAATCCGCTCCTTTGCCGGAATAGGTTCTGGTGCGTCAGTTTTTAATGGTGAATGGCGAAAAATACCATATACCTTAAAATCAAAAAGTTACACCAAAAAGAACCAATAAATAGCCTAAAACAAGTAGATGTTCTCTATTGGTTTTTTGCGGAGAGAATCAATGAAGTTTGTAGATGAAGCCACAATTCTGGTTGTGGCAGGAGATGGCGGTAATGGTTGTGTCAGTTTCCGCCGTGAAAAGTATATTCCAAATGGCGGCCCTGACGGCGGCGATGGCGGCGATGGCGGTGATGTCTATCTGCTGGCAGATGAAAACCTGAATACGTTGATAGACTACCGCTTTGAAAAATCATTCCGGGCTGAACGCGGACAAAACGGTCAAAGTCGTGACTGTACCGGTAAACGTGGTAAAGACATCACAATTAAAGTGCCAGTCGGTACCCGGGTGCTGGATCAGGGTACGGGTGAAGTGCTGGGTGATATGACACGTCATCAGCAGAGTCTTATGGTTGCCAAAGGTGGCTGGCATGGATTGGGTAACTCCCGGTTTAAGTCTTCTGTCAATCGTGCGCCTCGCCAGAAAACGAACGGTACGCCGGGTGAAGAGCGTGAATTGATGCTGGAGTTACTGCTGCTGGCAGATGTAGGTATGTTGGGACTGCCTAATGCGGGTAAGTCTACGTTCATCCGTGCCGTTTCAGCGGCAAAGCCTAAAGTGGCTGACTATCCTTTTACTACTTTGGTTCCAAGTCTCGGTGTTGTCCGTATGGACAGTGAGCAAAGTTTTGTTGTTGCCGATATCCCTGGGCTGATTGAAGGGGCTTCTGACGGTGCTGGTTTAGGCATTCGTTTCCTAAAGCATCTGGAGCGTTGCCGGGTTCTGTTGCATCTTGTTGATCTGGCGCCGGTTGATGAGTCAGATCCGGTAGAAAATGCCAAAATAATCGTGAATGAATTACAGCAATATAGTGCGGGTCTGTCTGAAAAACCTCGTTGGCTGGTATTCAATAAAATCGATTTGATTGATAAAGCCGAAGCCGAAAGACGAGCCAAAGAAATCGCTGCGGCATTGGGCTGGGAAGAGAAGTATTACCTGATTTCTGCGGCTAATCGCGAAGGCGTGAGCGCATTGTGCTGGGATGTGATGAATTTCCTCAAAATTCAGCCGAAAGCAATGGCTATTGAGGAAAGCGCACCGGAGAAAGTCGAATTCATGTGGGACGATTATCACCGTGAGCAACTGGCAACGGCAGAAAGCGAAGCCGAAGAAGACTGGGATGATGATTGGGACGACGAAGATGAAGAAGGCGTCGAAACAATTTATCAACGCTGATTATTCATCACGGTTGAGATAACTATTCAGCGATGGTGATCATCCATCCCTTTTGGATAAACATCATCTACCAATACAGCGCAGATAATGCGCTGTATTATTTAGTTATTTTGATAAATATCCTTGTATAAGCGGCTTTCAAACCGTACTAGCGGGACGCGGCGTGAGCGTTGTTCTTGCGGTGGAACGGCATAACCGGAAAGGAACTGGACGAAGGCCATCCGCTGACCGCTGGCCGTGGTGATAAATCCCGCCAGATTATAAACTCCTTGCAATGCGCCGGTTTTCGCAGAAACCTTGCCGTTTACGCCCGCTTCATGTAATCCCCCCCGATATCGTAGCGTGCCGTCATATCCGGCGAGCGGAAGCATCTCAATATAATTCAGTTCCTGATCGTGTTGGGCGATGTACTGCAACGCTTGCATCATGGTTGCGGGTGATATCAGGTTATGGCGGGACAGGCCGGAGCCATCGACAACGATGCTATTACCCAAATCAACCCCGGCTTTCTGGCGTAATACCTGGCGCACTGCGTCGGCGCCAGCGCGCCAGGTGCCGGGAACATTGAATCGCTCATGCCCGATGGTGCGAAAAACGGTATCGGCAATCATATTATCGGATTTCTTCAGCATGATGGTCAGCAGATCATGTAACGGTGCGGACTGGGTTTGCGCCAGCACACTGCCTGCGGTGCCTGGTTGAGTCTGACGGCGTAAGCTGCCCTTGAGCCTGATATCCGCCTGTAGCAGTTCATCTTTGACAATCGCACCGGCATAGCTGGCGCCATCCTGAATAGCAAAGGCCAGCGGCAGCGGGTCCGTGCGCTGAGTCAGGCAGCCTGTAAGCGTAAAGCGGTTCAGTTCTCCGGGTATCACATCCAGCTCGCAGTACTGCGCGTCGGGAGAGCCTTTGGCCAGCGTACGTACCTCACTGAGCATTTGTACCGGGTAATACGACGCAACGCGGATAAACGCGTTGTCGCCTGCTTTGGGCGCGCTATAGAGCGAAATGGAGAAGCAGTTACGGTCGACGATTGCGGCGGCTGGCGGTGCGCTGAAACATTGGGTCATATCGTTCCAGGGCCAGCCGGGAGCTTTATCGTGGCTGGCGAAAACGGAGGTGTCGATCATCACATCCCCCGCAATTTCCTGCACACCGCGCTTTCTCAATTCCTGTACCATGTTGCGTATTTGCTGGCGTTTCAGAGTAGGATCGCCACTGAAGCGAACGATCAGGTTGCCGCGTAATATGCCGTTAGTAACCGGGCCGTGGCTTTCCATCGTGGTAACAAAGCGATAATCCGGCCCCAACTGAAGGAGCGCTGCCAGTGCGGTCAATACTTTTTGTGTACTGGCAGGGAGTGCCATTTGTTGACTGTTAAAAGCCATCGTCGGTGTGGCAGCCCCAATCTTTTGCACAACCAGGGCCAGATTGGCGCCATCGGGTAAATATTGGGTATGATCTTCAATAGTTGCTGCATTGGCATACAGAACAAAAGCGCTGGCAAGTACGGGAATGATCGATGAAAAACGCATAATCTCAGCTAACAACAGGGTAACGTGTGGTCATACTACGGCGCAACAAGGTCTAAAGTAAACGATGACCCTCATGGAACTCTGGGTTAAAATACGTATCAAAATGCAAAATCGCTTCTGGCCTGGGAAATTTGTTCCGGGGCTGGTTACTTTTGTTTAATTGCCAGAAAGCACTGGCATGAATAGCTACTCCGTCGTATTTGATTGTTAATGCGTCAGGATGACGATTATTTGAGTCGAACGGATTTTTTAGAGGTAAAGATAATATGAAACAATTTCCGATGACGTTGCGTGGTGCCGAAAAATTACGCGAAGAACTGGATTTTTTAAAGAGTGTACGCCGGCCGGAAATTATCGCCGCGATCGCTGAAGCCCGTGAACACGGCGACCTGAAAGAAAATGCGGAATACCACGCTGCGCGCGAGCAGCAAGGCTTTTGTGAAGGACGTATTCAGGACATTGAAGCCAAACTTTCCAATGCTCAGGTCATTGATGTGACCAAAATGGCGGTAACAGGGCGTGTCATTTTTGGCTCGACGGTTACGATCATGAATCTGGACAGTGAAGAACAACAAACGTATCGAATTGTGGGCGACGATGAGGCGGATTTTAAACAAAATCTGATTTCTGTTAACTCGCCTATTGCGCGTGGACTGATAGGCAAAGAGCAGGATGACATTGTGGTTATCAGTACGCCGGGCGGTGATGTCGAGTATGAGATCCTGAAAGTTGAATACCTGTAAACTTTGTTGCATTGATGAATAATACAGCAAAGTTTGTAAAGAAAAGAAAAAGGCCGCTTGCGGCCTTTTCTCTCACAGACAGGCGTGGCACCTTTCCGTTAAAACAGAGTATCTTGAAATAAAAAGTGTTATCGTGGTAACACAATTTTACGTTCTTTCGCAGGACGATAAAGCACCAGCGTATGCCCGATAACCTGAACGTTACTGGCTCCGGTTTCGCGAACAATAGCGTCAACAATCAAAGCCTTGGTTTCTCGTTCTTCGGTAGTGACTTTCACTTTGATCAGTTCGTGATGTTCCAATGCCTGCTCGATCTCAGCCAGAACACCTTCGGTGAGGCCGTTATTGCCCAGCATGACAACCGGTTTTAACGGATGTGCCAGACCTTTCAGGTGTTGTTTTTGTTTATTACTTAGGTTCATTGTCTTTTTTGCTTAGGTTGGGATTGAAAACGGTTCATTCTACCGCCATCTCATGATTATAACCAATTTGGCTGTGCTGATTGGCTGTATGTGAGAAGTTTCTCCCCTCCGAGAGCGCCTTACTAAGAATAGTTGGAAAATAGATGGCTAATAAAAAGCGTTCTGCAAGTTCCAGTCGCTGGTTGCAGGAACACTTTAGCGATAAATATGTGCAACAGGCGCAGAAAAAAGGGCTCCGCTCCCGAGCTTGGTTTAAACTTGATGAAATACAACAGAGCGACAAACTGTTTAAACCCGGTATGACGGTGGTTGATTTAGGTGCGGCCCCCGGTGGCTGGTCGCAGTATGTTGTGACGCAGATTGGCGGTAAGGGGCGCATCATCGCCTGTGATATTCTACCGATGGATCCTATTGTTGGTGTTGATTTCCTGCAAGGGGATTTTCGTGATGAGTTAGTTCTTCAAGCGCTGCTTGAAAGAGTCGGGGGCAACAAAGTTCAGGTAGTGATGTCTGACATGGCTCCGAACATGAGTGGTACACCAGCAGTTGATATTCCGAAATCGATGTATCTGGTTGAGTTAGCACTTGGTATGTGTCGGGATGTATTAGCGCCAGGAGGAAGTTTCCTGGTAAAAGTGTTTCAGGGAGAAGGTTTTGATGAATACCTGCGGGAAATTCGCTCCCTGTTTACGAAGGTTAAGATTCGTAAGCCAGACGCTTCGCGTGCCAGGTCTCGTGAAGTGTATATCGTAGCGACAGGGCGCAAACTGTAGTACCCTAACGCTGTTTTTTAACACAGTTGTAATATGAGGTTAATCCCTTGAGTGACATGGCGAAAAACCTGATCCTCTGGTTAGTCATCGCAGTGGTGTTGATGTCTGTTTTCCAGAGCTTTGGGCCCAGCGAGTCAAATGGCCGTAGGGTGGATTATTCAACCTTCTTGACTGAAGTGAATCAGGATCAGGTCCGTGAAGCACGTATTAACGGGCGTGAGATCAGTGTTATCAAAAAAGATAGCAACAGATACACGACTTATATTCCTGTCAACGATCCCAAGCTACTGGATAACCTGCTAACGAAGAATGTGAAAGTCGTTGGTGAGCCACCGGAAGAGCCGAGTTTGCTGGCTTCTATCTTTATTTCCTGGTTCCCAATGCTGCTACTGATTGGTGTCTGGATCTTCTTCATGCGTCAAATGCAAGGTGGTGGCGGTAAAGGCGCCATGTCCTTTGGCAAGAGCAAAGCGCGTATGCTGACGGAAGATCAGATCAAAACGACTTTTGCCGACGTTGCCGGTTGTGACGAAGCAAAAGAAGAAGTAAGCGAACTGGTCGAATATCTACGTGAACCGAGCCGTTTCCAGAAGTTGGGCGGCAAGATACCGAAAGGCATTCTGATGGTCGGCCCGCCAGGGACAGGTAAAACGCTGCTGGCAAAAGCGATCGCCGGTGAAGCAAAAGTGCCTTTCTTTACCATTTCCGGTTCAGACTTTGTTGAAATGTTCGTCGGTGTGGGTGCGTCCCGCGTGCGCGACATGTTTGAGCAGGCAAAGAAAGCCGCGCCTTGTATTATCTTCATCGATGAAATCGATGCGGTTGGTCGTCAGCGTGGCGCTGGTCTGGGCGGTGGTCACGATGAACGTGAACAAACCCTGAACCAGATGCTGGTTGAGATGGATGGCTTTGAAGGCAACGAGGGCATCATTGTTATCGCGGCAACTAACCGTCCTGATGTTCTTGACCCTGCGTTACTGCGTCCGGGCCGGTTCGACCGTCAGGTCGTGGTGGGTTTGCCGGATGTTCGTGGCCGTGAGCAGATCCTGAAGGTGCATATGCGCCGCGTGCCTTTATCTCCAGATGTTGATGCCTCTGTTATTGCTCGGGGTACGCCTGGTTTCTCTGGTGCTGATTTGGCTAACCTGGTCAACGAAGCCGCGCTGTTCGCCGCCCGTGGTAACAAACGAGTGGTGTCGATGGTTGAGTTTGAGAAAGCTAAAGATAAGATCATGATGGGTGCGGAACGCCGTTCTATGGTGATGACGGAACAGCAGAAAGAGTCAACGGCTTATCATGAAGCAGGACATGCGATTATTGGCCGCCTGGTGCCTGAGCATGACCCGGTACATAAAGTGACGATTATTCCACGTGGCCGGGCATTAGGGGTGACATTCTTCCTGCCCGAAGGTGATGCCATCAGCGCCAGCCGTCGGAAACTGGAAAGTCAGATTTCTACCTTATATGGTGGTCGTCTGGCTGAAGAAATTATTTACGGTGTGGAAAAAGTATCGACCGGTGCGTCAAACGATATCAAAGTAGCGACGTCTATTGCGCGTAACATGGTAACGCAGTGGGGCTTTTCCGAGAAACTCGGCCCGTTGCTGTATGCAGAGGAAGACGGCGAAGTGTTCCTGGGGCGTTCCGTGGCTAAAGCCAAACATATGTCTGATGAAACGGCCAGGATCATTGATCAGGAGGTTAAATCCCTGATTGAGCGTAATTATCAACGTGCCCGTGAATTACTGATGGCAAATATGGATATCCTTCATTCAATGAAGGATGCGTTGATGAAATATGAAACCATTGATGCGCCTCAGATTGACGACTTGATGTCGCGTAAAGATGTTCGCCCGCCAGCCGGTTGGGAAGAGCAAAGCTCGGATAGCAATTCTGGTAATGGTGGTTCGCCTAAGGCGCCGACGCCGGTTGATGAACCCCGCACGCCAAATCCGGGTAACACGATGTCTGAGCAGTTAGGCGAGAAATAAATTCGTCGGTGCCTAATCGCATTGCCCGTTGCTGTTCCTCAAACCCCGGACTTGTCCGGGGTTTTTTACTGAATGGTGTGTGGGGATAAGTTTTAAAACAGATCAACGATTTTGAAGGAAAAATCATGCAATTGAGTGCCAGAGGAGCAACCCTGGATCTTTCTTGTCCCAACGTTATGGGAATTCTCAACGTCACTCCCGATTCATTTTCTGATGGCGGCAAACATAACACGCTGGATACGGCGCTGTTTCATGCTCAGGAGATGATTGTCGCTGGCGCCACACTGATTGATATTGGGGGAGAGTCAACCCGTCCCGGTGCGGATGAAGTCAGCACGGCGGAAGAACTGGATCGCGTGGTTCCTGTCGTTGAAGCGTTGTCTCAGCGTTTTGATACATGGATTTCTGTCGATACCTCAAAGCCTGAAGTAATCACGGCTGCGGCGCAAGCGGGCGCTCACTTAATCAATGATATTCGCTCGCTGCAAGAACCAGGGGCGTTAGAAGCCGCCGCTGCAACCGGGCTGCCGGTTTGCCTGATGCATATGCAGGGGTTGCCAAAAACAATGCAGCATAATCCACACTATGATGACCTGATGTCAGAGATTGGGGATTTTTTGCAGCGGCAGATCGATCGTTGCATGAACGGCAATATTCCGAAAAGTAAGCTATTGCTCGATCCCGGATTCGGCTTTGGTAAAAATCTGGCACATAATTATGCGCTTCTGGCCCGTTTGAGCGAATTACACCGTTTCGGATTGCCTCTGCTGGTCGGAATGTCCAGAAAATCCATGATCGGACAATTGCTCAAGGCGCCCCCCGCGCAACGGGTACAGGGCAGTGTGGCGTGCGCGGTGATTGCAGCCATGCAAGGTGCGCAAATTATTCGTGTTCATGACGTAAAAGAAACGGTAGATGCGATGCGCATTGTTGAGGCCACTCTTTCAGCGAAGGAATAAAAACTATTATGAGTAACCGTAAATATTTTGGGACCGATGGTGTTCGGGGTAAGGTTGGTGACAGTCCAATTACCCCCGATTTTGTGCTGAAACTTGGCTGGGCTGCGGGCAAGGTTCTGGCACGACACGGCTCTCGTAAAATTATCATCGGTAAAGACACCCGAATTTCCGGTTATATGTTGGAATCTGCGCTAGAAGCCGGGTTGGCGGCGGCGGGATTGTCCGCCTCTTTTACCGGCCCGATGCCGACGCCGGCTGTTGCTTATCTGACCCGTACCTTCAGAGCAGAAGCCGGTATTGTCATTTCTGCTTCGCACAATCCTTATTATGATAACGGAATTAAATTCTTCTCTATTGACGGCACTAAATTGCCTGACGAAGTGGAAGAAGCGATCGAGGCTGAATTGGATAAACCGCTGACATGCGTTGAATCGGCGGAACTGGGTAAAGCGAATCGCATTGTGGATGCAGCCGGGCGTTATATTGAGTTTTGTAAGGGAACGTTCCCAAGTGAACTGAGCCTTAATGGTCTGAAAATAGTGGTCGACTGTGCGAATGGCGCAACGTATCACATTGCCCCCAGCGTATTACGTGAACTGGGCGCCAAAGTTATCTCCATTGGCTGTGAGCCAGATGGCATGAACATCAATGAAGAATGTGGCGCGACCGATGTAAGACAGCTACAGGCGCGTGTCCTGGCCGAAAAAGCCGATGTTGGGCTGGCATTTGACGGTGATGGCGATCGGTTAATCATGGTTGATCATCTTGGTAACAAAGTCGACGGCGATCAGATTCTGTATATCATCGCTCGTGAAGGTTTACGCCAGGGGCAGTTGCGCGGCGGCGCGGTAGGCACACTGATGAGCAATATGGGATTGGAGCTTGCTTTGAAGCAACTGGGTATTCCGTTTGCTCGCGCCAAAGTCGGCGATCGTTATGTATTGGAAATGATGCAGGCCAAAGGCTGGCGTATTGGTGCGGAAAACTCTGGTCATGTGATTCTCCTGGATAAAACGACGACGGGTGACGGGATTATCGCTGGTTTGCAAGTCCTTACTGCGATAGTCAGGAACCATATGAGTCTGCATGACCTGTGTAGCGGCATGAGGCTTTTCCCACAGATTCTGATTAACGTCCGTTTCTCAGGTGAGACTAATCCTCTTGAAGATAAGACGGTTCAACAAATAACACAGGATGTTGAGAAAGAGCTGACGGGCCGGGGACGGGTATTACTGAGAAAATCAGGAACTGAGCCGCTTATTCGCGTAATGGTTGAAGGCGAGAATGAAGCTACGGTCACAGAGTTGGCTAATCAGATCGCCGACGCAGTAAAAGCAGTGGATTAATACTCTTTAAACCAAGCCTGCATTAGCCAGCAATGACTGAACGGCCACTCTGGCAATGCGGCTTTTTTCAAAATTACCAGCCTTTACTCTTTATTTGATTAATTACGATCTAACCATTAATAATCAAATAGATATGCTATTCTTCTGTGGTTGTATACTAAAAGCCGCTGTTTTTTTCTTCAATCAGTAAATGGCGGCTAAATTACCCTTGCGTACGCTACAGCCTTTGGTTAGTATTCAGACCCGCTTAATGAGCGGATGAGAGTTTTCATTCAGTTTGGCGGATTGCACGCGGTTTTTACCGCAAGAATATAAAATCTCCATAAATTATGGGGAAAACGGTTACAGGTACAACTATGTACGAAGCTCTTTTAGTGATTTTCCTGTTGATAGCGATCGGGCTGGTTGCCTTGATTATGCTGCAACAAGGCAAAGGTGCTGATATGGGAGCCTCGTTCGGAGCAGGTGCTTCTGCCACTTTGTTCGGTTCGAGCGGCTCCGGAAATTTCATGACTCGCATGACGGCGGTATTGGCGACATTGTTCTTCATTATCAGTCTGGTGCTGGGCAACATGAGTTCGCAGCAGAGCAAGAAAGGCGGAGAGTGGGATAACCTGAGCCAGCCTGAGAAAGCAGAGCAGACCGCAACGCCTGCCGCGCCTGCGAGCGATATTCCCAAGTAATCGTCTTAAAAAGCAGTATTAACACAGCAGCCACTGCCGTTGCTGTGTTACAGCAGTAATTGTGATGCCGAGGTGGTGGAATTGGTAGACACGCTACCTTGAGGTGGTAGTGCCCGATTGGGCTTACGGGTTCAAGTCCCGTCCTCGGTACCAATACAAAATCAATAGACGTCAACCGACGTCTATTTTTTTATCTCAACCCCACGAATTTACTGACTTTCCCTTCTTTTCAGCCTCTGGTTCTCGTTCACTATTCGTGCGAAACTCAAGCTGTGCCTGTCTGAATATTGCAGTAAGCACTCACTAGTTTTTATAGGCGAACCAGTTGTTTACCCAAATGTTTACCGTTCAATATATCGATGAAAGCCTGAGGCGCATTTTCCAGCCCGTCAGTGATGGTTTCCCGGTATTTCAATGCTCCTTTCTCAACAGCACGCAATAGCCAGCTATCCGCTTCGGCATAATCTTTAAACCATTCCGTTACCAGGAAAAAACGGCTTAGTGGCGCACCGGGCAGCGAGGCAAAAAAGTCTGCCGGACCGGAAACATCAACCTCCGTTCCCTGATTGTAATGTGCCGCATTGCCGCAGATAGGCACCCGTGCGCCCTCGTTAAGCAGTTTGGCGACAAACAAGGAAACCCGGCCACCCACATTTTCAAAATAGATATCAATACCATTGGGACAAGCGGCGCGAAGATCGCAATTCAAATCGTCTTTCTTGTAATTGAGACAGGCATCGAACCCCAACGTATCGACAACGTAGTGACATTTTTCCTCACTGCCGGCCAGGCCAACGACCCGGCATCCAGACAGCTTTCCCAACTGCCCGACGACCGCTCCCACCGCCCCCGAAGCTGCGGATACCACCAGTGTTTCTCCCTCCTGGGGTTTGGCAATTTTATTCATTCCAAAATAGGCTGAACGCCCTGGCGTGCCCACCGCGCCCAGAAAAATAGACGGCGACAGCGATGTCGGCCGTACCTGATGGGTTATAAAGTCCTGTGAACCGCCGACATAGTATTTCTGCCAACCAGAGAATGTGAATACACAATCTCCGACCGCAAACCGAGGGTTGCTCGTCGCCACGACATAGCCTATCGTCTCTCCCTGGATAACCTCTCCCAGTTTGATCGGGCTGACATAAGCCGTATTTCTATTGAGGCGGGGCCGGGTATACAGATCAATAGATAGCCATTTATTTTCCACCAGATATTCGCCAGGCTGTAATGCCGCGATCGGGCTTTGTTCCAGCCTGAAATCATTTAACTGCGCGGGACCGTCAGGGTGGCGATTCAAGACAATGGATTTATTTTCAAACTGATTCATAACATTCCTCCTCTATCATGAGATACCCGCCCACCCGGGCTGTAGACCGGCTCTGCGGCGTTTGCTTTGCTGAAATGCGCAGGATGGTAGGTAGCTATCGTTATTAAGGCGCTGAATATTTTTTACTCAGGCGTGTTTATCCGATGGATTTGGCCACCCAGCGATATCGCGGCCAGTAGAAACTGAAGATGATCAACAACAGGGTGATCGGCCAGCCGCAGACCAGAACAATCGCATCCATCGGCAGCCCTTCCTGTTGCGAAAGGGCATAAATGCCTAGCGCTTTCAGCAGGAATATCAGCATCCAGACCACAGAGACTTCGTGCCAGGCTCTGGCGTAGCGCGGCGTGTTATAGAACGGGAGCGTCTTGAGGACGGGCATGGCTTGTTCCGCCAGCGTTCTCACGACCGGACGTTGCAACAGGCTGTAGACCGCAAAAACGATCACGACGGAGATCGCGCCGCTGACCGCTAAAAAGACGCTTTCCTGTCTGATGGCGAATGGCGTATGGCCGAGTATATAGAGGTAATGGCTACCGCCCGATAGCATAATCAACGCGATAATCGCCAGAGCGCCTTTGCGTCGGTTGACGCCCTCCACAACAGCGGAATAGAGCGCGGTTATCAGCAGGGCGATACCGCCGCCGCCCAGCCAGAATGCGATGTGATAGAGCACAATCGGCAGCACGATAGTGAGGTGCGCATCACGCGACAGCAAGTATGACCATAGGGTGATTGAGGATGATTGTTGCATGTTCCTTCCTTGCAAAATAAAGTGTTGGGCGATTTGCGTTCAGCAGTGGACAGGTCGGTCTACCGCTCTTTGCTCATCGCAAGATCTTTTTTAATTGCTCGGCAATGTGGGCAATGTGCGGCATCGTCATCATCGATATATGGTCGCCGGAGGTACTGAGCACCGTCAGTTTGCCCGCCGTCAAACGCCGCCATCCCAGTCCCGATTCGGGCGGGCGGCGGCGGCCCGGCAAGATATCTTCAGCTTCGACAACCAGGAGATTGCCCGCGTATGGCGCCCCCTGATAATCATCCGTGGCATGAATATGCGCACGCAAAATGTGCAGAAACTGTTGAAATGCCGGCAGGCCAATGGCGTCGGGCACGAGTCCGGCTTGCTTGAACGCTGCCAGGAACCGTGCAGTGCGTTGCTCTTCAGACATCGCAGACAAGGCGGCTTCTGAAAGCTGGAAGGATGTGCCGGTAAACCGTTCCACTTTATGTGCAAAGTACGCGAGCCTTTCATGTTCATTCATCTGTGCGGAATCGTCGACGGCTACCTGTGGCGCGGGCTGATCCAGTACCAGTACGGTAGGGGTTATTCCCGTTGTGGCCAGCTGCTGCGCCATTTCAAAGGCAATCGTTGCCCCCAGAGACCACCCTCCGATAACCAGGTTAGGACGATGTACCCGCTCGCCCGCCTGCGACAAATAAAACGCGGCTAAAGCTTTAATATCCTTGTTGTAAGGGGCGTTACGGCTGAAATCGGCCACCTGAATGCCGTAAATCGGATAATCGCTGCCCAACGCGCGGGCTAATACGGAATAGCACAGCACGTTGCCCCCAGCGGGATGGATAAGCACCAGCGTCGGCTTGTCGTCGGCAAGTCCCGGGGAGATTGTGACGCATGACGAAAGGGCCTGCGGCGCGTTCTGTTCCAGTAGGCGGGCCAATTGATGGATGCTGCTGTTCTCAAGCAATTGCCCTAAAGACAATGCTGTTCCGAAGTATTGATTGACGTTGAGAATGAGCTTTAACGCACTGATAGAGTTACCGCCGAGGTTAAAGAAACTCTCCTGCGTATCGATGTCATCCCGTTGTAGAACCTGGCGATAAATCGCATGCAGGCGCTGTTCGCGCTCACCTTCGGGGCGGCGGGGGGATAAAACCGTCTCATACGCCGGCAGCGGCAGAGCGTTATAGTTGATCTTGCCGCTGGCGGTCAATGGCATCGCATCGAGCCAGACCCAGCGTTCGGGGTGCATGTAGCCAGGCAGTTTCTTTTGCAGCGTCTCTTTTATCAAAGCGCGATGCTGTGCTGAGACCCCGCAAAGGTAAGCGGTCAACACGGTTTCCCCGTTCGGTAACCTATTTTGTTTGACTGCGGCATGGGTGACAGCGTCGGCCTGCTGCAAGGCCTGTTCAATTTCAGCCAGTTCAACACGATAGCCTCTGACCTTAACCTGACGGTCGAGGCGTCCCAGAAACGCAATATTGCCATCAGGCAGCTGGCGGCCTTTATCACCGCTTCGGTAGAGCCGCTCTCCTTCAAGATAAGGATGCGGAATAAAGCGTGCTTGGTTTTGTTCCGGTAGACCGAGGTATCCTGCCGCCACATGCGCGCCGCCCAGATAAATTTCACCCGGTAACCCGGCGGGAACCAGTTGCCGGCAGGGATCGAGCAGCAGTACATGGCTATCCGCCAACGGCGTACCAATCGGCAAATAGTCATCGTCGATCGTGCTGAGATCGTCGGGAACCTCGTAGGTGGTTATGCCGACGGTACACTCGGTCGGGCCATAATGGTTCACCACGCGGCAGGCGCGGTTTAGCTGACGTACACGTGTAATCAGCGACACGGGAACACGCTCTCCGCCAAGCACTAACAGACGTTGCGGCAGCAGGGCGCATGCTTGCGGTGATGTTAATAGCGCTGCCAAATGAGAAGGCGTTATCTTGATGCAATCCAACGGATTGTCCGCCAGATAGGCAAACAGCGCTTCAGGCGCATTGAGTTGTCGGGCGCTGATGATTTCAAGCTGCCCTTGATGAAGCAAAGAGGGGAACAGCATGGTATGCGCCAGATCGGTCGTGAAAGCGGAAAACATACCGTAGCGGGCGCCCGCGGGCAGCGAGAGAACTGGTTGGATCGCGTGGCAATAGTGACTCAAATGCGCATGATTGACGCGAACGCCTTTCGGTTTTCCACTGCTGCCGGAGGTATAAATAATATAGGCGGGCATATCGTGACGCGCCTGATACGGCGGGTTGCTTGCTGGCATGGCGCTGAACTCTTGCCTTACATCGATGTACGGCAACGCCTGTGGCGGGGCTGCGCCATCAATCAACGCACAGCGGACGGCGGCGTCTTGCAGGATAAAGGCGATCTGCTGCGCGGGGAGCGCCATATCAATCGGTACATAGCATCCGCCTGCCTTCAGTACCGCCAGGATGGCGACCACGCAGTGCTCGCTCTTCGGCATACAAAGCGCGACGCATTCCCCTGGCGCGATGCCATTCGCTCGCAACTGATGTGCTAAACGGTTTGCCCGCTGATTGAGCTGGGTATAGGTGAGCGTTCGTCCCTCGCAGCGGAGTGCGATAGCGTGGGGGCGCTGCTCGACCTGATGTTCAAATTGAACATGGATGGCAGGCGGAACGACAGTGGGAACAGGGCGACACTTGGCTATCACCGCGTGACGCTCTTCTTCATTTAACAGCGACAGATCCCGGACAGTCAATTGCGGCTGAGTCATGACGACGTCAAGGATCGTGCGCAGATCGACCAGCATGCGCTGGATGGTGTCCTGGTTAAATAAGGCGCTACTGTAGTTGAGGGTAAACAGCAGGCCATCTCTGTCTTTATCTTCTTCTACCCACAAGTTCAGATCGAGCTTCGCAGTGGCGTAGTCCACCTTTAATGGTTGATATTTGAAACCACTGTTATTGTGAAAATGGGGAAACACCTGATAGGTCAGGATGGCCTGAAATACCGGGTTAACCTGGGGATTACGCACGTAGCTGATTTCATCCAGTATGTAATTGAATGGCACATCCTGGTGCATCATGGCCTGCTCGCATTCGGCGCGTGTGGTATCGATCAGCGTGGAGAACGGCGCATCGGGATTGATCTCGAAACGTAGCGGCAGCGTGTTCATAAATAACCCCATCATGCTTTGTGTGACGGGCAAATTCCGATTGGCGAACGGCGCGCCGATAATAATCTCCTGCTGGCCGCTGTATTTGTGCAGCAGGAGTTGATACGCGGTGAGGATGATATGAAATTGCGTGGCATGGTGTTGTGAAGCGCAGGCTTGCAAACGCCGACAGAATGCGGTATCGAAAAACTGGCTGACCATGCCGCCTGCGGTACGCATTTTGGCCGGTCGCGGGCGATCGGTTGCCAATTCCAGCAGGCCCTGAACTCCATCGAGTTTCTTCGTCCAATAGGCGAGGCCTTCCTGATATTTTCCCTCGGCATACCACTGATTCTCCGCCAGGGCGTAATCGGTAAATTGCAGAGTGTCCGCTATTTTTAACGTCTCTCCCTGGAGCAAACGAAAGTAGGTCTCCATAAACGTTTTGAAAAACAGGTTTACCGTCCAGCCATCGGAAATGATGTGATGAAACGTCAGCAACAAGACATATTCATCAGGGCGCGTTTTTAACATATGCAAATAGGCCAACGGGCCATTGGCCAGGTCAAAACTGATGCCGCCTTCCGCTTTTGCCAGGGTTTGCACGCGGCTTGCGATCTCTTCCTGCGCGCATGCGGAGATGTCGTCATAGTGGAAATGGAAAGGCATGTCATCAGATACGCATTGGTATACGTCGTCATCGATGAAACGGAACGTGGTACGAAGAATGTCATGCTGTCGCGTCAGGTAATCAAGCGCGGTTTGGGCCAGTTGCGGATCTATTTCATGTTCAATCCAGCAGGTAACGGCATAGGGATTGTTATAGGCTTGATGGTTATCAAGGTATTGATCGAGCATCCAGATGCGTTTTTGGGCGCTGGTCATCGGGAAATGGCTTCTGCCCGGTTGCGTATTTTTTTGAATGGTTTTAGCGCCTGCTATGATCGCGCCTGCTTTTTTCTTGTCGTGCGCCAGTTTTTTTAAGTCGTCCAGGCTCAGTGATGCCAGTCGATCGGTACGGGTCGATGTCATGATCGTCTCTCGCTTTTGGGTATTCGGTATTAACGTCGATGGCCGCCTCCCGATAGCGTTCGGGAGGCGGCCTCCCCTTAGTTCTGCAATAACGTTTCAAGCTCTGAGAGAATCAGCGTCGATAGGCCTTTTATCGTCTGGTTCTGATAAAACAGGTCAATGCGAATATCGATCTCGAAGATGCCTGAGACGGTTGAGATCACTTGCACCGCAAGGAGCGAGTTGCCGCCGAGCTCGGTGAAACTGTCGTTCACGCCGATGCCGGAAATCCCCAGAATGGATTGCCAGACGTTGACGAGCTCCTTCTCAATGTCGTTTTCCGGGGCCTGGTAATCCACTGACAGCGCGGGTCTGGAATGACCTTCCAGCGCCGCGTTGTCCAGCACGATATGTTCGGGCGTCGCTTGCTCGGGAATCGACTCATAGATGAGTTGATGCAGATCGCTGGTGACGATCACCAGTTGCGCAAACTCCAGATGCGACAGTTGGCGTTTAAGGATATCCACGCCTTCCGGCAGCAGAATATCTTTATCCGCCAGATTTACTTTCACCGGGAACGCCGATGTGGCTTGCGGCGTGGCGACCTGATTATCCGGCGTCAGTTTGAGCAGGGTATAATTTTCCAAAGCCAGCAGCGGTCGGCCTTGCGGCGAAAGGAAGACGATGTCCATGACGATCGCGTTGTCCTGTGCTTGATAGGCGCGTTTGAGCTTAACGTGGGCATAGACATTGTCGTTTAGCGGCGCGAGGAAGGTGATCTTACCGTAGCTGATCGGCAAGAAGTTCTCCTGCGTTATCGACATCAGGCAGTGTATTGCCGTCGCATCAATGATCGCAGGATGGTATGGGTAGCGAACCATATCTTCGACATAGGCTTGATCCAACACCTTGTGCACCAGCCACTCGTTGTGACCCTGAACAATATCGCGATGGTTATTCCAGCGCTGGCTCAACGACAGGAAGACATCGCCGGTACTGGCATTTTCCAAATCCATCGCAAGAGGCGCATAGGGCATCTCGGTCGTGCAGCGCCGGCGGATGTCGTCGATAGGCTGGATAATCCCTTCAGACGCCTGCTGGTCTTGTCCGATGACGCCAAACGCGTGTTCCTGCCACTCCAGCTCGAGGGTGCCGCGACTCTTCAGGCTAAATTTATATCCCTTTCCGTCAGCGGTGATGACCAGCCGCATAAGACGGGGCCAGGCGTGGCGATAAATCACCGGCTTGGTCAGCATCAGGTTTTTCACCTGCAAGCTTTCCTGAGGCTTAAACTGCGTCATGAACTCGTGCAGCAGCGATAAGAGGGTGGCGCCGACCAGTGAAGGCTGATGAGCAAGGCGGTGTTCGTCAATGACCCAGTCTTGCCGCACGGCAAGATTGACCTGATAGCTTTCCTGCATCCCCTCGCGTTCAACCAACGTCAGCAGGTCGCCTTCGACTTCATCAAAAACGGGCGACTTGCTGTTTTTCTTCTCCAACTGTTGCCGGTCCCAACGGGCGGCCATGCCCACATCGCCCCATTTTCCCCAGTTCAACGATACTGTGCGCCCGCGGCGATGCTGGTTGCGGTAATGCGCGAAGGCATCCATGAAGGCATTGCCGGAACAGTAATCAATACGGGCTTCATCGCCGACAATGGCGGAGATGGACGAAAACAGGATAAAGAAATCAGGCTGTTTGTTTTGCAGCAACGCATCCAGAATGACGCTGCCTGCGACTTTCGGGTCCAGCACGCTGGCGCAATCGGCATCGCTTTTCAGCGGAATAATGCCCCCGCCCGCCACCCCGGCGGTATGGAACACGCCGTCCACCCGCGGGAAGGCGGCCAGCATGTCGCGCATACCGGCATAATCGCTCACGTCAACCTGCGCCAGATGCACGGTGTTGCCCTGTGCCTCCAGGCGTAAAACGCCGGCGATCTTTTCACTGATTTCATCATCCACCGGGTGCTGTTGAACCCAGCTATGCCAGCTATCCCGCGGCGGTAGCGCCGAACGGTAGGTCAGGATTAAGGCGGCATCGCTGTTTTCCGCCACGTAGTTGGCCACCAACATCCCCAATCCGCCAAGCCCGCCGGTGATAAGATAGACGCCGTCATCCCTCAGATCGGCGGGTAAACCGCTGTCATCCTGATCCAGATGCACCGCCTGGTAACCCTCTTCCCACCGCTGCCCGCCACGATACGCCACCAGATTGCCATGCGTCGCAATATCGCTTTCCGCAATCAGATGCTGCGCGATGTCACCAAGGGCGGCGCGGCCATCACGCAGATCGATATCGACCAAATGGCATTGCACTTCCGGGTATTCGTGATAGAACACCCGGGCAGGCCCGACCAGAAGCGCGTTCTCGGGCGACGCGATGGCCTCTCCCATCACGCTGAAGGTATTGCTGGTGGCGAACAGCAGGTGCAACTCATCCAGCAGGTTTTCGCTTACCAACGCCTGTTGAAGGTAAAGGGGGCGGTAGAACGCGTTAACGGATGAGACCACCAGATCCTGATTTAACCGGGGCGTCGGCATTTCAGCCGTCAGACTCCATAAATAGAGGATGCGAGAGGGACGCAGACCTTGTGTTTTAAGGCTTTTTAACAGACGAATATAATCTTCACGCGCCGCAGCATGGATGACATAGCGCCCCCCGGCAGGATCTTCCTGATACGCCGCGCCGGGAGTGACGGACAAGACCTTGTGTCCCTGGTTTTCCAGCGTATGCTGCGTCCGTTCGGCGATCCCGAGGTTATCCGCCAGAATCAGCCAGCAAGCTTCATCGCCTGGCTGCACGCGGGTTCCCGCCATAAATTTGGCCGGAATGGTCTGTTTCCATGTCGGCATGGAGAACCAGTCACCGGTATCCGATTTTTTACGCTTCCGCGCTTTCACCGATTGCACATCAGGCCGATCCTGCGACATCGCCGGCAGCGTGAAGCGTTTACGTTCGAAGGGATAACCCGGCAATGGTAAACGCCGACGATGTTGCCCGGCGGATAACGGGGACCACTGAACGTCTACGCCGCTGGCCCACAGTGAGCCGAATGTCGAGAGGAGATACTCGCCGGATAATGCGACATCTTTCGCGGTAGGCAGGGAGGAGTAAATCAGTGCGCCGTCGTTCGCGTTGAAATGCTGCTTGGCGGAGGATTCCAGCGAGCGCCCCGGGCCGACTTCAAGGAACACCACATCCTGATGTGCTTTCGCCATCAATGTTTTGAAGGCGCGTGAAAACAGCACGGTATTACGCACGTGCCTTACCCAGTAATCGCTGTTCTGCGCCAGTTCGTCGCTTATCCATTCCCCGTTGACAGTGGAGACAAACGGGATTTGCGGCGTATGTAACGCGATCGTATCAATAACCTTTTTAAAGGCGGGCAGCATCGGCTCCATCATGTACGAATGGAAGGCGTGCGAGGTATCCAGATGTTTGCAGAAAATATTGTTATCTTCCAGATGCTGTTGGAAACGCGCAATCTCATCCGACTCGCCGGCGATCACGCACAGCCCGGGATAGTTGACCGCCGCCATTTCCAGCTTGCCGCCCTGTAACTTCCCGCTCAGGGTTTCTTCATCCAATAGCACGGCCAGCATGTCGCCGGAAGGGAGCGCCTGCACCATTTTGCCGCGCAGCGCCACCGCCTTCAGCGCATCTTCCAGTGAGAAGACACCGGAAATACAGGCGGCGACGTATTCCCCGACGCTGTGGCCGATCATGGCATCCGGTTTAATGCCCCAGGACATCCACAACTGCGCCAGACTGTACTCCACGACAAACAACGCGGGCTGGGTAAATTGGGTTTCATTGAGGCGTGACCTGTCGGCGGCGCTGTCTTTGGAGAACATCACCGTTTTCAGGTCTGCGCCCAGAATGGGTTCCAGATAGCGGCAACACTGGTCCATCACCTGGCGGAACGCGCCATAGGCGGTGTAAAGTTCATGCGCCATATTGAGGTACTGGTTGCCTTGCCCGGGGAACATGAACACCACTGATTTACGGTTTTTCCCCGCCTGAGACACGATAGCCGAGGGGTGCTCCAGCTTGTTCAGCAGGGTTTCACGATCACCCGCGACAATGACGGTGCTGTGGGCGAATTTTTGACGCCCGACCTGCAAGGTATAGGCGACATCGGCCAGATTGACGTTCTCATGCACGCTCAGGTAATCATGCATCCGCTGTTTCATCTCCTCCAGCGCCTTACGACTTTTCGCCGAGAAGGGCAGGGCCAGAAGACCGTGATGCGGATCGCTCGCGGCGAGGGGGGGCGCGGCTTCAAGGACTACGCAGGCGTTGGTGCCCCCTACGCCGAAGGAGTTCACCAGGGCGCGGTGCGGGGTGTCCGATGCATCCAGCTTGCTCAGTTCGGTATTCATGACGAATGGGCTGGTTTCAAACTCGATATTGGGATTGGGCGATACAAAATGCAGCGATGCCGGCAGCATTCCCGTTTCCAACGCCAGTGAAGCTTTGATCAGGCTGGCCATGCCGGAAGCCGCATCCGTATGGCCGATATTGGTTTTCACCGAGCCCAGCCGGCAGTATTGGGTTTTATCGGTATATTCCTGAAATGTCTGCGTTAAAGAGGTAAATTCAATCGGATCGCCCAATGCCGTTGCCGTGCCATGCGCTTCAACAAAGTCGATGGTCGCCGGATTGATCTGTGCATTGGTGATCGCCTGTCTGGCGACCGCGACCTGTCCTGCAACGCCGGGGGCGGTATAGCCCGCTTTCAGGCTACCGTCATTATTAATTGCGCCGCCCTTCAGGACGGCGTAGATATGATCGCCATCGCGTATGGCTTCATTCAGGCGCTTCAGCAGCACAACCCCTGCGCCACGGCTAAACACCGTACCGTTTGCCCGCGAGTCAAAGGCGTAGCAGCGGCCATCCGCCGACTCCATGCCGCCCTGCATATACTGATAGCCGCGGCGTTCCGGCGTATCAACCGACACGCCGCCGGCAACGATCAAATCGCTTTCCCCGTTCTGGAGGCTATTAATTCCCATTACGACGGCGACCATCGCGGTCGAACAGGCGCTCTGAACGTTGATGCTGGGCCCTTTCAGGTTCAGCTTGTAAGAGACGCGCGTCGTTACGTAATCTTTGTCATTGTTTGTCACCACTGATGCGCCGCTGGCATATTTCTGCACCTCAGGATGGGCGTTCACTTTATTCAGGTGCCAGGCGGTTCCGGTGCCGCCGAACACGCCGACTTTACCGGGGTAGGTATCCGGCACGTAACCGGCGTTTTCAAACGCATGCCAGCAACATTCCAGAAAGATGCGGTGTTGCGGGTCCATAATTTCGGCATCACGCGGCGTAATATCAAAAAAATGGGCATCAAAGTCCTGTGCGTTGCCTAAAATCCCCCGGCGGCGGATATAGTTTGATGAAGCGATCAGATCTTCTTCAATACCCGACTCCCGCAACTCCTCTTCGCTGAATGTACTGATGGTCTCCACCCCTTCCAGTAGATTCCGCCAAAACGCCGTGACATCTTCCGCGCCAGGAAAGCGGGCTGACATTCCCACCACGGCAATGTCTTTATCGCGAAACGTTACTTGATCTTTCATTCTGTTACCTCACCATGAATATAACCGCCATCTTTCAAGGCGCAGGAGGTCGGCCCACCCGAAAATGGTCTGCCTTTTCCTGCGCCGAGAAATCTACAAGGGATTGCTAAATTAAAATGAATTATTTATTGTCACTTGAAATACCGGCGCCAACCTGATTAATCAGACTTTTCAGGTTATTTGCCGACGGATGTTGCAATGTCGCCTCAATTGAAACGGGAATGGCAGGGATCGCGGGAATATATTTCGCGCTCCAATATTTTTTGGACGCCAGAGCAATGCGTTGCCCAATGTTAATAACCGGGTGCGGCGTTGATGATTTCTGATGCCCCTGAACAACGGTGGCGGCAGAAATGACTTTAGCTTTAATTTCAGCGATAGAATTCGATGGATTAACAGTCATAATTAAATACCTTTTGCGTTGAAATGAAAAGTTAATGTATTGATACACTCATTTCATGAGTGGGTTTTCCCCCGGTTAATAAAAATATGTAGAATATACTCGTCATACTTCAGGTCTTCTGGGTGACGACCTTAATGCAACGTGAATTATTTAGCGAAAAGTTATGCTTTACTGCCTGTTCTCCCGGCGTGCACGTCATGAATACGTTGACTCAACATTCTAACTGTCGGGTATTGGAATAAGTCGACAATAGAAATAGGGACGTCCATTTTGTTTTTGATTTCCCGATACACTTTTGACATCAGCAAGGAGTTGCCTCCCGCATCAAAAAAATTCTCAAGGGGAGAGACGTCCTGATTGTTCAGAACCGTTCGCCAGATAGAAATAATGTTATTTTCAATCTCGGCGCTTAATGTGTTTTTATCATCTGACATGTTTTCACCATTAGTTATTTACACAGGAATACAGCTTTGATTTGTCAATTTTTCCATTGGGATGCGTTGGCATTTCTTTCAACGCAATAAAGTGAGAAGGCATCATAAAAAAGGGCAACGACTTGGCCAGATGCTGCTTAATTTCATGCACGTCGATGGATTGCCGATGACGTAATACATAGAATGCAGATAATGACGGCGTACTCTGTTCCGCGTGCTGTTCGAGAATAACGGCAGCATGATTAAT
The DNA here is from genome assembly GCF_003666245.1 of Brenneria alni. Classification (GTDB taxonomy): domain Bacteria; phylum Pseudomonadota; class Gammaproteobacteria; order Enterobacterales; family Enterobacteriaceae; genus Brenneria; species Brenneria alni. The sequence goes on from NZ_MJLZ01000036.1 coordinate 40,209, forward strand.
TTGCGGCAATGCCTGTAAATGTGTTTCGATTTCCGTCAGCTCAATGCGATGACCACGTAATTTAATCTGGCTATCTATCCGGCCCAGGAATTCCAGGACGCCATCGGCGCGCTGTCTGACCCAGTCGCCGGTTTTATACATTTTTCGCCCCTTTTCACCAACAAAGGGGTCATCGACAAAACGTTCCTGAGTCAGCGTCTCCGCGTGCAGGTAACCTTTTGCTAAAATATCCCCCGCCAGATAAAGCTCGCCGCTTTCCCCCGGCGCGACAGGCGCCCGTTGCGCATTAAGCACATAGGTTCGCGCATGCGGGATGGCGCGGCCAATCGGCACGATTTTTTCTTCGGCACCCGGTCGGCAACGCCAATGGCAGGCAAAAATCGTCGCTTCGGTGGGACCGTAGAGGTTGTGGATCTGCCCGGAATACTGGCGAGCGATGTCGTTGACCAGCGTTTGATCCAGCGCTTCGCCGCCGGCAAAGAGATGGCGCAATGAACGGCAACCGGATAATACATTCGCCTCGACAATCACGCGCAATGCGGTGGGAACAAACTGCGCCACCGTGACCTGATGACGGTTTATAAACCCAGCCATCAAGTGCGGGTCGTATTTCGCCTCCTCCGTGATGACCGCGCAACCGGCGCCGGTGATAAGCGGCCAGAAAATCTCCCATACCGAGACATCAAAGCTGAAGGTGGATTGGTTAAGAACCACATCTTCCGGCTTTAACGTAAAAGCGCTCTGCATCCACGTCAGATAATTCATGACGGTGCGGTGGCTGACCATCACGCCTTTTGGCGTGCCTGTCGACCCGGAGGTATATATCACGTAGCAAAGATGCTCTTGATTCACGTCAGGGAGAACGGGCGCGACCGCACAGGCGAGATCGACACGGGTGATGTTCAGGGTCTGCCGATCACCCGGATTGAAGATCTGCGATCGCGCATCATCGGTAATGATCAGGCGCGCATCGGCATGATTCACCATGTAAGTCAGGCGATCCTGGGGGTAATAGGGATCGAGGGGCAAGTAGCAGGCGCCGGTTTTCAACACCCCTAACAGGCTGACGATCAGATCCGGACTTTTACCCAGATAAATACCGACAATATCGCCGGGTTTAACGCCGCGTTTCAACAGATCGACCGCCAGCGCATTCGCCCGCTCATCCAACTGTCGATAGGTGAGTCGCTCTTTATCACACCGCAGTGCGATGCGTTCGGGCGTTTTATGCCGTTGCCGTTCGAAAGCAGCGTGAAGTACGCGCTCAGATGACATGACTGAATCCTCTTATCCCGTTGATAACGCCTGATAAATATCAGGCATCCTGGTTTATTTTTTGGGCGGCCCCGAGAGCCGCGAACCTGACCGCGTGGCGCACGCCTCCCGTTATGTCGGCTCCTTCTGCGGCGGGGTTGTGGTGGTCGGCGGTTGCGAAATGGCGTACTGCGCCGCCGGGTTTTGCTTGATAGGTTGGGTTTGCGCATCGGTCAGGAAATCAATAACGCGCATAAGGGCTTCGGATGGCGGCAACCGCCGCACCTGGGTATGAATGCTATATTTGGCGCGCGTGTCCGTTGCTCTGGTCTGTGCCGCTTTATGAGATACGCGCCCCGTTATATTGACCTTAAATGGCCCCCATCCTGGTGCGATGGACAGATCGCCTGCGTCGTCGTTATCGTTGGCTAGCGCTTCGCTTTGGGTGACTTCAAGCTCGAAATCGATGGTTCCTTCTTCGATAGCCATGATCGGATGCGCAATCGCCGCCATAAGCGGTATACGCATGGTTTTCTGCGTCACACCTTGCGATACGCCACGTTCATCAACCAGCGTTTGGTCATAATCGAACTGTATCGTGGTGGCTTTATTGTCTTGAATACAGACGGACAGAAGAAAATCGGCATAAGCTTTACTGGCCTGCACTTGTGCCTTGATCATTGCCTGCAATGGACCGCTGATCATATTTTCCAGTGGTAATGCATTAATAATAGAACCGGTAAATTGCGAATCCATAATGGTTCCTCTGTTTCTCTGATAAATAAGGCATGATGGCGTGTCGAAAAAAGATAGCAAAGCGCAAAACAAAGAAATATCCGCCAGGATGCGGTAAGGGTTTCGTAATCCGGCATAGTCTGTTTGGTATATAGGCAACAGCCCAATTTATTTGTTAAATCCTTATTCAGGCATAAATTTTATATTGTATGCCGTACACAATATTCATTCCCAGCCATGCGCGATAAAAGATATTTACTCGCATTTTCAGCATTCGCTTACGAGTAATATCAGCGAAAACCGTTAATGGAAGGCGAATCAGCAATACTCGCCCCAGGCGTTTCCTGAAATAGAGAGAAAGATACTGATGAAAAATAGCAAACCGGTCTTCGACACGATCTCTGAATGGTCAATAAAGGTGCCCGATCAGGTGGCGGTCAATTTTGGCGGGCATACATTGAATTACCGTCAATTAGAACAGCAGTCGTGTTTACTGGCGGATTATTTATTTTTGAATTATCCGGCTAATGGCAAAGGAAGAATAGCCGTTTATCTGGAACCCGGTTTAATGATGCCGGTGGTGTTGCTTGCCATTCTGAAGGCAGGCTATACCTATGTGCCGCTCTCTCATTTTCACCCCATAGAAAGGATCAGGCAAATTCTCGATGACGCCTCCGCCTTTCTGCTTCTTTCTACCCGCACAATGCTGAATAGTACCCGGATCGACAACGATTTTCCCGCCACGCTGGCATTAGAGGATATCCACTATCCCATACCGCCTTATTCAGTGACCTTGCCGACCGTCGACAATAATGATCTGGCGTATATTTTATATACATCCGGTTCTACCGGCATACCGAAAGGGGTTGCCATCGAGCATCGCAATCTCAGTTATTATCTGGGCTGGTTTAATGACGATATATGGCCGCAGACCGGCGCGGTATTGCCCTTGACCTCGTCTCTCAGTTTTGCCGCCGCCGTTACACAATTGTACGCCCCGTTATTGCGGGGCGATACGTTGCACATTTTACCGGCCGACAGCCTGAATGAACCGGCGGCGTTACTCGGTTGGTATCAACAGCACCCGGACGGCGCGCTCTACTGCGTCCCCACCGTTTGGGATGAACTGTTGAATTATCAGGCGGGCTCTCGCCCTGCCGCCGCTTTGCCTAAAACCGTGTTCCTCTCCGGCGAGCCGGTCTCTTTCGATCTTAAAGAGCGGACTTTCAGGCAAATCCCCGATGTGCGGCTATTTAACCTCTACGGTCCCACGGAAACCACCGCCAACTGTTCATTCAGTGAATTGGAGAAAGGCAAAGTTGTGACGTTGGGCCGGGCATTGCGGGGCAGCGAAATTCTGATCATGGATGAAAATTTACAGCCTGTGGCGGAGGGGGAGGAAGGCGAAATCTGCGCCATAGGGGACGGTGTCGCACGTGGCTATATTCATCGTGAGGCGCTCAACCGGCAGCGCTTCTTCACGTATCGTCGAGGGGAGAACCGCTATTGGGGACATCGTACCGGCGATCTGGGCAAAGTGACGCCGCAAGGGGAAATTCTCTATCTGGGCCGCATCGATCGTCAGATCAAAATCAATGGCATACGCATCGAACCGGAAGAGATAGAGATCGCCTTGCGCCAGCATCCCGACATTGATAAAGCGCTAGTGCGTCCCATTCAGGAAAGCGATGGTCATCAACGTCTGGCGGCATATCTGGTGAGTCGTAACCCCGAGCTTCCAACTAACGATATTCGTCGTTTTCTGCAAAGTAAACTGCCGCGCGCCATGCTCCCGGCGTATTTTATTATGTTGGAAAGCCTGCCCAAATTACCCAACGGCAAATTAGATATTCAGCGCCTGCCTGTGCCCTGTGCGCAGCGTCCTGAACTGGGGTATCCCTTCAAGGAAGCGGCTAATGAGCTGGAGCAGGAACTGATTGATATCTGGCAAGAGGTACTCGGGTTTCGCGAGGTGGGAGCCAACGACGACTTTTTTGAACTGGGCGGCGGCTCCTTGCAGGCAATGAAAGCCAGGCTATTGATTCGAAAACGGTTATTTAGCGATATTGATTATCCTCTGTTTTTCAATAATGCGACGCCGCATTTGCTTGCCTTCATTGTGCCCTACTATGTCAACGACGATGAACCCTCCGTCAATACGCATAAAACGGATATTGACGATTTTGCGCCGTCATCCCATCAACGCTATTTTCTGACCGTCGATCAGCTTAGTCCCGACCCTTCCATCTATCAGTTGGCCTTTCGTCTGACGATAGAGGGAGCCCTTGACGACGCGGCGGTGGAATGGAGCCTCAAGCGTATTCTGGCAGGCAACCCGGTGCTTCGAACCCGCTTCGATCTGGACAGTACTGCGTGCTTTGAAGGGTATTATGCGCCAGAAGCGATTCCGCTTGTCAGGCTGACGGGCATTGTCGCGCATCGCCTGGCGAACACGTTAAGCGACCGGGAGCTTCTGACGTTGGCAGGCACCGCGGATATGGACCTGGAGAAAACCCCGCTGGTGCGGTTTCAACTGCTGTCGTTGACGGCGCAACGGCATATTCTGCTGGTGCGTGCGCACCATACGGTATTCGACCATGATTCTATTGGCTTGTTTTTCAATCAGTTTACTGATTATCTCCGTGCTTATGCCGCCGGAGATCGCCATTACAGGATAAACAGCGCAAAACATTATCGGCACTATCGTCAACAACGGCATCAGCAAATTAACCCCAACCGTTATCCGCAGGAACGCGCATTCTGGCGAAATAAGCTGGCTGATGATCTGCGGGCGGGGGCTGACGCCAGCGCGTTTCCCTCCATGGTCGATCAGGAGGGGGAAAACTACTGGTGTATCCTGTCAGAGCCGCTAAGTCTGGCGATAAAAAGGTATGCGCAAAAGCATCGAACCACCGCGTTTGTCTGCATGCTGACTGCCTTTAATCGGCTATTGAACCTCACGACGCGTTATCACCATATCCCGATTGGCATCCCGGTCTCCAATCGTATGTTGTATGAGCATGCCGCAACGATAGGCTGTTTTGTCAACATGGTGACCTATTATGACGCACCTAACCTTGAGGACGATTTCGCCGTGGTATTGGCACGCAGCCAGCAGAAAATCCATGCCATTCTGGATAATCAGACCATGCCTTATGATGAGTTGGTCAATGATTTACGCGCCGCAGGCGGGGTAGATAGGCTACGTTTTCCGGTCAGCTTTAACTATCTGACGGCCATGCCGCCGGCAGTGCGCATAAATAGTAGCGAATATCGGATTACGGATATCGCCAATAAGCAGGCGCGGTTGGACTTAACGCTGTCTGTTTATGATGAAGATGCGCTGGCGCTCTGTTTTAACTATCGTAAAAATGCATTCAGCGCGGACGACATCGCGACGTTCTCCAGGCATTACCACCAATTATTAACGGATATCGCGCAGCTGCGATAACACGATGATAGGGGAGCGCGGCAGTCGGGCGCCTCCCCTACCGCTGTTGCTGGCGAGTGATTGGAGAGTAGAGTGAGGAAGGTGCGGAGCCTGGGGAGAGACCACGTCGTGAAGGGGGGAGCGGGTGCTGGACGTACATGCGAGCGATCGCCGTTGCTCTCGCTCTGATCTTGAATAATGCGGTGTTTTGGTAACTGTGCCGTATCACGATTAATGTACCGGAGGGTCTTTGTCCTTGAGCGTTTTTTGCGGCGGGGCGTTTCGTCGGCGAACGCTTTTAGCCGCTTGTTTCAGTTCTGTGGCCACATCCAGAATGTCGTTACCCTCCCGATTGCTGAAGAAGTTTGCCAATAATGTGATGAGGCCAACACTGATGGCACCAACCAGATAACCCAATCCAATGGCATTTTCTATTTGGTTTATATTGATATGTATTATTTCAGAAATAATTCCCACTAATGAAAATGCGGAAGAAATACTGATAATAATAATGATTAATAACGCGATGATTTTGTCATGATTATTCAGCTTCTGTGGTCGCCAAAAAAAAGAAATACTGAGTCCGCCGAATAGACCTGAAATCGCCGCGACAATATCGCTGATAAGAATGTCATATAATACCGATGAGCTTGAAAGTTCCATGATATCTCCATGATAATTTGTGTTTTATATATCGGGGTGTTTTTTTAACCATAATCCTGCACGGTGCGAAAGCGCAGTTTTTGATGGTTTGGCTAATAACGGTAAAAGCATGACCATCGGAAGTTGATAAATAAATCCGCTGGCATATTGACTTATCCTATATAGTCGGCAGGTAATTTCTGCGATGCGCGTATCGGTTAGTTTTCCCCCACGGGCTCAGGAAGCAAAAAAAGCGTGCGTTCTGCTGCTCTGCGATGAAGGAGCCCTTCCACGGTTTGTTTCCCATCTTTATCCCAGCGTAAAAACTGATCGGCGCAGGCGGCATAGTTTCCCTGGTTAAGCAGGCGTAATAATGTTGAATGCTCAAGATTTTCTACTCCCAGGTTGTAGGTAAATGATGCTAACGCATCAAACTGATTACCGTTAAGATCCACATCGACATAACAATGAATCCCGGCTTCCGCCCTCTTCAAGTCCTGACGTAGCAACATTTCGGCTTGCTGAAGCGTGATCTCTTGGTCAAAGTTTTCATCCGGTAATATCAAATGCCCATACCCAATGGTTGGTTTACCTGCGGTATCAAGGTACTTGGTCAATCGCAGCCCTTCGAAATGTTTAATCAGAGTGATGCCCGCGGCGCCTGTCGTTTCTGGGATATTAGCCATTGCTTTTTATCTCTGTGATGGTTTGGGGGAGAACGAGATGGGTATACTCGTCAATTAAACGCATAATGCTTTCTGGTGGTTCGAGAACGACGAACTGCATTTCTATATCGATATGCTGACTATTTCTTCCTTTATTGTTTTTGCCAGAGGGCGACACACTCAGGTGAAAATTACTGATCGCGTGATTGTCCAGAGGCGGTTGGATTTCGTCCTGATGAACAGAATCGGCTCTCACCGTCATGTTCACTTTCATTTTTTCCAGCATCAATCCGCGTGGCGTGGAAAGGGCAACCAGAGGGAGTTCAATATGGCGCTTGCCATCCAGTCGGATCGCGATGGTTTTTGGTGTTAAAGCACCATCTGATTCATGTTCGAAAAAGGGATCGAGCGCTTGTTTATATTGATGGGCAATAAGTTCATTCGCCGCAGTGGCGGCGTGCTGCATACCGCGCGTAATAGCGGCTAACGTAATGGGACCCGATGATATTGCCTGTTCTTTTGGTTCATTGTCTTGCGGGAGAGGGTTATTCGCTTTATTTCTTCCTGTTAGCCAGCTTTTAAATGACATGTTTTTCTCCTAAGTAATGTTTGCTACAAAAAGAGAATACTCAATGCATAATGCTGCCTTGAATGAAATGGTATTCTCCTGCTGTAAAACTTAGCGGCGAATAAAAAAAACGTAAATCCGCCATTATATTTATAATCGTCAGGTATGTGTCATAGGCTATCGGAGAGATGAAATAATCTTTTTTCTATGATGGCGCCAAATCTTTATCGGGCTAAAAAACACCCAAAAAAGATCTGAGTTAACTTTTCCAAGTTAACTATCTGACTCGTAAACACATCTTGCTCTTCCTACGATCGATCTGTTGTGGCTCTCGGGGGTCGCCGTACCATTAGAAAGAGAAGGATAGCAGGACGGGTCGCGTGTCAGTGCAGTGATAGATGGATACTAGAATGTGA
>NZ_MJLZ01000037.1 GCF_003666245.1 Brenneria alni
GCGTCATCGTGATGATGTTTGAGCCAGTAATAAAAGGTGGCCGGGTTCAAATCGTGTTGCCGGCAATAGTGTTGTTTAGTTAACCCGCTCTGTTGCCAGGCGTCGAGATGCTGTTGCCGTTCACGGTGAGAATGCCGTTTTGCCATATTTTACCTCAGGTTCGTTTTATTGAGTGAGGGCAGCATGTGGCAGCAGAGTTTTGTTAACAATATGAGTTTGCCGGACGCTTACTAAGCTGCAAGGTATTTTGCTACGACAAACGAGGCGTAACGTTAATCTGGAATACGCCTCGCAAAAAGTATGAGGAGCTTATTTGACTGTAACCTGTCCGTTCATCAGCATAGGGAGAAGCCAGTCGCGGAGCATGGTGAGTTGATGGTTTTCTTTTGTCAGTAATTCAATTTTTTCAAAGACAGATTCTATTTTTATTGCATACTTATCGATTAAATCAATATCATCAGGCAATGCCAGATTAGTATATTCAATATCGCTTGAAACAATTGAGTTAAATACTGATCCAGTAGCCTTAATTTTAAGATGATGTATCAACTCTTTAGTAAGATAATACAAAAATACAAAACTCACTCCTTGTTTCGCTCTCAGTGCATAACATGACTGATTCATAGCCATAGGCACAGCATTCAGGGCAAGGCGACCAACCGATCCTCTTGCAGTAATAAATATTGTATTTTTTTCAAAGAGGCGCGTACTACTGTTTTTTAGACCAAAATCAGTAATGCTGTCCTGCGTATTCAGGCTATAAATATTTTTATCTGAATCCGTTGGCGTAAAAAATGGAATAGATCCGTTCCAATATTCAGGTTTTGTCTTTTTGGGAGTTCCACCGCCTAATAAATTAGCTAAAGACAAGATATTCGAAGCGCACCAACCCGCCGGAATTTCCCGTTTCAGGATTGGGTTATACACCATTTTCCCGCCGGAGGTTTTATACGGTTTGCCATTAGCATCAGGGAAATCAAACTGTACAAACCAGTAGTCGTATAGCGTTTTCGCCATCGCTTCCAGTTCGGTGTTAATGCGGTTGTTGATATTTATTTTCATATCAATTATTTCAAGAACCGTTCGTACTTTTATCTGAATCACAGGATTATTTATAGCAGGAACTGCCATTTCATGAAGCTCATTTCTGTTTACACCCGGCACGGCGCTTTTATCAGATGTACGAATTCGTCCTAAACAACTAAGAAGATAATAAATATATTTGGGGTCATTCCCCTTAAATTCTTGCACATACAAAGCCGTATTATGTGGCCAATAATTCCCCTCAACATAATACATTTCGCCTAGAGTGCCATATCGTCCGGTGACGACTCCGGGTCCCTCAACTTTATATTCATTATGATAGCCTGATGTCCCGGCAGAACTTATTACTGGATACGGACCCGCAACCCTGCTCCTTTCAGGTAAATCATACCCTCTTTTGAGAGTAATCAGATCCCCCAAACGCTTGTAAGTTACTTCACTCATACTTCAACCCCGCCAGTTGCTTCTCAATCTCTACTTCTAACTCGCGTGATTGATTAAACAGACTGTCCAGATTATCGGTAAATCCTTTCATCTTGGCGGCAAACTGTTCCGGCGTCATATCGACATACTCAATTTTCACGTCAAAATATTGCCCGGCGCTGAATGAGTAGTTTTTCGCTGCAATCTCATCATAAGAGACCACCACGGAGAAATCGTCTTCGCGCCACTTGTTATTAAATACTTCGCAGATGCGTTTCTCTTCTTCTTGCGTCAGCACCGTTTTCTGATTTTTACCGTCTTTGACCTTTTCGCCCAGATTCGAGGCGTCGACCAGCACCACGCCCTCTTTGTTGCTGTCGTCAATAAACAGAATCGAGACATTGGTGCCGGTGGTGGCAAAAATATTCGACGGCATGGAAACCACGCCCGCCAGCATCTTATTTTTCACCAGATGCTCACGAATACCCTTATCAATCCCCGACTGCGCGGTGATAAAGCCGGTCGGCACCACCACCGCCGCTTTACCACCCGGTTTCAACGAATAAATAATGTGTTGCAGGAACAGTTGGTAAATCTCCATCTTGTCCCTGGCTTTGGCTTTAATCTTTGGGATCCCGGCGAAGAAACGCTTCTGATTCTCTTTACTGTCCAGATCGTCACGAAAATCGCTGAAATCCATCTTAAATGGCGGGTTGGAAACGATATAATCAAAGCGTTTCAGTTCCCGCCCGTCCTTATGGTAAGGATACAAAATGGTATTGCCCTGAATCACATTCGGAATGGAATGCACCAGATTGTTGAGGATCAGGTTCAGGCGCAACAGGCTGGAAGATTTCTGCGAAATATCCTGAGTATAAATACTACAGCGATCCTCACCGATGGCATGCGCCACGTTCATCAACAATGTGCCAGAACCAGCAGCGGGATCGTAACAACTGACGTTGCGTACCGTGCCCCGCTGTTTTTCCGGAACCAGAATCGCGGCCATAATGCGCGCCACCGCGTGGGGCGTATAATACTCGGCATATTTGCCGCCCGCGTTGCTGTTGTAGTCTTTGATCAGGTATTCAAAGATGGTGGCGTAGAAATCAAATTTCTGGCTAAAGATACGCTCGAAGCTGAAATTGACCAGTTTATTGATGATGGCGCGGCAAAAATCGTCGCGTTTTGATTCATCGGCGATAAATTGGCTAAGGCGGTCAAACAACACCACTTTCGCGCCGCCGTCGGTTTTAACCGCGAACACGTCATTGTTGATGGCTGCGATATCCATCAGGGTATCGTCAAAAGTTTTGGCGAAATCCGCCGCGTTTTGCCGGTTGAACAAGCTGGTAATGAAATGGTGCGGCTTCAGGCGCGCGGTATCGGCGCTCATTCTCAGTTGTAGCTTGTCCAACTGCTCTTCACTCATCTGGCTAAGCGCCCCTTCCCAGCTTTCCGCGCTGGCGACGGCCTTATCCACCTTTTTCGCCTCGAAGGCAAACTTGTCGTTCAGGAACTTGTACAGGAACGCCTGAGTGATAATTTTGAATTCGTTACCGTCGTTGCCCAGGCCGTAGTTGGCGCAAATGCTTTTCAGGCTGTCGATCAGGGCCTTGGTGTTGTCTCTAAATTCCAGTTCTACCACGTACGTGCTCCGGTATTAAATTCGTTCAGGTACTCTGTGACAATCAGACGGTTGATATCGTTCGCAGCCTGTGCCGTCAGTTTGATATGGTGCTGATCTTCAAAATGTTTGAGCACACAGGACACCATCTGCTTTTCAAAGTAACCTTCATTGTTCAGGAGCTGACTGTTATTCAGCACCTTATCATCCGCATCCAGCTTCACATCAAGCAGCGCCGCAAAGATTTTACGTTCCGGCTCGCTGAAGCCGCCGCGCTCCTGTAACCGTTTGTGCGTGCGCGCATACTTAGCATCGCCCCGGTACTTCTGGCGCAGCAGGTTGTTCTGACGGTTCAGTTCCCGGATGCGGTCATGGATTTTATTCAGTGTGCCAATATTCGCAACCATTTCGTCCTGCGTGACTTCGCTGAGTTTCTTTTTCTTAAACAGGCGCTCCAGTTCTTCCTTCAGGGTGATGAATTTCGGGTCTTGCTGATCAAAGTTGCTGGCCAGCGCTTCGCGGGTTTTGCGCAACGTTTCTTTTAGCTTGTCGGCCAGCACCAGTTCTTCTTCGCCGATCTTGACGAATTTGAAAATCACGTCTTCCAGCGCCCGGTTCAGCAGATTTGAAGTATCGGTCCCCTGCTCCAGATCCGCTTTCAGGTTCAGCAGATCAAGGTGATTACTGGCTTCACGATACAGCAGATTCAGTTTGCTGAAATCCAGCGCCTGAAGAAATTCAACATTCCCTTGCTGCCGAATCAAGTTATACAGACTTCTGGCATCGGCTAACGCCTTTTTCAGCGCCAGCGCCGTTTCTCTGTCCTGTATCTGGCTGACCTGATCGGCAAAAATTTCCGCATTTTCGATATCAAAACGGAACAGAACGTCTTTGATATGTTCGATTTCCTGCCGGATTTCTTCCTGTGATTTGAACAGCCGGGAGTAATGCTCCATCTCATCGCCCAATTCGGACTGGAGCTCTTCAAAGTAGGCTTTATTGGTGGCATCGAACTCCTGACGTATGTCGGCAAAATCCACCACATAGCCGTAGCGAAAATCTTTATAGGTGCGATTAACACGGGTCAACGCCTGAAGCAGGTTATGCCGACGGATTACCCGTCCCAGATAGAGTTTTTTCAGGCGTTTGGCGTCAAAGCCGGTCAGCAACATGTTGTAGACAAACAGTAAATCAATGTTGCCGGCCTTGAAATCCTCCACCCACTGTTTGCGTTCCTGTTTGCTGCCCACATCGTGCAGAATCAAGGCGGCACGTTTGACCTTTCGCTTTTCCCGAGCGGTAGCATGATAAACAACGTTTGATTCCGCAGCATGACCAACAGGCGTTATGTTTTCCGGCGCCGACATGGGGGCAGATTCCGTATCGTCCGCATTAAATAAAGCAAACATCTGTTTCGCCTGTTCCGAACTGTCGCAAATCACCATGCCGCCAATGGTGTCGTCATTTAACGCGCCCCGGCTCTGTGCGAAGTCGGTGATGATGTAGTCCAGCATCGGTTTAGCAAAGCTGGGGTGGGCGTAAACATATTTCCGCTCCACATCACCCATTCTGACTTCAACATCCTTTAGCGCCTGCTGTAACACCAGCCGGTAATTGGTGGCTATCTCTTCCCGGATCAGGCGCAGGGTGTAGCCGTCCGCGATAGATGCGTTGTAGTAGTATTTGTGGATGTAATCGCCGAACAGCATCCGCGAGTTATAGTCGTCCCCCAGCAGCGGCGTTCCCGTCAGGCCAATTTTGATCGCGTGAGCATCCGACTGGCTTAAGTTGGCAAGAAAACTGCCTTCAGGGTTATAGCTGCGATGAACTTCATCAAGAAAGTACACCCGCTGAATACTGACATCGTAATCCTTAGTCGAGACGACATCCGGGTCGTCTTTAAATTTCTGGATGTTGACGACGGTGATTTCCGGCGTTCCCTGATGGTTATGAAGTACCTGAGTCGCTTTGATATCGCGGCTAAACGCATCACGCGAGTCGATCAGATGTACGGTAAGACCGCGAGCCGTAAATTCACGCTGCGCCTGTTGCAGTAAGTCCAGACGATCGACAATAAAATAGAACTTGGGAATGACCTGCTTTTTCTGAAAATAATCCGTCAGAAAGCGCACGTTATAATAGGCCAGCGCCGTTTTCCCGCTCCCCTGCGTATGCCAGATAATGCCTTTTTTGACGCCCGCATTCAGCTTGTGCTCAATCGCTTTAGTAGCGAACAGTTGCGGATACCGCATGATGTGTTTCTGTATACCGTCTGGCTCAGAAACATAGGCCAACGCATAACGCAATATAAACGCCAGCCGATCACGGCTCAGTAATGAAGTACAGATGCGGTTCGTCGGTCGATTATGATCTTTATTTGTCTGAAATTCCGGGTTGGTGCGGATCACTTCCAGATTATTATCTTTTAATACAGCGATTTCAGTTTCATCGGACAAGGGTTTGAGCAGCGCAGTCAGATTAAAGAGTTCTTCTTCGCGAAAATAGTTGAACTCGGGTTTGTGGTACGCACTGCTGGCATAGAATGCGCCCTGAAGCGGCTCGGGATCGCCGTCGTCATACTCCATGTTATTGGAGAAGATCATAAATTGGGTGATGTTGGCGAAACGCTTGAATTTAGGGTTCTGAAAACGTTTATTGATACGGTTGCGCTCCGCCAGTATGCCTTCCCGGTTGTTGGGCTTTTTCACCTCGATAAAAACCAACGGCATTCCGTTAACCAGCAGGGTGATATCCGGGCGAAACTCTTCATCGCCATTTTCACAGGTCAGTTCAGTGACCACATGGAAACTGTTGTTGTTGAAGTTTTCGAAATCAATCAGTTTTACGTTAGAGCGATCGGTGAGTTTTTCGAAGAAGGCGCGGCCTAAGTCTTCATTGTCGAGAAGAAGTTTGAGCTCTTCCAACTGGCGGTCAATGTTATCAAGCGCTGTATCGGGATTGATTCTGGCGATGGCAGAAGTGAAAATGTCAGGAAAGATGTTAGTGCCTCTATCCCAGACCTGCTCTTTGAGGGACAAATAGCGGTAACCCAGTCTTATCAAGTGCAGGATGGTTGGGATCTTTACACGGGTATCTTCAGTGAATTTCATCTTATTCCCTGTTTTATCATGCCGTTACTTATCAGGGCATACAGTAGATGCAACGCCTCAGAACGATGAGTAACGACTATTGTTCAGCTTTGCTTCTATGTTACACGTTCCTTTTAAGCCAACCGAATATATTTACGAGCCTTCTTTAGTGAGTAGCCAAGGTTTGTTTTTTTGTTTAAATGTCGATTCAAAGTCGACAAATCAATAAATAATAAAACCAAAACTTGCCATGATTTTTCACTAAATCCATAATAGTTTAAAAATGGACTAAATTGTCTACTCATAGGTGACATTTGGCTAACTATATAAACTGGCTGATGCAGAATACCCTACCCGGTCAGGTGTTGCTCCAGTCATGGCTTAGCCGCAACGGCATAGATCGTAAGCTCTCTTACCGCTATGTACAGAACGGCTGGCTCAGGCGGGTAGCGCATGGTGTTTACTGTCGGACGGGTCGCGAACCCGACTGGGTCGATGCGGTTTCCTGTCTGCAAACCCAGTGGGAAAAACCGGTGCGGATGGCAGGGCTGACCAGTCTTGCGCTACAGGGCCATGCTCACTATGCCGAACCGGGCAGGCCGCAGGTCTGGCTCACGCTCCCGCCTTACGTCAAGCTACCCGGATGGTTCGCCACCTTTAAACAATCCGCCACCTTTATCACGTTATATACGTCGGGCCTGTCCGCTGATGTAACACCATTCATTACAGAATTGAAAATCGGCGATCGGCGAGTAATGGGCAGTTGCCCGGAACTTGCCGCGTATGAAATCGCCAGCGGCGTTCCCGCACAGATCTCGTTTGAACATGCCGACACTCTGTTTCAAGGGCTGAACCTTCTCAGCCCGCGTAAGTTACAGGCACTGCTCTGCGCCAGTCATTCGATTAAAACCAATCGGGTGGTGCTCTATCTCGCGCAACGCAACGGACATCCTTATTTTCAGTATCTCGATCAAAGCCGCATAGATACAGGCACGGGAAAAAGGCAAATCATCCCCAACGGCTGGCTGGAACCGGATTATCAGATCACTGTTCCCAAGGAATTTAAACCAAAAGGAGTCGAAAATGGATCAGCGTGATATTTACGCCCGACAAGTCAAACTGTTGATGACTGCCCTGCCGCATGTAGCGAAAGAATCCTGTTTCGCGCTGAAAGGTGGGACGGCAATCAACCTGTTTGTACAAGATTTTCCTCGCCTGTCGGTGGACATCGATCTGGTTTATAAAACCTTCATGGACCGCGATACTGATCTGTCGGCCATCAATGACGCCTTAATGCGTATTGCGGAATCGCTGAACGGCAGTGCGGGGATAACAGCTATTCGGCAGGAGAATAAAGCCGATGAAAAGCGCATTATCGTTAACGCCGCTGATGCGCAGATAAAGATTGAAGTCAGTCCGGTCTGGCGTGGATTGCTGTTGCCTCCGGCAGAAATGCCGGTGTGTGAGCAGGTGGAAATGGAATACGGTTTTACCACCATGAATGTCGTCTCACTGGCGGATCTTTACGGCGGAAAAATCTGCGCCGCACTCGATCGCCAGCATCCGCGCGATCTGTTTGACGTACTAAATATGCTGAAGAAACCGAGTCTCACGCGCGAGATCTTTGACGGTTTTCTTTGTTATCTGGCAGGGCATCCTCGCCCCATAGCCGAACTGCTGGCCCCTAATTGGGACACGGCGCGGATCGCCACGCTGTACCAGCAGGAATTTTCAGGAATGACGCAGCAAGAGACTTCTCTGGAATCGCTTTTATCAGTAACGACTCTACTGCCGCAGGCGTTGAAATCTCATTTTACCGCTCGGGATCGTCAGTTCTTACTCAGTTATAAACAGAATCACCCTGACTGGTCGCTGTATCGTTATCCTGAAATTCAGCATCTCCCGGCCATTCGCTGGAAACAGCGTAACTTATCGGCGCTGAACGCTAAAAATGCGGCTAAATTTACAGCGGCGGTGAACAAACTGAAGAGGGTTCTGGAGCATTATTTTTAGCTCTGGTTCAGAGAGATCTGTCCTTGATTTAGCGCCCACCTTGTTTTCAAATCAGTCAACGAAAGCGAGGTCACTATGCCAAGACAACAATATACTCCAGAGTTCAAGCGCAGAGCCGTTGCATTGCTGCTCGAAAGCGGCAAGTCTGTTGCCCGTATGGCACAGGAGCTTGATATCAAAGAGAACACGCTCTACAACTGGAAAAAACTCTATCAGGATAAGGCGGGGGCTGCTTTCTCCAACACGCCGCAGCTCTCCGAACAGGAACTGGAGATCCGCCGTCTTAAAGCCAAAATCGCCGAACTGGAAGAGGATAAGCTCATACTGAAAAAAGCGGCGGCGTTCTTTGCGCGGGAAAGCCGCTAAGATACGCCATGGTCACTCAGTTATCGGCTTTCCATGAAGTGAAGCGAATTTGCCTGTTGCTCAATGTCAGCAGGCGGGGTTACCGGTCATGGCGCAATCGCTCTCCCAGCCAGCGACAGTTGGCTGACGACATCCTGAGCCAGAGGCTGATTCAGTTGCATCACGACAGCCGGGGAACTTACGGTATCCGGCGTCTGCAAAGTGATTTACAGGATGAACAGCGTTTTCATGGTAAAAGCCGCATCAGCCGTCTGATGAAACAGTCCGGTCTGAAAGCCGCAGATCAGACGCGCTATAAAGTGACGACGAACAGTCAGCATGATTATCCGATAGCGCCCAACCTGCTAAACCGGGCGTTTAATCCGTCAGCGGCGAATATCGCGTGGGCTACGGATATCACGTATATCCGTACGCAAGAAGGTTGGCTGTATCTGGCGACAGTCATAGACCTGTATTCCAGACGAATAATCGGCTGGAGCCTGAGTAACAGACTGAAAACTCAGGTTGTGATTGACGCACTGGCGATGGCGATAAAACAGCGAAAGCCGACAAGACAGGTGATAGCGCATTCGGACAGAGGGAGTCAATATGCGAGCCATCGATATCGGGATGTACTGAAAGATAACGATTTACGCTGCTCAATGAGCGGAAAGGGTTGCTGTTATGACAATGCGGTCATGGAAAGCTTCTATCACACGCTGAAAACGTAGCTGATGCGGGGAAAAGCCTTTGTCAGTAGAGAACAGGCGATGAACGCGATATTCGATTATATTGAGGTATTTTACAATCGTCGTCGCAAACATTCTACGCTGGGTTATCAAACGCCAGTGGATTATGAAATGGCGGCATAATTAGGTGGGAATAATTTCAGGGACAGATCAGTGTAAATGTGTCGTCGCTTTGCGGCGCAGACCTCAAAAACAGCGGGAAGGTGAAGCAGAGTAGAGGATGACCTTAACCGCAATGCGGTCCGGCATTTTCAAAGGTTGATGCCGGTAAAAAAGGCGACCATCCTGATACATCAGGCGCTTCTCTCAGGTCATGAAGCATTTTGTGCCGGAGGGATATTACTGTGCAGCAAAAGATGCAGATAAGAGAAAACTGTTTTTCCCTTTTAAAGGATTATTTGTTGATTTTTTACATCAGATAAACAGGAGAAACGGCGCAAAATCTGTATCAGATCTGCGCCAATGGGATATCAATAGTAGCGAGAAGGCCAGATTTGCTCCGGCGTGACGCCCAGCGCTTCAGCAATCAGCCGTTCTCCCTTGGGCCAGTGTTTTGTCAGCGCATTCGCCAGCGTGGAAGAGGCCAGCCCCGCGTTACGCGAAACCGCCGCAAGTGTTGTTCCCCGTTTTTTCAACGCCGCAATAATATCGGCGGGATGCCAATCCTGTTGGTTCATGCCGCCTCCTCGTCAATACACTTCACGCCGTCAGCGGTACGTATCCAGCGCGGAGCTTTCAGTTCAGCGGCAAAGTAATCAACCAGTTCCGCCAGGAGCCAGCGCAATTGTTCTTCCGCTTGTGGCGGAAACATCCGGCAAAGCAGAAGCTGAGTCAGGGTAAAACAGTAGTCGCAAAGCGTATCCGCATCCGGGGCGAAACGAGGAGAGTTTGTGGGCAAGGTATCAACGGTCAGGCTGTCTATCAGGTGAGGCGGAATGGGATCGCTTAGGCCCGGTTTCAGCAGCGTAAGACCGGCGGCAAGCCGACCGCAGAGAGCCATCCTTAGAGACGGATCGTCGCTTTCAATCAGGGTTGCGGCGAAGTTTTCGCAGTGATCGGCCAGTACGGTGAAATCTGTATCGGCATTAAAAGGGTGGGAAAGTAACGGATGAGTTTGATCGAGGGTTGTAGCCATAAGGCAGCCTCCAGTATGTGATGTTTAAACCACCACCTAAGAGACCAATCTTACGGGTGGTGGACTGAACGGAGTTGGTCTTACCGGCCATACTGGAACCGGCGCACCTTGCGGTGCCCCCGCCCAGCCCACCATAATTCGGTATAGTTAAGCATACGACATAAAAAAAGACGCAAGGCGCGTCATATGTCGCCAGTATGGTATTCGGGAGACCAATCCCGGCACCTGATTTGCAGGTGCGCGTAAAAGATACCGCGACAAGGAATGAACGGCAAGGATTTTGTCAAGTAAAGAAACCAACATGCACTGAAACAACGAGTTTTAAACGGATTATTCATTTATAATGACAGACAACATCACCGGGAAGCGTGTTATGGCCACTGCAAACATCAACACAGCAATGCTGATCTGGGCGCGTGAGCGTTCCGGTTGTTCTGTGTCTGAATTTGCCCATAAGCTTACGATCGATGAAGAACGTCTGTTGAAGTGGGAGTCCGGCAAGCAAGCGCTAACATTTAATCAGGCCATGCAGTTCGCTGATAAGGCCCATGTCCCTTTTGGCTATCTGTTCTTATTAAAGCCTCCCGTTGAAACGCTTCCGATCCCCGATTTAAGAACGCTTGAGGGTAAACCGGTTAGCCAGCCCAGTGCGGAACTGCTGGATTTGGTTAAGCTCATGCTTCAGCGTCAGGAATGGTACAGGGAGTATCTGAAACAACAACTGGCAGAGCCTAATTCCTTTGTCGGGCGTTTTTCTGCCCGTACTGATGTCAACATCCTCGTTGAGGATATCAGAGGAGCACTCGGGATTGGTCTGTATCCCGAACGCGGCAACAGTGATGATTACTACCGGGATCTGATTAATCGCATTGAATCCCTCGGTATTTTAGTCATGCGGCAGGCAAACTTAGGCCACTTCACTCGTCCTCTTTTGGTTGAGGAATTCCGCGGCTTTGCCATTACTGATGAGTATGCGCCAGTTATTTTCATCAATCATGCTGACGCCCCCGGCGCTTGCTTATTTACCCTAATTCATGAACTGTGCCATATATGGATTGGGCAGTCTGGTATCTCTGATGGTGATAGCCGCACGTCCCGCAGAGAAGAAGTTTTATGTAACGCAGTCGCGGCTGAGTTATTAGTTCCTGCTGAAGAATTCAGCCACCTCTGGCAACGCGATCTTGAGTTGTGGCAGGAAAACCTCCCTCATTTGGAACGGCATTTCCGGGTCAGTCACTGGGTGCTGGCCCGCCGTGCGTTAACTCTGGGATTTATTCAGTATGACGACTACGACCACTTTATTGCTGAGTTAAAGGCTGCATGGTTGGAGCGAGAGAAAAGTGGTAAAGGCGGCCCGACTTATTACAAAACGAAAAAGGCGCAGATCAGCCGGCCATTTTCCCGTGCGGTGGTAGCACAGGCATTGAGCGGTCAGCTTTTATTACGGGATGCCAGTGCGCTTCTTGATGGTATGAAACCAGCTAAAATTCCTGTTTTCGCTAAGGAGCTTGGTATATGAGATATCTGCTGGATGCAAATACTTATATTCAGGCCAAAAATCAGTATTACGGAATGGATATATGCCCTGCTTACTGGGATTGGCTCGATCTTCAGTTTCAGCAGGGCGCAATTGCCAGTGTGGATATGATTGGCCGAGAACTAAAAGACGGCAATGACGAGTTGGCGGAGTGGGCAAAAGCACGCCCCGATCATTTCATCAGCAATGATGATGCCAACACTCAGCAGATTTTCGCTCAGGTTGTTCAGGCCGTCATGACGGGCGATTATAACGCTGGTAATCGTGATAACTTTTTAGCAAAAAGACGATCCGTGGATCATCGCCAAAGCAAAATCCATCGGCGCCGTTGTTGTTACACATGAGTCGTTTGTCGCACTCAATACCAAAAAAGTTAAAGTTCCGAATATTTGCCAGCAGTTTGGCGTGCCTTGTATGAATACTTTCCAGTTTTTGCGTGAGTTAAACGCGCGGTTTGTGCTTGGTTAATTCAATATATAAGTCCGCCTCTCACAATAGCAATCCGTAATAGACGCTTGTCCCGACGTTTACCTGAGCAGCGGCTCCACTCGGCTTTTTCAAAACCAAATGGCATCGGATAATCTTCTGGGTGCATATTTGCACCGTGAGTCAGCGCCCACCGAAAGCGCTGACTCACGGGCTTATTCGCCCGTGGATATGTGGGTAACAGCCAACTTTCTATTAAATCCGCTGATCTGTATGACACGACCTAACACCTGCCCACAGCATAATAAAATTGGACAGGATCCTGACTAATGCCAACGTTAAATTGGATCGGCAAAGAAGCCGTTAATAAGCATCACAAAGATGTTCCCTTTCGTTTGCTTGAGCATGATGCTGATTTATCTCATGGACAAGACGATAGTGGAAATATTATTGTTCAAGGTGATAATCTACAGGCACTAAAAGCATTATTGCCTCGTTATGCAGGCCAAGTTAAATGTATTTATATCGACCCACCTTATAATACTGGAAATGAAGGTTGGGTATACAATGATAACGTCAATAGCCCTGAAATTAGAAAATGGTTAGGGGAGGTTGTCGGTAAAGAAGGTGAAACTTTAGATCGTCATGACCGCTGGTTGTGCATGATGTACCCTCGATTGGTATTGCTAAAACAGTTTATGACTGATGACGGCATTATATTTGTATCCATTGACGATAATGAAATTCATTATTTAAGATCATTAATGGATGAGATTTTTGGAATAAAAAAAAGAGTGGCAACTTTAGTCTGGAGAACAGATGGCAACTTCGATAATCAAGCGAAAATAAAAAATTGTCACGAATATATTCTTATTTATGCGTCTAATCCTGAAAAATTACCTCACCCAAAAGTTATCGATCCGTCCGTTACTAAAGATAGCAAACTAAATCGTGATTTCATTCAAAACACGATAATAAAAAACGGCCCCAAAAACCCGATCAGTAAGGTGATTCTTCCCGCTGGTTTCCCTGCATCAGTTCAAGAGGCTCACATATCAAAAAAACATGACTCATGGCCATATATTTATAACGACGTCATCATTCGAAATGGAAAGCTAACTCATGATGTAACGGTTGAAAGCGGTTGGGCATCCAAGAATCTATTATTAGAGTTTATAGCATCTGGTTTTAAACCTGTATTAGACACAAAAAACCAGAGAACTACTTTCTTCATTACAGCCACAGGTGCAATTGAGTCAAAAAAAGAAAGAGAGAATGCTAGTCATGTTATCACTGTTATCAGTGGAGTGGGAAGTACACAATCACAATCACAAAAGCTATCTGACATGGGATTTAAATTTCCATTTCCAAAACCTGTCGAACTAGTAAAATACTTGATTTCAATGATCGATGATAAGGACTTTCTCGTATTAGATAGTTTTGCCGGTTCAGGCACAACGGCACATGCGGTTCTACAACAGAACAAAGAAGATAATGGAAACCGTAAGTTTATACTTATAGAAATGAATGAGCATATAGCAAAAAACCTAACTACTGAAAGAGTGAAAAAAATTTGCAACGGATATAAAAATAATAAAGGAGTCAAATTTTCAGGTCTCGGAAATGGTTTCAAGTTTTTCAATCTTTCCGCTGAACCTCTATTCCAACCTGAAGGCCCTATTCGAAAAAATGTTACTTTCAATGAGCTAAGCGAATTCGTTTGGTTTATGGAAACCGGATCAGGTTTAACGGTATCACCTTTAGCCAAGAAACAGCCATCCACACCATTCCTCGGTGTACATCAGGAAAAAGCCGTCTTTCTTCTGTACAACGGCATATTGAAAGATCGCTCAGATATTGGCGGTAATGTTCTTAATCATCGTTCCCTGAGGTTCCTTGATGAAATCACTCCACCACATTTTTCCGGTACGCGAATCGTATATGGCGCTCGCTCTCGGTTTGATAAGAAAAAACTCAATCAGTTAGGCATTATCTTCCATCAACTTCCCTATGAACTGGCGGTGAAAACATGGCTCTGAACAGTCTGAAATCATACCAGGAACAACTTCTTGACGATTTCTCTTCGTACCTTTCCCGCTGTAGAGAATTGCAAGATCCAGCAGAGGCTTTCCGCGAATCCACACTCAAAGGTTTCAGCCGAGCACTGCCTTATTACCCCTTACCTGGCGCAGAAGCTATACCTTATGTTTGTTTACGGGTTCCTACCGGTGGCGGGAAAACGCGTATCGCCGGTCAGTCGATAAAACGCGTTAACGAATATTTTCTTGGTATAGAGCACACCCTAATATTATGGCTGGTTCCATCAGATCCCATTCGTGAACAAACACTTCACTCACTGAAGACGCCGGGGGAATTATTATACCAGGATATGCGTGATCTGTTCGGTTCAGTACATGTGTTGGATATCCAGGAAGCTTTATATATACAACCAGCCACGTTAAATACCGGAAACACAATTATCGTCGCCACGATGCAGAGTTTTAAGCAAGATACTGACGATGGGTTGAGAGTCTACCGTCAAAATGGCAGCCTCATGCCACATTTCAGTGGTACTTCATCAACGCAAAAAGGGGAACATTCGCTCATGGATGTCATCAGGCTACGCCACCCTTTTGTTATTGTCGATGAAGCGCATAATCAGGGAACACCACTGGCTGTCGATACTCTTGTCCGCTTTAACCCCGCGTGCATACTTGAGTTAACCGCAACCCCTGACCGTGCGAATCATCCATCCAATGTCCTCAGGAGCGTCTCCGCCGCAACCTTGCAAGCGGAAGATATGCTGAAGTTACCGCTGGAACTCACGGTTCATCCAGAATGGCAACGGTCTATGGCCGAAGCGATTAGCCGGCTAAGGCAGTTGGAAGAAGAGGCTGTCCAGGAATTCCAGCAAACCAGTGAAGAAATCAAACCTATTGTGATGTTGATACAGGCCGAGCGCCAGGCAAAAGAACAAGAAACGTTTACGCCGGAGCGCGTTAAACAGCATCTGATTAATGATTTCAATATCCCCGCTGATACTATCGCCATTGCGACAGGTGCTCAGGATGAATTATCGGGTAAAAAACTGGGTGACCCTGACTATCCCCAGTTCATCATTACTGTCGATAAACTACGCGAAGGATGGGATTGCCCTTTTGCGTATGTGCTTTTCTCTTTCCGCAATACCACTTCCGCTACGGCAGTAGAGCAAATCCTCGGCCGAATATTACGTATGCCGCATGTTAAAAGAAAACAGCATGTGGCGCTTAACCGTTGTTATGCCTACGTCGTATCGTCAGAATTTGCGGCAACAGTTCAGGGATTGCGTGATGGATTAGTACAAAGTGGCTTTGAAAGGCTCGAAACACAAAGTTTGATTCAAACCCATGGAGAGCCACCATTTACAGGAGATCTCTTCTCCCCCCAGGGCGATTTGGTTATTCCTTTACCCGAATCCGAAAATAGTCTCGTCCTTCCTGATGAAACCGCTCTGGAAACCTTACCAAAATCACTTCGCGACAAGCTAGAGATCTCTCCAGAGAGTGGGACTCTGACATTAAAAGGTGGCGCTAATAATAAACAGATCCAACAATTGGCTGACACATTCAAGCATCCAGAAATAGCCAAAGACGTTCTCGATCGGCTTGAAATGGCGTCATCCAGACAAAATGCGCCACTACAAAAGGAAATAACACCTGCGGAGCGGGGACATACTGCCCAAATACCTTTACTCACATACCGGCAATCTGGGTTCTTTGATGTGTTTGATGAAACTCCACTTTTAGATGCTGACTGGGAAATAGGGGACTTTGACCCGGTGCTTTCTGATAACGAGTTCACTCATGATGCAGAAACCATGTATCGCGCTGCATTGAACATTTCTCAATTAGAGAAAATCGAATGTAGTGTTTATGAGCAATTAGATAATCAACTGGCATTATTCAGTAAAGAACATGGCTGGGAAGTCACTGATTTGATTTATTGGCTGGATCGTAATCTACCTTTCCCTTACTCCGAACGGGAAAAAAAGGTCGCATGGATCAACGCAGCAATTGATTATTTGTTGGAAACAAGAGAGTTCTCTCTGGACGAATTAGCCTACCGGAAGTTTCGTTTGCGCGGTGCGTTGGAGCGAAAAATGGCAGCTGGGTTAGTGCTCGCTAAGCAACGCATCTTCAACGACTTGTTTGATGACGAATCACAATTTGCGGTGCTAGACGAACATGCCGTGTCGTTGGAGCCAGGGCGCTATGCTTACGATTTTCGTTATACCGGGTTTATTCAGCTCAAACGTCATTTCTATCCCGTTATCGGTAATCTGAAAGATATCGGGGAGGAATTTGAATGCGCCGAATTTATTGCCAACCGGCTTGATGGTGTCGATTGGTGGTTGCGTAATGTAGAGAAAAAACCAACCTCTTTCTGGTTGCAAACCGCCTCAGACCGATTCTATCCTGACTTTTTGATACAAATGAACAATGGCCCACTCGTTGCTGTTGAGTATAAAGGATCTCATATCAGTGATACCCGAGATAGTCGAGAAAAGAAACGAATCGGAGAACTGTGGGCCAGACGCAGTGAGGGCCGATGCCTCTTTGTCTGGGTTGAAAATAAAGACTGGTCAATAATTCGTAAAGCAGTATCTCATGTAGTCTCCTGATACAGAAATCTGGCGAAACCTGCCTTCAAGAGAGGCAGGTTTACCAGAGCCTATGCCGCTACAGCCGACAGTCAAATATTCCACTGTTCAGGTACTGAAACCGCATACTCGATGCCAATTTCCCTGAAGTGTGCCGCGGCAGACTTGATTTTGGCATTTTCGGAGGGTCTCCTTTTTTGTTCATCCATGGTGCTCTTGGTTTCACGCACCATATAGATCCGATCCTCGCCGTCTTCGGATTTGATGATGGCCCAGTCGGGATTATAAGGGCCAACCGGCGTGTCGATCTGGAATCTTGGCGGTAGTTTCATAAACAGCCTGATATCCTCGCGGTGATCGAGAAACTCTGCGAACTTTCGCTCTGGGCTGTCCGGCCCGCCATCAAACACGACGTAATCAAAATCGGTTTTCTCGGGGTGTTCGACGCGGTACAGATGCTCTTTGAAGAAATCCTTTTCGGCAAGGCCGTCGGCTTGCAACTCGCGGAGTTCATAGATGGAGCCGCCGATCTTTTCATACTGAACGCCTTCGACAATGACGCGCTGTAGTTCACCCTCTACGCAACGGAGTACCATCGCCATAAAATCGTTCGGATTGGAAATGAACTCGTCCAGCCGGCCGCTACCTGTGAGAATATCCACCAGCGTCTTACGCGTAAGAGACGTACCTTGCTGCAACTCACCGATAATGTCCGGCAAGTCATAGCTGCCTTTGAGGTCGACTGTTCGTGCACTCAGTTCTTGCCCTTGCGTGCCGCCACGCAGCACCCTGACACCCGCACGTGTGACATCAATACGTAACGGCTGGATTTTGGGTTCAGCCTTGATCGCTTTTATGCACGCCTCAATCAGCATAGGGTGTTTAACTGTCACTCGATAAGTGGTTTTCTGGCTGATAGCACGCCAAAGCATCTCAAAATCCGGCGAGGCATAGAGTTCTTTGTTGAATTTACGCTTGGCCCGCATGCTTACAGGTTTCACATATTTCTCAATACCCGCATTAAGGATGCACCGGATAATATCTGATTCGTAGGGCCTGAACTCAGCAGGCAAATGTAATGAGAATCCTGCTGCATCCGGCAGAAACATGGAAGTTGCCTTACCATCCTCAATGAACCCTGCGTTTTCCAGATGTTTGAATATGGCAGAAGATGTCTTGAACCCCAGCATGTCATCGGTCATCGCACCATGAGGATCCCTCTTCATCAACTTGGCAAATTCATTAGGTCGTACCTGTCCGATGGCTACGCCCGCCTCCCTGTATTCAGCTTGCAGGTTCTGAGCGAACGTCGCATAAGACTCATTAGCAACCACGGTGAGTTGTGCAACGCTGCGGTCGGTAACACGCTCATAGCCTTTTACTGTTTTCGCCACTGGCAGGCGCAGACCACGTCCCAACGTTTGCCGACGTTCCGTTTCCGCGCCCATTTCACGCAGCGTACAAATCTGAAACACGTTAGGGTTGTCCCAGCCCTCGCGCAGTGCGGAATGGCTAAAGATGAAGCGTACGGGTTCTGCGTCGTCCAGCAGACGCTGCTTGTCTTGCATAATGAGCTTGTAGGCGTCGTCATCTTTGGCCGTTGTGCCTGACGAATCCACAAAGGTCGTGCCACCACGCGTTTTCAGTTGGGAAAAATACGCTCGCCGTAATTCGCAAGGATCCTGCGGCAGCAATGTTTGGTAGACGTCAGACTTGCTACGCTCTTCCCTGAACACCTCATCGAACCACTTGGTGAACTCGCCGTTTGCGTCTTCGTTGTTCACCCCATCGCCGAGAAAACTCGCCACCTTGTCTACGAAAAACAGACTCAATACTTTAATCCCCTTCGGGCGCAACATCGCTTCCTTGCGCAAATGCTCGCGCACGGTTTCCCGAATCATCTCCTTGTAAATCGCGCCCGTTGCGCCCCCCAGGGATTCACCTTCGCATAACAGGTTTCCATTCGGCGTCAGTTCAATACTGGCAGGCGTACCGAAAGCGGTAATGCTCAAAGCATTAATACGCCAACCTGTATAAGCAGGATTTCCCGTGACGTCTGACAACTCCTGGTGCGGCTTGACCTTTTTGCTACGACGTGCGATAGAGCCATCCGCCTTGCGGCAAGCCAGTTCAAGTTTCGCGGCTTTCGTGTCTTTCACTTCCAGCAACTTGACGTAAGGCGCAACATCCGCACCGTGCTGTGCGACTTCAGCCACAACGATCTGTTTCACCAGACCGAGATCGTGCGCATCAACCGGATCGAGCCGGTAGATCTGGTTTCGCCGCTGCTTATGCGTGGCCGAGTAGCGCAGCGTAAATACGGGATCGAGTTCACCCACCGCGGACTGGGATAGCAGTGATTCCATATTCTGTGGTTCATCCATGATAACCACGGGATGCGTGCCTTTCAGGTAATCCAGCGGACGCAAGCCATTGAGTTTGTCGCGCTGCTGGTGAATGATGCGCGTATTCTTGTTACCGCGTATCGCATCGATCGTCATCACCAGTATTTGCACGTTGGTCGCAGTCGCAAAGGCCTGAACTTCCTCGGCTTTGTCGCCGCTGTAGACATTCGCATCGAAAGGCTGCGCCGGATAGAGGCTGCGGAAGTGCTCGCGCATCAGACGAATACTGGTGTTCACCCCTTCACGGATGGCGACGCTGGGAACCAGGACGATAAACTTGGTGAAGCCATATTTCTTTGCCAGTTCGAAAACAGTACGCAGATAAACGTAAGTTTTACCCGTACCGGTCTCCATTTCGATGTCGAAATCCAGTTTGTCATCAACCAGTTTTTCGCTTACCTCCAGCCCGTTGCGATCCTGTACTGTTTGTAAGTTAGCAAGGATAGTGCCTTCATCCAGTACCAGATTATTGCCGATAGCACCAATCTCCTGTTCAATGCCTAAATCCAGCTCACCTTCCCGACTGGCAACGCTGCCACGCAAGGCAATCGCGATCTTGTCGGCATCCTTTGGTTGGCCATCGAACAAATCCACCACGGCGTTGATGGCATCAATTTGATATTGCTGATGCGAATCAAATTGAAAGCCCGTATTTTGAGAATGACTGTTCATCACGCCGTCCTCAGCTCAATACCTTTGCTCCTGGCATATTGAGCAATATTAGTTTTCAGTTCGTCGTCGCCGTGGAAGGCATCTTCCAGAATGATCAGGCGCGTAGGTTCGGTTTTCACCAGTTCCCGCAATTGTTCCAGTGTGGGTTTGGTTCGCTCGTTTAAGTACGCCAGCAGACGCGGCTTGTTGGCATCGCCAGCAATGGCATGGATGTCTAGCCCGGCGATAGTCCGTGTACTGAGGTGTTCGCTCAACGAATAGCCTAGCTTCAGCAGCAGCTCAGTAAGCAGATCGTCTGGACTGGCCTCATCAGTGCTGCTATCGCGCAGGTCGAGCAAATGTTGAGTTAGCTTGTCAGGTTCGATATCACTGGTGACGCGCCATTTGGTGAAATGGGTGTCCGCCAGTTTGTAGGCGCGAAAGCCGGTGTCCACCTGGCTTTCTGCAAAATCGGATTTTATTTTCTCGCCCGCGAGTTCGATGCGCTTACGGGAGATGTCGGCGATAGTGGCAAAGTCTGCCTTGCGCGCTTCTGAAGCTTCAGGAGTAGGTTCGGGCAGTTGCACCATGATGAAACGACGTTTGCCGTTGTCTTCAGCATTAAGCTGCATTACGGCATGGGCGGTGGTAGCACTACCGGCGAAGAAGTCTAGGATGATACAATTGGGATCATAGCGGGTTGCAGCAAGGAATAGTTTTGCCAATAGCTTTGTTGGCTTCGGAAAGCTCATTACATTTTGAAGCCCAAAGATAGCATGCAGCTCATCGAAGGCGTCTTCATTCGTCCCCCAACCATCAGAAAATAAATCGTCCGAAATTAAAAAATTTGCTCCAGAGGAAGAATTCCCTCTCATAGGAAGTAGATCTTTCAGTTTTTTCTCTCTAGGTTCACTGACAATACGCCGAAAATAAAGGTCTTGCGTAACATACAAGCTTTTTTCTTCAGCATAGCTATCCAAGAGTTTTTGGGAATAAATCCAATTACTATCAACTTTGACATCTTCAGCCAAAAAACCGTCTCTGATAACAAGATCTGATAGTAAAATCATCTCCATATTTCCAGAGCTAATCCGGCTTCCCTTTGGAACAACATGATTTTTTGATTTAAATCTACTCGGTATCCCTTTTTTGATGAGGCGTACACCACGAGAATTCGTGGTCTTAATTACAGGGTATGTTTCTACATTTCGTGCAATTTCACCAATAAGTCCATTGAAATTAGAAATGCTTCTAGAATAAACAAAAACATACTCTTTTATATTTGTTGAACTTTCAGACAAAAAGGCTCCTTTCTTTTTCTTTTCCCATACAAGTTGGGCAATGAAATTTCTTTCGCCGAAGACTTCATTACATAGTTTCTTCAGGTTGTCCTGTTCATGGTCATCAATCGAAATAAAAATCACGCCATCATCAGTAAGCAGGTTGCGGGCTAATTTCAGGCGCGGATACATCATATTTAACCAGTTGGAGTGATAACGCCCTTCGGTCTCGCTGTTGGTAGAGACTTTCTTACCTTCCTCATTCACCTGCCGCGTCCACTCCAGATAACTGTCCAGCCCCTCCTTGTAGTTATCGGGATAAACAAAATCGTTGCCGGTGTTGTAAGGCGGGTCGATATAAATCAGCTTGACCTTGTTGTGATAGTGCCGTTGCAGGATCTTCAGTACTTCAAGGTTGTCTCCCTCGATAAACGCGTTCTGCGTCGTGTCCCAGTCTTTTGAGTTGACCAAGTCTGGTTTCAGTGTTGCAGTAGTCGGTGCTTGTGCGGCACGCAGCGCGCGCTTTTTGCCTGGCCAGAACAGACCAAAGCGCTCGTTACTGTCAGCCACATCATCGGCTAGCAGCTCGCGGAGTTTTTCAATATCCAGCTTGCCATCAGCAACAGCTTCAGGAACCAATTCGGCAAGCTGGCCAGCCAGTTCGGTGCGGAAATTCGGGGTAGTGCTCGGGACCTCAAAAAGGTCGTTGCTGATATCGGAAAGTGGTGAACAAAACTCATCCTGTTTGTGCTCGGCCAGAGCATCAATACTGTAACTCGGTTTAGCATTTTTTTTCTGCTCAGAGCTATGCTCAGTAATACGTTCATTTGCCATACTGATAATACGGTTTTTGTTCAGCGGATAGTCAAGGCTTATCGGCTCTTGCTCACTCATGGCGCTAAAAAATCCGTCAGTCTGGTTTTACAGCAGATAAATAAACGCTGAGTTAATAATTGGCTCATGGGATGGGATGTTCGACATCGCATCCCGCCGCCTTCCTGCAACTCGAAATCCATTGGGTATAGATGTATCATGATCCGTAAATATCTTGAGTAAAAAGCGGCTGTATGGACACTCCTTTTCAGATCAACAACAATGAACCGGTAAACCAGCAAATTTATCGTGAGCTGCGCAAAGACATTGTGGAATGCAATATTCCTCCGGGTAAGCTGCTGTCCGAAAAAGAAATATCAATGCGCTTCGACGTCTCCCGTCAGCCAGTCAGAGAGGCGTTTATCAAGTTGGCTGAGGCCGGGCTGGTACAGATACTGCCGCAGCGCGGCACTTTCGTGATGAAAATTTCTGAACAGCGGGTGGCGGATGCCCGTTTCATCCGTCAAGCGCTGGAGTGCGCCATTGTCCGCCGTGCGGCGGCGTCGGTCACCGATGAACAACTGTTGATGCTGGAACATAATTTACGCCGTCAGGAACTGGCTGCGCAGAATGAGCAGATACGTGAATTTCTCAGTCTTGATGATGATTTCCACCAGCGTTTGACGCAGATTGCGAATTGCCTGCTGGCGTGGGAAACCATTGAGTCGATTAAAGCGACAATGGACAGGGTGCGCTTTCTCAGTTTAAGTCAGGTTTCCCCGCCAACGAGCCTGATTCAGCAACATTATCTTATTTTCAATGGGCTGAAAGCCCACGATGCCGATGCAGCGGAAAAAGCGATGCGTTTGCACTTACAGGAAATGATTTACTCGATTACGCCCATTGCCGAGCAAAACAGAGATTGGTTTGAGCATTCGTGAACGGCGGCGCTTTTAGCGTCTGAATGAGAAAGGCACCGGCCATAAAGATTGAAGTAGGCCGGGCTTTCAGTCGCATGGGGCGGAAATTCCCGATATTGAAACCTGATTACTGTATTGGCTGCGGCAGCTTAATCAGCCATAACTCGTTTTCGGATTCAGGCTTCGGTAACGGCGTGATTTCCAGCGTGGTGTCGACCGCTTTGCCGTCTCGTGATAGCTTGCCATCGGCCATCACCTGATAGTCATCTGGCTTGTCCTTTTCTTTCACGGGGGATCGCAACACCGATTGCAGACCGAAATCATTATCGTTAATGACCGCCAGCGTTTGCTTATCCACCATTGTCAATCCTTCGACTTTCTCCTGCCGCCAGCCCAGTTGACGCAAATCCACCAACGTCTGTTTGTGTGCCAGACGTATGCCGCGTGCTTCCAATTCAGCACTATCGTTAAATTCCGGCGATTTTCCGTCGCTATCAAAAGGTGTCAGATCGGTAGCCTGACTAAAATCCACCAGATAGATACGGTTTTGCATTTGCTTATTTTTGTCATTCCCTTGCTCAATAAGCAGAATGCGTTGATTGTCTAACGCGACTATGTCACCGATTTTAGCGTCTTTGGCTTTCTTGTAGCTGTCGGTATCAATGGGATAGCCCACCATACGGCTGGTTCCCGTCTCCGGGTTGAATATCACCAAACGGGTAAATTGCGCTTTGTTCTTGCTTTTACCGTCAATATCCAGCGTGCTTTGTACCGCCATGACGAGAGAACCGTCCGGCAGACGGGTCAGCCCTTCAAAACCCCGGTTAGGCTGACGCCATTTGATGATATTGGGCAGGCCTGTTGCTACAGAGTGTTCAGTTCCAACGGGCGTCGGCCCAAACTTTTGCAGTATTTTCCCGTTTGCATCAATGTGAACCAGGAAAGGGCCATATTCATCGCAGAGCCAGAAACCGCCTTTGCCATCCGGTGTAATCCCTTCGGGATCCAGGCCACGGGTATTGGTGTCAAGAGGAAATAATGCATCATTAAGCGCCACTTCATTGGTTGTGCCAATCAAATCACCCGGCAGCGGCAGGCCGTCAATTGGCCCCTGCTCGTCATGTAAAGGACGTGGATTGGCTGCCTGAGCGCTCTTGCCGTTCACCCGGATAGTCATAACCAACGGGGTATAATCCGGGCTGGCAAAGATTTTTGCTTCTTTATCTCCCGCTTGCGGGGCATCGGCGTTGGGCCCACGATCGGTCAGCGTGGTGAACATGAGATCGTCCCCCTGTTTTCCGATGAAATGAAGGCCGGAACCAATTCCTACCGGTAAACCATTGGGGAAGTTATTGGCGAATTTTCCCTGATAAGCGACGTGTTCCCCCGCAGGAAAGGTGACGACATAACGAGTGACGTTTTCATCGGACGCCAGGGCGCTCAGGGGCAGGAGTCCCACCATTAACAGTGATAATATATTGTTTTTCATCGTATAACTCTTATGAGTGGTGAGTGTCGGAAAGTCCATCGGAGCATAAACAACGGACGTGGCAGTTGTGTGACAACGGCGACGCTATTCCGCCTGAACCCGGTGCCAGCCCAATATTCGGAAATTCAGTGAAACAATATTGGTTGTGACGGCGTGAGGTATTAACCGGTTTTTTTCGGCATCAGGCGGAAGCTGACGGCGATTTGTATTGTGTTACATAACACCAGCAACGCGGTGATCAGAAAGACCCAGCGGAAACCCATCATGGCGGAAACGCCGGAGCCAATCAGCGGGCCGATAACGTTGCCTATGTACATAAACGACTGGTTATAACCAAAGATGCGGCCCGTTACCTGCTGGCTGCTGTATTTCACCAGCAGCGCTTGCACTGCGGGCATGAGCGCGCCGTCGGCAAAGCCCAGCATAAACCTCAGTATGCCGAGCTGGGTTGGTGTTCGAATGACCGACATTGCGCAGAAAAGCAGGACGCTGAACGCCAATGCAACAATCAGTATACGGTGAGCGCCGATCCGATCGCCTAAACGACCAAGACGGGGGGCGGCCAGCAGGGCGGATACGCCCGGCACGGCGGCAATCACGCCGCTGATAAAGGCAATATTATCGTGGTCGGGAGCAATGTCGCGGATGAATAGCGTCAGGATCGGGCTGATGGAACCATTCGCCATCTGAATAATCATGGTGGTGATAAACAGACCCACAATCAGCATCGGGTAGGGCAGGGAAGCAAACACCGCTTTGCCACTCAATCGATTCGCTTTGCTGACTTTAATCACGCTTTCTTTAATGGCAAAAAGCGTAATCAAAAAGCAGATGAACAGCATTCCGCCGGTGATGAAAAAGACGATGCGCAGGCCGATATAATCGGCCATGAAGCCGCCAAACAAAGGGCCGATAATTATCCCGGCGATCTGCCCGGTAGACAAGGTTCCCAACGCCCAGCCGCTCTTTTCCCTCGGCACCTGCGAGGCAATCAACGCCATGGCATTGGGGATGTAACCTGATGTCAGCCCCATCATGGCGCGTAAAATGAACAGTTGCCATACGTTGGCGGCAAACCCTTGCAGCGACATGACGATGGCCATACCCAGCGCGGCGCGCAGCAGCATGAGCTTGCGTCCTTTACGGTCGGCCAGACTTCCCCATAAAGGTGCGACAATCGCAGAAACCAGAAATGATGAACTGAAAATCAGACCAGACCAGAGGCTCAATGACTCGTGTGAGCGCACGCCAAGCTGCTCAATGTACAAAGGCAGAAAGGGCAATATCTGGCTCATGGCCAGGCCGGTGAAAAAACACCCCAGCCATGCAGCGAATAAATTGAGTTTCCAGGTTTCCATGGTGTGCGGGACGAGCCTTAGTCAGCCGGTGGGCAATGGTGAAACTCAAGTGTCAGAACATTAAATATCCGGATATCAATAAATGACGTATGGTGACAGGAATTTCATCCTTTGTTGCGAGCATAACATAGTGTGCTAAGTTGTTGTTCGACAGTCTGGTAACTATTCATTATTTGTCGGACAAGATCATTTTATGGGAACCCGGCCTACGGATAACCTACTCATATAGAAATTTTTCTGCAGATGAGTATCAAACCCAAACGATGAAAATTACCCCCCTCAGCACATCAACAAATACCCCGGAGAGCAGTTCCGCTTGTTCATCTGAATATCAGTCCCCGGATGAGTCAGAATCAGTAGCGGATGCACTACCGCGCCCTCAGCAACAGCCGATCAGAAGGGAGTCCGCTCTCAGGCCTTCCACCGTTTCGTTGAGCAATCAAGTGAATCTGAACAACGTTTCCTCAGGTGTGCTGGCGCATGAGGCCTCTCTGACGCCAGCTATACGGAATGCCACGGAAGGAGAACTGGGACAGACGATGAGCCAGCAGCGTCTCGAATCGCGGATAACGCCGCGGCTGCAACAGGCGATGAAGGGACATGATGCCCATTTCCGGCAGAATGAGCGGAGAGAGGGGTTCAATAAGGAAAAGCCTATTGAGCACAATACTGGGCAGCAGCGCCTTGAACATCTGGACTTGCCGCAGGCGATCAGCCATATCCGGGATACGTTGCGGTACGAAATTATTATGCCGCTTGAAGTATTTATGAAGCAGCTACGGGCTATCCTGAAAACGCTACGGGATGACGGGTTGCAGATAATACGATTGTGGAATGGTTATCAGGTGCCACATACTCTGTACGCAGGGATCAATGTCAAGATGCGTGACCCTGAAGTACCGGAGGGCGAAGGAAATTTTGAACTGCAATTCCGTACGCCGCAGAGCTTGCGCACCAGGTTGGAAATGCAAGATAGCGATGAAAGGTTGCGGGAGCTGCCGGTCGAAACGCCAGAGGGTAACGAACAGGACGTCGGCACGGCATCTATGGAAGAACCGGAGCAGAGGGCAGAACCGCTGCGCGAGGCGGCGGCGAGGGTGCCGCATCCTGAAGATATTGATACCCTGCCGTCATTCAGCCGGGAACCCGGATGATCCCGTACCTGATGGCAAGGGGACGCAATGCCGTGTTTGCCACCGCGCTGCGGTAACGTAAAGACGACATAATCAAACTTATTTCCATCATGTTGATGGGCAATCCATTGAGGAGTTCTCCATGAGTATTATCCGTTATGGTGCTGGTGAGTTGGGAGCAGGTGGGCAACCTTTACCTTTTGCGCGTGCGGTAGAAGCGGATGGTTGGTTATACGTTTCAGGGCAGGTGGCGATGGAGCGCGGTGAAATCATCGACGGCGGTATTGTTCCTCAGTCTCACAAAGCGTCCAAAACCTGATCGCCATCCTCAAGGAAGCGGAATACGGACTGGAGGATGTGGTGCAGGTCGGTGTATGGCTGGACGACCCGCGTGATTTCTGGAGTTTTAACCGTATATTCACCGAATATTTTGGCGCTGCGGCACCCGCCAGAGCCTGTGTTCAGTCCTGTATGGTGATAGATTGCAAAGTCGAGATAGAGTGTGTGGCTTATAAAGCTAAAGCCCCGCGTTGACCGCAACAGAGCACGAAATGGGTAAAGAGGTTTTATAATGACAGCGTCCATCATCCAGCGTATTGAACTGGAGATGGACTTGATTGTTGTGCCAAATAGGCGTGTGTTTGAGGATATGTTATTTTATTCAGTATTTTGAGGGATAAGCATTTTTTTCATTGAAATGATGAAGTAGCCTTTTTGCCTGAGTATTTTCCCGCCTCTGTCAGCACTCATCATTGCCAATTGGAAAAAATCATCACCCGAGATATCAAAACTCAACTTTATTTTTTTAACAATCCCGGCTTTAATGAGTTCTTCTGCTTCGTGAAATGTTGATGCCTGAACTGGTGACATAACGACTCCCTCCGAGAAGTATATTAGGTATAAATATTACATATATAATTTATTTTTATTTCAAAAATATGACAGTATTTTTATATTTTAATGAAGGGTGATGCTTTTTTATCGGGTTGAATTATCATTGCTACCCACCGAAACACTCATGATTATCCATCGTTCCTGCTACTGAGTGCTGAATAAATGATGTGAACAAAATGACTGCGCCAATAACGTCTATCAGGATAGCCTATTATATTCCGGCAAAATCGAAGGGCGCTGCTTTCTTAAATTGTTCAGAAACCTGCCCGGAGTAGATCGTGCTTTGATTTTTCCCCAGGTCTAGTTTCATGGCGCTTCCGTCGCGTGGAGAAAAATCAATTTTTCTCAGATCGACCCAAAAGATATTGGGGGACAGAGCCGATTCAAAGAAGTATTGCATGGATTTATGGTCAATCACGCTACGCCACCGGGTTGATGCGATATTCGGTTCATTCGACATGGCATAACCATAGGGAACGGAAACATTTCGTATCACACTGAATGTGCTGGCCAATGCCTTATCATGCCCCTCATTTTTAGGAATATGATCCACATAGAATGAGGCGCGCACAAAGCGGTCTGCCGCCCGATTGGTGCCTGGCAACATGACATTTCCGCCTATCTGTTGCCAGTATGCATTGAGCGCCAATTGCTGGTTGAAAACCGGCGAATTGGTCATCACCTGATATTCCCGTTTATGGTGAATCACCTGTTTGCCATCGATATATTCAATAATCGCACTATCGCCTGATGAATCGGATAATGCCAAATGAAGTTTTGCCAGTCGTTCTTCGTCAGGAACGTTGGCGGTGACCAGCGTAAATTGATCCTGCTGCAGAAACTGAACTGCCTCTTTCACCGTCGCAAAGTTATCCAGTACG
Organism: Brenneria alni; assembly: GCF_003666245.1. GTDB lineage: Bacteria > Pseudomonadota > Gammaproteobacteria > Enterobacterales > Enterobacteriaceae > Brenneria > Brenneria alni. The sequence continues at coordinate 28,855 of NZ_MJLZ01000037.1, forward strand.
TATTGCGCCCAGGCCGCTACGCTTAACCCTGGTTTTTGAGCCGTAGGGGCAGCGGCAGGATATTCAGACTCTGCCAGCCATAGCAGATTAGCGGCCAGGCCTTTCTCATTAACGCCATCTGTTGTGGAAATATCATAAGCGGTTGCAATGACGCTACCATATTTGGAGACCCATTTAAGCGTGTGCTGCCCTCCGCCTCCTGAACGATGCAGTTCACGCGGGAATATCCATAAGTTTGTTTCTACATCTTTTTTCCAGTCCATTGAGCGAGCGGTAATCGTGTTATTATCATCACCCAGATAGACTAGCCTTGTGCAGGCAAACGATATTGATGAACTGAGTATTAATGCACTCAATAATATAATGCAATTAAAATAGTTAATCTGCTTGTTAATTTTCATCATGTTTTTTCTTTGCTGAGATTATTTTGATTTTAGGTTGTATTTTTAAATTTGCCTTAATGATTTTTATTTTTTCTCTTTTTTTAATGGTGGTTAAGTCTTAACAGGATAATTATTGATGGGGTTTAATAAAAAATATTATATTGTTACGTGATAACTTCTTAGATCAGGCCCTTCCCCGAATGCCGCGCTGCGTAAAACCATGCAAACGCCTGTGCCGTGGGAGCAGGACAAATGATTTCTGCCCCTGAGCCACTCCATACCGAACATGTACTCTCCTCATTATGCCGCACCCGGACACTTTCGCCGCAATATGCCAGAGCCGATCCCGCTGGTTGTGCTGGGCCGTCTGGCGATAGGTGAATCATTACACGCATAAGGCGTCGGGCGGGCGCTGGTGCGGGACGCCGGACTGCGAGTAATTCAGGTGGCGTAGGCTATCGGCACTCGAGGGGGGTTAGTTCATGCATCGTGTCGCTATCCCCCCGCCCACCTTCAGGGAGGACTACTCCAGGCAGCGCAACAAGGCTTCCACACAGCGCAGTAGAAAGAGAACTGAGCAACTTTGCGAAACGCCATATATAATTAAGCCATGCTTAAGTATTATGAAGACGTAATGGCTTATGACTATGGACGTTTTTGGACGAAACAGAACGAAAAAAGTGTTAATTTTCAGTTTGTTTTTTTCATTGTCCGCTTCTGCCGTTGCTGACGATGATAATAATGATGACGATAGTGACCTGAAAAGTTCTTATGCCAAGCTTCTCGATCTATCGACCGTTGATGACGTAAGTACGTCTAAATTACGTGCGGATGATGGATTTAACTATTCGAAAATCGTGATCCCGTACGCTACCGACTATTATCCACTCGGTGGGGATAGTTCTGCGGCATGGTTTATAAAAGCCGGTTTTTTGGAGGTGAAAGGTGATGCTATCCCTATTGATGACAGCCGGTTTACACCTCGTTGGCATGCGCTTTCCATTGTTACCGGGCCATCATTTAAATACCGGATTCAAGAACGGTTCAATTTGGTTGGCAAGCTTGGTATCGGATATTCCCGGTTAATTAATGATTCGCCGTATTCAGGCGACAGCGTGATAGAAAATGCGTTAAGAGATGAAAAATTATTAGATTGGGAAATCGATGCGTATATTATTTCCCCATCTATTGGCATTGAATATAAAAAGATATTCAATTCAGGCGATGTGTTTGACGTATATACCAATCTCTCATTCACTCATGTGTCAAGTTTTAATAACAATAACAACGATCTTAAAATTTCCGATAATTCAGGCAGTTATTCTATCAAAACAGACTATACCTTTACTGATGTGTTTCATGCGTTCAACAGGCGTATCAACTTTGTGGTATCGAATAAGTTTGGCGGATTTTTTGGTTCAAACTACCGCGATCTCGGATTTGGATTTGTCAATGAAACACAAATGGCGATCGAGGTGCCCACCGATCCTTTCTTTAAAGGAAATAAAATGCGTATTGGTATAGGTTATTTATACAATGATTATGCGCAAGGTGTTTCTTTGGTTCTCAGCCTTTGATCTGCGGTGGCCACTGAACCGCTTCACGCCGGATTGGTCGGCTCATGCGAACAGGGGCCTGAATGCGCCCTCTAATTTGTTGTATTGTCTTTCCCTTTGACCAATAGGGAAGACAATAATAGTGAAAAAACGTATCAAAAAGATGCTGTTAGGTAAGGCGCTGGATAAGTATTTTTCAACGGTATCTCGACATAAGCGAGGACAATTGCAGGAGTTTTACCGGATAAATGTCATTAAACGCTCACTACTGGTTGAGCGGAATATGGATGAAATATCATCAGTTGATATCGCCGAATATCGGGATAGCAGACTCTCTCAGGTTAATCCACGTACAAAAAAACCTATCAGTGCTAATACGGTCCGTCTCGAAATGGCATTACTGTCCGCGCTGTACAACCTGGCAAAAGTTGAGTGGGGGACATGCACGGGTAATCCCGTAGAACACGTAAGAAAACCCACCGTTTCTTCTGGCCGAACGCGAAGGCTCACATCTCAGGAGGAGCGACGTATTACCCGTTATTTTAAAGATAAAAACCCAGAGGTATTGGCCATTTTTCGGTTGGCCATCGAGACGGCAATGCGGCAGGGTGAAATATTGTCATTACGCTGGGAGCATATTGATCTTCGTCTTGGGATCGCACATTTGCCACTCACTAAAAATGGCTCGGCACGTGATGTGCCTTTATCTTCAAAGGCTAGGCAGGTGCTGAAAGATAGCTATGTCGCAGGATGTCATGGAACGGGCAGGGTATTTACTTACTCTTCAAGCGGCTTCAAAAGTGCCTGGCGTACTGCATTACAGGTTATGGCGATAGAAGATCTTCATTTTCATGACCTGAGGCATGAAGCGATTAGCCGGTTATTCGAGTTGGGGACTTTAAACGTCATGGAGATAGCCGCGATATCAGGACATAAGTCGATGAATATGCTTAAAAGATATACTCATCTTAGCGCGGCGCATCTTGTGAGTAAGCTTGATGCCAGTAAAAAACAAGCCCAGAAACTGGCTTCGATATTTATCCCTTATCCAGCAGATATTGAGACTAATAGTAATGGTCAGGTGACGATGACATTCTCTGATTTTGATGATTTATCTGTTACAGCTTCTACATATGATGATGCGCTTAAAGTGGCCTCTGTTGAACTGCTTAGATTTCAGGCGATCGCTGCAAAGAATGGCGAGCGTCTGCCTCCACCTGGTCATATTTCGGTAAACATGACTGAACGCGTTCTAATCAACCCGCTTTAAATCTAAACTGGCGATATTGATTCGATATCGCCGTTTTTTGACGCAGATTGCAGGCTTTGCTGACCTGCTGGCTAAAGCCGGTGTCTCAGTACGCTAACTCTGCCGGAAGCATGCTGTTTTCGACGCCACGTTTTACATATCACACTGATAATCCGGTGTGTTTTAGTGATTGTTGTACATAACATATGGATGTTACGGGTCATTGATTCGATCGTAAAACTTAATTTAGCACTTCAGAAAGAGGATGCCTGCTGATTCTGCCTGATGCCGCACCGGATTATCAGGCAGATCATTACCGAATACGTCACGCAGGCTTAACAACGCCATGACTCTGTCCTGGCCGTCTGCGCTTTGTGCAACCCGTTGCGCCAGCTTTTCCTGCAATGGATCGCTGATTTCGATGGGTTGCCCCCTATCGTCCACGCCGCCGACGTAACGCATCCATCCCGCAACGCCAAGCGCCAGTAAGTCAAAAGACTCGCCCTTAGCCAGATGGACACGAATAGAATCCAGCATACGCTGCGGCAGTTTCAGCGTTCCGTCCATTGCAATTTGCCAGGTACGGTGTTTCAGGCCGGTATTCCGGTAGCGCTGGAGCAGCGACTCGGCATAGGCAACCAGATCGACATTTTCGACATGCAGCGTGGTTGCCTGCTCATCCAACATAAGCTGACGTGCAGCCTGTACATAGTCCTGATCCTGCATACACTCATCAATGTACTGATAGCCCGCCAGATAGCCGAGGTAAGCCAGAAAAGAGTGGCTGCCATTCAGCATTCTCAGCTTCATTTCTTCATAAGGCAGGACATCCGTCACCAGTTCAGCGCCGACTTTCTCCCATGCGGGACGTCCGGCAACAAAATTATCCTCAATAACCCATTGTCTGAAAGGCTCACAGGCAATACCCACCGGATCTTGAATACCACCGATAACCTGCGCGATCTTCGCCAACGTATCCGGCGTGATGGCCGGAACAATCCGATCGACCATGGTGGAAGGGAAACTGACATTATTTTCTATCCACTTCGCCAGAGCCGCATCCTGCGCGTTAGCCAACGCGAGAACGACATTCCGGGTGACATTGCCATTATTCGGCATATTGTCACAGGACATCACGGAGAACGGCATCAGGGATTTTTCCCGACGTAACCGCAGCGCTTCAATAATCACGCCGGGCGCAGAATGAGGTTGCCGTGGGTGAGCCAGATCGCGCTTAATCAACGGGTGATTAACATCAATGGAGGCTGTTGACGGTAAGTAGCAATAGCCTTTTTCCGTCACCGTCAGTGAAACAATGGCAATATCCGGCTGTGTCATCAAGGCCATTACGTGATCAATACCCTCGGCTTCACCGTGGAGAGCCTGACGAACAACACCGACAATACGGCTTGCCCAGTGACTGGCGCTCATTTCACAGACGGAATAGAGTAAGTCCTGTTGTTTCAGATCGGCAATTTGCAGCTCACCGCCAATCAGGTTAACTTCGCCATATCCCCAATCACTGCCGTGCTCTGTGGCCAGTTGATCGGCGTAAACCGCCTGATGAGCACGATGGAAGGCACCGAACCCCAAGTGTACTATGCGGGTTTTCAGTAAACTGCGATCATAGGCAGGGACAATCGTTCCCTGCGATACGTTCTGAAGATTGCTTTGTGAAAGATTCATCGAATGAGTCTCATTTGAAATTCAGTAAGCGAAAAGGATTTATTACGCCCTGCATGTTTGTTATCTGACTTAGAAATTAATGGCAATATTTATTCCGGCATAATGAAATAACAGCCAACGGTTGGTATCGCCATAACCATATTTTATTTATTGTCTTTTATACGGCATCCTCCAGATCACCGAGATCGCGATCTTTCACTTCCGGCATACAGATAGCCGAGAATAGCCCTATCAGGGAATAGATAATTAACATAACCGCAATCGGCCACCAGGAACCGGTTATATTACAAAAGATCCCGGCCAACACCGGGCCAAACCCAACGGCAACCAAACCGCCTGTTTCTTTGGAAATAGCCATTTGCGAGAAACGATTTCGCGCCCCAAAGATTTCTGCCATCGTAATATTTTCGAGAGCAAACAACCCCAATACAGCAAAGTTATGGATAACAATAATGCAGATGATAATAGTGTTAACTTCGGAACTTTTATCCACGATAAATGATAGCATTGGGTAAGCCAAAAAGATCGCAGAGATATTAAGAAGAATATAGGGTGCTCGGCGGCCAATTTTATCAGAAAGCCAGCCCAATAACGGTATAGTAATAAACCCGATGGCAGAGCTGATCATTAGGGCATCTGTCGGAATATATTTCTCAAATAAAAGCGTTTGAACTAAGTAACCGGCCAGAAACGTTTGAATCAGACCTGAATTACCCGCCTGACCAAAACGCAACCCCGTCGCCAGCCAGAAAGATTTACTTTTAAACATTTCCAGAATGGATTTACTTTCGACAACCGTCGTTTCAGCAACCGAAACGCCATCAGGGGTTTCATTAACTTTTTCAAATACCGGGCTTTCTTTAAGATTCATCCTTAACCATATGGCAAAAAACATCACCACAACACTGCATAAGAACGGTATACGCCAGCCCCATGCTAATAGTTGTTCTCTATCCAGGAAGAAAAACATAATCGCCCATATCGCCGTAGCACTGAGCGTGCCACAGTTCGTTCCCATAGCAACTAAAGAAGAAATAATCCCGCGCTTACCTTTCGGAGAGTATTCCGCCAGCATAGTGCCCGCACCGGATATTTCAGCCCCTGCGCCTAATCCCTGCACGATACGCAATGTCACCAGCAAAATGGGGGCGAAAATGCCAATCTGAGCATAGGTTGGTAAAATGCCGATGAGCGTCGTACAGATCCCCATCATCGTGATGGTAATAAACAGAACTTTCTTTCTTCCTATGGTATCGCCCATTCTTCCGAAAATAAAAGCACCGACAATACGTGCAACATACCCCGCACCGTAGGTTCCCATTGCCAGAATTAATGCCATCGCCGCTGATTGCTCAGGGAAAAATATTTCATGAAAAACTAATGCTGCGCCTAGCGAGTACAACTGAAAATCCATAAATTCCAAAGCAGTTCCCAACCAGCCGGATACTGCCGCTTTGACTAAATCAGTAGTACTCCGTTCAGGCTTATTCTGTCTGGTCTCTATTTGTTTCGTGTTCATATTTATACTCTCTACGATTGTAGTTATATGTATAGCACTGCCGTCAATAGAGTTAAATTGTGCTACACCTTACCCTGAACGTTATGAAATAAGACTCAGGGCTATACAGAGGAAAATAATTGTTATAAAAAACCCTTGGTGTTGTATCGCCTGGTTATTCCTCCTCTTTTTTAATTATCGGTATCGATATCTGGCAAAACGGGTTATTAAAGAACTCACTGATTAAATTTCAACAACACCTTACAACAGCTTTTCTGGTCTTTTTCGAACACCTCAATTGCATTAACTACCTGTGCGTAATCGAATTGATGCGTAATTAGCTTTAACGGGTCGATCTTTTTGTTTTGCAACCATTCAATGACTATCGGAAATTTATTCGCATTGAGTCTTGAAGAGAAAATAGAAAGCTCTTTACTGGTAACACCTTGTTGAGTTATCTGGCAAGGCTCGCTGGAAAATCCCATAATAGCGATGCGGGCCGCTGGCGAGGCAATGGTTATCGCTTCTTGTAAAATCGACGGATGACAAGCCGCGTCAATAATCAGCGTTGGCCTAATATCCAGTTTGTCCAATTCATCCTTTAATGATAATGAGGCGTTATTAATCACGTTATCCGCACCACAGCGCTGCGCCATAGTTAAACGCTCGGGGATGCGATCAACAACAATAACGTTTTTAACCTGATAAACCCCTTTTAAAACCTGAACGGATGTCAATCCCATCGGCCCGGCGCCGTAAATCAAGGCAATATCTTGTTCGGTTGGTTTAATTTGCGCCGTCACATTCGCGGAGATGGTATAAGGCTCCACCATCACCGCAAATTCATCAGGGATCGCATCCGGGATTGGATAGGCGTTTTTTGCCGGTACGGCGGCATACTCGCTAAATCCGCCATCACGATGCACGCCTAATACCACCAAAGACGTACACACGTTTGGTTTGCCGACAGAACAAGGGTAACAGTGTCCGCAACTCACCACCGGATCAACCGAAACCCTTTCACCGATACGTGATGTATCAATACCTTCACCGACCGCGTCGATGACGCCAAAGAACTCGTGGCCAATCACTCTCGGATATTTGGCAAAAGGATTGTGACCACGATAGATATGGCTATCTGAACCACAAATTCCGGCTAATTTCACCCTGACTCTGACATCGCCTTTCGCTGGCTGAGGAACCTCTCGTTCTTCAATCACTAAATCGTCCGGCTGTTTCACCACAACGCTTTTCATATTTTTCACCTCTGTCACCAATTCCACAACGTGCCATCTTCCAGACGCGCCACCGGTAAATAGGCGGGTTCATAGGGATATTTGGCGGCCAGTTTTTCATCAAATTCGATACCCAGCCCTGGCTTATCGCCGGGGTGCATATAACCCTTATCAAACACCCAGCTATGGGGGAACACCTCCAGCATTTGTTCGGAATAGCCCATGTATTCCTGTACGCCAAAATTGGGCACCCAGAGATCGAAATGCAGTGCGGCAGCCATACAGATAGGCGACAAATCAGAAGGGCCATGAGAGCCGGTACGGACCTGATATAAAGAAGCAAAGTCAGCAATCCGCCGCATACCGGTAATACCGCCGGTATGGGTAATCGTGGTGCGGATATAATCGATTAACTGTTCTTCGATCAGTTGTTTGCAATCCCAAATGCTGTTAAACACTTCTCCGACCGCAATCGGGGTAACCGTATGCTGGCGGATTAAACGGAAACATTCCTGATTTTCAGCGGGGGTTGGATCTTCCATCCAGAACAAGCGGTAATCTTCAATGCTTTTACCGAAGCGGGCTGCCTCTATCGGTGTCAGCCGGTGATGCATGTCATGCAGCAAATGTTCCGAGAAACCAAATTTCTCACGTACCGCGTCAAACAGCGTTGGGGTGAAATCGAGATATTTTTCTGTTGACCACAATTGCTCTTCAGGCCAGTTACCCTTGGTTGCCGGCTCATAAGCCAGGCCTTTGCCTTTTGCCATTCCGTAGGTGGTTTTCATACCGGGGACACCGCACTGCACCCGAATGGCTTTGAATCCCATATCCCGATGTTTGGCGTAGTCATCCAGCACTTCATCGATGGTATGGCCGGTGGTATGGCAATAAACCATCACGCCAGTGCGCGATGCGCCCCCCAGTAACTGATAAAGCGGCATATTGGCCACTTTGCCTTTAATATCCCACAGCGCCATGTCCACCGCCGAAATGGCCGACATGGTCACCGGGCCACGACGCCAATAAGCGCCTTTATAAAAATACTGCCAGATATCTTCAATCTGTTGCGCATCACGCCCAATCAACTGCGGGCAAATATGATCCTGTAGGTAAGAGGCGACCGACAGTTCACGACCATTGAGTGTCGCATCACCAATACCGGTCACACCGTTGTCTGTGGTAATTTTCAGGGTGACGAAGTTACGCCCTGGGCAGGTAACAAACACTTCTGCGCTGACAATTTTCACTTTACATATCCTTCTCTACTCATGGTGCTCATGCCTTTCATGTCAACTACCATACAAGTATATCAATACGGGTAATTTGAATTACTTCACATTTACGCATTCACGATCCGGCGGCAGTAATGGCGCGTCTTCAGGTCAGGCTTACACGGCACTGAGGATGAGTCGGAGAGACAATAGAGAGGAAGGTTTTCATTTCAAAACGGTGCCGGCAACATCCATTTATTATTAACTGAGGCACTGTTTAGATCACGCCATTATTGGCATTACCCCCTGAAATAATGAAACCTGGCGTTTACCCAAAAGCATTAACTCGATATAAATCAGAGGATATTTTTAAGAAACAAACACCGATCACAAAATCACTATTTTAATCGCCACTAAATTAACAATATTTAAATAAAAAATTACTGAAAAGGAAAATTTTTTGCAAACCATCAATCTTATTATGTGGCAGATTATTCATACCCTATCGACTTGCAATATTTGAACGCGTTATCTAAATAAAAAACAGTTATAGTAGATTAAGAGCGGTTTCCTATAAATATACAAAGAAGTAAATGTGACTGAGAGCACAATCATCCCTTTGTCCCTATGGTCAAATAAAAACGAATAACAAAAATATGGATTATGGGTAAGTTAGCCGCCTGTTCCCGAATATGTTAAGCCATAAAACCACCTCTGATGCCAGATTGGCGCCATTTTCCCGAGTTGGTTTTTGTGGATATCGCTACTACTTTTCTGCCTGACTGTCGTTTCAATGTGAAGGTATGTTATGGAAGAATTCTCTCGTCGTCGTTTTATCGCTTACCTGGGAAGCACTGTTGTTGTAACCGGGAATTCCAGCCTCGCGCTTGCGCAAACTACGGATCAACCCACGAAAACCGCTAAATCAACCTCCGTTAAATATGGCCTGCTGCACAATGAGCAACGCTGCATTGGTTGCAATGCCTGCATTGGAGCCTGTAAAACCACCAACAACGTACCGGATGGCGTAACCCGGCTGGAGATACTGAAAACCGTCGACATGCCCGCAGAAGGGAAGAGCCGGGCATTCAAACAATATTTCCGCAAATCGTGCCAGCATTGCGAGAATCCGCCTTGCGTATCCGTCTGCCCTACCGGCGCATCATTTAAAGACGCATTAACCGGCATTGTCGACGTCAATGATAAACGCTGTGTCGGTTGCCGATACTGCATCGCCGCCTGTCCTTATCATGTGCGTTTCATTAATCCTGTCAGCAAGACAGCGGATAAATGTAACTTTTGCCGGGAGACCAATCTGGCGGCGGGCAAACAACCCGCCTGCGTTGAAATATGCCCGACGAAAGCGCTGGTATTTGGCGATCTGAATGATCCCGAAAGCGATATTTCCAAAATGATTAAGAGCAACGCTACCTATCGGTCAAAAGTTTATCTTGGCACCGAACCACAACTTTATCGCGTACCGGGCAGACGGGGAGAAATAGACAATGCTTAGTGCCTTCCATTTTGACACCCTGGTATGGGACTGGCCTATCGCCATTTATCTGTTGCTGGTAGGGATTTCCGCGGGGATGGTTTCACTGTCCATTTTGATTAAGTTTTATGTGCCCACCGAATATAACGGCAGCAATAATATTATAAAATCAACCGCCATTATTGCTCCGCTGGCCGTCATTATCGGGCTGATGATTCTGATTTTTCACCTGACCCGCCCAATGACATTCTGGTATCTGATGGTTTTCTATAGCCCGACCTCCATCATGTCGCTGGGCGTGATGTTATTTCAGGTCTACTTTGTGGTGATCGCTTTATGGATTATCAACCTCTACCGTGAGGGCTTACTCCATCTGATAGATACTAAAATCCATCGCCCGGCGTTGACCAGGCTTACACAAAAGATCACCGGATTTATTGCCAATCAAGCCGGTCTGATTGAAAAAGTACTGCTGGTGTTGGCCGTGCTGCTCGGGTGCTATACCGGTTTTCTGCTGTCCGCGCTGAAGTCGTTCCCGCTATTAAACAACCCGGTATTACCTGTATTGTTCCTGGCCTCCGGCACCACCTCCGGTATTGCGGTGGCGATGCTGGCCAACGCCATAAGCCGTAATAGCGCTGGCAATACCGCAACCATGCACTTTATTCATAAAATAGAGAACCCGGTTATCTATGCCGAAGTGTTTCTGCTGTTCGCCCTCTTTGTCGGCCTTTTTCTGGGCGGCGGGCAAAAAACGGTGGCGGCGCATACCGCGCTCACCGGTTTCTGGGGCGGCGTATTCTGGATCGGTATCATCGGGCTGGGGATTGCCGTACCGTTAATCGCCAGCGTTATACGCAAAAACCAGCAACCAGGCAGAGGTAATCTCGCGGCGATGGCGGCGTTAAGCCTGTCAGGCGTTTTCTTATTACGACTGTTCGTGCTCTATGCCGGACAAATGACGGTGGCCTGAGCCGATGAATACGTCATGGGTCTTATTCTGGATCGCATCCATCACCTTTTTCATGCAATCCCTGGATACCACCATGCTGTATATCGCCATTCCCGCCATTGCTGATTCACTGCATCAACCGGTGTTGCGTATGGAAATGATCGTCATTTCCTACGTCATCACCGTGGTGGCCTTTACCCCCGTCAACGGCTGGCTGGCTGAACGTTTAGGTGAAAAGAAAACCTATCTGCTGGCGATCGGCATATTTATGCTGGGTTCGCTGTCGTGCGTAACAGCCAACTCTATTATTAGCTTGAGCGCCTTTCGTTTTATTCAGGGAATCGGCGGCGCACTGATGTTGCCTATCATCAGAACCGTCATATTAAGAACAACACCGCAGGCCATGAAACTGATATTCCTTAACCGGATTACCTTACTCGGTTTATTGGGTACGATGATCGGGCCTGTATTAGGCAGCTTTCTGGTTAATATTTTTTCATGGCGGGTTATCTTTATCGCCAATATCCCGCTCTCTTTTATCTGTCTTTTTTTAGCGAAAAAACATATCCCCAACGAATCAGTCAGCGTGGAGCGCCAGGCCGACCCTTACGGGCTGGTGTTACTGGTATTAATGCTGTTTCTGACCGCGTTCACGCTCACCGCGATGCCAAAAAATATTATTCCCATTCCCGTCTCCCTATTACTTTGTTTGTCTGGAACCGGTTTGGCTTTTCTTTATTTCAAACGGGACATGACCAAAAGAGAGAGGTTATTTCCTGCTTCGCTATTTGAGATAAAAACGTTCTCTATTGGCATCTTTGGCGGAATTTCGACACGGGTGTTACTGTCGTCCACCCCCGTGGTGCTATCGTTAATGTTACAAACAAAACTAGACTGCAAGCCCGTGGAAACCAGCATGATTCTGCTGCTTTTTTCTACCGGCGCGTTGCTGTCAAAAGTGCTTTTCGAACCGATGATTAAGCGGACGGGTTACCGTAGACTGTTAATGACGACGACAGGGTTTACGTCTATATGTATTCTGGCCATGAGTTTCGCCGCGCAGGAAAAATCGATGATGCAGATTGGCATTATCGCCACCATTCTGGGCATATTAATCTCAACACTGCATTCCGCAGAAAACACCCTGGCATTCAGTAACCTGAGCAACTCCACTTATAATAGCGGCAATAATGTTTTGACCATAACGCAATTAATCTCGGTAATGATAAGTATGGCGCTCACCTTTCCGGTATTACGCTTTCTGTCCCAATTTGAAGTTATCTTTAATTTAAATAGCTTTAGCCTGTTATTTTTCTTACTTGGCATTGGATTACCGATTTGCTGCCTGATATTCAAGCATCTTAATGAAGATGACGGTCATCATTTTATTCATGGGAGATAAAAGAGAACGCGAAGATCGTTGGCAGGCATACCATTGGTCAATCCCCGGCTTTACGAAACGTCAGATTAAAACGATATTCCCCCGGCAAGTATGCCGGCACTGGCCCACCCTTCAATGGCAGAATGCCATGATAACGCAGTCGAGACTCACCACCCCAGACCACCACATCACCATGCACCAGCGGCAACCGCTGCGCCCGATCGTTACGCGCCATGCCGCCAAATAAGAACACCGCACTTAGCCCCAGAGAGAAAGAGACGATTGGCTGGCGGTAGTCATGCTCATCTTTATCCTGATGCAGCGATAATCGGGCGCCAATCTGGTAGCGATTAATCAGGCAGGCGTCGGGTTCAAAATCAACAAAACCGGCTTCACTGGCGGCACTTTTCGCCAATTGAGCAAACACATCCGGCATATCCGGCCACCGTTGCCCACTGAGCGGATCAACGGGGGAATAGCGATAACCCGTCTCATCAGTTACCCAACCAAGCGCCCCACAGTTGCTCATGGCCACCGACATGGTATAGCCGCCCGGCGTCACCATGTGGCGGAATGGCGCTCGCGCAGTCACGGCATTAATCGCTGACACTAATGCCGGCGCCTGCTCATAAGCAAACCCCCGCAGGATAACCGCGCCAGCCGCCAGTTGTTCCGTCCAGCGCCGCGGTTCGTCCTGCCCGAATAAATCAAGATTCATGACGCGCAGACTCCTCCGCTTCTTTTGTCAATAACGCTCTCTTGCGCTCCACACCCCAGCGATAGCCCGATAATGAACCATCGGTACGAACCACCCGATGGCAGGGGATGGCCACCGCCAGACGGTTCGCTGCACAGGCCCCCGCCACCGCCCGCACTGCGGCGGGTGAACCAATCCTGGCGGCAATGTCGCTATAGCTGGCGGTTTCCCCGGCAGGAATATCCCGCAGCACCTGCCACACCCGCTGCTGGAAGGCCGTCCCGCGAATATCAAGCGGCAAGTCCAGCCCGATTGCAGGCGCATCAACAAAGCCCACAACCTGCGCCATGCGCTGTTCAAATGCCGTATCCCCGCCCACCAGCAGCGCGTTGGCAAACATATCCTGCAAGTCATTGACCAGTTGCTGAGGATCGTCCCCTAACAGGATGGCACAAATCCCCCGTTCGCTTTCGGCCACCAGGATGTCCCCTACTGAACAGACGCCAATGGCAAAATAGATCGTCATTCCTCGCCCGTGGTGTTGAAACGTTTTCGGCGTCATCCCCAGTTGCGCATTGGACTCGGCATAGAAGCGCCCATTACCACTATAGCCCGCATCCACCATCACGCCGGTAACGGTGTTATTTTTCGTCAGTTGTTGACGAACCTGCTGCTGACGGTGGGCTTTGGCGTAATGCTTTGGCGTAACGCCGGTTATCGCTTTAAACAAACGGTGAAAATAAAAGGGGCTTAATCCCACCGCTTTCGCCAGCGCATTCAGCACAGGCGCCTTATCTGCCTGTTCTATCATCCGGCAGGCCTGGGCTATTTGTTCCGTCTGCTGCGCTTCCCGCGATATCCTGCCCTGGCGGCAGCGTTTGCAAGGGCGAAACCCCGCCGCCTGCGCCTCGTCAGCCGTGGCAAAGAACACCACATTCTCACGCCTGGGCTGGCGTGAAGCGCAGGACGGCGCACAATACACCCCGGTCGTTTTTACCGCATAAATAAAGCTGCCGTCCGCCGCTTTATTACGCATGAGCACCGCCTGCCAGCGTGGATCGTCATCCTGATGGCTTTTATCGATAGGTTTCATTGCTCCTTCGCCTCCCACATAATTAGGTTCCGTAAACCTTATCTCAGACCATAAGATGAATGCCCATCACGAACACGCCCAACTCTTGCTTTTTAATTCCAGATCCTGCCCACTGCTACAAGATCACCATACAATCACCTATGCTCAGGTTCCTGACGCTTGATTTTATCACTCCAATCGATGGAAAAACGTTTATGCCATCCAATCACTTTCACCGTCAGGCCAGAGAACACCTCAGCGCCATTAATGACCGATGGGCAAATCTGATATCACACATTGGCGACTGCCGTCATCAAACCACACCTCACAGAGAACCCTATGAGGCATTAATTCGCGCAGTGGCTTACCAACAACTGACCACCAGAGCCGGTGATGCTATGGTGGCGAAACTGTTGCGTGTTCATGACGAGACAGGGCAAAATTTTCCCAGCGCGGAGCAAGTGGCCGCCTGTTCCAGCGAAACGCTAAGACAGTGCGGCTTTTCCGCCCGTAAGGCCGAAACGCTGCGCGCTATTGCGCAAGGCGCACTCAATGGGTTGGTTCCCACCCTCCAACAAGCAGCCGCAATGGACGATGAAACCCTTATCGAACAACTTTGTTCGTTAAAAGGCATTGGACGCTGGACGGTAGAAATGTTTCTGATTTACTCCCTCGAGCGCACTGACATTATGCCGCTGGACGATCTGGGTATTAAACAAGGGCTGCGCTATGTTTACGGGCTGCGGGAAACACCAACCCGTCATACCCTGCTTGAGTTGAGCCGCTCCTGCCAGCCTTACCGCACCATTGCATCCTGGTATTTGTGGCGGGCCCCGTCATTACCAGCGTATCAGGAATTTAAAAGGTCACTCCGGCAGAACCTCCCAAACATACACAAATCCCAACCCACAAGACTAAGCCCGATCCCGTTTGCCGTCTTCTTCTTTGAAAAAAAAAAAAAAACAATTTCTTATACTCCCATGTTATGCTATAGATACATCATACTTCTCTTATACGTCTAATCAAATTCACGACACATGATAGCTGCATCCTAGCA
>NZ_MJLZ01000038.1 GCF_003666245.1 Brenneria alni
ATATTTATCTATCCGTTAAAAACATCCATCAATATCTTACTCTAAATCCGGTGAATAAGAATAGGAATAAGAATCAATAACCATAAATATATTCAAAATAAATAATTTATAAGACCTTAATCACAGAATAAAAAACGCCATAACCACATTATAAATAAGGTTAATGGAATACATAAAAACGGTCTTGTGTAAAAAGCATGACCCGCAGTGAAATAAGGCTGTCATTCAGGCGAGTAATGAAGCCAACGCACATGCAACTTGAAGTATGACGAGTATATTATCCATAAAATTGGTCTTTGACATTCTGCTATGGGTTTATTCGGGGGATGAGAATTAAATGCCGAATCAGGTTGAACGTCCTTTACTGGATCTGGGATTAACAAGACTGGAATTCCTGCGTATTTCAGGCAAAGGTCTGGCGGGAATCACTGTCGCGCCAGCACTGCTTTCCTTATTGGGATGCCGACAGGAAGACATTAACAGCGGCAATGTCGGGCTGACCACCACCCCGAAGGGGGTACTGGTAACCAAAAGAGCCAGATGCACTGGCTGCCACCGCTGTGAAACCGCCTGTACTACCTATAACGACGGTAGCGTCGGTTCCTTCTTCTCACGGGTGAAAATCCACCGCCACTTCTATTACGGTGATGGCGGTATTGGCTCTGGCGGCGGATTGTATGGCGATCTCAATTTTACTACCGACACCTGTCGGCAATGTAAAGATCCCGAATGTATGAAGGTCTGCCCGATCAACGTGATCGCTTATAACGAGGAGCAGGGTTGTATTACGGTGGATGCCAGGCGCTGTATTGGTTGTGCCGCCTGTACCACCGCCTGCCCGTGGATGATGGCGACGGTAAATCCACAGATCAAAAAATCCGGTAAGTGTAATTTATGTGGCGAATGCGCTGCCGCTTGCCCTACTGGTGCATTGAGTATCATCGACTGGAAAAATATTACGATCTGAGTCGTTCGGTTTTTATATCTATCCATGACGATGCTTCACACGCAGGAAATAAATTATGATCAACGGTTGGACTGGGAATATATTACGCATCAACTTAACCACGGGCGCCATTACCAAAGAAGATTCCAGTAAATATAAAAAATTTATTGGTGGAATGGGATTTGGTTATAAAATTATGTATGACGAAGTCGCACCGGGCACCAAACCTTTTGACGAAGCGAATAAGGTGGTGTTTGCCGTCGGGCCGTTAACCGGTTCCGGCGCCCCCTGTAGTTCACGCGTTAATATCACCACGCTTTCTACCTTTACCCGCGGTAATTTAGTCATTGACGCCCATATGGGCGGATTCTTTGCCGCCTATATGAAATATGCCGGTTATGACGCCCTTATTATTGAAGGGAAATCAGCCACCCCGGTGTGGATTAATATTCAGGATGATAAGGTCAGCATTGAAAATGCCGCTTTCCTGTGGGGAAAAGGAACCCGCGACACCACAGAAGAAATTTGCCGCGCCACCAATGTGGAAGCCTGCGTCGCCGCTATCGGCCCGGCAGGAGAAAATCTGGTGCCGTTGTCGGGCATTCTGAACAGCCGTAACCACAGCGGCGGAGCCGGCACCGGCGCGGTACTTGGCGCCAAAAACCTGAAAGCCATCGCGGTAATAGGCACCAGGGGGGTGAACGTATCGGACAGGGAAGAACTTAAAAACCTGAACGATTACATGATGACGCAGCTTATCGGCGCGAATAATAACCATGTGGTGCCCAGCACGCCACAAGCCTGGGCCGAATATTCCGATCCTAAATCACGCTGGACGGCCCGTAAGGGGCTGTACTGGAAAGCCGCAGAAGGCGGCCCGATTGAAACCGGCGAGATCCCCCCCGGCGACCAGAATACCGTCGGGTTCCGTACCATGAAGTCGGTCTTTGATCTGGGGCCTGCCGCTGAAAAGTACACGGTGAAAATGGGTGGATGTCACTCCTGCCCGATCCGCTGTTCAGCGCAGTTGAAAGTCCCGCAGGCCAGCGAATACGGCGTCCCAACCACCGGCGGCAACACCTGTGTCGCCCAAACCGCCCATAGCTCACTGTTCCCGCACGGCCCCAAAGACTTTGAGGAAAAAGGGGATGGTAAAGTCATCGCCAATTTTGTCGCATTAAACCTGTTTGACGATATGGGGCTGTGGTGTAACTACGCCCAACTACAGCGCGATTTTGTGTACTGCTATTCACATAACGTCTTCAAACGCGTGCTCCCGGCGGATGAATACGCCTCCATTCGTTGGGATCTGCTGGAAGCGGGCGATCCGGCGTTTATTAAAGATCTCTATCTTCGTCTGGCTCACCGGCAAGGTGAAATCAGTCACCTGGCGGACGGTTCTTATCTGCTGGCGCAAAGGTGGAATCTGGGCGAGGAATACTGGTCGACCACCAAGAATAAGCTGTGGTCGCCGATGGGCTTTCCGGTTCACCACGCCAACGAGGCTTCGGCTCAGGTTGGCGCCATCGTCAACTGCATGTTTAACCGTGATGCCATGACCCACACCCACATTAACTACATCGGCAGCGGGTTACCGTTAAAACTGCAAAAAGAGGTCGCCGCCGAACTGTTCGGTTCAGCGGATGCCTATGACGCAACCAAGAACTACACCCCGATTAACCCGTACAAAATCAACTACGCCAAATGGACGATCCTCAGAAGCTGCCTGCATGACGCGGTAACGCTGTGTAATTGGGTATGGCCGATGACCGTATCGCCGCTGAAAAGCCGTAACTATCGCGGTGATTTAGCGCTGGAAGCCAAATTCTTCGCTGCGGTGACCGGTGAAAATACCACGGAACAAAGCCTGGATCTGGCCGCCGAACGTATCTTCACCCTGCACCGTGCTTATACCGTGAAACTGATGAATACCAAAGACATGCGCCATGAACATGACCAAATCTGTTCGTGGGTATTTGATAAAGATCCTGATATCCCGGTATTTACCGAAGGCACCGACAAGATGGATCGTGAGGATATGCAAAAATCACTGACGATGTTCTATACGGCAATGGGTTGGGACCCTGAACTGGGCTGTCCGACCAGAGCGACACTAATCAGGTTGGATATGGAAGACGTCGCCGACGATCTGGCGTCCCGGAATTTGCTTCCCGCATAGCGGTATTGATTATGAATAAGACACCATCATTCACATCAGGGCCATCCGAGTCAGACGCGCATCAAGAGGCCCTGCCGGACTTAAGCAAAAGACGGTTACTGTTGCCCTTATCTCCCCGTGAGCAGACAGCAGACGAGGTTACCGAACCCAAAGCGCCGTTTTTAGCCGTGGCGGATTATATCCGCCAGTGTTCGGCGGCGGGCGAACTGGTCAACATTCAGTGCTTTCAACAAGCCCCTTATGCTCTGGATGTACAGGCCATCAAAGGGCTGTTTGAACAAATCAACGCCAGCGAAACGTGTACGGACATTCTCTCCATCGGCAGCGATGAAGAACGGTATTACTACTCGGATCGCAGCATGAGTCACAACTATGCCCGGATTTTGGTTTTCACTCACCAGCCGGATGTCTGTAAAACCATTGCCGATACCGTCCGTTTTGAGTGCCAAACCTATCCGCGGCCATACAAGGTGCAGATGCTGCGATTTCCGCCCTACGCTTTCGATCAGGAAAAGATTGACGGCGCGGTTCGCTTTTTTGAGCAGTCCGATGAATTTCAGGATATCCGCCTCGTCGCGGCTTCTAATGGCGAACCTTATTTGTTCAGTGAACGTTTCATGAGTTATGGCAAGGCAAAAGGGCTGTGTGAGTGGATTGAGGTTGAACAATATGACAACCCTTAACGGTTCTAAAAAGTGCGCATTGACGTTTCGGATGCAACCGACTTTGAACGACTCATTTTCTGGGAGGCAAGGAAGATGACATGCTCACGCCGTAAATTTGTGCTCGGCATGGGATCGGTGATTTTTTTCAGCGCGCCGCTCTTCTCCGCCTTCGGCGGAACAGACAAAAACAAACCGGTGCGCTACGCCATGATCCACGACGAAGTGCTGTGTAACGGTTGCAATATTTGCACCGTGGCCTGCCATAAAGTGAACAAAGTTCCTGTCGGCGCCTCAAGGATGAGCATTGCCCATATTGCCATGACGCCCCCCGAACAGGGAAACACCTATCACTTTTTCCGCCACGCCTGCCAACATTGTGAAGATGCGCCCTGCATCTCCGTATGCCCGACCGGTTCATCCTATCGGGATGAAAGCAACGGCATTGTGCGGGTGGACAAGGCGAAATGTATCGGTTGCAGCTACTGTATTTCAGCCTGTCCCTATCAAGTGCGTTACCTCAATCCGATAACCCGCGTGGCCGATAAATGCGATTTCTGTCTGGAGTCGCGGCTGAATAAAGGCTTTCCGCCAATCTGCGTCAGCGCCTGTCCGCAGAGTGCGCTTATTTTTGGGCGTGAGGACAGTGAACCCGTCCAGACCTGGCTGAAAACCCATGAATATTATCAATACCAACTGCCCGATGTCGGTAAGCCGCATATTTATCGTCGCCCCGGCCCCCATGACGTCGAAAAGGTAAATGTATGAATATCATGCCGAATGCAGAGCGGTTTCAGGAGCAGCTTTATCAATATGTTTATATCTATACGCCTGATTTTTGGCCGGTATGGCTGATTCTGGCGGGGATTTTGTTGGTGGGAATGCTGGGCGTATTAACCCTGCATGGATTGCTGCGTTACAAATTCGCCCGGCCTCACGTCGGCTTACACCAGGAAAAAGTGTATCTCTACTCACGGGCGATCCGCTTATGGCACTTGAGTAATGCGTCACTGTTTATTCTGTTGCTCGCCAGTGGCTTACTTAACCACTTCGCGGTTGGCTCGGTGAAAGATACCGTGATACTGGTGGCTCTGCATGAACTGTGCGGCTATCTATTATTAATCAGTTGGGTTGCTTTTGTGTTGATCAATGCGTTTGGCGGCAACGGCCATCATTACCTTATTGAGCGTAAAAGCTGGGGACAACGGGCCTTTCTACAGGTTCGTTTTTATCTGTACGGCATCATCAAAGGGGAAGAACACCCGTTCCCGGCCACGCCACGCGCCAAGTTTAATCCGTTGCAACAGGTTGCTTATCTTGGCGTGATGTACGCGTTGCTGCCAGCCTTGCTGGCGACGGGCGTGTTGTTAAGCAACCCGCTGTGGCTCCCGGCTGATTTTGTGCTGGTCAAAGCCTGGCTGTTGCCGCTGCATCTGGCGCTGGCCGTTGCCAGCCTGTTCTTCCTTTGCGGGCATATTTATCTGTGTACCACCGGGCGAACGCCTACCCAAACGTTCCGCTGCATGATTGATGGTTATCATCGTCATTAAGGCGGAAAATAAGCGACGCAGGATATCAGGCGAGAATGAACAAAATTACCCGTCAGCAATTACATTCATTACAGGTAAGCCCGCAGATTTATCGCTGGTTCCTGCGCCGTTTTCCGCAAGGCGGTGATTATACAGAGATTCATCATGCCCTGATGTGTGACGGATACATTGAATGGATGGAAAGCCTGGTGGCGTACAGCTATGCCGTCAGCTTCGACACGCCGTCGTTCATTGCACAGGAAATAAGCGCCACACAGGCGATGGTTGACAGGTTGACTGACGGTAATAACGGGGTTATTCAGGTAAGGCCGCGTTCCCGTTCTGGAAAATATACACCTGATATGCTCAGTGAAGTGCAATTGGCCACTGGCGACCCGATGCTGGATATCGGCTGCATTGGCCTGCCAAGCAAAGTCGCCACGTCAGGCCCCTATAACTTTATCGGCAATTCAGGCGAAAACAGCGGCATTGCCAGCGTAGGCTACGCCTGTCAGCTCGCCAGTTCCGGCTTTGCAGTGAAGATCAGTAATGCCGGTCAGCACTGTCGTATCGGCAGTTTAGGCGGACGGGCACGCATCAGTAACAGTGGCAATTCCGCTAAAATCAGCAGCGCGGGCCGTGGCTCACACATATCCAACAGCGGTATGCGCAGCTATATCAGCAGCGTGGGCGAATCAACGACCATCGCCAATGTGGGTGATATGTGTAAAATCGGCACATCAGGAAATGACAACCGTATTGCCAATACGGGCAACAACGTTTCAATCTCGGTAACGGGTGAAAACACCGTGGTTACCTCGTCCGGCCTGATTAACACGCTGGTGCTGGGTAAAGGCGGCTGTGCCGCATTGACCTATCACGATGGCGTTCGAACCCGTTTTCTGGTGGTCTATGAGGGCGAAAACGGCATCACCGCCGGGGTAAAATATCGGTTTAACGATGCATTTGAACTTGAGGTGTGCGGGTAAATCGCCGTTAACAGCAACCGGCGGCGGCACCTATTCCACTTTCCCACCCGATAGTAAAAAGCGCCGCATAAGATCGCCCCCACGCCGCGCCATTATCAAAATAAGAATTTACATATCAAAGTCTTATCGGCTTGATATTCCAGATTTCCTCAGCATATTCACCGATGGTGCGATCGGAGGAGAAGTAGCCCATATTGGCAATATTATGCGCGGTGCAGCGCGTCCATTCTTCCTTATTGCGATACAAATCGTCCACTCTGTCATGCGTATCAACATAGCTGCGGTAGTCTGCCAGCAGTTGATAGTAGTCACCAAAGTTCACCAGCGAATCAAATAGGTCGCTGTAGCGTCTGGTGTCATCCGGGCTGAAAACGCCGGTGGCAATCTGGGTGAGCACCCGGTGCAACTCATCATCCTTATCGTAATATTCACGCGGGTTGTAACCATTTTGGCGCAGTGCCTCCACCTGATCGGCGGTATTACCGAAAATAAACATATTTTCTTCGCCAACGTGTTCCAGCATTTCCACGTTGGCGCCGTCCAGCGTACCGATGGTCAAGGCGCCGTTTAGCGCAAACTTCATATTGCTGGTGCCTGAGGCTTCCGTACCCGCCAGTGAAATTTGCTCAGAGAGATCCGCCGCCGGGATAATGATCTGCGCCAGGCTGACGCTATAGTTGGGAATAAACACCACCTTCAACCGATCGTGCACGGCGGGATCATTGTTGATCACTTTCGCCACATCATTGATCAGATTGATAATATGCTTGGCCATGTAATAGGCCGATGCGGCTTTTCCGGCAAAGATCACCACGCGTGGCACCCGGTCAAGATCCGGATCGTCCTTAATGCGGTTGTAAAGCGTGATGATGTGCAACACATTCAGCAATTGCCGTTTGTATTCATGTATGCGTTTGATTTGCACATCAAACAGCGCCTCTGGATTGACGACGATATTTAAGTTTTCCGCAATGTAGTCTGCCAGGCGCTCCTTGTTCTCCAGCTTGGCCTCACTGATCTTCTGCACAAAAGCCGGGTAGTCAATATGTTGTTTCAGTTCGCTCAGTTGACTAAGATCGGTACGCCAGGTCTGCCCAATGGCATCGTCCAGCACCCTGGCAAGCGGGCGGTTTGCCAGCGCCAGCCAGCGCCGCGGCGTTACCCCATTGGTTTTATTACAGAAGCGGTTGGGGAACAGACGCGCAAAATCGGCAAACAGCGACTGCACCATCAGATCGGAATGCAGCTCCGACACCCCGTTCACTTTATGGCTTGCCACCACCGCCAGCCAGGCCATGCGGACTTTACGCCCGTTGGTTTCCTCAATGATGGAAACCCGCGCCAACAGATCATTGTCGTCAGGGAACTGTTTTTGGACGTACTCCAGAAAATGCTCGTTAATCTCGAAAATCAATTGCAGATGGCGCGGCAAAATTTTGCCCAGCATATCAACCGGCCAGGTTTCCAGCGCTTCCTGCATCAACGTATGGTTGGTATAGGAAAAAACCTGGGTGACGACCTTCCAGGCATCCTGCCACTTGAATTTATGTTCATCAATCAGCAGCCGCATCAGTTCAGGGATTGCCAGCACCGGGTGGGTATCATTCAGGTGGATGGCGAATTTTTCCGCCAGATGGTTGTAGGTTTTATGCATCATCCAGTGGCGGCTGAGGATGTCCTGCACCGTGGCGGAAACCAGGAAATATTCCTGACGCAGCCGCAGCTCACGCCCTGAATAGGTTGAGTCGTCAGGATAAAGTACTCTGGATACGTTTTCCGAATGGTTCTTATCTTCAACCGCCGCGAAATAATCGCCCTGATTAAATTTACCCAGATTGATTTCATTACTGGCCTGCGCACTCCATAAACGCAAAGTATTGGTCGCATCGGTATCAAAACCGGGAATGATCTGATCGTAAGCGCAAGCCAGAACTTCTTCCGTTTCCACCCAGCGGACTTTGGCGCCCTCCTGCTGGATACGTCCGCCAAAACGCACTTTGTAGCGTGTGCTGTGGCGGGGGAACTCCCATGAATTACCGTATTCGAGCCAGTAATCCGGCGATTCCGCCTGCCGCCCATCAACGATATTTTGCTTAAACATGCCGTATTCGTAACGAATGCCATAGCCACGCCCCGGCAGCGCCATAGTGGCTAATGAGTCCAGAAAACAGGCCGCCAGCCGCCCCAGACCGCCATTACCCAGGCCCGGATCGTTCTCTTCCTGTAAAAGATCGTCAAGTTCCAGCCCCATACCATCCAGCGCCGCCTTTAAATCGTCATAAAGGCCCATGGCCAGTAACGCATTAGATAGTGTGCGCCCCAGCAAGAATTCCATGGAAAGGTAATAGACCTGACGGACATCCTGCGAAAGCTGCGCCCGGTTAGAGCGCAGCCAGCGTTCAACCATGCGGTCACGCACCGCCAGCAGGGTGGCATTCAGCCAGTCATGCTGAGTGGCTATCGCCGGATCTTTGCCAATAGCGAACATGAGTTTGTAAGCGATGGAATGTTTCAACGCTTCCACACTGAGCGTTGGTGCAGTATAGATAAACGGCGTGTTCATAATATTCATTCCCAAGTAAGTGTCACTATGCCCTTGATATTTCAGGCTACCGCACCTGAAATCTACTGGGTATACAAGCGTTGATATAGCGCACGGTAAGCCTGAGCGGCTACCTGCCAGTCAAAATCCATTGCCATCGCCTGACGCTGCACATAACGCCAGAGCGTTGGGCGCGACCATAATACAAACACACGACGAATCGCCCTGGAGAGCGATCCAACATTACAATCATTAAACACAAACCCGCTCGCCAGACCATCCGCCAGATTTTCCAGCGAGCAGTCAGCGACCGTATCCGCCAACCCGCCGGTACGGCGCACCAGCGGCAAGGTTCCATATTTCAGCCCATAGAGCTGCGTTAACCCGCAAGGCTCAAACCGGCTGGGAACCATGATGACATCCGCCCCGCCGATAATACGGTGAGAAAAGGCTTCGTGATAACCAATCTGCACCCCGACCTGGCCATGATACTTGGCGGCGGCGGCCAGAAACCCTTCCTGCAATTGGGCATCTCCCGCCCCCAGCACCGCCAGTTGCCCTCCCTGATCCAACAAGTCAGGCACCGCGCTCAAGGCAATATCCAGTCCCTTTTGGCTGGTAAGACGGCTGACAATGGCAAACACCGGCGCTTTGTCATCCACCTTAAGTCCCATCGCCGTTTGCAGATGCCGTTTATTCTCAGCCTTATTCGCCAGCACGTCCCGGTTGTAATGGCTGGTCAATAACGAATCATGCGCCGGATTCCAGATAGCATCATCAACCCCATTGAGAATGCCTGATAAGCGCCCTTCTTCTTCCCGGCTTTTCAATAGCCCCTCCATACCATAACCGTATTCAGGCAGGGTGATTTCATGCGCATAGGTCGGGCTGACGGTGGTGACATGATCGGCGTAATACAGCCCGGCTTTAAGGTAGGAAATCTGCCCATTAAACTCCAGCCCATAAACCTGAAAGAAGTCCGGCGGAAGCTGAAGTTCAGCCATATGCCGGGCATCAAATAGCCCCTGATACGCTAGATTATGGACGGTAAATACCGATTTTGCCGGGCGGTTACGAGCCGCCAGATAGGCACAGGCCAACCCGGCGTGCCAGTCATGAGAATGCACAACGTCAGGCCGCCAGTAATGATCCAGCCCGCAGGCTATCTCGCATCCCATCCAGCCCAACAGGGCAAAACGTAAATAGTTGTCCGAATAAGCGTACAGTGCGGGATCGTGATAAGGGCTACCCGCACGCTGGTACAGCGTCGGCGCATCAATCAGATAAATACCGACGCCATTAAAATGACCATACAGCAAGGTGACATGACCGGCGAACGTGTCCAGTTCACGCACCACCTGCGTATTGGTAATACTTTTTTTCAGCGCGGGAAACGCAGGCAACATAACCCTAACATCCATGCCGGCCTCAATCTGTGCCGCAGGCAATGCCCCGGTAACATCCGCCAACCCCCCGGTTTTCAATAGCGGAAACAACTCTGAACAAACGTGTAATACCTGCATTATCACTCCTGTTTTGCCCCAATGACTTTATGCGGGAAACACCATGACGAGTCCGATAACAACCTGCCAATTTGACTTCCAGTTTCGTTACCCACGATTCCTACGCCACCCGTCATCCCGCTTTCTCCATCTTGAGGGCGCAAACCTGATATTTCTCTTACAGCTTTTCCAGCATCGCCCTCGTCACCAGCACAACGCCGTCTTCCGAACGATAAAAACGGCGGCTGTCTTCTTCCGCGTTTTCGCCAATGATCGTACCCTCCGGGAGTTTACAGGCGCGGTCGATGACACAGCGGCGCAGGCGGCAGGAACGACCGACGGTGACATCCGGCAACAATACCGTCGAATCAATGCTGCAAAACGAATTCACCCGAACGCGAGGAAACATCACCGAGTGCGTCACCACCGAACCGGAAATAATGCAGCCGCCTGACACCAGAGAGTTCATGGTCATACCGTGACTGCCGGAGTGGTCCTGCACAAATTTTGCAGGGGGTAATGACTCAATCGCCGAGCGAATCGGCCAGCTAAGGTCGTACATATCCAGTTCCGGCGTAACCGACGCCAAATCGAGGTTCGCCTGCCAGTATGCCTCCAGCGTACCGACATCCCGCCAGTAGGGCTGGCCACTCTCGCCCGTTGTCACACACGAGAGGGTAAATGGATGCGCCCAGGCTGAACGTTGCGCGACAATTTTCGGGATCAGATCCTGGCCAAAGTCATGGTTGGAATCCGTCACGCAAAGATCTTCTTCCAGTAAGCGATAAAGGTAGTTCGCATTAAAAACATAGATGCCCATGCTTGCCAGCGCCATATCCGGGTTATCCGGCATGGGGATGGGCTTCTCCGGTTTTTCCGCGAAATCGAGGATACGGTGCTGTTTGTCCACGCTCATGACGCCAAAGGCGCTGGCTTCTTGCAGCGGCACAGGCAGACAGGCCACGGTGCATTCCGCCCCTTTTTCGACATGGTCGATCAACATGCGTGAATAATCCATTTTGTAGATATGATCGCCGGCCAGTATCACCACATACTCCGCCCGATAACGGCGGATGATATCCAGATTCTGACAGACCGCATCGGCGGTGCCGCGATACCAGTGCTCGGCGGCGGAGTTACGCTGCTGTGCCGGCAGCAGATCGATAAACTCGTTCATTTCCACATTCAGGAAAGACCAGCCGCGCTGAATATGCTGCACCAGCGTATGCGACTGATACTGAGTAATTACCCCGATACGCCGTATCCCGGAGTTGAGGCAGTTGGACAGGGCGAAATCAATAATGCGGAACTTGCCGCCGAAATGAACCGCAGGCTTGGCTCTTAGCGCCGTCAAATCTTTTAAACGCGTTCCCCGGCCCCCTGCCAGAATTAATGCCACTGACTTAAGGGGTAATTGTCTTGCCAGCATCAGGGGATCGTTTTTGTCGTTATTCACCATGGCTAACTCCTTCTTATTGTTTTATAAGAATGCAAACCGCCGGTGCATTGCCGAGCCATACCCCATCGTTAACCCGGTTCTCTTGTTCATCAAAGGGAGGGGAAACGCGCCACTGCCCTGGCGGCAGGGTGAAATCCTCCGCTTGTACACAGGCGTTAATCACCAGTAACCAACGTTCGGAAAGCAAAATCTGTAACTGATGCGCCCCTTGCTCCCATTGCTGCGGAGTCAGTGGTTGTCCTTGTCTGTCCAGCCATTGAACAGCGTTATCCCCCTCATGCCACCACCCCTCCTGCTGCAACGCCGGTATCGTGCGGCGCAGGTGGATTAACCCGGCGGTAAACCGCATCAGGGCGCGATCGGCGGTATCCCAGTGCAGCCAGGTCAGTTCGTTATCCTGACAATAGGCATTATTGTTACCCTGCTGGCTGTGTCCCAGTTCATCACCCGCCAACAGCATGGGGGTTCCCTGCGATAACAATAGCGTGGTCAGCAATGACCGCTGGCTGGCATGACGGCGCCGTTGCGTCTGCTCATCGGCATCCAGCCCTTCCGTTCCGTGGTTATAGCTGTAATTGTTGTCGGTGCCGTCGCGGTTGTTTTCCCCATTCGCCTGATTGTGCTTATGGTTAAAACTGACCAGATCACGCAGGGTAAAGCCATCATGGGCGGTAAGTTTGTTGACAGAGGCGTAAGGCAGGCGGTCGTGATGCTGAAAGATGTCGCTGGAGGCGGCAAAACGGCGGGCGAACACGCCCAGCGGAATGTCGCCATGCAGCCAGAAGCGGCGCATGTCATCACGATAACGATCGCTCCATTCGGCGAATGGCGCGGGGAATTGCCCTAATTGATAACCGCCGTTGCCCAGATCCCAGGGTTCGGCAATCAGTTTGCACCCCTGAAGCTGAGGATCGTTTCTCATCGCCATGAATAACGGCGCCGAGGGGTCAAAATCCGGCGTGCGTCCTAACACCGTCGCCAAATCAAAACGGAAACCGTCAACATGGCAGACGTCGCGCCAAAAGCGCAGGCAGCTTATCACCCAGTCGATAACCGCCGGATGATTAAGGCGCAGCACGTTGCCGCAGCCCGTCCAGTTGTGGTATTCGCCCTGTTCGGTCAGCCAGTAATAGCTGCGGTTATCAATACCACGCAGGGAAAGCGTCGGCCCTGCCACATCCAGCTCGGCGCTGTGGTTAAATACCACGTCCAGAATGACCTCGATACCGGCCTGATGCAGCGCTTTTACCGCATCCCGAAACTCGTTCAACGCATCTTCGCCCGCAGCCAGACCGTTATCCACCGCGAACGGCAGCAGCACGTTGTAGCCCCAGTAATTACGCAACCCCATCTGCTGTAGCCGCGGTTCATCGGCATGTTGCTGGACGGGAAGCAACTCCAGCGCGGTGATGCCCAGCGTTTTCAGATAGTCGATGACCACCGGGTGCCCCAGCGCCGCGTAGCTGCCGCGAATCGCTGCGGGAATCTCAGGGTGTAATTGCGTCAGCCCGCGCACATGTGCTTCATAAATCACGGTCTGATGCCAGGGCGTGTGCGGGTAGCGATCGTCCTGCCAGTCGTAATCCTCATGGATGACGACGCATTTGGCCATCACGCCCGCGCTGTCGCGCTCATCACGCCGATCGACGCCGCCTTGCAGGCTGTCGTCATCCACCACCCAGCCATCCAACTGACGGGCGCACGGGTCCAGCAACAGTTTATGCGGATTAAAACGCAAGCCTTGCGACGGTTCAAACGGCCCGTCCACCCTCAACCCATAGCGTAATCCTGGTTTCGCGCCGGGCAGATAACCATGCCAGATGTCGCCGCTGCGTGCGGTTAATTCCAGCCGCTGTTCCTGCTGTTGTTCATCAAACAGACATAACTCAACCCGTTCGGCCTCTGCCGAAAACACGGCGAAATTAACGCCCTCGCCATTAAAGCTCGCCCCCAGCGGGGTAGGGCTGCCCGCTTGTAATACCGTCATTCATACCTCCCTCACCAAATACAGCGTTGCCAGTGGAGGAATGGTCAGCACCAGCGACTGTGGCCGTTGATGACTACCGATATCTTCGCTGTGAACCGGGCCTTCATTACCCAGATTACCGCCGTGGTAGTGATAGGAGTCGGTATTGATTATCTCCCGCCAGCGACCGGGCTGATTAATACCAATGCGATAGCCATAACGCGGCACCGGGGTAAAATTACTGACCACCAGGATTTCATTTCCCTGTTCGTCGCGCCGCACAAAGGCAAACACCGAGTTTTCCCGGTCATCCACCACCAGCCACTCGAATCCCTGCGGCTGGAAATCCAGTTGGTGGAGCGGCGGCTGACAGCGATAGCAATGGTTGAGATCGCGCACCAGATGCTGCACGCCCCGGTGCCAGCCTTCCGGCTCGTCCAGCAAATGCCAGTCCAGACTGGCGTCGTAGTTCCATTCACGCCCCTGGGCGAATTCGCATCCCATAAACAGCAGTTTTTTGCCGGGATAGGCCCACATAAAGCCGTAGTAAGCCCGCAGGTTAGCGAATTTCTGCCAGGCGTCGCCGGGCATACGGTCAAGCAGCGAACGCTTGCCATGAACCACTTCATCATGAGAGATCGGCAGCACGAAGTTTTCGCTGTAGGCATACAACATGCCGAACGTCAGCCGATCATGGTGGTACTTACGGTGAACCGGATCGAGTTGCATATAAGACAAAGTGTCGTGCATCCAGCCCATATTCCATTTGTAATGGAATCCCAACCCATTGCAGTCAGGGGGTAAGGTCACGCCCGGATAATCCGTAGACTCTTCCGCGACGGTAATCGCGCCCGGCGCAGCATGGCCCAGCATCTGATTGGTGTAGCGCAGGAAGGCGATCGCTTCAAGGTTCTCTTTTCCGCCGAAATAGTTCGGCACCCATTGCCCTTCACTGCGGCTGTAGTCACGGTAAATCATGGAGGCGACGGCATCCACCCGCAGCCCGTCAATGCCATAGCGCTCCATCCAGAACAGGGCGTTGCCGGCCAGATAGTTACGCACCTCATGGCGGCCATAATTATAAATCAGGGTATTCCAGTCCTGATGATAGCCTTCACGGGGATCGGCATATTCATACAGCGCCGTACCGTCAAACTGGGTCAGACCATATTCATCACTGGGGAAATGCCCCGGAACCCAGTCCAGCAGGACGTTAATGCCCGCCTCATGCAAGGCGTCGATAAATTTTCTGAATTCCTGCGGCGTACCAAAACGGCGCGTTGGCGCATACAGGCCGAGCGGCTGATAGCCCCAACTGCCGTCAAACGGATGTTCATTGATGGGCATCAGTTCGATATGCGTAAACCCCATCTCCTTAACATAGGCGATAAGCTGCTCCGCCAGTTCCTGATAACTGAGCCAGAAGTTGTTATCCGTATGCCGCCGCCAGGAGCCGAGATGGACTTCATAAATGGAAATCGGCGCCTGTAGGCCATTGGCCTGACGACGCGCTTCATTAACCGGCGCTTTCTCTGGCAAAGGGGTAATCAGGGAGGCGGTATCAGGGCGCATTTGCGCTTCAAATGCGTAAGGGTCGGCTTTCAGACGGACGTTGCCATGACAGTCAATCATCTCATATTTATACAACTGCCCTGACGTCACGGCTGGAAGGAACAATTCCCAAATACCGTTTTCTTTTCTCAAACGCATAGGATGACGACGGCCATCCCAGAAATTGAACTGCCCGACGACGGAAACCCGCTGCGCATTCGGCGCCCAGACCGCAAAACGGGTGCCTTCCACGCCATCCAGCGTTGCCGGATGCGCGCCTAAACGTTCGTAAGGGCGTAAATGCGTGCCTTCTGCCAACAACCAGATATCCAGATCCTGCAACAGCGGCCCGAAGCGATAAGGATCTTCGATCAGATACGTTTCCTGTTGCCAGGTAACAACCAACTGATAATGAAATGAATTTTTTCTGCGCGGCAACACGGCACAAAAAAAACCGCGTTCATCATAGCGTGCCAACTGCGCCACTTTCCGCCCGTTATGGGCCTCTGCCACCCACACGTCCTGCGCATCAGGTAATAACGCACGCACTTCGATGCCTTTTGGGGTTTGGTGCATTCCCAATAATGAAAATGGATCGGCATAATGCCCGGCAATAAGTGAATTAATCGCATCAGAAAGCTCTGGCATGACATCCATCCTCTGATTAAGCATTTGAATTAAATAAATATACTCTTCATCTGCACGTTGCAGGCGCGTTAGCGTTAAATCACCGTGCCGTCGTTATATTTCCTCCCAATGAGATTATGACGATCGAAATAATAAAAATGATTAAAAACAAATAATTAAAATTAACATCATCAATAACAATTATGCATAAAAACAACGACTAATATAAGAAAACCCACTAGCTGTTTAATTTTAGTCAAGAAACGACAAACCCGTTCAAACTCATTAAATTCTTCTCGTTCATGCTTTTAAGCATAAAGCATGAACATTTATTTTTAGGATACATTGCTCACAGTTAGTTCACGTATGCAATAAAAGCGGTACAATTCGACGGCTTAAGCATTGCGAGGGTATTTCCCATGGTCAGTCAGGTCGACCTGATTCTTTCTTTACTGCAACAGATGTGCGTTTATCTGGTGATCGCTTACCTGTTAAGTAAAACGCCGTTATTCATTCCGCTGATGCAGGTCACAATCCGCCTGCCCCACAAGCTGGTGTGCTACTTGGTTTTCTCCGTGTTCTGCATCATGGGCACCTATTTCGGCCTGCATATTGATGACTCCATTGCCAATACCCGCGCCACCGGCGCGGTATTGGGCGGTATGCTCGGCGGGCCGTCCGTCGGTTTTCTGGTCGGGTTGACCGGCGGGCTCCATCGTTACTCGATGGGGGGAATGACGGCGCTGGCATGTATGCTGTCTACCATTGCAGAAGGGCTGATTGGCGGGTTGCTGCATCGCTATCTGGCGCAGCGTAACCGTATTGACCTGCTGTTTCAGCCCCTGGTGGTCGGCCTGACCGCACTGGTAGCCGAAATACTGCAAATGGCCATTATCCTGCTGGTTGCACGGCCTTTTACGGATGCCGTGGCATTGGTGCGAGACATTGCGCTGCCGATGATGATCACCAACACCATTGGCGCAGCCATGTTTATGCGTATTCTGCTCGACAGGCGAGCTATTTTTGAGAAGTACACCTCGGCCTTCTCCGCTAAGGCGCTGCAAATCGCCGCCCGTGCCGAAGGGGCGCTACGACAGGGTTTTAATGAGCAAAACAGTATGCGCGTCGCCCGCATTCTGTATGAAGAGCTGGGCGTTGGCGCCGTTGCCATCACCGATCGTGAGAAATTGCTGGCGTTTATCGGTTTGGGCGACGACCACCATATCGTAGACTCCCCCATCACCTCCTGCCACACCCATCGGGCGATTGACAATAATCAGGTAGTCTATGCCGATGGCAACGAAATGCCTTATACCTGTTCCATTTCGCCCAACTGCAAACTGGGGTCAACGCTGGTGATCCCGTTACGTGGTGAAGAACAACAGGTTATTGGCACGATCAAGCTGTATGAACCCAAGAACAAGCTGTTTTCCAGCGTCAACCGTACGCTGGGGGAAGGGATTGCCCACCTGCTCTCCGAGCAGATTCTGGCCGGACGGTTCGAACGGCAAAAACAGTTATTGGTACAGTCGGAAATCAAGCTATTACATGCACAGGTTAATCCTCACTTCCTGTTTAATGCGCTCAATACCCTTTCCGCCGTGATACGGCGCAATCCCGACCACGCCCGCCAGTTGGTTCTGTCTCTGTCGACCTTTTTCCGCAAAAACCTCAAGCGCAGCAACGATGAGGTGCCACTCAGCGACGAACTGGAACATGTTAACGCTTACCTGGAAATTGAAAAAGCGCGTTTCGCCGATCACCTGACAGTGGATATCACACTGCCAGCCGAACTGCTGGAGGCACGGTTACCGGCCTTTTCCCTGCAACCGATCGTCGAAAACGCCATCAAGCATGGTATTTCACAGATGATCGACGTCGGGCATATTCATATCAGCGGACGCCTGCACGCCAATACGCTGGAGTTGACGGTAGAAGACAACGCCGGTATGTACCAACCGCCCAGCGGCGGAGACGGTCTGGGTATGAATCTGGTGGACAGGCGAATCAAGGCTCGTTATGGCAAACGTTTTGGCATCACCGTCGTCAGCCAGGCCGAGAGATTTACCCGGGTAGAAGTGCGCGTACCCTTTATTTCACCTCGCAAGGCGTTAGCAGATATCGACAACGCGGCCTGAGGTTTTTACGTTCTTCTCTTGTTGCCCTCACGCAAGAATTGTCAACACGCTCTGACGCTCTTACCAAGTAAGAGTAATGCTTCCACATCAACAAACGGGAAGGCCGCAGCAATGGAATATGCCGAGTTCATTGAAACTGACTTTTTTAGCAAACAACGTGAAAAACTCTTAATGAAGATGAGTATACAGAGCTTCAAAAATTGTTAGTTACTGATCCAGAATTGGGAAATGCCATTGTTGGCACTGACGGGTGTAGAAAGATTCGTTTCTCACCCGCAAGCAACCACTGCGGTAAGCGTGGCCCGGTGCGTAAGGCGACGGAGTTGGTTGTCAATCACCGTAAAACGGTTGTCATGGGCCAGCAGAAAGCGTGATCGCTGGAAAGCCGTGCTGCCTGGCAGCCCACACCACGACCAGCGTTGCCGCAAGCAGCGCCAGCAGCGCCCATAGCAGCCCGGCCGACACGCCCGCGAGGAAGCGCTCCACCATCGTCAGGACATAGCTGCTGGAAAACGTGGTGACGGTATTGGCGACGACGAAGCCCGCGATGGCCGCCAGCAGCAGTTCTTGCCACACGCTGGTTCGGGTCACAAACGAGGTGCCGAAATCCAGGTGCAGGACGCGTTGCAGCCAGGAAACGTATTGCCGCCAGAACGGTTGATCCAATCCCAGCTCATGCCGCATTGCGGCAATGGCGTCATCCGTAGGCACAATCATATTAACCCGTAACGCCACCTCGGCGGGATCGGACGGAGAAAGCTG
This sequence comes from Brenneria alni, assembly GCF_003666245.1. Taxonomy (GTDB): domain Bacteria; phylum Pseudomonadota; class Gammaproteobacteria; order Enterobacterales; family Enterobacteriaceae; genus Brenneria; species Brenneria alni. Next base: position 18,853 of record NZ_MJLZ01000038.1, read on the forward strand.
GATCAGCACGAAAGCAATCCACGATATCGCCAGCAGCGTATCCGCCACGCTCTCACTGCCGGACATGATCCCTTCGGCAATCGCCTGTTTATCCACCGCGTATTGCAACGCAAGGCGAACCTGACGATCGGCAGTAATCGCCCGGCTGCTGTTGAGTACCAGCGCCCGTGATGCCACGGGTTCGCTGATGGCAGTGTGAAATTTGCCCTCAGCCTGCAACGCGACAAAACTGTCGCTGTCCAGCATGTCGCCATCGGTGCCGAAAATAAGCTGAACGTTGCCTTTCTCCAGCGCCATCAGCATACTTTGACGATCGGGGATCACCTTCCACATCACACTTTTCAGCTTTGGCGGCGTTCCCCAGTAGTGTGGGTTAGCGTTAAACCGCGCATACTGGTTTTTCACCTGTTTCACCAGCAGCCACGGCCCCGTCCCGGTATAAGCGCTGACGCCGTCTTTGGTCTGACCGTTAATAAAATTCCTGGGGGAGATAAAGCGGAAAGGCCGGGTCAACCCAAGCTCCACCAGCGTGGGGTAGTACGGATTTTTCAGATGCAATGCAAAGGTGTAATCATCCACCACCTCGGTTTTTTCGATCTGCTGTACCAGCTCAAGCCAGGCATGACGCGAATAATTCGCCAATATCGCATCAAAATTCTGTTTCACCGCCTGCGCATTAAATTTTTCACCATCGCTGAAGGTCACATCCTGGCGCAGATGGAAAGTATACTGTTTACCGTCCGGCGAGATGTCCCAGCATTGCGCCAGCCACGGCTGGACGCCCTGCGCGGTATTAACGACCAGCGGTTCAAACACCATATTCTGCGCGGCCATCTCACCGCTGTAGAGATGCGGGTTAATATCACGGATGTCCTGAGTGCTGGCGTAGTTTAGCGTGGCATAGTTTAGCGTGGTTTCAGTCGCGGCGGTTACAGGCAGGCTCCCCCCCCATCAGCAGCGCCAGTGCGGCGATCCACCGCATTATGGTTTGAACCGGCCTCATCATGCCCCCCCCCCGCAGTTACTTTTCCGCACAGATCAAAAACATCGGCGTCGAGGCATAATTCACCTTTTCCGTCTCATCCCACAGCTCATCACCCACCCGCATGTCCAGCATGATCTTGTGATAACCACACCGCAGCAGCGCATGCCTATCCCACTGTGGGCGGCGCTCACGGCTGAGGGGCAACTGACGGGCAATGTTTTCCATCGCAACGGTATCGGTATTGACATAGTGATCGTCCAGCCCCAGATAGCGTGCGTTGGCCCGGTCTTCCAGATAGCCAAGACGACTGCGCTCATCAAACAGTTGCAGATACCAGTTGGCGTCAAAATTTACCAGCCGCCCCCCCGGCGCCAGCACCCGATGCCATTCTTTATAGGCACATTGCGGGGCATCCAGATTCCAGGTCACATTACGCGTGACGATCAGATCAAAGCCGTCATCCGCAAACGGCAGCGAATGCACATCCGATAAGACGAAGTTCACCTCAACGCCGTGGTGCGCCGCGTTGCTACGCGCCTGATCCAACATCGCCTGCGTGATATCGACCGCCGTCACCTGATGCCCGGCCAACGCCAGCGTGATGGCCAGGAACCCCGGCCCGGCCCCCAGATCCAGCACCTTTAACAGCGGTTTTTTCGGGGCATATTGGTTGATTTTTTTTAACCAGGCGACGCGTTTGGCGTTGGTGAGTTCGGCGGCATTCAATTGGCTGTAGCTGGCGGCACGGGATGTCCAATAGCATTGCACATCATCCAATAGCTCACGGCTTTCATTTTCGACAAGGAGCTGGCTCACGCGGGTTTGTCCTGTTATAGATTTTTATGCCCGATTTATAACAGATAGGATTGGGTGATTTAACCGCAGAGTATGAAGTTTATAAAAAAAATCATACTTTCTTGATCTGGCTTAATTTACCTCAGTTCGCAAACGGGTCATTCCGGCACAGGCAGCGATCCGGTTATCAGCGAAGAGGATCATGGCTTATAAAGGAATAAGGTTCAGCCGCCCGTGACGCACACCGGTTTGCGCCATCACAGATTGCGCAAAATGCTCAACCTGTGCCGCAGTACCACGCAGGATAATGGTTTCCACACACTCCTCATGACTCAAATGCGTGTGCATGGTGGAAACCGTTAAATCGTGATGGTCATGCTGCATTTCGGCCAGCCGACTGGAGAGTTGACGCTCATGATGATCGTAAACATAACTCAGCACCGCCACGCATTTGCCATTTTTGTCCGTCTCCAGCGTCATTTCACCCAGTTCACGGCGCAGCATATCGCGGAACGCTTCAGAACGGTTGGCATAACCCTTACGCTGCATCAGCTCATCAAAGTCCTGCGCCAGTTGATCATCCAATGAAATCGTCAGTCTTTGCATCAAAAGCCTCGTGGAAAAATGGAAGGAGTCATGGCGTCGGCAGGAAACTATCAGCAGGTAAAACCATACTGGCGCAACCCGTTAATGGAATTGCGCCAGAGCAGAAACCGTTAGAGCAGGATACGCAGCATACGGCGCAACGGTTCGGCCGCTCCCCACAGCAGCTGATCGCCGACCGTAAAGGCAGACAGGTATTCCGGCCCCATATTCAGCTTACGCAGACGGCCCACCGGGGTAGACAGCGTGCCGGTCACGGCTGCCGGGGTCAGTTCACGCATCGAGATGTCACGATCGTTCGGCACCACTTTTACCCAGTCATTATGGGTTGCCAGCATTTGTTCGATTTCCGCCAGCGCCACATCTTTTTTCAGCTTGATGGTAAATGCCTGACTGTGGCAGCGCAGCGCGCCCACTCGCACGCATAGACCGTCAACCGGGATCACACGGCTGCTGCCGAGGATCTTATTGGTTTCCGCCTGGCCTTTCCACTCTTCACGGCTCTGGCCGTTATCCAACTGTTTGTCGATCCACGGGATCAGGCTGCCCGCCAACGGCACGCCGAAGTTGTCGGTCGGCAACGTACCACTGCGGGTCAGCGCGGTGACTTTACGTTCGATATCCAGAATGGCTGAAGCGGGATCCTGAAGTTCTTTCGCCACTTCACCATTCAGCATACCCATCTGCACCAGCAGTTCACGCATATGACGCGCACCGCCGCCGGAAGCCGCCTGATAGGTGGCGACAGATACCCAGTCCACCAGATCGTTGGCGAACAGGCCCCCCAACGACATCAGCATCAGGCTGACGGTACAGTTACCGCCAACAAAGGTTTTAACGCCTTTATCCAACCCTTGCTTGATCACATCATGGTTGACCGGATCCAAAATAATAATCGCGTCATCCTGCATACGAAGGGAAGAAGCGGCGTCAATCCAATAACCCTGCCAGCCACTGTCACGCAGCTTGGGATAAACGTCATTGGTATAATCGCCACCCTGACAGGTGATAATAATATCCAGCGTCCGCAATGCGTCCAGATTATAAGCGTCCTGCAATACGCCTTGCTGACCACCCAACGTTGGCGCCGGCTCACCGTGCTGAGAAGTGGAAAAGAATACCGGGCGGATGGCGTCGAAATCACGTTCTTCCACCATGCGCTGCATGAGAACCGAACCGACCATACCGCGCCAGCCAATAAAACCAACATTTTTCATGGTAACTGTCCTGCCTTGGGGGTAACAAAAAATTCTGACTGCTGTCTTAGATTAGAATAGTAAACACATTAAATGTGTCAGAGTGCTGACAAAGTCCGATATTAGGGACAGCGTGCCGATGGGGCCGTAGCGGCGTAAGCCGCCGACAAATTTGCCAGGAGCAAATTTGAACAGCATTTATGCTGGCCCATAGGGTGGGACACAAGGATGTGTCCCATAATGGCCCCTCGGTGCGATAAGCCCGGGTATCTCGATCTCACCGCTATGGGTTTGTCATCAACCTCAATGTGTATGCTTTCCACCATACAAAATGCACGCAAAGTCGCAAGTGAATTTATTCGATAGCGCCACGCTTTTTAACAGTCTTTCTAATATCATCACCCTAATACAGAATGACGCACGACATCATTCGATTAAAGAAAAGCCGATTTCAGGAAATTGGACTTCAGGAGCTAAATACCACAATGACAGAAATGATCTCTGCAACCGTCCTGTTGCTGTTAATTATGGATCCCCTCGGCAACCTGCCTATTTTTATGTCGGTGCTGAAACATCTGGACCCCAAACGCAGGCGCGTCGTGCTAATCCGTGAGATGCTTATTGCGTTGGGGCTGATGCTGATCTTTCTGTTTGCCGGAGAGCGGATCCTATCCTTTCTTAATCTGCGCACCGAAACGGTGTCGATTTCCGGCGGTATCATCCTGTTTCTGATTGCCATCCGTATGATTTTTCCCTCACAGCAAGGCAGCAGTACCGGCCTGCCCGCCGGGGAAGAACCGTTTCTGGTGCCGCTGGCGATCCCCCTGGTCGCCGGCCCCTCGCTGTTGGCGACGCTGATGCTGTTGTCCCATCAATATCCCCATCAGTTGCCGCACCTGACGCTGGCGTTATTTATTGCCTGGATGACCTCTTTCATCATCCTGTTACTGTCTGACCTGTTTTTACGTCTGCTGGGTGAAAAAGGCGTCAGCGCGCTGGAGAAACTGATGGGATTAATTCTGGTCATGCTGTCAACACAGATGTTTCTGGACGGCGTGCGGGCTTATATGAAACTGTAAACAAACAGGGTGCTGCGGCACCACGGCACCCTGTCTTATCGCCATCAAAGCAAGATACTGCCTACCGCTGCTAACAGGAAAGCAATAGTACCGAGCAGCGTTTCCATCACCGTCCAGGTTTTCAGCGTGGTTTTCTCGTCCATTTCAAGGAAACGGCTCACCAGCCAGAAACCGGAATCATTCACATGCGACAGCACCGTTGCTCCACCCGCGATGGCTATCACAATAAAACACAGGTCGAACTGACTCACCCCGGTCGTCGCCGCCACGGCGGGCGCCATCAACGCCGCCGTGGTGGTCAATGCCACCGTGGCCGAGCCCTGGGCGATACGTAATGCGGCGGAGACAACAAACGCAGCAACAATCACCGGCATACCGGTATCGGACAGCATATCGGCCAACGCCGTACCGATACCGCTGGCACGCAATACGCCGCCGAACATGCCGCCGGCCCCGGTGACCAGAATAATGGAACACACTGGCCCTAACGCCCCTTCACAAACTTTATCAAGATGCCTGCCGCTGTGCTTCCCACTGAACATGACCAGCGAAAACAGCACGGTGATCAACAGCGCCACCGGGGTTTTCCCCAACATTCTCAGGAACTGCACCAGGCCATTGTCACCGTTGATCACCCCCATTACGGTCAGCGTATTCAGCCCGGTATCGAGAAAAATCAATACCAGCGGCAACAACAGTACGCTCAATACCACGGCAAACGAGGGCGGCGTGTGTTGGCTGTCAACTTTTACCTCTTCCAGAAAGGTAGAAGGCAGCGGTAAATGGAATTTCTTACCCGCCCACAGGCCAAACAGATAACTGCCAAAATACCAGGTCGGCAAAGCAATAATGAGGCCGACAATCACCAACAGACCAATATTGGCGCCGAGCAGTTCGCTGGCGGCAACCGGCCCCGGATGCGGCGGCAGCAACGCGTGCATTACCGCAAAGGCCCCGGCGGCGGGCAGCGCATATTTCAGGGTTGATCCGCCAAAACGCTTCGCCACGCTGAAAATGATCGGCAGCATAACGATCAGGCCCGCATCAAAAAAGATGGGGAAACCAAACAGCAGCGACGCAATACCTAATGAGAACGGCGCACGGCGCTCACCAAATTTACCGATTAACGTACCGGCCAGCACATTAGCGCCACCAGTGATCTCCAGCAAACGCCCGATCATGGCGCCCAAACCGACCAACAACGCCACCGATGCCAGCGTGCCGCCAAAACCACTTAGCAATGTGGGGACGATATTTTCATAAGGGGTTTTTGTTACGAGTGCGGTAAGCAGGCTGACTAATACAAGCGCAGGGAACGCATGGATTTTAAAACGCATGATCAGCACCAGTAACAGTGCTACTGCGCCTACCGCAATGATTAACAGTACGCTGGCGCTATAAACGGATGCTATTTCTGTCATATTAATAATCTCGTTTCAGTCACCTGATTTGGACTGGCTGATTGTTTGTGAGATATGTCACATCATCATCTGATACCGGTAACATGATACGGGTAACATGTTAAGATCAGGAACTAATAAGTATCATTTAATTTACAGTTTGGGATGGAGATCAAATTATGCCAGGTCAAAGCATTATTCTTATGGGTGTGTCGGGTAGCGGGAAATCGTCAGTTGGCGCCGAGCTTGCCCGTGCGATCCATGCAAAATTCATTGACGGCGACGATCTGCATCCTCGCGCCAATATCCAGAAAATGGCCAGCGGTACGCCGCTGAATGACGAAGACCGCGCCCCCTGGCTGGATCGCTTGAACGACGCCGCCTACAGCCTGTTTCACAAAAATGAAACCGGCATCATCGTCTGTTCGGCATTAAAGAAACGTTACCGCGACCACTTACGGCGCGACAATCAAGGAATGATCTTTCTCTATCTGAAAGGCAGTTTTGATATCATTTTGGCGCGGCATAAAGCCCGTGCCGGGCATTTCATGCCAACGGAACTGTTAAAAAGCCAGTTTGACGCGCTGGAAGAACCGGGCAGCGACGAGCCGGATGTACTGACGATAGACATTGATGGCGGTATGGAAGAGGTGGTTAACCGCTGCGTTGAGGCATTACGCCGCCACCGGCAAGCGTGATATCGCCTTTCATATTGCGGCGATACCCGAACATGCATGGTCAGCTAAAGGCTGTCTCCGTCCAGCAAGGTAAAACCGACATCGACCACGGACGACGCCACCGGTTCACCCCGTAAACGCGATAGCAGACGTTCCGCGCCAATCTGCCCCATGCGCTCACGCGGGGTGAGCACGCTGGCCAGCTTCGGCACCATCGCCTGGCCGATGTCGTGACCATGAAAACCGGCGATTCCCATCTGCTGGGGGACGCGTAATCCCTGACGCTGGCACTCAAACATCGCGCCCACGGCCAGGTCGTCGTTAGTACAAAAAATACTGTCGATTTGCGGATACTCAGCCTGCGCCTGCCGCAGCAATTCGCCACCCAGCGAGTAGGAAGAGGCGCGTTCACTCATCACGCAGTAGCTCACCAGCCCGTTATCCCGCATGGCCTGTTCATAGCCCTGGCATTTTATGATGGTGCGTTCATCCTGCCGTGCGCCGAGATAAACCACATGGCGGCGCCCCAGTGAGATCATAGACTGAGTCATCTGTCGTGCTGCCTCAAAATTATCGAACCCCACCGCCATATCAAGGCAGGGAGAAACCGAGTCCATCAGCTCCACCACGGGAATGCCCGCAACATCAATCATCTGACGGGTGCGATCTGTATGGAAACGTTCAGACAGAATCAGGCCATCAATGTTATAGGCCAGCAACGACATTAGCCGCCGCTCTTCCTTTTCGGGGTGATAACCATAATGTGCCAGCATGGTCTGATAACCGTGTGCTTCAGTAACCCGTTCGATACCACGCAGCACTTCCGCAAACACCTGATTGGTCAACGACGGCAGCAGAACGCCGATGGCCCGGCTGGTGGCGCTGGCAAGCATATTGGGAGCATGGTTGGGGATGTAGCCTAACTCATCAAGCGCAATGGCTATCTTTTCCCGCAATGCCGCAGAAACCTGAGTCGGGTTGCGCAAATAACGGCTCACCGTCATTTTAGTAATGCCAACCCGATCGGCAACATCCTGGAGAACTGGTCTTTTTTTCTTCATCATCCACGGAGAACGTCAGAAAATGTTGAGCGGGAGTCTAGCAAAAAAAAAACGCACAGGGCATATGCAGCATCCTGAAATAAAAAACCCCAAACACCATTGCGCCTCTGCTCCCGAAAAGGGAAACACGAGCAGAGGTCTTATACCGGCGGTAGATCAAACAACAGGATCTCACTCTCTTTACCAGCATGAACCGACAGTGTTTCTTCATCCCAAATGGCGAATGCATCACTGGCGCCAGCCTGGTGGCCGTTAATTTCCACACTGCCACGAACCACCTGGAGCCAGACTCTGCGCCCGGCTTGTATCTGATAAATCGACTGTTCCTGCGGTTTCAGCGCCCACCGCCACAGCGTCATATCCTGAAAAACTTTCAGCGAGCCGTCACGGGCATCCGGCGACAACACCAATTGGCGCCCCTGCGGGATATCAAAGCGTTTTTGTTCATAACGCGGCATCAGCCCGGTTTTTTCAGGGATAATCCAAATCTGATACAGGTGCAGTAAATCATCACGACTGGCGTTGTATTCCGAGTGTCGGATCCCCGTACCGGCGCTCATAATCTGAAATTCACCGGATTGAATGTGCGCTTTATTACCCATGCTGTCCTGATGCTCTATCGTACCATCCAGTACGTAGGTCAGAATTTCCATATCTTTATGCGGATGCGTGCCGAAGCCGCGTCCGCCTTCAATACGGTCTTCATTGATAACACGCAGTGCCGAGAAACCCATGAATTCCGGCTCGTAATAATCCGCAAATGAGAAAGTATGCCAGCTATCAAGCCAGCCGTGATTTGCATGTCCGCGCTGTTGTGCTTTACGTGAATAGATCATGTTAGTTTCTCCCGCTTTTTCTTTATCTAAAGTCTAACGGGTCGCTGCGAATAAGATAGCGCAAAAAACTTAACGCGTTATTCAAAAAATTTCCGGGAGAAAAAAACCCCGCTTACTGCGGCCAAGCCACAAAAATCAGAACAGGATGGAAGTCACGCGGGGGTAGCTCGCCATAAAAAAAAGCCAGCACCCGAGCTGGCTAAAATAATACTGGAAGCAATGTGAGCAATGTCGTGCATCCAAGGTAAAACCGATATGCCAGTCTCCCCTGAAAGCAATGCAATAATAATCATTATCATTCGCGTTTGTAAAGTGCTTTTTATGATGGGCATCCTTGCCCATCCCCCTTCGGGCCGCCATTGACGCGCTCCCGGCGCGGCACTGGCTTTCGCGGCGTCCCTGCCGCTCACCCGGCGGCCACGCCCACCTCAGCGCGATTTTTTACGCGAAGGAAAACCCTAAAAACAACATTCTGTCATCAAAGATGACTTATCAAATAATGCTTAATTATTTTCTGGGGAACCCTCAAGATACCGGCGATTTTTTATGATGGGCTTTCCTGCTCCCTTCACGCCTGAACCAGCGCCTGGGCCAGCAGCGTTATCGGGTGTTCACACGGCTTGCTGGTGGACATTTCGATTTGCCATTTGCAGGTTTCACAGTCGGTGATCACCACGTCGACGCCGCTTTCCTCAATCTGGCGAAACAGCGGTGCGCCAATCCCCTGCGCAGTAGCATAATTTTCCTTTTTGAAACCATAGGTTCCGGCAATCCCACAGCACTGGGAATCCAGCACAATCAGTTCAATACCGGGGATACCTTGCAGCAACGACAACGTGTAAGCGGTCCAGCCCATTTTTTCCAGATGACAAGGGGTGTGATACGCTACCCGCAGCGGCAGAGTGCGTAACGGCAGGGTACGCCCTTGCTCTTCCAGCAACCGGTATAATTGACGGGTGGCCAGTTCGATGCCATCACGCACATGGTCGGTATCAACGCCCAGTAAGTGCGGGTATTCATCCCGCAGCGTAAAGGCGCAACTGGACGATGTCGCCACTACCGGCATGGCTTTGCTGTTGATCGCCTCATCCAGCGATGCAATATTCACCCGTGCCTGCTTTCTTGCCTGATCATGAAAGCCATTGGCGATCAGTGGCACACCACAGCACTTTTCTCTGCTCAACAGTTGGACGCCCACATTCAGCGCATTAAAAACCCGGATAAGATCTTTACCCAACTGAGGATGGTTATAGTTAACGTAACAACCGTGAAAGTAGGCAATCTGTTCCGGGTAACGCCGCTGCGTTTCCGCCTGCTGGCGATACCAGCGACGAAACGTGCCGAAGGAATACTTCGGTAACTGGCGACGATGGTCGATCTTTAAGGCCTTATCCAGTAGCTGACGTACCGGTTTCAGGCTGGTCGCGGTATTCACCAGAGGGGCAAATGGCGTAGCGACGGTGCCCATCAGATCGGTATGGCTCAGAATAGCGTCGCGCAGCTTGGGCTTATGGGTGCTGTAGCTGGTTTTCGCCCGCTGAATAATGTCGCCGATTTTGACGTCAGACGGACAGGCCACTTCGCAACGTTTACAGTTTGTACAGTACTTCAGTGCTTCATCATACAACGCAGGATCTTTACGCCGCAGACGCTCGCCATCCGGCCCGGCCTGTTTCGGCCCCGGATAGAGAGGGTTGACCCGCGACACCGGACAATAGGTGGTGCAAACCGTACATTTGATGCAATTTTCAAAACTGTTATCGGTCAGCAGGCTCATTGGTTGTCCTCCTGTATTATCAGGCTGGCGGCATACAATGCGCTGATCATCGACACCCCCGCGCCGCACCCTTGTGCAATGGGATCAAATCCTGCCAACACCGCGCCAATGGCATACAGGTTATGCGCCGTTTTACCATAGATACCGGGGCGCAGCTTTTCATCGGTTATCACGCCGAATTGCATGTAGGGTTGGGCGGCAAACACATCCTGCCGACTCCAGGCCTCTCGCCGCGCCTCAAAACGAACATCCAGCCCAAAGACAGGTTCAGTGACCCGATCGCATTGCGCCACCAGACCGTTACTAAAAAAACTGCCGCTGGCTAACACCACGTGCTGCGCCCACAGCGGAATATCGCGGTGATTACGGGTATAGAGGGCTGTGCCCTGCGGTTGCGACATGGCGCGTTCTACCCGGTCACCCGGCATGATGATGCCGCCCAGTTGGCAAAAACGACGCAATAATGCCTGATGCAAACGTAGACCCAGCAATGAGGGCGGCAAGGTCGGCAATAACCGCACCGGCTTGCCAAGCGTCTTGCGCAGCCCGGTCAGTACAGACGTCCCTTCCAGCCCCAGACAGGCAGGCATGATCACCGCATCATTACCACTGGCTAATAAAGCCAGCTCTTCCGCCAGCGCAGTCAGATTTTCCGGCAGGTCAAGCACACGGGAAATATTCACCGCCCGGAACTCGCTGGGGTTGCGGCGCAGCCGATCCAGCACTGGCAGTTTCAAATCATCACTGCGGGCGGCAATCCCCTGTGTCTGAAGCGTTCCGGCCACAATACCGGACTGAAAATCCAGAAAACCTTCTATACCGGCGACCAGCGGTCTTTCCCGGTGGTCAGCACCGGATAACCCACGGGTAACGCTGTCCGACGGACTAAGCCAGCAGGGGCGAAACTTACCCAATGGCGTCATACGCATATGATTTTGCCGATAATCGCCCAACATAGGTATCGCGCAACCAACCAGCAGCGCCTGAGCCTCCGGCAGCAATGCAGCCACCTGATCGGCCCCCATCAGCGAATAGGGATGATAAGGCGCTTGCCGGGCCAGCTCATCCAGCGCACTTAACGGCTGGCTGACTGGCTGGCCATCCGGCAGACAGGCGAGCAGATCCAGCGCGCCCGAGGAAAAATGCAAAGCACTTTGCCCGGCGCTGACGATGGCGCAACGTTTTCCCTGTTCGGATAAACGGATGCCGCAGGTTAACCCCGCCAGACCACCGCCGATAATAACCACGTCATAACGCATGGTGCGCCTCCTGACCGTCACTGGCTGTCAGGCCGCACAATCCTTGATACACCCAACTGGTAAACTCGCTTTCGCGCAGGGTATTGCCCCAGGCGACCGGGCGAATGCCTTTCCAGCGTTCATTGAGAAACTGGCTAAGTTGAGTAATGGATTGCTCCGGCGTCGACTGCCCCAGCCGACACAGCAACCCTGCGGCCCGGCAGGCGCAAAGCTCCCCTTGACAGGTTCCCATTCCGACGCGGGTACGCCGACGTAAATCAATCAGATTATTAACCTGCAACGACGCCACGGCATAACGCACTTCACCAGCGGTGACGGCTTCACACTCGCATACCAGACTGCTATCAAGGCGTTCGCCGGATAACAAGCGCCCGGCCCGTTCGCCATGACGGTAAGTGGCCGAACCACGCAACGGCGCAGATAAGGGTAATGCCCGGTCATTATTTTCTGGCAAATGGTTTTTTTGTTCAGAGGAAAGCCTTGCTGAAACATGTTGCCATACGGCAGAACAGTGCGAAGCCGATTGTTCCGAACCGGGTAATGGCGTTTGTGCCGTAGTACAAGCCACGCTGCAACCCAGCTTTTCGCAGATTTTATCCGTCACCCATTCCGCCATCAGCCGGTAGGTCATCAATTTACCGCCGGTGATGGTAATAAAACCTTCCAGACCGTCACGGCTGGCATGGTCGAGCAGCACAATGCCACGACTGACGCTGCGCCCGCTGGGGTCACTGTCATTCGCCACCAGCGGACGAACCCCGGCATAGGCCCGAAGAATACGCGTGGCCGCCAGTTGCGGCGCCAGTTTGGCGCCTTCACGCATCAGGATATCCACTTCCGCAGGCGTAACCGCCATATTATCTATCTGATCGTAATCGATATGGGTGGAGGTGGTGCCGATCAACGAAATGGTGTCACCCGGCACCAGGATGTCGGCATCAGCCGGTTTGCGGCAGCGGTTAATCACCATGTTATTAATACGGTGCCCCAAAATCAGCAACGCCCCTTTCGCCGGGAACATACGCACGCGCAGATCGGCATACTCCGCGATATGTTGCCCCCAGATACCCCCGGCATTCACCACAACCTGCGCATATATCTCGCTTTCAATGGCGTTTTTATGGTCGAAAACGCGCACCCCGGTGATGCGATCACCCTGGCGGATCAAACCGATAACTTCATGATAAGTCAGTACCTCGGCACCGTGCTCACAGGCATCGATCATATTGGCCGAGGTCAGGCGGAAAGGGTCGATGGTGCCATCCGGCACCCGGACCGCGCCAATAAGCGCCGGATTCGCGGCAGGTTCCAGACGCAGCGCCTCCTGCGGATCAATCGCCTGTGCATTGATGCCCGCCTGATGGCAGGCGGCAATAAACCCGGCCTGATAGGCGAGGTCGTCTTCCGGCAAGGTCAGAAACAGACCATCTGTCGGCTCGACGCAATGGCGGGCAATACGCTTGAGGATCCGGTTTTCTTCAATACATTCACGGGCAGATTCACCGTCCGTCACCGCATAACGCGATCCGCTGTGCAGCAGGCCATGATTACGCCCGGTCGCGCCGGTGGCGATGTCATGCCGTTCTAGCAGCAGGCAGCGTAACCCTCTCAGCGCACAGTCCCGCACGGTTCCCGCCCCCGTCGCGCCGCCGCCAATCACCACGATGTCGGTTTCCCGGTATGACCCATTATTTTGCATGTTACCTCTCCACGTGGATCGCTACATGTTGCTATTGGGACACAAAACGCAGGGTTAATGTTTGATAAAGAGCAAAAACGAGCATAAAACGAAAATTCAAAGGGCATTAACATCCATGTTCGTGATGAGTATCACTAAAAGTAATCCTGAAATTGCAGCAATTTTGTTAACAACAGCACAAAGCAATGTACTAAGTCATAAAAGTGAAACATTTGAGCGATGACTCACAAATGAAAATAGCGCTGACGAATACGATGTCGCTCGATATAGAACAAAAAAATAACGTTTTGGGCGTATTGGAGGCAAATATGCTGAGTATTTTTAAACCCGCTACACACCAGGCCCGTGTCGCAGAAGATCAGGTTGACCCACTGTACCGTCGCCTGCGTTGGCAAATTTTTATGGGGATCTTTTTTGGCTATGCCGCTTACTATCTGGTGCGAAAAAATTTCGCCCTGGCGATGCCATTCTTGATCGAACAGGGGTTCTCTCGCGGCGATCTCGGTTTCGCACTATCCGGTATTTCGATCGCCTACGGCTTTTCCAAATTTATCATGGGTTCGGTGTCTGACCGATCCAATCCACGCGTTTTCTTACCTGCCAGCCTGATACTGGCATCATCCGTCATGCTGTTTATGGGCTTTGTGCCCTGGGCCACCTCCAGCATTGCAGTCATGTTCGTGCTGCTGTTCTTATGTGGTTGGTTTCAAGGCATGGGCTGGCCGCCATGGCTGGGACGGCGGCTTTATGGTGATGATCGGCGGCAGCATAGTGGCGGTGGTTTTGCTCATCATCGTCATACTCAGTGAGAATAAGCATAAAGAAGCGTTGGCCAAACGCGCATAGCCTATCTATTACGTCCCCCTATGGCGGTGCCTTCCACGACGCCGCCTTTGATGCCAGACGCCATATATCAGCTTATTAACTATATGATCGTTACCGGAACTGAACTCCCTTTAGGTAACGTCACAACCAGCGCTGTTGCATAGTTCGAACTTATAGCGGAAGAGGTATCGCTGTAAACCTTTCCTCCCTGCCGCATAAAATCGCCCAGCCTCATTTCAACCGAAACGTTATCCCTTTTAGCGTACTGCAAGATCGCCTCTCTGGCCTGCAGGCCTACCATTACATTTAACGAGGGATCTTTAAGCTCGGACGCTCTCATTTCTACCGGAAAATAAGGCGGCGCATTTCTATGGGTGACGAGCTGCAAATATGGATTGGGCCGTAATCTATCATAGTTGAAAATTCTGGCGATGGAATTCGGATTACCTTTCAGGTGCCCTCTGGAAATAAAACGCTTGTCCGTCGAACGATAAAGCAAGGTATTTTCGTTCAGATTCATTGCGCGTACCGGATCATGCACGTTGAGAAAAGCCTCTTTCTCCGCAGGGGGCAAATCATTCACAGAGTTTATTGTTTGCCCGCCCCTGGTATTAGTGTCTGTCGAACTGGAAGCGCGATTAGACGATTCAGCCTCATAAGGAGAGGCAGCCTTGTTTTTCGTAATACATAGGTTTCCCATAATATATCCCCTTGACAATAAATTTTTATTCGCTTATTTCCAACATGATAAAAATCACCCGTGATCGAGTGGGCTTACAATATGGCTTCTCGCTTCAGGTGGAATTACCTTCCCAATTCAGGGCAGCGTTATTATTCAGCCAGCGTTGTAACGCCGCAGCCTTATCAACAAAGATTTCGAAAAGTGCAAAAATATCGGCGGAATTCAGCCCGGCTAACGACTGGCGGGTATGGATGGTAAGCTGTTTTGTTTCACGATGCAGGCCAACAACATATATCGGGTGGTATAAGCTGAATCTATTAATATCCAGTAATTCAACAAGTTTTGTATTATCCAACTGCTGAATATCCTGCCCCAGAAAACCTACCATATGGAGATAATTGTTCTTATCAGCAAGAATATTTATTTTAATTCCATTAGCCAGCTCAAATGCATAAATATTATCTTCATCAGAATGGCTATAGCTGTTTTCTATTTTATATTGCGTTAATAACTGCGATATCAGGATATTAAACATGCGGCCTGTAGACATTTTACCCCCTTTCACCGCCAGACCCAGCACTCGGCATCCCTGAGGGCGCTAATAGACTCTGAGTGGAAAAAGACGGCTATCTGTTCCCGCCCGATCTTGTGGGCGTCGGTGTCCAGGCTTGCCATCTTTGTGTAAACGAGGATAGCGAGGGGCAATTATCCCAGAAATAAATCCCGCAGGTAGTTCGGCACCGCGTTTTCCGCGTTGGCGCCGATCACCTCCAGTTCAGGCAGCAAATTCTTTAACCGCTGATGGGCATTTTGCATGATGCAGCCTTTGCCTGCCATCGACAGCATTTCGTAATCATTCATGCCATCACCGAAAGCAATGCACTCTTTAAGCGAAAAGCCGATTATTTTCGCCACCTGCTCCAGCGCATGCCCTTTGGATACACCACCGGCCATGACTTCCAGGCAGGTCAGTGTCGAAAAACTTACATTGACGCGATCGCCCCAACGCGCATTGATCGCCTCTTCCAACGCCAGAAGTTGCTCATGATAATGACAAGTGAAAAAGATTTTGCTGACGCCGTCGGTTTCCAGTAAGGCTGGCTCGAACAGCTTATATTTAAACACCGACTCCTTAAAAAAGCGCTCTTCCTCCGGCCGCTGACGGTTCATAAACCAGTCATCATCGCGGTAAACATGCGTCAGCATATCCGGGTTATTGTGTGCTACGCCGTAAAGATCGCGGGCAATGTCCGCATCCAGATTATGGCTGAAGATCAGATCGCCCTGCGTGTTGTGCACCCGCGCCCCGTTGGAGGTGATCATAAACGCGCTGATACCCAGACCGTCGCGGATTTGCGCCACATCCATATGATGCCGCCCGGTGGCAAATACAAAATGAATTCCCTTTTCGGTCAGCAACCTGAGGATTTTTTTCGCATACGGGGAAAGGGTATGGTCGGGTGACAATAAGGTGCCATCTAAATCGGAAGCTACGACATGGTACATAACGGTGAGATCTAACCTCTGGTGATGTTAATTTAATAATAATGAGCAAAATGTGCCAGAATCAGCGCAAATGCCTGAGCACGAATGTTATCTTTTTCAAACAGAATTTCATGCCGCGCCCCTTTAATAATCTGAGGAATTCTGCCTACACAAGGGTGCCCACTCTGCGCCAGGGCCTGGCAAAACGTATCCTGACTACGGTTATCAACCACACGATCTTCTTCCGCCTGCAACAACAGTATCGGTGTCGTGATATCGGCGGCCTGCGCCAGTAATTGCTTACCCACCAGCATGGCTTCGCGCACCCAATGATAGGTCGGTCCGCCAACGCGTAACTCTGGGGAATCTGCATAAAAACGTACGCTACGCTGGTAACGTTCACGGCTGTGAGTCAGCATATTGACCATATAGGGCAATGGCCGCCACTGCCCCGTACCAATCGCATAATAGTCACGCACCGAGGGGTGACGCTCCGCCCAGTCAACCACCCGCCATGCCAGCCAGTGCGGGATCGGCAGATGGATGCCGCACATGGGGGCGCACAGTGCTACGGCATCAAAAGCCTGCGGCTGGCGGGCCAGAAACTGAGCCAGAATCACTCCACCCATAGAGTGAGCCAGTGCGAATCGCCGGGTATGCGCATATGGAGCAATCTGCTGTTGCCACAGCCATTCGATATCATCCACATAGTCGCTGAAGCGCAATACATGCCCACGATGACCATCGTCGAGCAGCCTCCCGGAGCGCCCCTGCCCACGGTGATCCATCACCAGCACGTCATAGCCGTTGTGGAAGAGATCGTAAGCAACTTCGCTGTATTTTACATAGCTTTCAATACGCCCAGGAAACACAACGACGATTTTATCGTGCTGCGGCGCCGTAAAACGCACAAAGCGGATCGGCACGTTATCAACGCCGCTAAATTCCCCTTCTTCACGCTGGCGCCAGAAATCCAATAACTCCCCGGTTGCAAACGCCGAAAACTGCGCTTCTCGCGTTAACAGGCTATCGTGATAGGGCATCACACAGGTCTCCGGCGCAGGCCAGTATAGCTATTGGAATGACTTTACGCTTTATGGCGCAAATATAAGTATTCGCGTATTGTGACATAAAAAATTTCCGGGAGAAATTTTTAACGTCGTTTACGACGGCCCGGAGGGTGGCGGGCAGGGATAGCCCGCCATAAAAAATTTCCGGGAGAAATTTTTAACGTCGTTTACGACGGCCCAGCGTCATACCACGCCGCAAGCTATTGAAACGTGCGGTTCTGGTTAATCTAACCAATCCGAAAAGCATGGTATTTTTAGCCGCGTTGTTTCCCCAGTTCATCATTCCCCACCAGCCTCAGGCGGCACAGTATCTGGTTTTGGGCGCAACCACCGTGGTCGTCGATATTATCGTCATGATTGGCTATGCCACACTGGCGACACGCATTTCCGGCTGGCTGAAAGGACCGCGACAGATGCAGCTACTGAACCGGGTTTTCGGTTCCTTGTTTATGCTGGTCGGCGCGCTATTGGCTGCGGCCAGAAAGGCATAGCAAATCGTACCGGGTAGCCCGGTACGTCATCCATAACGCCGTTAATACCTGCGTGTTGCAAACATCATTCGTCGTCATTATCGACATGATCGCGGATCATCATCATAAAAGAGGAACCGAAACGCTCAAGTTTGCGGTGCCCGACGCCATTGATATTCAACAGTTCAGCGGCAGTAATCGGCATCAGTTCAGCCATCTCCAGCAAGGTCGCATCACTGAACACCACATAGGGTGGAATGTTGGCATCATCAGCAATGGATTTACGCAACTTACGCAGTTTGGCAAACAGCTTACGATCATAGTTACCGCCGTAAGACTTCTGGCTGGCTCGTGGCTTCAGGTTAATGACCCGTGGTACTGCAAGCTGCAACGGAATTTCGCCGCGCAGAACAGGACGGGCCGACTCGGTGAGTTGCAGCGCCGAATGCTGGGCGATATTCTGACTTAGCAGACCCAGATGAATCAATTGACGCAACACACTGACCCAGTGCTCCTGTGATTTATCCCGACCAATACCATAAACCGGCAGTTTGTCATGGCCAAATTCGCGGATACGCTGGTTATTGGCGCCACGCAACACATCGACGATATATCCCATGCCAAAGCGCTGCCCCACACGATAAACACAAGAGAGCGCCTTCTGGGCCTCCACCAATCCGTCATACCGTTTGGGTGGATCGAGGCAGATATCACAGTTACCGCACGGCTGCTGACGCCCCTCACCAAAATAGTTGAGCAATACCAAACGGCGGCAGGTTTGCGCCTCGGCAAAAGCGCCCATCGCATTCAGCTTATGACGTTCAATTTCCAACTGTTGTCCGGCAGGTTTCTCTTCCAGACAACGCCGCAGCCATGCCATATCCGCCGGATCGTAAAATAATGCCGCTTCTGCCGCTAAACCGTCCCGCCCGGCTCGCCCGGTTTCCTGATAGTAGGATTCAATATTGCGCGGGATATCAAAATGCACCACAAAACGGACGTTGGGTTTGTTAATCCCCATACCGAATGCGACGGTAGCCACCACCACCTGAAGATCATCGCGCTGGAAGGCTTCCTGCACCTGCGCCCGACGGTCATTATCCAACCCGGCATGGTATGCCGCCACGCTCAGTCCACGGTTTTGCAAGCGGGCGCTGATATCTTCCACCTTTGCCCGGCTGTTACAGTAAATAATGCCGCTTTTGCCGCGCTGCCCCTGTACGAACATCCACAATTGGTCGAGCGGCTTAAATTTTTCCACCAGCGTATAGCGGATATTTGGCCGGTCAAAACTGCTGATCTGTACCCGCGGAGCATGAAGATCAAGCAGGCGAACAATATCCCGCCGGGTGGTTTCATCAGCGGTGGCGGTGAGCGCAATGACCGGCAGACCGGGAAAATGCTGTTTAACCTGCCCCAGCGCCCGGTATTCAGGACGGAAATCATGGCCCCACTGCGAAATGCAGTGCGCTTCATCCACTGCAATCAGCGAAGGCCGCCAGTGAATAAGATGGTCGAGGAAGCTGTCGGTGGTCAATCGCTCCGGGGCGATATACAGCAGCTTGATCTGCCCGGAACGGCAACCAGCCATAACGTCAAGCTGTTGTTCACGGGTTTGGGTCGAGTTGAGGCAAGCCGCGGATACGCCATAGGCCTGTAGCTGATCGACCTGATCTTTCATCAGTGAAATGAGCGGGGAAACCACCAGCGTCAGGCCGTCCATCACCAGAGCAGGAATTTGATAGCACAGTGATTTCCCACCGCCGGTCGGCATAATCACCAGACAGTCCTGCCCGCTGATGGTCGCGTTAATAATTTCCTGCTGACCCGGTCGGAATTGCTGGTAGCCGAACGTATCCCGTAAAACCTGAACCGCCAGCGCTTCCTTATTTAATACTTCCGCCGTAGACACGCCTTCCCCAATCCAATGAAATCAAACAGACGCTATTTTCAGCGCCGCCCGGTAAAACCGCAACATTTTACCTGCTCATGTTTTAAATACATATTAACCAACGCCATGACGCGCAACGTCCCCAATCCTATTTGTATTAAGGTTGGCGGAGGGTCAAAACATATCGTTCAGCGTCACCCCAACCCCAAAACGGGTTTGGCGGTGATTATAGTCAATCAGCGACTCGCCATAGCCGCTGAACACTTTGGTATAAAAGCGCACATGGTTCGTCAGCGGGTAGCTCCAGCCAAGTTCACCGCCGCCGTAGCCGCTGTTCCAGTTATAACGCCCTTCAGCGCTGAATACGCTGTTGCCCCAGACGTAACCGACGCGCAGACGGTAATGCCCCATATATTTGGTGATATCTGGATTATCGTCCTGACTGTCGGAGAAACGAATCCACGGTTTTAGATCCACCTGCCAGTTGCCGTTTTGCGCCATTAGGCGAACATAGGCGCGATCCCAACTGCGAGATGTCGGTTCCGAACGTCCGTTCGATTGGTGATTGAATCCGACTTCCACATCCCGCAACGTCCATCCTGCCAAAGAGTAATCTGTGGCCCAGCCAAGAAAAACCTGTGGCTCATAGTTGGTTTCACGAAATGGCGAAGATTCGCTTTTATTGGATAACTGCCACCAGGAACGCTGAGTATAGGAAGCGCCCAGCAAGGAGTTGTCGCCGAAAATGCCGCGCCAGAGCGGGAAACCCAGACTAAGCTGGAAATTCACTTCATCCTTGCGCGCTTCATCACCCCAGTTATAGCTCTGTATCGCCGCTTTATTAATATTACTGGTATAGGTGTACAGCAGAAAGTTACTCTCATACGGATAGAGAATAAACGGACTATCATGTTCTTGTAACAGGCTGGCAATGATGCTGCCACGTACCGCAGGTTTGTCATGCACTGGCTCTATTTTCGCTTCTTCCGCCTGAACTTGTGTCGCCAGCAGCATAACCAACATGGCTACTATTTTACGCATTCATTTTCTCCCCTGAGCAATCATAATAATTACCTCAACCTAAAACCCGCCATTCTACACAGTTCAGCGGTATATGAATCAACGTTCGACTGTTTCTCAGTCTTTTCTGGAAAGAAACAAACCAGACACATCAAAAAATTATTTAACTATCAGGTTGATATTAAGCGCCATGAACAAGGATGAGATATTACCCGCACGGCTGGCGACTTATATCATTGGCTAATAGTAAGGATGAAAACGAACGCCGTTTTGGGTAAACTCCTATTTTCCCGCCGTTTTTATTGAGTCACCAATGGATACGCAGCAAACCCGCAAGGGGATTTTTTTCGCGCTGGGCGCCTATTTCATCTGGGGAATTGCGCCGGTTTACTTTAAGCTGCTTGAGCATGTTCCCGCCGATGAAATACTGACGCATCGTATTATCTGGTCGTTTTTCTTTATGCTGATCCTGTTGACCATCAGCCGGAAATGGCGTCAGGTTCGTTATGCCTGCCGTAATGTCAAACACCTGTTGTTACTGGCGCTGACAGCCGTATTAATCGGCGGCAACTGGTTATTATATATCTGGGCCGTCAATAATCATCATATGCTGGAAGCCAGTCTGGGTTACTTTATTAACCCGCTGGTGAACGTCATACTGGGGATGCTGTTTTTTGGTGAGCGTTTTCGCCGTCTGCAATGGTTTGCCGTTTTACTGGCTGTTGCTGGTGTATTTGTCCAGCTCTGGGCTTTCGGATCGCTGCCGATCATCGCACTGACGCTGGCATTCAGTTTTGCCGTATATGGCCTGCTGCGAAAGAAAATCGGCATTGACGGCCAGACCGGCATGTTAATTGAAACACTGTGGCTATTGCCGATCGCTATCGTTTATCTGTTTTTTATTGCCGATACCCCAAGCAGCCATTTGATTGAAAACGCCTGGTCATTGAATTTACTCTTGATGTCCGCCGGTATTATCACCACCGTGCCGTTGCTGTTCTTTACCGCCGCCGCCATGCGTTTACCCCTTTCTACATTAGGGTTTTTTCAGTATCTCGGCCCAACCATGATGTTTCTGCTGGCGGTTATCTTTTATGGCGAAACCTTTGGTAACGATAAGTTGATTACGTTTGTTTTTATCTGGAGCGCACTGGCGCTGTTTATTCTGGATGCGCTTTATACACAACGTAAGCGGCTGCAGATTCAAATCACGTCACGCCAAGATCAACACGGCGAGAGATAAAGCGCGACAGTATCGGACTGAAAATCAGGGTAGAAAACAGCCTCAGCGTTTGAATCGCAATCACAAATGCCATGTCGACATTGCTGCCTGCGGCAATAATGGCAATGGAATCCAGCCCGCCCGGACTGGTTGCCAGATAAGCCGTCAGCAGATCAACCGGCAGGATCCGCGTTACCATCAGCGCCATGCCGCCACATAGCAGCATCAGTCCGATAATCGACGCCATCATCTGCGGCAGTGTGCGTATCGCCAGCAGAAATATCGGACGGGTAAAACATAAACCAACGCTCCAGCCAATAAACGCATAGGCCAGCGCCAGTAGCCATTCCGGTGTCTGTAACGTCAGTGTTCCGGTTGAATGCAAAAGTGAACCGACGATCATCGGCCCCAGCAAAGGGCCAGAGGGAATGCGCAAGCGCCTGCCGAGCCATGCACTGCCAAACGCGACGCACAGGGTAGCGGGAAAACGCCAGTCCAACGCTGGAAACCACACCAGCATGGCGCTGTTCTGTGCGGCTTCATCTCCCAGGCTGATACGGGCGACAAAAGCAGCCGCAGCCGTCACCATCAACACCCGCAGATACTGCATAAACGCGACCAGCCGAACATCGGCGCCAAATTCACCCGCCATCGCCACCATAGCTGAAGCGCCGCCGGGAGAAGCGCCCCATGTGCCTGTCGAGCCGGGCAACTCGCTGAATTTCACCAATAGCCAGCCGGAAAGACCGCTGGCGGCAAGGGTCGCCAGTAAAATAAACAGCACCAGCAGCCAGTTATTCAGCAAAGGACTCAGGATGGAAAGGGAAAGGCTTTGCGCCACCAGACAACCCAGCACCGCATTGCTGCCGGCAAAAAAGACAGGCGGAATACGGATGGTGGCGCCATTCAGTCCCATTACAGCGCCAATCAGCATGGGGCCAAGCAGCAGAGCTGCCGGAACGTGATAGATCTGTAGCCCGAAGCCCAGGATCAACGAGACCGATAGCAGGATCCCCCACTGCATTAAGGGTGAAATCCTTCCCATGCACACACCTGTTTCAGAAATAAGACACCGTCCGTCATTCTAAACAGATTAGCCTGATAATTAATATGAGGAAATCAAAGGAGACGTAAAACACCGGTATCGCGCCCCAGGCAACTTCCGGGGCGCGGTCAACATCAGAGCCAGTTTTTACGTTTGAAATAAAGATAAGGCGCCAAACCCGCCAGAATCATCAACACGATCGCCCCCGGATAACCGAACGACCATTTAAGCTCCGGCATAAAGGCAAAGTTC
Source organism: Brenneria alni (assembly GCF_003666245.1). Classification (GTDB taxonomy): domain Bacteria; phylum Pseudomonadota; class Gammaproteobacteria; order Enterobacterales; family Enterobacteriaceae; genus Brenneria; species Brenneria alni. The sequence goes on from NZ_MJLZ01000038.1 coordinate 42,182, forward strand.
ATCCCATAGCTGGAGGCCACCAGCGTCGGAGGCAGGAACACCACGGATACCACCGAGAAGATCTTGATGATACGGCTCTGTTCGATATTGATGAAACCCATCGCCGCCTGCATCAGAAAGTTGACCTTCTGGAACAGCGATTCATTATGCGGCAGCAGCGACTCGATATCGCGCAGGATCTCACGGGCCTGCTCCAACTGGCCGGACGGCAAGCGGGCCTTGCGCACCAGAAAGTTCAGCGCACGCTGGGTATCCATCAGACACAGGCGAACCTTCCAGCCCACATCTTCCAACTCAGCCAGCGTGGAGAGCGCATCATCATATTCGTCCCCCTGACGCCCCTCCATAATAATGCGGCTCAGTGATTCCAGATCGCTGTAGATGTTCTCAATTTCATCGGCCAGTTGTTCAATTTTGGTTTCAAACAGATCGAGCAGCAGTTCGTAGGCATTGCCATCCACCAGCGTCTGGTTACGAGCGCGCATCCGGTAAAGGCGAAACGCCGGCAGCTCACGCTCACGCAGCGTATAGAGGCGGCCATCACGGATGGTAAATGCCACAGTGGCATTACCGGCATGGTCTTCGGCATCTTCGAAAAAGAAGAAGGAGTGGATATGTAATCCGTCTTCATCCTCAAAGAAACGTGCAGATGCCTCAATGTCTTCCAGCTCTGGCCGGGTCGCCAGACTCTGCCCCAGTTCCTTTTGTACTTTCTCACGTTCGTCATCTTCCGGCTCGATTAAATCGACCCAGACAGACGAGATAAGATCATCGGAGTCATCCAGTTCCAGACGAGATAAACGGCAATTATCCAGTTTAAATGCGTTCAGCATAGGCCATAGCTCCTTTTACAGTAACAGAGATGGACAACGCGATTGAAGCACAGAAACAAGGGTGAAAGCGTCACCGGCAGGTTTCAGTCCGTTCGACGGATCTGACTCGCAGCGACATGGAGTAGCGCCGCTGACAACCACGAAGGCTATCAGCAACAGGGAGATAGCCTTAGAAGTTGTACCTAATGATCAGGTTATTGAGCCAGCATCGACTGGGTGTGTCCAAGGCGTGGGTCCTCCGGGAATAATGATGCGCGCATGTTACGCCGAGATGAAAAAGGCTGTCAACTTCAAAACCGCTGCTGCAACACTCTGCCGCCAATTGCATAAATAATCTGTTTTTCCCCTCAGATAATCGTGATGCAGTAGTGGTTAAACGAAGGGTATAGGCATCATCAGCCGCCCAATCTGCACAAGGAAAATGTTGACTGATAACGTATCAAACCGTTCAATTTATTGATAAAAATAAGCATTCATATTCACAAAACACACTAAGTTAATAACCATCAATATATTACGCATAATATTATTATCATGATCATGAAATTCACCTATTACTTAATGGATTACAA
>NZ_MJLZ01000039.1 GCF_003666245.1 Brenneria alni
TTTGAATTCTGTACACCAGGCCTCAACAGTCTTTAACTGGAAGGAGTAAACAATATCATGTGATTTTGCGAGGGAGTCTAATTTTTTAACAAAATCCTTTGCAATAAACTCGCATTCTGGATAACACTCTTTGCTAAGAAGATAAATTGCATTTAATGCTGGCGGTCTGATTTTAGTATCACCGTTGTTATTTTTTGATTTTTCCTCATTATTTAACAACTCTTTTTTTAGCTCCTTATTTTCGCCTCTAAACATTTCAATGTCTTTGATGAAGTTTTCTTTATCAACAAGGAAGTTTTCCGTATCTTTATGATACTTTTTTATATCACTTAAAAGATTACTGTTTTCCCTCCTTAACGAATTATTTATCCTCAGTAGTTCTTCAAAATTTTCTCTTGTAAAATCAGGCTTATCAAACATTTTTTATCCTTTTTAAAATCAATAAATAGCTTACAACCAAAATAAATTACGATACACAATGTGAAATTAACTGGACTAATCTATCCCCAAACACCTACAATCCTAGCAGCAGCCATAGGGAAATTTTTCATGAGAAAACATACATCATCTCAAGTGACCAAAGCAAAAATCCTCCGTGCCGTTGCCAGCTCAACCGCAATTGAAACTGGCGTTTCTGTGCAAAAAATTGAGCAGCAACTCAAAAAAAATCAAGCACAGGCGAAAGCCGTGGGCCTCGCCCGTTAATCTGGCAATATATCGTCCACCAATTGCATCATGGGGCTGTAGTTCCCTGATACGCCTGCCTGTATCGCCTTGAAGTAAAATGCCTTGTGCTCATCCCACAGGCTGTAATCCAGTAAGCCCTTCCCTGCCAGAACCGACAGTACATCGCAAAGCAGCCGCGAAAGACGCCCGTTACCTTCTCTGAATGGATGGATCAAAATAAACTCCACATGGCATTCAGCCAGATAGCTAACCAGCTCCGGACGAGCCATGGATTTCAGTTCACCAGACCTGGAGAGAAATTGCCTCTCGAAACCATCGAGAAGCAGTGGAATTCTGTCGGCAGCGGCAAATTGAAAACTGTCTTTAGTCAGGTTGGCATTGCGTAACCTCCCAGCCCAGTCATACACATTCCCCAACCATTGGCGATGCCACCCACTGATGTGCTCAAAAGTCAGCACCGCTGGCGGCTGGCCTTCGATAAATAGCTGTTCATAAAGCATCAGCAGCAAGCCTGATTCCAGCGCCTCCATTTCCTCTTCATCAATGATCCCCAGCTTATTAGCCAGCACTAAATCTCCAGAGCCCGGCTGATAACGCTCTTCTGCTGAATTTAGCTCATATTTTGCCAAGCTCTTACCTCCGCCCAAACAAGTTCACAACGTTGTTTTCCTGCTGTCGCTGATAGTTGTTAACCCGCTCTTCCCAGATCTCAAGCGCCCTGCGCTTTTCAGTCAGATAATCATAGCGGTCATAGTGTTTCGAGCTGACGTCATTTAAAGCGTGATTCTGAATACGGTCACGGATCTCTTTACTGATCCCCGCCTCCCCCATCAGCGTTTTACAGGTCCGGCGTAAATCTCGCGCCGTGAAAACTTTAAACTCAGGATTAAAAGCACGGAAATACATGATGGAACGGGCCAGGCTATCGGTACGTACCGGGCGCTCACCGTTGGTTGATAGCGGGAAAATATAGGGACTGTTACTTTCCTTAGTCAGCTCTTTCACTGAGGCTAATTCCTGTAATGCCGATTCAGTCAGCGGGATCAGGTGCTCACGCTTGTTTTTCGATACATCGGCTATGACCAGTAATGTCTTTTGCTGCCAGTCAATTGCACTCCATTGGCTGGCAATCATTTCAAATGGACGCTGCCCGCCAACATAAACGCAAAAGCGGATTAAATGCTGCATCAACGGCCCAACGTTAGTTGCCTGAGCGAACTGCTCCATGACAAAACGTAGCTCCTCCAGTGTTAACCATGTATCACCCACTTTCTCCGCCGAGGACTGCTTCGGTATGGCCGATACCGGATTAACTTCAAGGCCGAACGTAATACCCACGCTGGTATTCATCGGATCGTTATCGGCTTTAAGACCGTAGTTAAAAGCCGCCATCAGGTAGGAACGAATTCGATTCGCATGGACCACTGCATCACGCTGGATGATGCCAGATAAGATCGTTTTGATCTGTAATGGCGTGACATCCTTCGCTTTGGTCTCTCGAGGAATGACTGAATAGCACTCTTTTTCAAGACGCTTCAGAACATCGGCCCAGGTCCGCTTATTGTCGAGCTTCATCTTGTTAACGTAGCCATGTACCAGCTCTTTAAACGATCCCTGCGAGCGATGAAGCTGCATGATGTGCTGCTCGGCCAGGCGCTGTTGCTCAAGCTCTTGCTGAGGTTCTTTTCCTTCAATAAGCCAGGCACCATATTTTTTCGCCAGCTCATTGGCCGTCACCAGTTTCATCTCAGGCCAGATGCCCAACTGAATGAATTTCTCTTTCTTCCCTTTCTCAACGTAGTAACGGAAATAAAAAACTTTGCTGCCTGAAGGCTGAACCTTAACGCCAAGCCTGCCGGTACCACGCTGAGCACTGTTGCTCCACACGTAGTACGACGTGCTTTTTGTCTTCAATCCGCGTATAGCAGTCTCGGTAAGATTAGCGGCCATGAGGTTACCTTTCTAAGGATAAGCGTTACCTGACCCGATGCCCATTTTGGGTCAGGTAATGGGTCAGGTAACGATAGTACAATGGGGAGACGAGACAACCAATCAGAAACAAAAGCAACATCATAACTGATTGATTATAGACAATTAAAAATACAACAAGCGTCAATACCGAACGATTAGAAACATGCCGATTTTATGACTCATAATCGATTGGTCGTTGGTTCAAACCCAACAGGGGCCACCAAACTTTATCTTTAAAATCATATAATTAAGCCACTTTTAAACAAGTGGCTTTTTAGTATCTAAATGCCAATGGCAGCAAAGCTAAAATCCATTAAAACAACCATAAGCCAAATCCTTACTAAAAACACAAGGATACAGCGGTACTATGGAAATGGAGGAGGCATGCTTTTGTTTGCGGGTTTAAGTATTCTGAAATTGCTCGGCTCGGCGTTCTAACTCAGCGAGAAATGATGTTCTTGCCAGTCCATGTGCATTGGGCGTCATTATACTTATCACCTGAAAACTATCTGGATTGAGCCAATGGCGTGCATAGACAAGATAGCTATTCGACTTTCGCGCGGCTTGCGGAACGCCTTTCCCCCACTGTGGCTCATTGGGTAGTCTGATATGCATCTTAAAAACATGAGAATCACATAGTTTGCGGTTATCTTCCCATTGCGCTTCGCTTCCAAGAAATGGCGGTAAGACTTTGCTATTCATCCACCCTTGCAAGGCAGAAGCATATTGCTTCGCAATCGTTGGATGCTCCACTTTCAAATGAACTGAAACAGTCGCCATTACGAAACCCGATCAAATTCCGGGATGTCTAATCCTAATGATTTGTGCTCTGCACGGATCATTGCCTTAACTTCATCAGCACTGGCTTTAATCATTTCAGAGCTTGTTTTCTTTGGTGGATGAGTTTGGTCAATGAATGACAAAAAGTCTTCGGCGGTATATCGCAGGCTTGCAGCTGCACGTCCAAAGGAAACCACTTCTCCGCGCAGATCATCATCACTGATTTCATTCAACGCCAGCCTTACCGCATCAACAAACTTTGTTGCAATAGTAATGCGCTTTTGTAACTCACGCTCCAGATGCTTCTGTACGAATGGGCTTTGTTTTTCCATGGCGATGGGTATCTGCTTTTCTTCCCATTCTAAGCGGATATTTCTTAAGTGGAAGTTCAGACGGTCAGTCATTGCCTTAAGATAGACCGTCGCATCACCGATCGGCAGGTATACAACCGATCCAGGTAGTACTTGTAATGTAGTACTGGTATCAGCATGGGTTAATGCAATGTCGCTATACCCCAACGTGCTGGCAGGAACTGGTGCCATGGCTATCGCCATAGCGGTAGCCATATAGGTGACTTTGTTTTTTTGGGGCTTGCTCATAATATGAACTCCATAGATTATGCTGCCATTCTAGCTTACAGAATAGTCAGCAGCAAACAGCTATCCGTTATCAGCCTCACTCCAACTCGCGTAACTTTTTTTCAGTTTCATAATGCCTATGGCGGTCATCTAACATACTCTACTGTGTAGGTTTTTAACCATTCTTCAATGCATGGTGTAAACTCAGCGATTAGATCAACCCACTCAACAAAATTCAAATAAACTCCTATTTTTCTGTTGGTTAGGTTTTTCTTTCGATCCTTTTTAGATCCTAAAAACTGAAAAACACTGAAATTTCTTTCAATCTTTTCAGTTTGAGGTTTCCACCAAAACCCCAGTAACGGCGCGGGCTGGCGTACCCATTTGTAGAAAAATAAAACTGAAAAATTTCTCTGATCCGAAAACCGCAGGCGGGTGCGGTGTAGCGCCGATTTTGTCATGCGACCGTTTATTTTGTGTATGCGCTGGCTGCGCCTGCGCGACGTGATGCAGCGATTGAGGTTGCGGGTTCGTGATGGTGTGATGTGTGGAATGGTTCGCTTTGTGGGGCGTCTGAGCGCGTTTTATGACAGGCGCAAAAAAGCCCGCACGCGGCGGGCTTCGCTTTCCCTGATGTCATCGTTATCTTTTTAAATTCAAAATCATCATGACATTGGGTTCGTTTATTTTATAAACGTTTATACAGATCGATTATGAATTATTGATCGGTTGTGTCGATCAATTATTATCAGGCACCAATCACCGGGCTGTATTTCGTTTGTATCACATCGGATTTATTGCTGACTGCAACAATACCTTATTACCTTTTCTCGTGCTTTTTCAGCCATGCTTGCATCTGGTCAATTTCCGGCTGCTGGGCATTGATGATCTCTTCCGCCAGTTTGCGAAGCTCAGGATCTTTGCCGTATTTGAGCTCTGTTTTGGCCATATCAATCGCTCCCTGATGATGGGCTATCATCCCCTTAGCGAACGCAACGTCAGGATCGCTGGACTGTATCCCTTCCTGCATCTGGGTATGCATCTGATCCATGCCCTGCATATAGGCCTGCTGTGACTCGGTTGCATTACCGGAATGATGGCCGTTGTGTCCACTGTCGGCAGCGAAAGCGGCCAGGGGCGCCAATAGACTACCGACAATTAGTAAATTTATGCTCTTCATCATTACCTCTATTTCAGACCAATTGGAATATCACCTTAAAGGTAGTCCTTCCCGTAAGGGGAAGGTCAAGAGAAAGAACCCAATAAGAAAAACCGCCGAACCTATCCACCACGGTGATAAAAATCAGCGATGGATAAACCCGGCGGTCTTAAGGATGGTGCTGTTGCTTACTCAGCCGACGCGGGTTTAGCGTCGGGTTTTGGCGGTTGAGTCAGGCGTTTTTCAAAATTATCGTTGTACTGTTTCTTTTGCTCAGGCGTAAGGATGTTATAAATCTTATTCTGGGTTTCTAACCTGTTCAGCATGTGCGCTTTTCGCGCGGCATCGGCTTTATCCAACTGCGCCTGTGCCTTAGCGGCATCGAACGTATCGGATGTAACCAGATTGTGCATTTCACGTCGTTCATCCTGCATGGATTTTCGCATATCATCATGAGAGGCTTTCAAAATTTCATCCACTTGCCGTTTCTGAGCCTCTGTCAGATTCAGTTCTTTAAACATCATCTCATGTTGCCCACCGCGGGGACCTTTCCCATCTTTAACCATTCTTACTTCCGGGTGGCCTTTTGGCGTATCAGTAGCTTGAGCGATACCTGCCGTTCCCAGTGCTAAAGAAGAAGCAACCAGAAGTGCTGTTAATTTACGCATAATTTATCCTTCTCTCAGGTTTAACGCATTGACGACCATTGTCGTACTGTCGAGAGAAAGTATAGGCCTGATAGTTTCAGTTAGTTAGAGCAACGGTAAATGTCTGCAAGTAATGACTTCACATTTCCGACAAATATGGAGAATACGGGGGAAATGTGTAAGGAATTGATAGAATTGCGTTAAACCTTGCGTGAGATAACGGATTATTTCACACATAACTCGTCAGGGCTGACAGCCGATTAGGGTAGCGAACGGACAAAATTCGACGCATCTTTCGCCAACGCATCAATATGCGCGCTGATAACTTTGACCTTTTGCAGCAGCGGATTACGCGCCGGAGAGCTATCCATCGCGTTCAACTGAGTGACAAGCTGCTCAATCTGCTCACAAAGCTGTGCTTCATGCTGCCTGGCCTGCGCCAACTGCTGCTGTAGCTGCTGATAATCGCGTCGCCAAATCTGCTGCTGTTGCTGAACGCTGCGCTCCAGTTCCTGAAACGCGCCATTCAGCCGTGTTTCCAACTCTTCAACCCACATAGAGATTCCTTCGCCTGATTATCCATCGAACTATAATGGCACAGGGCCTTAACAACAAACAATTGCAGGCGGGTGTAGGTTACCGGGCTGCTGCGGTTTTCACCGCCCGCAGCACCACAAATTTAGCGTTGCTGGCAATTACCTCACAGTTGCCGAACAGACGTTTCAGCTTGTGAAAATAATCCAGATGACGATTACCGACAATGCGTAATTCACCGCCGACCTGAAGACAGCGGCGGGAGTCAAGGAACATTTGCCAGGCAATATTATCAGTAACCGCCTGCTGCTGATGGAACGGAGGATTACACACTACGGCCTGTAAGCTGTCACGCGCCACGCCAGACAGCCCATGATTAACCGCAAAACCACAGCGTTCTTGATCCTGCGGACGGTTAATCGCCACATTCATCCGACTGGAGGCGATCGCCATATAAGATTCATCAAAGAAGCTGACGGAAGCAGCCGGATTAGCCGATAGCGCCGCCAGCCCAATAACGCCATTTCCGCAGCCCAAATCAACGATTTTACCTTCCAACTGCTGAGGTAAATGTTGCAGGAAGAAACGTGCGCCAATATCCAATCCGCCACGCGAAAACACATTCGCGTAGTTGTGGATGCGATAGCCATAATCTTCCAGCGCCCACTCGGTTGTCAGCGGTTGTTCACTCACATTTAAATCCGCGACTTCACAATGAATCAGACGCGCTTTCTTCCAGGCCAATGAGGTTTTTGTCGGCCCCAGGATGCGCTCGAATAACTGTAGTGTCGACGTATGGATATCACGAGCCTTGGCGCCAGCGATAATGCGGGTTTGCGGCGTGACTACCTTGCGCAGCATACGTAGTTGATATTCCAACAGCGCCGTAGTTTTCGGAATTTTGATCACCGCCAATGCTGGCGCGGCAGGTAAGTCGGTCAGGCTGTCCAGAAGCTCCACAGCGTCAGCATCAAAACCGTTCAGCGCCAGATTATGCCGCGTTGCCAGTTGGCTCATGTAAGAATCACTGATACTAACGGGTGCCTGAGCCTGCAATCCACAGGCTAATGCCCCGAATACATCATTAAAAATCAGGCGTGGCCCAGGTGAAACCTCCATCGATGAAAGCTCACGCAGCAGGAACTCATCCGCCGCTTCCCACGCCTGTAGCGCCGTGTTATCTGCTACCTGAGGATAACGTACCAAAGTCAGATTACGCGTTTCCAGTTCAAGTTGGCACATGGTTCCTCCTGAATCACAAAATTTGCGCTGTTTATCCCTTAAAATGATGCGCCAGTAAATGCTTTTCTCTGGCAGACAGGCAAATGACAACGTTAACCGTGTTTTAACAGTAACGTCGTCTTGCGATTTCACCATGATAACCTGAAATCCCTCATAGGATACGAACGCTTATGATTCGCTTTGCTATGGCAGGAGCAAGCTGGCTCCTTCGTCAGTTTTTCAATACCGTGACACAGGTTAAAGTGGGCTAAGTAAGGTCGCCGTTATTATGGCGATATTTATTTGACCCAGATCATGTTTTCACCTATCTTTTGTGCAGCAAAGGGGAGTAACTTTTCCGCCGGTTAATCGTCATTACGGTGCACTACCCAATAGATTTCAGGGCGCAGGAAAGCGGCAAGCGAACGAATCCCCAGGAGCTTACTCAAGTAAGTGACTGGAGTGAGAAAGCGTAGCCAACACACCTGCAACTTGAAAGATGTAAGGGTAAATACGCATCCGGTTACCGGGCAACCTTAATCAGATTAATGTTGTAAGTGAGACCTTGCCGGAAGGCGAGGTACATTTGCGGCTATAATAGTAAACGGCCAGCGTCTTTCGATGTTGGCCGTTTTTGTTTTCATTTAAAGGATATTGCTATGCATACCATTGGCACGCCGTGGTTATGGGGCAGCTTTGCTGTCATTGTTATCGTTATGCTGGCCATCGATCTGCTCTATCAAGGGCGCAAAGGATCGACGGTGATGACATTTAAACAAGCCGCCGGATGGTCGATTGTCTGGATAACCCTTTCCCTGTTGTTCAACGCGGGTTTCTGGTGGTATCTGGATGGAACGCTGGGGCGTGAAGTCGCCAATACTCAGGCGCTGGCATTCCTGACCGGTTATCTTATTGAAAAAGCGCTCGCCGTCGATAACGTGTTCGTCTGGCTGATGTTGTTCAGCTACTTCTCTGTTCCGCCACAATATCAGCGCCGGGTACTGATTTACGGCGTGTTGGGCGCGATCATCCTGAGAACGCTCATGGTGTTTGGCGGTAGTTGGCTGGTGACACAGTTCCAATGGCTGTTGTACGTCTTCGGTGCATTTCTGCTGTTTACCGGCATCAAAATGGCGCTGGCGAAAGAAGATGATAATGCCATTGGCGACAAACCGATGGTGCGCTGGATACGTGGGCATTTACGCATGACCGACAGCATTGAAGATGACAGATTTTTTGTCCGCCGCAGTGGTTTATTGTATGCCACACCGCTATTTCTGGTACTGATACTGGTCGAAATCAGCGATGTGATTTTTGCCGTTGACAGTATCCCGGCCATCTTCGCCGTGACCACCGATCCCTTTATCGTACTAACCTCCAACCTGTTTGCCATTTTGGGTCTGCGCGCCATGTATTTTCTGCTGGCAGGCGTGGCTGAACGTTTCTCCCTGCTGAAATACGGGCTGGCCGTCATCCTGATTTTCATCGGTATCAAGATGCTGCTGATCGACGTATACCATATTCCCATCGCCATTTCGTTGGGCGTGGTTGCCGGGATTCTGGTCATCACTCTGCTGGTCAACGTTTGGGTCAACCGTCGTAGCACGCAATAGCCGATTCGCCTGCTCTTGCCGTACAGCGTTCATCCTGTACGGCAATATCCGTTGATAAAAAATCCGACTCAAGGCAGAAAAAATGCCGCATCCTCTTCTCCTTGTATAAAATTTTCATATACTGACACGTACAAACACATCTTATTACGGATATAGAAAGAAATCCGGCGTCTTAGATGTCAGAGGTTTCGCGTCCGTAACAGACCATCACTCAATGGAAACGGCCACGTCGTCAATACTATGGAAAATCAACAGTCACGTTTTTTGCAGTACATTACTCGCGGTAGTCTGGTTCAACAGATACTGCTGGGACTGGTAGCCGGGACTATTCTGGCTTCTGTTTCAACCAAAGCCGCGCTTGCCGCGGGGTTATTAGGAACACTGTTCGTTGGCGCACTGAAAGCCGTGGCGCCGGTATTAGTGTTGATGCTGGTCATGGCTTCCATTGCCAACCACCAGCAAGGGCAGAAAACGAATATCCGTCCGGTGCTGATGCTCTATCTGATCGGAACATTCTCGGCAGCGCTGATTGCCGTGGTGCTGAGTACCCTTTTCCCCTCGACTCTGGCACTCAACGCGCAGGCAGACGACATCACGCCGCCTTCGGGTATTGTGGAGGTGCTGGAAGGCCTGTTGATGAGTATCATCGACAACCCTATCCATGCGCTGCTGAATGCGAACTACATCGGTATTCTGGTTTGGGCCGTTGGATTAGGGATAGCGTTCCGCCGCAGTTCGCAGAGCACTAAAAGCCTGATTACCGATGCATCTGATGCAGTGACATTTATCGTCCGTGTGGTCATCCGTTTCGCCCCTTTAGGTATTTTTGGTCTGGTTGCCGCTACGCTGGCCGAAACCGGTTTTGGCGCTCTGTGGGGTTATGCTCATCTGCTCATGGTATTAATCGGCGGGATGCTGCTGGTGGCATTGGGTGTCAACCCGTTGATCGTTTACTGGAAGACCCGCAGCAACCCTTATCCATTGGTACTCCGCTGCCTGCGTGAAAGCGGCGTAACCGCCTTTTTTACCCGCAGCTCTGCCGCCAACATCCCAGTAAACATGGAGTTGTGCCGTAAGCTGAATCTGGATGAAGACACCTATTCTGTCGCTATCCCGCTGGGTGCCACCATTAATATGGCGGGTGCCGCCATTACCATCACCGTGCTGACTCTGGCGGCAGCCAATACCCTGGGGATCCATGTTGATTTGCCTACCGCACTGCTGCTCAGTGTCGTGGCATCACTCTGTGCCTGTGGCGCATCTGGCGTTGCGGGAGGTTCGCTGCTTTTGATTCCGTTGGCTTGCAACATGTTTGGTATCTCAAATGATATCGCCATGCAGGTCGTGGCCGTTGGTTTTATCATCGGTGTGTTGCAGGATTCCGCAGAAACAGCGCTAAACTCCTCAACGGACGTGATCTTTATCGCGGCGGTTTGTCAGGCGGAAGAGGCAAAACTGGCAGAACAGGAACGCCTGAATCTGTCGTAAACGATCCAGGGATAACCCGTAAGATAGGGTTATTCCTGTTCCAGCCTTCCCCACGGCGGGAAGGCCCCATCGGCAGCCTCATGCAGAGCGCGGAAGATTTACAATATTACGCCACTTTTAAATAGTGCCAACTCACGGAAGTCATTGATTTCATTTTTAGCCGGTTTGCCATCGGCAATTTCGACAATGAGATCGACAAACTGCGTCAGCAACTCGTCCATCGCCATTCCATGAATCAAACCGCCTGCGTTAAAATCGATCCAGTGCGGTTTTTTCTTCGCCAGTTCAGTGTTGGTTGCCAGCTTCACCGTCGGGACAAAACCACCATAAGGCGTGCCTCGCCCGGTACTGAATAACACCATATGACAGCCTGCGCCAGCCAGAGCACTGGTCGCCACTGCATCATTCCCCGGCGCACTGAGCAAATGAGGTCAGCTCATCGTGCGGCAAATCGAGTACCGGCACGATCTCTTCTGCGATGGTTTTTTCCACAAACTTACCAATCCGGGCATCATTCATCGCTTCGCCAACGGTATCCAACCCTGTCAACCAGGCTATCGGCACCAGCGCCGTGTGCGCCCCATTAAGAATGGCCACTTTGCGTTCTTTATACGGTTTGATGTCATCGACGATACGAACATTGAGATCCCGTTTATTCAGCCGTAATTCTTCCGCCAGCCACTGCGGCCCCTGGATCACAAACAGATAGAAGTATTCAGCCGCATCCAGAAACGTATCGGTATAACCCAGCTCTTGTTGCAGGCCGTCAATTTCAGCACGCGGATAACCAGTGACGATTCTGTCCACCAGCGTGGAGCAAAACGTATTGTTTTCGTTCAGCCAGGCAATAAATGCTGGCGGCAGTTGCCACTGTTTTGCATAACGCAGCACCAGCGCTTTCAACGCCACGCCGTTGTAGTCAATCAGTTCACAAGGCAACAATACCCAGCCTTTATCTGGAGCGCCGTCAAAATGACAAAAACGTGCATACAGCAGGCGGGTTAACTTCGCCGGAAAGTCGACAGGCGGGGTATCGGTAATGCCAAATGGGCGGCGCAGTTCCAGATGCGTCCAGTGGTACAGCGGGTTACCGATTGTATGAGGAACGGTTGCCGCCCATGCTTCGAATTTTTCCCAATCGCTGGCGTCACCCGTGCAAAAGCGCTCGGATATGCCATTGGTTCGCATTGCCCGCCACTTGTAGTGATCACCTTTTAACCAGATGTCATACAGATTTTTAAACCGGTAATTTTCCGCTATCTGTTCCGGCGGTAAATGGCAATGGTAATCAAATATTGGCTGATCGGCGGCATAGTCATAATATAACCGACGGAAAAATGCGCTATCTAGCAGAAAATCTTCACTAAGAAAATAGGGCATGTTTTTTCTTCCTTACCGTACTTCTTGCACACCAAATGGATTTACCCCTTAAAGATGTCACACCAATTATCTTCAATATCTCATACTATTAGTGAGGTCATGATCGCAAAAATTTAATAATGGCCGTGATATAGGCATCTTCTGCCATAAATTTGCGCTTAAATACGCTGTAAACAGAGATAGTAGGCTGATGAAGTGTAAAAACAGCAGTTTTGATATCACTTAACTTATAAAGATATATGATAACTATGCGAGAATTCGCTAAAACAGCATGAGATTCTGTTTTCGTTAAGGCAGCCGTCTGCTGAGACAGATTAAAGTGACGGAGATCTGTGACTGCGACAATAGTTGTTGTTGCCTTCAAGTGGTATAACAAATCACTCCCATAAATTAACACGATGGTACTCAGGCCCTGATACAGTACCTGATACGTCATCCATCTAAGAGCAGGTATTATGGAACTTGCAGAACCCAGGCGCCTTTATCGGCAACTGGCCGCAGAATTAAAGCAGCGTATTGAAAGCGGTGTTTATCAGGTTGGCGAAAAATTACCCGCAGAGCGCTATATTGCTGAAGAGATGAATGTCAGCCGCACCGTGGTGCGTGAAGCGATCATTATGCTGGAAGTGGAAGGATATGTTGAAGTTCGTAAAGGCTCAGGTATTCATGTTATTTCCAACCAGCAGAAGCATCTGTTGGTCACCCGTGAGGATATCGAATTTGTGACCGCCGGCCCGTTTGAACTGCTTCAGGCCCGTCAACTGATTGAAAGCAATATTGCCGAATTCGCCGCTACGCAGGTTACCCGGCAGGATATCGTACAATTGATGGAAATTCAGGAACACGCCCGGCAGGAAGATCGCTTCCGCGATTCACAATGGGATCTGAAATTTCATGTGCAGGTTGCACTGGCCACCCAAAACTCGGCGATGGCCACCATCGTGGAGAAAATGTGGAGCCAGCGCGTACACAACCCCTACTGGCTTAAACTGCACGAACACATTGACGACAAATCGATTGAAAGCTGGTGCGAAGATCACGATCAGATCCTTAAGGCGCTGATTCGCAAAGATCCCTATGCGACCAAACTCGCCATGTGGCAACATCTGGAGAACACAAAACAAATGCTGTTCCGCGCCACCACTGACGATTTTGAATTTAATGTGGATCGCTATATGTTTGCGGAAAACCCGGTGGTTCACTTAGACCAGATGAACACCAACAAACGCTAGTCTCATGTTATATCATCGCCGCATTCTTCGCCAAACAGGGGGGCAAAAAGTCAAAAAGCGTCGACTTCTGTCAGTGAGTGTAAAATATGGCAGAAAGTTCAACGTTTCCCCTATAACCCGTCTTAAATCAACTTGGTTGCTGTGATATTTTTCTGTTTCAATAACACCTATTTTGTTACAGTTAGAGCGTTTTTTTACGCTTAATCCGTGGCTTTGGGCGTAAAACGCGTCAGTGGCAGACAATCCCCGACCCCAGATGGTTTTGGCCGAATATCTGCCGGGTATCCAGATAACGCGCTCAGAAAACAAGAATCAGCCCCAGGAAGCAGCTTTATCACCGTTATGGCACACAACTGTATAATCTTCTGATAAATCATAAAGGGAAAACGTTGAAATGTGCCACCTGGTGAACGTATTCACTTTTATCATGACCGGAAGCGTTTATATCGCCACGGGTTAAATGAAATGCAGCAGTATTAGGAATACCGGATGGATATTATTAAAGAACTGTTACATGCACTCTGGCAGCAAGATTTCGATCTTTTAGCTGACCCCAAATTGGTGTGGACCATCTATGTATTACTGTTTTTAATCCTTTTTTTAGAAAATGGCTTGCTGCCCGCAGCATTTTTACCGGGTGATAGCTTACTCATTCTGGTTGGCGTTCTGGTTGCCAAAGGCACCATGAATTTCCCCTTTACCATCGTCTTGCTGACCACCGCGGCCAGTCTGGGATGCTGGGTCAGTTACATTCAGGGAAAATGGCTGGGCAATACACGAATAGTACAAGGCTGGCTGGCGCATTTACCCGCACACTATCATCAGCGTGCGCATCAGCTTTTCCATCGACATGGCCTTTCCGCGCTATTAGTTGGGCGCTTTCTGGCATTTGTACGTACACTTTTACCCACAATCGCAGGTTTGTCGGGCTTAAATAATGCCCGTTTCCAGTTCTTTAATTGGATGAGCGCATTATTGTGGGTGTTGATTCTGGTTTCGCTCGGTTTCGCGTTGGGGAAAACCCCCGTGTTTCTGAAATATGAAGACGAGTTGATGTTTTTTCTGATGCTGTTGCCGTTGGCACTGTTGTTTATCGGCCTGTTTGGATCATTGTTTGTACTTTGGCGTAAAAAGCGCACCGCTAACGCAGAAAAAGGAAATTAACGGTGTCAATCCGCCGGTTTTACCCCAAAAAAATATGGCGCATACTGCTATTAGCGACATTACCACTCCTTGTGCTGACACAGTCGCCACATTGTTCTCAGGATGAAGCCATGTTACATATCAAGCCGCGCTATCAAGGTGCGGGGCTGCCTGACGGCTTCTACATTTATCAGCGATTAAATGAACATGGCATTGCGATAAAAAGCATCACTCCTGCGCAGAACAGCCTTATTGTGCGTCTGGCTTCGTCAGAGCAAAGCGTTGAAGCCAGAGATATTTTGCGTGTCTCATTGCCTAAAGTGAATATCACGGCGCAGCAAGCCGCTAAACCAGCGTCATTCTGGCAGCAAAAACTGACGCAAAAACAGTCTAAATTGGGATAATCATTTGAAAATACATTATTTAATAACCGCTATCTTATTGATATTTTCTGGCAATGTACTGGCTCAGACCGAAAATACGCAGGGTGGCTGTTTACAAAAAGAACAGGATATTCAACGCCAGATCGATCAAGCACGTAAGCACGATAATCAGCAACGCGTTAAAGGATTGGAACGCGCACTGACTGAAGTCAAATCACACTGCACCGATGCAGGGCTGGCCGCCAAACAGCAGAATAAGATTGCGGACAAACGAGCGGAAGTCTCTGAACGGCAGCGTGAGCTTAATGAAAGTAAGCAAAAGGGCGATCCGCAAAAAATCCTTAAACGTGAGCAAAAACTGGCTGAAGCAGAACAGGAATTACAGGCGTTGGAAAAAAATAAATAGACGAAAGGCTGTCTATACTCATGTGTCTAATTAAAATGTCATTATCGCTCATTTTATGACCGGAACATAAATTACTAAAATTTACAATAAGTTATCAGAATTATCCGCACGCAGTTTAACGGGCATAAATCGAAACTTAAGCTATAGTTAGAATTCAAGGTTCATGACAACAATAAAGGTATTCACTATGGCTAAAGATCAGAATTCTGAGTTTTTACGCGCTGAATTGAAATCACTGGCGGATACGCTGGAAGAAGTGTTAAGTACCTCCAGCGAAAAATCCAAAACCGAATTGGATAAACTGCGCAGCAAAGCAGAAGCGGCGCTGAAAGAAACACGCTCCCGCCTGAGCGATACAGGTGAACGCATTGCCACCCAGACACGGGAAGCCGTGGGATGTGCAGATGACTACGTCCGTGAGAATCCGTGGACTGGTGTGGGTATCGGCGCTGCGGTTGGCGTTGTACTCGGTGTTCTGCTTGCCCGCCGTTAATTATTCTGACAATTATGACTGATAAACAACGACAAGGCCCCGCAATCGGGGCTATAGCCTCTGTTCAGCGTATTATCACCATCCTTGTCAGTATGGTGGAAACACGTGTCCGTCTGGCGGTTATTGAGCTGGAAGAAGAGAAAGCCAATCTGATTCAGTTACTGATGATGGCGGGGCTAACGCTGCTTTTCGCCGCATTTGGTCTAATGAGTTTGATTGCATTGATTATCTGGGGAGTTGAGCCCCAACACCGCCTGTTTGCACTGGGATGTCTCACCGCCACATTGCTGGGATTAGCCATCATTGGCGGTCTGTGGACTTTGCTGAAGGTACGGAAATCGACTCTGCTCAAGGCCACCCGCAAAGAGTTGGCGACCGATCGGACGCTGCTGGAGGATGAATCAAAATGAGTCATCAGCAGCGTGACAGAGAAAAAACTCAGCTTTTACGTAAAATCCAGCAGCAGAGGCTGGATTTATCGTCGGGTAAAAAACACTGGCTGGAATCAACCGCTTCCTATGACCGCTACTGGCAAAACTTGCTGCAATGGCGGAAATATTGGGTTATTGGTTCCGGCCTCATCGCTATTTACGGCGTACGCCACCCACGCCGCATGATCCTCTGGGGCCGCCGCGCTGTTGGGCTTTGGGGAACCTTCAGACTTTTTCGCAAAACCTTTTCCCGACGTTAATTTTCTCATCCCTTCGCATCATGTCCTTTAATTGCCATATGACAGCCTTTCACCACTTAACTTATCTGGCTTGCACAGACATCAGATATAGCATCAATTTTTCTGAATAAAATAGACAATTTTACTTGCTGGCACCGTATATAATCTCTCTATAGCATCTAATCTATAACCTGATGGCAGGGGATATTTTCAATAAGTACCTGCTAAGACTGTCCATCAGGAAATTAATGTCTATGAATAATATATTGGAGAGATGATGAAAAATTTAGAAAGCATCGCCCTGTTGGTTGCCCGTATTTTAATGCCAATTCTATTTATCGTTGCAGGTTATGGAAAACTGGGTGATGCCTATGCCAGCACACAACAGTATATGCAGGCGATGGGGGTTCCAACCTTCCTGTTACCGCTGACGATCTTGTTAGAACTGGGGGGAGGGCTGGCAATCCTGTTTGGTCTGCTGACCCGTACTGTGGCGCTGTTCACCGCTGGTTTTACTCTGCTGACGGCTCTCATTTTCCATACCAATTTTGCTGAAAGCGCAAATCAGATCATGTTCCTGAAAAACCTGACTATCGCTGGCGGCTACCTGTTACTGGCAGTGACCGGACCTGGCGCGTTCAGCCTTGACCGCATCCTGAATAAAAAGTGGTAAGGCAGGAAATTTTCACCTTGTACAACAGTTGGTAATCACAAAGAACGGCGACAAGTACAGCAATACAGAACGTGTCGTCGTTCCGCATGGTTTAATTAACGGGAGGAGCTATGGGACAACTGGTTGATGGCGTATGGCACGATACCTGGTATGAAACCAAATCTACCGGCGGTCATTTTAAGCGTTCAGAATCACATTTTCGTCACTGGATTACGCCGGACGGTCAACCTGGGATTACCGGAGACGGTGGATTTCCGGCGGAGTCAGGCCGCTATCATCTGTATGTTTCGCTTGCCTGCCCCTGGGCACACCGCACCTTGTTAATGCGCCAGTTGAAAGGGCTGGAAACACACATTGCCATTTCTGTCGTTCATCCGTTAATGCTGGACCACGGCTGGACATTCGATACCGATTTTCAGGACGCCACCGGGGATTCGCTGTATCAGCATGAATTTCTCTACCAGCTTTATCTTCACGCCAATCCCGACTATAGCGGGCGGGTTACCGTTCCGGTACTGTGGGACACCGAACAGCATACGATAGTCAGTAACGAGTCAGCCGATATCATCCGAATGTTGAATACCGCCTTTGACGATATCGGTGCAAAACCGGGGGATTACTACCCGCAGGATCTGCGTTCCCAGATTGATGAACTGAACGGCTGGATCTACGACCAGGTTAACAACGGTGTTTATAAAGCCGGTTTTGCTACCAGCCAATCAGCTTATGATGAAGCCGCCACTAACGTATTTGCGGCATTATCTAAACTGGAATCCATTCTTGAACAGCAGCGTTACCTGACGGGCAGCAGCCTGACTGAAGCTGATTTGCGCTTATGGACTACGCTGATACGTTTTGATCCGGTTTATCATACCCATTTTAAATGTGACAAGTACCGCTTGAGTGATTATCCGAACCTATATGGTTTTTTGCGTGATATCTATCAGATGCCCGGTATTGCCGATACCGTCAATATGGGGCACATTCGGCACCACTACTTCCGAAGCCACGGCACGATAAATCCACACGGGGTTATCTCGCTGGGGCCCGCTCAGGATCTGCATAGCCCTCACGGGCGGGATACGCAATTTACAAACTAATTGGCGGCGTCAGATAAACGGTGAAAAAAACTCAGGCCTGATTCAGCAACCGTGGGATTTCGCGTAAAAACCAGGATTTGGCTTCACCCATGCTGTCACGTCGCCAGGCCATAATAATCTGACTTTCCATAGAATACTCAGGGCTGACTACCCGCAACCGGCCTTCGGCAATATCCTGTGCGACCATCGGATAAGGCATAGTCGCCACCCCCAGCCCGGCCAGCAAAGCCCGGCGTTTATCATCAAGCGAACTGACGGTCAGACGCTGCTGCTTATCCAGCAGTTGTACGGTTAACACCGGGCGTTCGCGTGCGGTATCCGCGACGGCAATCCCCCGGTATTTCACATGGGTCACATCAGATAGCGGTTCTGGCTCCTGGTGTATAGGATGGTCGGGGCTGGCAACATAAACGCTTTTCACTGTATAAAGTTTGCGGGTATTTACTTCAGCAGACGCCCGAAAATGCATATCCGGCGCAATCACAATATCGGCACGGCCCTGCTCCAACCGCTCCCAGGCTCCCGCCAATACTTCCGTCAACAGCGAAACCTGAGTGTTCGCCTTCAGCGACAGTTTATCAAGCAGCGGAAAGAGTTTCTGCGTGGGGATCAGCGCCTCGGTCACAATCGTCAGGTGTGTTTCCCAACCGCGGGCCAGCGCTTCGGCATCCGTAGTGAGTTTATCGGCGGCTTCCAGCAAAATACGCCCACGCTCCAGCAGCATTCGCCCAACATTGGTGAATTTAGTGCGGTGCCCGGAGCGATCAAACAACACCACATCCAACTCTTCTTCCAGTTTTTGCATGGTATAGCTTAGAGCTGACGGCACGCGACCTAATTCATCCGCCGCCGCGGCAAAACTTCCCCGGCGATCAATCGCATCCATCACTCTCAAGGCTTCCAGCGTCAATGCTCTCTCTTTAGCCATTTTGGTACTCATTCAGGAATTTTGAATATGCCGACCAGATTAACTAGCTAACAATCCAGCGTCCACACAATTACTATTTGTTTAAGAAATAATTATCCGAGCTTATTGCCATGATCATAAGAAGAGCAGCAGAACAATGTGGTCAAGCTGACTATGGCTGGTTGCAAGCACGCTATACGTTCTCTTTTGGCCATTATTTCGATCCCGCGTTGCTGGGTTATGCATCACTGCGGGTACTAAATCAGGAAGTGCTGACACCAGGATCGTCTTTTCAGCCCCGTACCTATCCACGAGTAGATATTTTAAATATCATTCTCCAGGGAGAAGCAGAATACCGCGACAGTAATGGTCACCACATCCATGCCAAAGAGGGGGATGTTCTGCTGCTTGCCACCCAGCCCAATGTCAGCTATAGCGAGCATAACCGCAGCCCCAGTCGGCCACTTACCCGTATGCAGCTTTGGCTGGACGCCTGCCCGACACGGGAAAACCGCCCACTGCAACGACTGGCGCTGAATAGCATCGATCGCCATAACCCAGCCCACAGTTTATTGGCCTCGCCTGAGGGGGAACAAAACAGTCTGCAACTCCGCCAGCAAGTGTGGATCCATCATCTGCAATTGCAAGAAAATGAGCGGCAGATCATTAAATTGAATGGCAATCAGGCATATCTCCAGTCGATCCACGGATTGGTGACCGTTAGCGGTCATCAGCATAGCGGTGACACACTGCACTGTGGCGATGGCGCATTTATCCAGCAGGAAACCGAGTTAACCATGCAGGCTGGAACACCGCTACGCGCCTTGCTGGTCGACCTGGTGGTTTAGCGAATCGTTGGTCAATATCGACAGGTCAGCCTCACGGGTTCTGCGTTTTTCTTCCGTCGTGCTAAGATATTTACCTTGTTCTTTACGCGTCAGGGTTATACGACAATGGATTCAACCAATCAGGACAAACTCCTTGCCCAGGCTGAACAGATTTGTCAGCATCGCGGCGTGCGCCTGACGCCACAACGGCTGGAAGTTTTCCGTCTGATGGCCCAACAATCTGGCGCAATCAGCGCATACGACCTGCTAGACCTACTGCGGATATCGGAACCGCAAGCTAAACCGCCGACGGTATATCGCGCATTGGATTTTCTGCTGGAACAGGGATTCATCCACCGGGTGGAATCAACCAACAGCTATGTACTTTGTCATCACATTGAAGATCATAGCCACACTTCTGCATTGTTTATCTGCGATCGTTGTAGTCAGGTCACTGAACGCCAGACAGAGGGGGTAGAAGAGACGTTGCGTCAGTTAGCACAACAGGCTGGGTTCACCTTACGCCACAGTATTATTGAAGCACATGGATTATGCGAAAGCTGTCAGGAAGTCGCCTCGTGTAAACAGCCGGATCATTGCGATCACGATCACACACTCCCTATCAAAAAGCGATAGCCCTCACGATCGCTCGTAAGGGCTGGAAGGAGACACCCTCTGCTCCTCTGGTAGGCTGAAACTTACTTACCAGTGATATTTGTGATGTTTTTCCCAATCATTGACTTCTTTTTCGGCAGCTTCTTGCTCGTAACCATAGCGTTCCTGGATTTTACCAACCAGTTGATCACGTTTGCCTTCAATGACTTTTATGTCGTCATCAGTCAATTTGCCCCACTGTTCTTTCGCTTTGCCTTTAAACTGTTTCCAGTTTCCGCCAGCTTGGTCTTTATTCATCATCGTATCTCCATCTCTTGGGTTCAGATCGGCATAAGCGAATTGTCTGCCTATACCTTATGTTGTCAGTTTCAGAACAATCATTTCAGTAAGCGCCATCATAAACTTCCAATATGTTTCCGATTGTTAGTGATAACTCATCGATCAATATGCTTACCTTAATAATAATTATAGACAATAATTCCGATTTGTTATTTTAAAACGGAATTTGACACCAAATAAGTGATATTTAGCAGCAAAAAGAATAAAAAACCATAAAAGAAACAGAAGATAACAGCACAGAGGAGGGTAAAGGGAATATTTAAACGACATCACCCCGAAACCGAGGCGATGGATCAGGAATACCAGAGCAACCGCTCTTACTCTCTTGTCAAAGACGTAAAATCAGCTCCAGTCACCATTACGGATAACGCCAACCGCCAGCCCTTCAATAGAGAAACTCTGTTGGCGCAGGTCAACGACAATAGGAGAAAACTCTTCATTTTCAGCCAGAAGATGCACCATATTTGCTTGTTTTTTCAGACGCTTAACCGTTACTTCATCGTCAATCCGCGCAACGACGACCTGCCCGTTACGGACATCTTGCGTTTTATGTACCGCCAGCAAATCACCATCCATAATACCGATGTCTTTCATTGACATCCCGCTCACACGCAGCAGGAAATCAGCACTCGGTTTGAACATTGACGGGTCAACCCGATAATGACATTCGATGTGCTGCTGCGCCAAAAGCGGTTCGCCTGCCGCAACACGACCAATTAACGGAATGCCAGCCTCTTCTTCCATCAGCAAGCGAATACCACGAGAGGCACCGGATACCATTTCAATAACGCCTTTACGCGCCAATGCCTTTAAATGTTCTTCAGCGGCATTAGGTGAACGAAATCCTAGCTGCTGGGCAATTTCCGCCCGTGTTGGCGGCATACCGGTCTGCACAATATGATCGCGGATCAGGTCATAAACCTGTTGCTGTCTGGCTGTTAATGCTTTCATCCCGCCCCCTGGTTGTTTATACAGTTTTGCTGTGAGTATATACAGGTAATGCACAATTGGAAACCGGGATGTGAGTAAACCTCGGTTTTTATTAATTTCTGGAAGCTTTCACGCAAAATGCTGCCAGAGAATACTGCCCCAAACGGCCACAGCCAATAAAATGGCAATAAACACGGCAGCCGAACCCATGTCCTTTGCCCGACCGGATAATTCGTGATGTTCAAGGCCAATACGATCGACCACGGCTTCAATCGCGCTGTTGGCCAGTTCAAACAGCATGATCAATACCACCGCCCCGATAAGCAACAGTTTTTCGACTGGGGTAACAGGCAGTAAACAGGCGATAATCGTGCCAATAATCGTCAGCAAGGTTTCCTGACGGAACGCCGCCTCATGTTGCCATGCCTGCTTCAACCCCTGTAGGGAATAGCCGGTTGCTTTGATTATCCGGGTTATCCCCGTTGCTTTTTTCATCCATCCTCCATTTATTTATAAGAAATCGTCCGCATTTTAACCCTTAACCGTTGTCTCATCACAACAGATCTCCAGCGCAGTTTCTGGTATCCTTGCGACGCATTGCTAACAAGAGGCTTCAAGTTGTTATGTCAGGTTGGCGTAGAATTTACTATAAATTATTGAATTTCCCACTCAAACTGTTAGTGAAAAGTAAAGTCATACCTATAGATCCCGTGGCCGAGCTGGGATTAGATCCCTCGCGCCCCATTCTCTATGTATTGCCTTACAATTCTCAGGCGGATTTACTGACGTTGCAGGCCAAGTGTCAGACCCTGGGTCTGCCGGATCCGCTACGGACTGTCGATATCAACGGTGTGGAACTGCCCAGTCATGTTTTTATTAACGAAGGACCCCGCGTCTTCCACTATTACGTTCCGAAACAGAAATCCATAAAACTGTTTCATGACTATCTGGATCTGCATCGCGGCAATCCCGATCTGGACGTACAGATGGTGCCGGTTTCCGTCATGTTTGGCCGTTCTCCTGGCCGCGAAGGTCAAAATCAGGCGACGCCCCATTTGCGGCTGCTTAACGGCATTGAGAAGTTCTTTGCCGTGCTATGGCTGGGCCGGGACAGCTTTGTCCGTTTTTCCAGCCCTGTGTCGCTACGCTATATGGCAACCGAGCACGGCACTGATAAAACTATCGCTCACAAGCTTGCACGTGTCGCGCGTATGCACTTCTCGCGTCAGCGCCTGGCTGCGGTAGGCCCACGTCTGCCGGTACGTCAGGAACTGTTTAATAAACTGCTTAACTCCAAAGCGATAAAAAAAGCCATTGATGAGGAAGCGCGCAGCAAAAAACTCTCTCATGAGAGAGCGCAGCAAAACGCCATTTCCCTGATGGAAGAAATTGCCGCCGACTTTTCTTATGAAGCCGTTCGTTTATCGGATCGCGTATTAAGCTGGACCTGGAACCGTCTCTATCAGGGGATTAACGTTCATAACGCCGAGCGGGTACGTCAGTTGGCGCAAGACGGGCATGAAATCGTCTATGTTCCCTGCCACCGCAGCCATATGGACTATCTGCTGCTCTCTTACGTGCTCTATCATCAGGGGCTGGTTCCTCCGCACATTGCCGCAGGGATCAATCTGAATTTCTGGCCTGCCGGCCCGATCTTCCGTCGGCTGGGGGCATTCTTCATTCGCCGCACGTTCAAAGGCAATAAACTGTATTCCACCATTTTTCGTGAATACCTGGGCGAGCTATTTGCCCGTGGCTATTCCGTCGAATATTTCGTGGAAGGCGGTCGTTCACGTACCGGGCGTTTACTGGAACCTAAAACCGGCACGCTGGCCATGACCATTCAGGCCATGCTACGTGGCGGTACACGTCCGATTACCTTAGTGCCGATTTACGTGGGTTATGAGCACGTCATGGAAGTCGGAACCTATGCGAAAGAGCTGCGCGGCGCGACGAAAGAGAAAGAAGGATTTGTGCAGATGGTGCGCGGTTTGCGTAAGCTGCGTAACCTTGGACAAGGCTATGTCAACTTCGGTGAACCGCTGCCCTTAACCGCCTATCTGAATCAACATGTGCCGCAATGGCGTGATGCCATTGACCCGATTGAAGCACAGCGCCCAAGCTGGTTAACGCCGACGGTGCAGGATATCGCAATGGATATCATGGTGCGCATTAACAACGCGGCGGCGGCAAATGCCATGAACCTGTGTTCGACAGCGTTACTGGCGTCACGTCAGCGCTCGTTGACCCGCGAGCAAATGCATGAGCAGTTGGATTGTTACCTGCAACTTCTGCGCAATGTTCCTTACCATAAAGACATCACCGCGCCGGAAAAGACGCCCGATGAATTGCTGGAACACGCGTTGGGTATGAATAAATTTGAAGTCGAGAAAGACAACATCGGCGACATCATTATTCTGCCGCGTGAGCAGGCCGTGCTGATGACCTATTACCGCAATAATATTCAACATCTGCTGATATTGCCGTCGCTCATTGCCAGCATCATGATCCATCACCGCCGCATTTCCCTGTCTGAAGTGATTCGCCAGGTGACGCTACTTTATCCCCTGCTTCAAGCCGAGTTGTTTTTACATTACACCAGAGACACATTGCCAACCGTGCTGTCCGCCCTGACAGAAGAGCTATCACGGCAAGCGTTGCTCTACATAAAACAGGACGAACTGGTGATCAACCCTGCACGCACCCGCACGCTACAGTTATTGGCTGCCGGAGTACGTGAAACGCTGCAACGCTATGCAATTACGTTGTCGCTGCTGGGAGCTAATCCGGGCATCAATCGCGGGACGCTGGAAAAAGAGAGCCGGAATCTGGCGCAACGGCTATCGGTTCTGCATGGTATCAACGCCCCGGAGTTCTTCGATAAAGCGGTGTTCTCAACATTGGTTGCCACCTTACGCAGTGAAGGCTACATCAGTGACACCAGCGAGACGGCGCAGGGAGATATCCTGGAAATATATAACATTCTGGGTGATTTGATCACCCCGGAGGTCAGGCTGACGATTGAAAGCGCCAACTCACCGGCGGAAACTGAAATCGACAGCCGGAAAGCAGAAGCCGTTCCCCCCGATAGTCAGGCTTAAAAAAGAAAAGGCGGCGAGAACCATTCTCCGCCTTTCTTTGATCTTACAGGCTGAACAACACCCCAAGAAACAGCGCCATACCAACATAGTTATTATTTTTGAATGCCCGGAAACAGGCATCCCGCTCGCGCCCGGCGATCAACTTTTGCTGGTAAACAAACAACCCGGCAACAACCAGCAGCGACACGTAAAATACCAAACCTAATGATGTCATATAACCCAGCGCCAGCAGCAGCAACATGACAGCCAGTTGCAGCAGGCCAATAATCAACGTGTCAAAACGTCCGAATAAAATAGCGGTGGATTTGATGCCGATCTTGAGATCATCATCCCGATCCACCATGGCGTACTGCGTATCGTAGGCAACCGTCCAACAGACGTAGGCCAGAAACATTATCCAGCAGGTTAGGGGTAACGTCTCGCTCACTGCCGCATAGGCCATCGGTATCGACCAGCCAAATGCCGCCCCCAGAACCAACTGTGGCAGGTGGCTGACGCGCTTCATAAACGGATATACCCATGCAAGCGCCAGCCCGGCGACAGAAAGCCAGATGGTCATCCTATTCAATGTCAGAACCAGACCGAACGCCAGCAGAACCAACACCACAAACAACACTTTGGCAGACTGTTCGCTGACCATTCCGCTGGGCAGAGGGCGTGAAGCCGTGCGCTTTACATGCCCGTCAAAATGCCGATCGGCATAATCATTGATCACACACCCAGCCGCCCGCATTAAAAAAACACCGGCAGCAAAAACCAGCAATATCCACGGATCAGGCGTCCCTCGACCTGCCAGCCATAATGCCCATAAAGTTGGCCACAGCAGCAGCAGAGAGCCTATCGGCTTATCAACACGCATCAACCGACAGTAAGCCAGCCATCTCCCCGCTGTTACACTTCTTTCCAACGGACTCATCTCCTCAATTACCGGCTAGCCTTCATGGCTATCCGTAAAATAAAGCGGTGCCTCTGGTAAAAACAGCTCGGTCAATAGCAACGGATGACCAGAAAGGCACAAACGGGAACGACGCGCCCACCCCCCTTCACTGTATCCGGTATGGATATAATCACGCGTCAGGGCATCATGTTGAAACAGATAACGCCCCAGCGGTACATTACCGATCGTCGTCAGGGCGGCGCCTGTGCCATCCAGTGTCTGTTGGGGAATCAGGGTGCGGCCAAATAACCAGGGACGCTCATCGCCATACAGCACGACCTCGCGCAGCCAATAACGCTCACTAACGGGCAGGAGTGTCCGTTCATCATTCAACTCCCCCGGAGAGATAAAACGCTCATTGCAGATAGTCACCGTCAGTTGAGCGCAATAGCCATCCAGACGCTGCGTCATTGAATCTGTTTCCATCAGCCAGTCCTCAATGTGCGCAGGCATTATTGTGGGCTGTTCGGTAAACCATTCAATAGCCCGCAGAGAGATTTGCGCAACATCAGACATTATCCCTACTCCGATCAGGGGTGATTCGTAAATAAAGTAAACGCTTCATATTGTAGCGCAGAATAGCGCTTTGATAACACGTTCTAAACCGATTGATACCTGATATGGCAACATTTTTGTAATCGTAATAGGGAAAGAAGACTTACTGATTTTAAAGAGAAAGTCACGCAAAACAGGATGATAACCGGGCAACAGCGACGCAGGCAGGTAAACCGGGGCGGCCAGGTAACGACATAAAATAAAAGCACTATCCAGCTAGCTAACCGGATAGTGCTTTTTGAACTGCAAGATGTGACGAGTGTAAACCGGGCCGGGCTGTCATCAGTACGTTACGTCTGATGACAGCGGCGCCGTTTTACATCATACCGCCCATTCCACCCATGCCGCCCATACCACCAGCGCCCATATCAGCACCTTTATCTTCTTTCGGAAGATCGGTAACCATACATTCGGTGGTGATCATCAGGCCTGCGATAGAAGCTGCATATTGCAGAGCAGAGCGGGTCACTTTGGTTGGATCGAGGATACCCATGCCGATCATATCGCCGTACTCTTCAGTGTAAGCGTTATAACCATAGCTGCCCTCACCGGCTTTAACCGTGTTGGCAATAACAGAGGCTTCTTCACCGGCGTTAATAACGATCTGACGCAGCGGAGATTCCATGGCGCGCAGCGCAACTTTAATACCCACGTTCTGATCTTCGTTATCGCCTTTCAGGCCAGAAGCACTGATAGAGGAAGCGGCACGAATCAGTGCAACACCCCCACCGGCAACCACACCTTCTTCTACGGCGGCGCGGGTAGCGTGCAGCGCATCTTCAACGCGGGCTTTCTTCTCTTTCATTTCAACTTCAGTCGCCGCGCCAACTTTGATAACGGCTACGCCGCCAGCCAGTTTAGCCACACGTTCCTGCAGTTTTTCTTTGTCGTAGTCTGAAGTCGCATCTTCAATCTGTTGACGAATCTGAGTAACCCGGCCCTGAATTGCGCTTTCGTCACCCACGCCATCAATGATGATGGTGGTGTCTTTATTGATAACGACGCGTTTTGCCTGGCCCAGATCTTCCAGCGTGGTTTTTTCCAGCTCCAGACCAATCTCTTCGGAGATAACGGTACCGGCAGTCAGGGTAGCGATATCCTGCAACATGGCTTTACGGCGATCGCCGAAACCAGGCGCTTTAACCGCAGCCACTTTCACAATACCGCGCATGGTGTTAACCACCAGCGTCGCCAGCGCTTCGCCTTCAACATCTTCCGCGATAATCAGCAGAGGTTTACCGGCTTTAGCCACTGCTTCCAGCACCGGCAGCATTTCACGAATGTTGGAGATTTTCTTGTCGGCCAGCAGAATGAACGGGCTTTCCAGCTCGACAGAACCGGTTTCCGGTTTGTTGATGAAGTAAGGAGACAGATAACCGCGGTCAAACTGCATACCTTCAACCACGTCCAGTTCGTCCTGTAGGCCTGAACCTTCCTCAACGGTGATAACGCCTTCTTTACCCACTTTCTCCATCGCCTGAGCAATCAGCTTACCCACGGTTTCGTCGGAGTTTGCAGAGATGGTGCCAACCTGTGCGATGGCTTTTGAATCGGAACAAGGAACAGATTGTTTTTTCAATTCTTCAACTGCGGCGATAACGGCTTTATCGATACCGCGTTTTAAATCCATCGGGTTCATGCCCGCCGCAACGGCTTTCAGACCTTCAGTGATGATGGATTGAGCCAGTACGGTTGCCGTGGTGGTACCGTCGCCCGCCGCATCATTCGCTTTGGAGGCAACTTCCTTAACCATCTGCGCGCCCATGTTTTCGAACTTGTCTTCCAGTTCGATTTCACGTGCAACAGAAACACCGTCTTTGGTAATAGTGGGTGCACCGAAGGATTTATCCAATACAACGTTACGGCCTTTAGGGCCCAGGGTAACCTTCACTGCATCAGCCAGTACATTTACGCCACGCAACATTTTTACGCGAGCGTCATTACCGAATTTTACGTCTTTAGCTGCCATTGGTGTATTTCCCTTAAATTCGTTCAGTTCAGATGATTACGCGCAATTACGCTTCAACAATTGCCAGGATGTCGCTTTCAGACATGATCAACACTTCTTCGTTATCGATCTTCTCTGCCTTCACGCCATAGCCATCATTGAAAATGACGATATCGCCAACTTTCACATCCAGCGGTTTGACTTCACCATTTTCCAGGATGCGGCCATGGCCGATGGCCAGTACTTCACCACGGGTAGATTTACCTGCGGCGGAGCCGGTCAGAACGATACCGCCAGCAGATTTGGACTCGACTTCTTTGCGCTTGACGATCACGCGGTCATGCAATGGACGAATTTTCATTGATAGCTCTCCTTTGAGAAAGTCCACATCAGTTTAGGATGAACGCCAGATATGCCCTCATATCTGACCTTGTGGTGTTCTAAGTGGGGGCGTTTCTTTTCCCTTCAAGGGAAAAAATTCATTTTTTTTGTGTCAAGTGCTGTTTTTTTGTATTCCTATAAACAAAAAACAAGAATTATCAACACGATAATTCTTGTTCATCATTCGGTTTATATCACACTTAGCGATCGTCTTTTTCATCCCGGTGTTCAATATTTCTGCGGCCATCGTCTTTACGCTGATACTCGCCTTCAAACGTATTACCGTCAGACGGGGGAGCGCCGGAGCCTGAGCGCCAGATATGCAAATGCGGCATCAGTTTCAGGGTTAAACGCTTCTGTACCGGCGGCAGCAACAGCAACAGCCCAAGGAAATCGGTAAAGAATCCGGGGATCAAAAGCAGGAAACCTGCCAGCACCAGAGACACGCTTTTCACCATCTCCGCCGCAGGGCTTTCACCCAATGCCATTTTCTGCTGCATCTGAACAATGGTTTTCATGCCCTGATTACGCACCAACGACACACCGACACAAGAAGTGAAGACCACCAACAACAGGGTCATCGCCACGCCAAGTACCTCTGCCACCTGAATGAACAGCGATATCTCTATGTAGGCAAAAAGAAAAATTAATAACAACGGTAACCAGCGCACCTGACTCTCCTGTTATTGAAAAACGCATACTGTTAAGAACAAACGCAGTTGTTGTAAACAAATTATGTTATTGAAAACAAATATGACCAGACATCACTGCACTGCACATTATAATTCACTGAGATGGTAGCGCGGTCAGCGATTTTCAAGCTATGGCAGAGCCATTTATTATTTTAAAATAGTTGCGCGTGACAACTATCACAGTTCATTTCTCTGAGGATAATGGAAAGATAAGATAGTGATCCGGGCTACAATTTTTGTTCGCCGAGCAGCATATCATCACAACAACGGATGCAGTTATGGTTAAACATTCTGCTACTGTTGCGTATAGCGGTGCAATTAGTTCACACAAGTCAAATTTAACAGCAGAATTAAGAGAAGGCTCTCATGTCAGATAACATTCGTATTGAAGAAGACCTGTTAGGTACGAAGGAAGTTCCCGCCAATGCTTATTATGGCGTTCATACACTCCGGGCTGTCGAAAATTTTTATATCAGCAACAGTAAGATAAGCGACATTCCAGAATTTGTGCGCGGCATGGTAATGGTCAAAAAGGCTGCCGCACTCGCAAATAAAGAACTACAAACCATCCCGCGTAAAATTGCCGATGTCATCATCCAGGCCTGTGATGAAGTATTGAATAACGGCAAATGCATGGATCAATTCCCGATTGATGTCTATCAGGGTGGCGCAGGCACTTCGGTTAATATGAATACCAACGAGGTGCTGGCCAATATCGGTCTGGAACTGATGGGACACCAGAAAGGCGAGTACCAGTACCTGAACCCAAACGATCATCTGAACAAGTGCCAATCGACTAACGACGCTTACCCCACCGGGTTTCGTATTGCCGTTTACGCCTCCATTTTGAAATTGATCGATGCGCTGACTCAACTTGGTGATGGCTTCGAACGCAAAGCCAAAGAATTTGAAAACGTATTGAAAATGGGACGAACCCAGTTGCAGGATGCGGTTCCCATGACACTGGGCCAGGAGTTCCATGCTTTCAATGTGTTACTGAAAGAAGAAAACAAAAATCTGTTGCGTACCGCAGAATTATTATTGGAAGTGAATTTGGGGGCGACGGCCATCGGTACTCGGCTAAACACGCCGGATGGCTATCAGCAACTGGCAGTACAGCGGTTAGCGGAAGTCAGCGGCCTGGCGTGTGTTCCGGCGGAAGACCTGATTGAAGCTACATCTGACTGCGGCGCTTACGTTATGGTGCACAGTTCGCTTAAACGTTTGGCGGTGAAGCTGTCAAAAATCTGTAACGACCTGCGTCTGCTGTCTTCCGGACCGCGTGCCGGTCTGAACGAAATTAACCTGCCAGAGTTGCAGGCGGGTTCTTCAATCATGCCGGCCAAAGTCAACCCGGTAGTCCCGGAAGTAGTCAATCAGGTGTGCTTCAAGGTCATCGGCAACGATACCTGCGTCACCATGGCTTCCGAAGCAGGGCAACTTCAGCTCAACGTTATGGAGCCGGTCATCGGTCAGGCCATGTTTGAGTCAACCCACATTCTGACCAACGCCTGCTACAACCTGCTGGAAAAATGCGTTAATGGCATCACGGCTAACAAAGAAGTGTGCGAGGCCTATGTCTTTAACTCCATCGGTATCGTCACGTATCTGAACCCGTTTATCGGCCACCATAACGGCGATATTGTCGGCAAGATCTGCGCGGAAACCGGAAAAAGCGTACGTGAAGTCGTTCTGGAGCGCGGTTTGCTGACGGAAGCTGAACTGGATGACATTTTCTCCATTCAGAACCTGATGCACCCGGAATACAAAGCCAAGCGCTACACCGACGAGAACGAACAGTCTTAATTTTCTGACTTAAACCCATTGAAGGCACGCGCTCCCTGAAAGCGGCGTGCCTTAATTTTATGCTGCTTCTACACAGCCGCCCCGAGCCGCACAATTCCCCTCATTATACAAAGCAAGGTATAGTGTCCTTATGTTCACCTGAAACCGAGGTCACGATGTCCGACCGCCCTGCTTGCGATGCCGTCGTCATACTGTGTACCGCGCCTGACGAGTCTTGCGCACAACAGCTTGCCGCATCATTACTGGAAGTACAGCTTGCCGCCTGCGTAACCCTCTTGCCCGGCACTCGCTCGCTTTATTATTGGGAAGGCAAACTTGAGCAGCAATCAGAAGTACAAATGCTAATCAAAAGTAACCTTTCACATCAGCAGGCTTTGCTGGATCACCTGAAACAACACCATCCTTATCAGACACCAGAACTGCTGGTGCTACCGGTACTGAGTGGCGATAGCGATTATCTGACATGGCTCAACGAATCTTTACACTGATTATCCTGATCTGGGCAGCATTTAGCACCGCAACTACCGCCTCACCGTTTGCTCAAAACAGGGTTGGCGATAACCAGAATTCGCAGTTTTTGCCTGTCGATCAGGCGTTTGCCTTTGACTTCCAGCAGCGGGATAACCAGTTAACCGTCCGCTGGGAAATACAGCCAGGCTACTACCTCTATCGGCAGCAGATAAAACTGGAAAGCAGTCATGCTGTTCTCGGTAATGTCGTTTTACCGCAAGGCATCCCTCATCGTGACGAATTTTTCGGCCAGATTTCCATCTTTAAACAGCATTTGACGCTGACTATTCCGCTTATTCAGACTAATGAAGATGCCACGGTGAAAATCACTTATCAGGGCTGCGCTGATGCCGGGTTTTGCTACCCGCCTGAAACACGGATCATCCCGGTGAGCCAGACTACCCAGGTTGCAGGCGAAGGTTTCTCACAAAATCAGCAGCCACAAGAACGGCCATTACCCTTCTCACCCTGGTGGGCGCTATTGATTGGCATTGGCGTGGCATTTACCCCTTGCGTGCTGCCGATGTATCCACTGATATCCGGTCTGGTGCTCGGCAGGAAAACGCAGTTGACGCCCCAGCGAACCTTTTGGCTTTCGATGACCTACGTGCAGGGCATGGCGCTGACTTACACGCTGCTGGGCTTCATTGTCGCCGCTGCAGGGCTGCGTTTTCAGGCTGCGCTGCAACACCCTTATGTCTTGATTGGCCTGTCTGTGCTGTTCATCGCACTGGCGCTTTCGATGTTCGGTCTGTATACCCTGCAATTGCCGCCCGCCATGCAAACGCGACTGGCGGAATGGAGTAATCGCCAGCAAAGCGGATCGCTGGCTGGCGTATTCAGCATGGGGGCGCTGGCGGGATTAATTTGCTCGCCTTGCACCACTGCGCCGTTTAGCGCCATCCTGCTTTATATTGCGCAAAGCGGCAATTTATTGGCGGGAGGTGGCTCACTGTATTTATATGCGTTCGGCATGGGCCTGCCGCTGATCCTGATCACGATGTTCGGCAATCGACTATTGCCGCGCAGCGGCCCGTGGATGCAATACGTCAAAGAAGCGTTTGGCTTTGTCATTCTGGCGCTGCCCGTTTTTCTCCTTGAGCGCATACTGGGTGAAAGTTGGGGGATCAGATTGTGGAGTCTGTTGGGTGTGGCCTTTTTCGGCTGGGCGTTCACGCTGAGCTTACGCAGCCATAAAGGCTGGATGCGCGGCGTTCAGCTACTGCTGCTGGCGAGTGCTCTAGTCGCAGCGCGACCGCTACAGAACTGGATATTTCCACCGGCGGAATCTGAACGGCGACATGCCTCTTCCGCCCTCAATTTTACACCGGTGACCAACGTCGTCAGTTTGAATAATGCGCTGGCGGGACGCCATCAACCCGTGATGCTCGATCTGTACGCTGATTGGTGCGTCGCCTGTAAAGAGTTTGAAAAATACACCTTCAGCGATAGCCATGTGCAGCGCCTTTTATCACGCATGACGTTATTACAAGCTGATGTGACCGAAAATCGAACGGAACAGAACAGGTTGCTGAAACAACTACAGGTTCTGGGGCTACCCACCATCCTGTTTTTTGATGCGCAGGGTAAAGAGATACCCGGCTCACGCGTTACCGGATTTATGGACGCGGAAAAATTTCAGGCACATTTGCAGAAGTTCAGTCCGTAAACGACACTATTTATTCTGGCAATCGCTTTTCTGGAGGAGAGCCAATGCAACGGGAAGACGTTCTTGAACATGCACTCACGCTGTTGGAACAACACGGTTTCGCCATGACCACTCTGGACATGTTGGCTGAAAAACTGGACGTTTCCATGGCAGAGCTACTGCCGTTTTGGCCCGATCGCGAAGCCCTGCTTTATGACAGCCTGCGCTATCACAGCCAACAGGTCGATGTCTGGCGGCGACAGCTTCTGTTGGATGACACGAAAAACACTGAGCAAAAACTGCTGGCGCGTTATCAGGTGCTGCATGATGCGGTAAAACAACAGCGTTATCCCGGCTGCCTGTTTGTGGCCGCCTGCAGCTTCTTTCCTGATATTAACCACCCGATCCATCAGATTGCCGAGCAGCAGAAACAGGCATCCTACCGCTATACCCGCGACCTGCTGGAAGAGTTGGAAACCGACGATCCGGAAATGGTGGCTCAGCAGATGGAACTGATTTTGGAAGGATGTTTAAGCAATCTGTTGGTAAAACATCAGGCATCGAGCATTGCAACGGCACGACGGCTGGCCGAAGATGTTCTCCGCTTTTCATTATGCCGTAAAAACGGGGCATTGACCTGACCGCAAAAGCAATGAGAAACGCGAACTCCGCGCGTTGGCTGAAAAGTCGGCAATCAGTAGGGTTTTCCGCTTGTTAACTCATAAACCCGTTGACGGCAAGCAGTCAATACGGTTTAATGCGCCCCGTTGCCCGGATAGCTCAGTCGGTAGAGCAGAGGATTGAAAATCCTCGTGTCCTTGGTTCGATTCCGAGTCCGGGCACCACTTGCATCAAAGCACGCTGGTTAAGAGTGAGAAACTTAACGGGCGGTTAATACAGGGTTCGGTCATAAAATCGTTCCGGTGCAGAGACAGTCGAAGAGGCTGCACTGTGGATAAGAACTGAATCCTCAAGATAGGGAATCTGCATGCCAGCAGATTCCCTTTTCTCGTTCCCGCGTATGGTTACAGTGAATTACATTACTGTCAAGTCATGTAAAACGGGTTGCGCATAAATATCCGTATGTAACGCCAGCTCTTTTTCCAGCGTTCTCCCCACTATCTCCATATTCAGCTCAATGTATTCCATTGTCGTGCTCACACTGCGATGCCCCAGCAAATCCTTGACCAGTTGAAGATTACGCTCCGGCGCCTTCATCAATTCCGTTGCCAGCGTGTGTCGGAACCTGTGAGGCGATACCGCAAACCCGCAATCACGGGACAGGCGATAAAAAAATGATCGGGTCGTTTGTAATGCTCTCGCTTCATCGTACTGATACTCGTCCTGGTGCCGACGGGATTTCATAAAGCGGGTTACATCAAACAACAGATCGGCTGGCTGTGCTCCGGCCAGTTTCGCACGAGCCAGTAACGCGGCCAGCCGCGTACGCAAATGAAGAACGGCCGGCACACGCCACTCGCGGTGCGTTTTACTTCCTTCCAGCCGCAATTCAATATATCCTTCGTCGAGATTGATGTCCTGTAACCGGATATGCAGTAATTGATTCTGCCTCATGCCGGTATAGCGCAGGGTATCGAGGACTGTCAGCCAATACCAGACGGGATAAAGCGCACACCGTTGTCCCCAGATAGCATGAGGTTCTTCGGTTTCTATTCGTTGCATCAGTAGATAAATTGTCGTCAGTTGTTCACGCGTCAGAGTTTTCTTTTTCTTACGGTCCTTCTGCACAACCACATCGTTGAACGGATTCTTCTCTTGTTCGATTAATTTCTGCTCTATAGCAAAATTAAATATTGCTCGCATATGCGCTACTTTATTATTCCAGGTATGCGCCGATAATTTTCTCTCTTTTAAGATATTTCGTCGCCATCTCAACACATCTCTGTGTGTTATTTGATTTGGCTCTACCCCCTCGCCCATGTATCGTTTGAAACCATTAACCACTTTTAAATAGCTGATTTCTGTCGCTTGGCGAAGATTATGAGAAAAAAAATATTCATCGACCAACTCATCCCAGCTCATTGACTTATCAGACATATAATTTCCCTTATATTTATAGAGCACAAATGCGCCTTTGCTGTGTGCAGACTAAACATTAGTCCGCTAATCAGATTGCCATACGTCAGGGCAAGATCAATAATGCGCTCTCGTCAGGAATACGATTTCCCCGATAAAGTGATGAAGCTTTAACCAGGTAACCGTTAATGTTCTGATACGTCCCTGTTCCTGATGGGGTACTGTATATTCTGGCCTGCAAGAAACGCCTGCCGTCGGCAACACGATGCACGCCCAAACGCTCAAACGATGCCTGCAATGCGTTACGCTTTCCCTTATTTCCAGTTTCCTTCTGAAACAGATAAAATATTTCGGGCACACACAAAAAAACGAATCCGGCAACGATATGAGCGCGAGCCCCTTCTTCATTGATAGTTATTCTTCCACCAATTAATCCAGCGGATAACCATTCCAGAAATACCGTCCCTTTGTTATTTCCTTCCTGATCGTTGCCAGTTTTCTCTGCCGGGGAAATAACAGATCCCAGGGACTCAACCAACGAGGTGTTTTCATCCTCCTTTTTATTTTTTAGCTCATTCGGAACGACGGCGACTGTCTCAGGTACTGGTTCAATATCCGGCTTCAGGGTATCTGCCATGCCGGAAAAAAGGCCCAGAAGCGCCTGGGTATCATCCTGAACCGGTTTAGGTGTCGGATCCGCTGTCTGTTGCTCAGAAGCTACAGGCGTATCGCTCCCCAAAACCATTGCATCCAGTACCGAAACCGACGCATTAGGAAGCAGAGGCGCCTGTTTTAATGATAGTGTTGCTTCCGCTTCTGATACCGGAGACGGCTCATTACTTCCAGTTGTCGGACTGTTATCAGACAGTGCCGACGTTAACGCCGATGCCATCAACGGCCCCAGTGAGACAATCGGTAGCTCACTACTCTCCGTCGCCGGCATTGACAACACTGGCTGGGGCAGCGTCCCTGTTAATGGCGGCGCACCACACTTTTCTGCGGCCAAAAGCAGCAATTCATCAATCAGCGCAATGGTTGCAGGTCTCCTAAGTGTACGCTGTGCCAGACAGTCGAACGCCTCAGGAACAGCCGATAGCCAGGGAAGCGCGGATGGAGGTAATAGCATGCCTGCCAGTAATGATACCCGGCCTTGCACATAGGAAGGAGGCAATTTATCCGCACGATACCGAAAGCGAAATGGCTTTCCCGGAACCGTAAATCCCGGGTTCCAGCACTCTCCGCCATCTAACTCCCCTTCCCACTCACAGAGTAATGGCAGGTGATAAAACAAGGCTGACCAAAACACCACGGCGTTCCAGAGTAATCCCTGAGCCGCTTGTTCCTCCGGCGGGCTCCCCGGGGGCAGGGTTCTCCCCTTGGCAAGCCTGACCGCATACGTAGCAAACTGTATAGTCAAATCGCCAAACGCACCGGCATGTGCCCAATTTCCCTCTTTTGAAGCAGGCAGATTCTGAACACGACTGAGTAACGAAAACAGAGGAGCCAGATAACTCTGCCGATAAAACGCCGCCGGCAGCGCATGATTGTCATTAAGCTGCTGGAGAAAACGCTGACGCTGCGGGAACGCAATTAATGCGTCAATAGGGCTAGGAACGTGATAGCCGGACGGACACGTTGATCGGGGAGAATTAGCCTCATTTCGGGGAGCGCTATCCGCGCCAACAAGAAAATGTTTTATTCTGGTGAGCATGAATGTCTCCTGCCTGTGAGCGGCACAGTCTTGAGCGGCTCACGGTCGGGAGACAAGAGTAAACTCTTTTTGCATTTTAAAAATTATTCAGAAGAGGTCTGTCATTCTTCATCAGGAACAGCGCTCTTGATAAACGGCATATCATCTGCAGGCTCTGGCGTACCGTCGTCAGTTTGAAGCTCTTCTTTTGTATCGGTTGACTCTTCCTGTTCACTGAGCAATTGCAGTAATTCATTTCTGACCAAAAGTTTCCGCGCCCGGGTTGTCGCCACATAGAGCAAATTGGTTTCATCCGTTCTTGCTGCTTCCGATAACAATGGATCTGTGATATCCGCAAAATCATCGTTTAAAATCACTGTTTCCCATTCAAGCCCCTTGCTGCGATGTGCAGTCGACACCACAACATCAGCGTCTTTTTCTTGTGTCGTAGCCTGGCGCCGTAAAATCTGCAATTTTTGCGGCAGCGGAAAGTATTTATCCAACAGGCCGATCGCCTGATTCATTTCCGCATCACTCGTTGCTTTGGCGACAGACTTATACTCTTCAAAATTCCGATATTCACGGTTGAGACGCGGCGCACGCATCCGTTCAGGCATATCAACAGAAAACCAGTACAGATCCTCCAGTTCTTCCGTTTTATAGCCTTCAATTCCCCCCACCCAATACACACGTTTCTCCCTCATGCTTTCATAAAGCGCTGCGCCAATGACTCCCCCCACTGTACGGCTGAGCACCGTGTAACGCGAAACGTCCTCAGGAAGTCGATCAACCACATCGTCATCACCGCCATTGCCGATCACCGGATGTGTTTCCTCCTGGCGCTTCAGCAATACATTCGCCATTTTTGCAACAGAAGGACCAAACCGAAAACTTTGCGTCAGCCACAGGCGGTCGGCCTCTTCAAGGGCTGGCGCATCCAGTGCGTTATCGGCACCGCGAAAACGGTAAATCTGCTGATGGCGATCGCCAACCAGTACGACATTACAGTTCTGACTCAGCACCAGCGAACTGGTGACAGGATTTGCATCCTGAGCTTCATCGAACAGAATGGTGTCCCACCGTTTCGACAAATCGGGCGCTGACAACTGGAACAGCTTCAGATAGGTATCATGCGTGACAGGAAACATCGAATCGATGCTACTCATCTCGTTCCACAGAAACTGAGCGGCACCCAATATCTTGCTGGCATCCAGACCATCGCAATCATTCTCATCTGGAAGATGTTCGTAACTGAGTGCCGGGGAAGCACTACACAGGAAATGGTTCAGTGCAGACAAGGCTGCTCTGGCCAACGCCCAGTGACGGGTATTTAGCTTGCGGGCAACATCGGTAATGCGCAAATTGGCCGTTAATCTCGGCTTTAAATGCCTGCCAAACTTCATCCAGGCCAGTTGATGAGAGGTCTTACATTCGACGTTGAAGGGAAAGTTTCGTTCAGCCTCATCACGAACTGCACGATTGTAGGCAAGGTAAAGCATTCTACGGTCAGGATTGGCCTGCGCGTAGCGAACCAGCGTTGATGTTTTACCAGTACCAGCAAAAGCGTTAACCACCAGGTGTCGGCCTTTCCAGTTGATGACAGCGGATTGTTCGGGTGTATCTGAGTAGGCCATGCCAGAGATCCATAGTGAAAAATCATGCCGGCACAGTGCAGGAAAGTATGCGTTATCGCCATTAAAAACCAATTATTAACACTGGGGAATTATGTAACTCAGGTATCATTTACTTTTTATCGTTGGACTCTGCCATACGCTGATACGCAAGATCTGAACCATGTGGTAACTGTTTACTCACTTCTCTATAGTATGTTACACATTGACGAAAATACTCACGCAAATGTTCAAGTTGTTCGCGCTCGACCTGCTCTGTGATAACTTGCTTGGCATCAAAAGTGATGTGATTTATATGAACTGAGTGGCATAAGTGAATTATGCAAACATGAAGGTCTTAAGCCTTAGCAAGATTGGCGAAATGGAAGGTAGCGTCATTTATGATTAATGTTAGTAAGCAAAATAAACCCTCTTATGAGTGTATGATAATTGCGGAAACAGCATATGAACTGGCCAAGCAAGCAAAAGAATATTCATGGAAGCAGTATCATTGTTCCACGGGTTTTGTTTTCCTAGCTTTTGCCATTGAGGCAATGTTCATCTTTTACCGGAGGCAGGTTGATTCAAATTACGACAAAACTAATGATAGATCAGGACGTAAAGATTTTCATAAAAAAACTATGAATCTTTGTGGTATTGGAGATCTGTTAGGCAGTCGCGATTATCAGACCATCAAAAAATGCTTGTTATTCAGAGACAATATTGCGCATGGGGACTTTTTTGAGTCTAAATTTCCGTTTATGCCCTCTGGAGAAGATGAACATAATGACCATGTCAATGAAATTTTGTCTCAACCTTCGAAGCAGTTTAGGATAACTGTAAGTGAGCTCAATGACGGTATCTGTGCAGCCAAATGCGTCGATAACCTAATCTGTGAAAATGGTTACCAAGTAAGCAATACATTTATTGAGCGGAAATACATGCCGAGACTACAGCCCGCATTTGGTGTTTCTGGAATCTCGACATGGTTGTAGCATGAATGGTAGATAACCTATTTATCGATTACAGTCTGCCCAGCCTGTCCTCTGGAGAGTCTGGAGAGTCTGGAGAGTCTGGAGTGTAGTGATGTTATGGACGCCCCTCCCTGAAGTAGCCAGTGCCATACTCTATTGACTGCAATTAATTCAGGAGTGATATCACAGGAACACAATCAGAGTTGTTGGTATCGACATTGCCAAATCTGTTTTTCAGGTATGCGTCTGGATGGTTGATGGTTCAATTGCATATAACAAGAAGATCTCCCGTTCAAAATTGCTGGATTGCGTTCGACACTTCGAGCCCGGAACGCTTATCGCGATGGAGGCATGCTCTACTTCGCACTTCTGGGGCAGAACCTTCAGAACGATGGGATACAACGTCAGACTGATACCTGCCCAGCACGTTAAAGCCTTTGTCAGAAGCCAGAAAAACGATGCTAATGATGCGCTGGCGATTTGTGAAACAGCACTCCGCCCTGGCATCCACTTTGTTCCGGTTAAAACTGCTGAGCAGCAGGATATCAAAGCGCTGCGAAATACCCGTCAGCTCATGGTTGAGCAAAGAACGGCGCTGGCTAACCAGCTTCGTTCTCTGCTCGCTGAATATGGTCTCATTATCCCTGTCGGGATCCAGTGCCTCCAGCAGCACCTGCCTGAACTGATGGAAGACGCATCGAATGAGTTAACGTTCACTGTCCGCCGTTTACTTTCTACATTGCGGGAAGACATGCAG
Source organism: Brenneria alni (assembly GCF_003666245.1). Taxonomy (GTDB): domain Bacteria; phylum Pseudomonadota; class Gammaproteobacteria; order Enterobacterales; family Enterobacteriaceae; genus Brenneria; species Brenneria alni. The sequence goes on from NZ_MJLZ01000039.1 coordinate 40,423, forward strand.
GCGCTGAATGAACGCGTCACCGGACTGGATAAGGAAATTGCTGCATTGTCTTCACAACAAGCTGCCTATCGCCATTTGTTAACTATTCCGGGAGTCGGCCCGCTCATCGCGGCAGCGTTTATCAGTGAAGTGGATGCAGGGCAATTTTCCAGCGGCAGAGAGTTATCCGCCTGGTGTGGCCTGGTTCCCCGGCAGCACAGTTCGGGAGGCAAGCAACGATTATCCTCCGTGACAAAAAATGGCAATCGTAGTCTCAGAACATTAATCATCCATGGAGCACGGTCTGTAATGCGCTGTATGAAAAAGCGCGATGACAGTCTGGGCCTTTGGCTGCAAAGGCTTGAAGCTCGTCAGGGGTTCCTGAAAACCACGGTTGCACTGGCGAATAAACTGACGAGAATTATCTGGCGTGTGCTGACAGATGGGGTTGATTTTAATATGCAGAAGGCCGTTGCGATGAATTAGCTAAAAACAGCAATTTACAGAAAATTATTTAACTGAGTTTGCAGGCACTGATGAGAAAACGGCTACCGTCCCTGTAACAGCCTGAAGTTGACCTGGGTAATCATATACCGGTGTAGTGATAAGGAAACAGGGCTCGGATAACATCATGGCGCGGGTAAATTAACCCACTAACGACGCCGGATATATGGTCGCAAACCGTATCGAACCAGTACACAACCCCAGCTCTTTCATGAGCCTGCCAGCAAGCCAGCGTCCCATCTGATAGCCTCTTTGGGTTGCCATGGTGGCAATGCTTCTTGCTCCAGCCTAACCGTGGCTGATGCTATGCAGCTCAAGTACCTGACTCCGTAATACAACCCGTCTGCCATCTGGCTTTTCAGGGCGGTTTTTCCAGTATTTGTAGCTGCTGCGATGAACCCTGAACACATGGCAGAGAGTGACCACAGGATAACGCGCCCTCAGTTTCCCGATTATCGAGAACTGTTCAGGGAGTCTGACATCAAGAGCGCGGTAGCCTTTTTTAAAATTTCATTTTCCATTTCAATGCGTTGTAGTTTTTTCCTCAGCTCGCGTATTTCGATTTGTTCTGGTGTTATCGGAGAGGCTTTTGGTGTTTTGCCCTGACGCTCATCACGCAGTTGTTTTACCCATTTTGTCATCGTGGAAAGACCAACATCCATAGCCTTAGCTGCGTCAGAGACGGTGTAATTTTGATCTACAACCAACTGAGCGGATTCGCGTTTGAATTCAGGACTGAAGTTTCTTCTTTTCATTGGAGAGCACCTGTGTTGTTCTGAGGTGAGCATATCACCTCTGTTCAAGTGGCCAAATTCAGTGTGTCACTACAACAACACAGGTACTACTGAATGTAAGAAAACGGCAGGTAAAGCATGCAATGGAGTCAAGGAGCGCGGAAGAGAGTCTTTAAACCCTTCTGCTATAGAGCACTTTAAGAGACGGGTAGTGCTCCACCTCGTTCAGTGACGCGGCCAGCAAAAGGCGATACCCGTCCTTTTCACTAAAGTATGACCTAACCCATTGTTGCAGCCACTGGCAGTAACCGCGCAGAGTGATATCACGGCAGAGCGTTGTGGAGGTGGCGATCTGCAGCGCGTCGCCCTCGATCACCGTGCGCGGGCCGTTCGCGTGCCACAGCTGCAGGCAGGTCGAACCATCCTGCCGCACCACAAAATCCCCCTGAACGCCTGGTACACCGCGCCGTCCAGGGTGACGTCGTGCTCAAGCGCGCCCCGTTCGCCTGGCGTACCGGCAGTACCCACACCTCGGCGAATTTACTATGATATTTATTGAATTAATACAGCTATTAAATTTTTTGGCCAATATATATTACCAATTAACACTATACTATCTCCTGATGAGCACATCTCCCCCATTTTGGAAACTTTCATTCTTTCCCGATCATTTATGCAGTTAGCTACAGCAAGATACGAATATAGCTCATTTCTATTTGTTGCATGCGTAATACTACTGTAATATTCAGCGTCCGAGCTAGCGTTTTGCGACATCCTACGTGCATAGTCACTGAGATTTCCCCATTGGTTTGTTATGGAATATAAACTTCCAATCGGAGTATGCCTGTCATAATTTCGAGAAATAAAAGATGATATGTTGGCAAATCGAACCGATTCGGACACTCCGATTATTAACGTCAATAAAGATCTTGCTGTATTTTCTGTCACATATTGACTATCCATACTTGATAGATTTCTTATAGCTTCATTAATAGTTATTTCGTTAACGATCACATCAGCTCTAACTCGGCCAGCTCTGGTGCTCAAGCTTGTATAGTCCGATGATACATTCATTTCCAATGCTTCTGTGTTTGGTACGGTGATGTTTGAAAATTCAGGATCATTAAACCGATAAAAATACCTCCCGCAAACAAATCCTACGGCATAAAGATTACTATTTGATAGAATAAGTTTGACTTCTTGGTCGTTATTATCTGTACTGATAAAACGCACATCACTATAGGAATTAGAAGAGTTAAGTGCCTGAACACCGGGAACACGGGGTAAAGCATCTGCGATGTTTTCTCTTATATTTTTTATTGAACCTATATATTCCCGAGGACTCCTAAACTTAAAATCAAATGAATCAGAATATGAAAAGCCGCTAAAAAATATAAAAAAAAGAGCCAAGATATTCTTATACAAACAAGCCTTACGATTTATATTTTTCACAATTAAATACTTTTTCATTCGAAAAAAAATCATAACGTTAATTTTCATGATTTCTCACTTAACTACACTAATGAAAACTATATAATCAAAGGTAAATGGAGCAGTATTTATGATGTTATATTATATCCAAACATATAATATAC
>NZ_MJLZ01000040.1 GCF_003666245.1 Brenneria alni
TGCGGTATTAGCTACCGTTTCCAGTAGTTATCCCCCTCCATCAGGCAGTTTCCCAGACTTTACTCACCCGTCCGCCGCTCGTCACCCAGGGAGCAAGCTCCCCTGTGCTACCGCCCGACTTGCATGTGTTAGGCCTGCCGCCAGCGTTCAATCTGAGCCATGATCAAACTCTTCAATTTAAGATTTGTTTGATTCGCTAACTTAATAGCCATGCTCAAAGAATTATCAACTGTTCATTCGTAATGAATTTACTGTCAGTCACTCTTCAAGACTTTCTTATATCGCTTGCCGATACCGTCTTGTGAGTGCCCACACAGATTGTCTGATTAAATTGTTAAAGAGCAGTGCGTCATGGACTGAGCCGCTAACGCGAGGTGGCGTATATTACGCGTTCCCCTTTCAGAGTCAACAGTTAATTTTTAACGTTTTCCCTTACTTTACCAACCCGGTTATGCGTTCACCGCGCCGTGTCGATGGAGGCGCATTATAGGGATCCCCTCTCGTTACACAACCACTTTCTCGATCTTTTTTTCCGTTCGCGTATTTTTCAACCCTTTCGTTGAGATCTTATTCGATCAGGGTTACTTTCAGCTTGCTGCCATCATGTATCTGCCGATATTTTGTTTACCGGTTAACATATGACGTAGTTAATAAGGGGGTTGTTGATGGGATCTGAAATCGTTCGCGGCTATAAAGGTGCATTTCCTGATATTGGTGAGAATGTCATGATTGACCAATCAAGCGTGGTCATAGGCAAAGTTACCCTTGGTAACGATGTCAGCATCTGGCCTCTGGTGGTGATCCGGGGTGATGTTAACTATATAAGCATTGGTGCGAGGAGTAATATTCAAGATGGTTCCGTGCTACACATTACGCACAGTTCAGAAAAAAACCCGGCGGGTAACCCATTAATCATCGGGCAAGATGTCACTGTAGGGCATAAAGCGATGTTACACGGATGCACGATCGGTAACCGTGTATTAATCGGGATGGGATCTATCATCCTTGATGGCGCGATCGTTGAAGATGATGTGATGATCGGCGCCGGCAGTCTCGTGTCTCCGGGAAAACGTCTGGAAAGTGGTTACCTGTATCTCGGTAGCCCGGTCAAAAAAGTTCGCTCCCTGAGCCAAGAGGAAATAGAAGGACTGTTGTACTCGGCAAATAACTATGTGCGCTGGAAAGATGATTATCTTACCCAAGATAATCAGTGGGTTCCTGCTTAAGCTGTTCAATGACGGGAACGACATCCGGCATTACACCATGCCAAAGTTGAAAGGCATGAGCTGCTTGCCCCACCAGCATTCCCAAACCATCCGCATAACGAGTTGCCCCACATTGTACACACCATGCTAAAAAAGGCGTCAGCTTTGGCAAATAAAACATGTCATAGCAGTGCGTTTGTGGAGATATTAATGTGGTAGGCAGTTCAGGGACATTGCCATGGATACCTGATGACGTTGCATTAATAATCAGTTCGAAATCCCGCCCGTGCAAATCATCTAACGCCACCGCATGGATATTACCGACATAACTGAATATTTTGGCTAAACCATCGGCTTTGGAAAACGTTCTGTTGGTTAGTACAATCGAACAGCCATAAGCCAGCAGCGGCTGGATAACGCCACGCGCCGCGCCGCCCGCGCCAACCAACAAAATGCGATCCTGAGGTTGGATAAAATTCAGGCGCTGTAAATCACTTAATAAACCGATACCATCGGTATTATCACCAAGCAAACGTCCATCGTTCAGTTTCTTCAACGTATTAACCGCTCCAGCAAGCGATGCACATTCGCTCAATTCATCAACTTCAGCAAAAGCCCGTTCTTTAAACGGCGCGGTGATATTCGCCCCATAGGCGCCATCATGAAAATAGCGTCTCAACACTTTCTCAAAACTGTCTAAAGGGGCCAATAAGCGCCTATAGGTAAGATCAATACCTGTCTGAGAAGCAAATAGCTCATGTATACGCGGCGACTTACTATGCGCGATTGGATTACCAAAAACAGCAAAAGATTTTATCTCAGACACCCTATTCTCCAATCTTTACGTTAACCCTGGCGCAACAGCTCACCAGTTAAAACATCTCTAATCTCTGAAGGATTTATCCTTCCGCCTACATTTCCGCGCAAAACAGGAAAATCATTACCAAACTGTTGATAAACTTCCTGTTCGGAACGGCAAGGCGACTGCCCACTCAAATTAGCACTGGTTGAAACCAGAGGCTTGGCATAACCAAGACACAACTTTTTCACCAATGGATGTGCGCTGACCCGTACAGCAAGAGAGTTAAATTGCCCTGTCAGCCACTTTGGTGTTGTGGACCTAGCTGGGATCACCCAGGTAACAGGCCCAGGCCAACTGGAGAACATTGTGTTTTTTTGATCGTCGGACAGCGCGCTATCGTCTACATAAGGCACTAGTTGCTGATAATCAGCGGCAATAAGAATCAACCCTTTCTGCCACGGACGTTGTTTCAGTGCCAACAGACGCTTAACCGCAACCTCGCTGTCTGGATCGCATCCCAGGCCAAAAACGGCTTCGGTGGGATAGGCAACGACTTTTTCGTTTCTTAATGCCTGCAATATGGGAATCAGTAAATCATCAGAGACATCATTCATTGTTATCAACTTCAGCCGTTGCTGGCTTTCCACACAGTTTACTGGCGCAAAAAAGGCGGTTGCCTTTCGCTGTTTTCTTCTCAATAAGTAAAGGGTAGCGGCAATGAGGGCACTCCCCTGCTACCGGTTTATTATTGAGCGTAAACTGACAAACAGGATAACGATCACATGCATGAAACACTTTTCCATAACGTGATTTACGCTGCAACAGTGTTCCCTTACGGCACTGCGGACAGCTCAATGCTGTTCCATCCGGGCGATCGATCGCCTCCGTGTGATTACACTCAGGATAGTTTTCACACCCAATGAACATGCCATAACGCCCTTGCCTTAGCACTAAGGTTGACTGGCAATTCGGGCAGATCTGCCCATCAAGCACCTTAACCACGTGACCATCGGCCTGAGCTTTAAGCGGACGAATGAATTCACATTCAGGGTAACGGGTGCAGCCAAGAAAAGGCCCGTGCCGCCCTGAAAGGATAACCAGCACAGACCCGCATTCAGGGCATATCTCTTGTTTCTTGTCGGCAAAAAGTACGGTCTTAGCCATTTCTTATCCATTGCACATCAAGCTATTGCAAATAACCGTCATTTTCCTCAAACAGAAGTTCTTCCATTTGCTGGTAAGCATTCTCACAACCAGGCACGTTGAAAAGCACCATAAGAATGACCCATTTCAGATCTTCCAGATCAAATTCCAGTGTATCAAGCGCCATCACCCGATCGATAACCATCTCGCGGGTTTCAAGGCTCAACACTTGAATCTGCTCCAGAAATAATAAAAAACCACGACAGTCGGCATCAAGACGCTGTTCTTCATCCTGCGTATAGATGCGTATTGCCAGTGGATCATGCGCCAGATTGAGCGGTGTAGTCTGCCCCTCCTGTATATCGGCCAATTTTTCCAACCAATTCAGCGCACTGTAGATATCATTACGATCAAATCCCGCACGGGTGAGGTCATCAGTCAACGAATCCTGATCGACACGCATTTCAGTTTCATTGTGGATATAAGTTTCAAACAAGTACATGAGTACGTCGAACATGGCCTGCCCTCCTTAATCGGACATAGCCGCCGGGTACTGCTGCGATCCATCCTGCTAACTCCAGTTCCAATAGTTTACCTACTATCTCTGGCACAGATTGGCCGGCACGTTCAGCGACAACGTCAACAGGTGTAACCTCATCTCCTACGTTAGCCAACACATCAGCAAATGGCAATTCAACTTCATCATTGACGGCAGAAATAGTGCTATCAGTTTCAGCAGGGAGCCATTGAATCCCGCTCATTAGTTGTTCGACAATATTTTTAGGATGAGTGACAAGGTAGGCCCCCTGTTGAATCAGCCAGTGTGTTCCTTCTGTCATCGGGTTACCTATAGGCCCAGGTAAAGCAAACACTTCCCGCCCTTGTTCCAACGCATAACGGGCAGTCACCAGCGATCCACTGCGAATCGATGCCTCGACAACCAATACGCCCAGACTCAACCCGCTGATAATACGATTTCTTCTTGGAAAATTAGTAGGCAACGGCAACGTCGCTATCGGGAATTCAGAGACTAATGCGCCGCCGTGTTCCAGGATTCGATCGGCAAGCTTTTGATGACGGCGAGGATAAATATATGCCAATCCACTACCTAATACCGCGATCGTCTTTCCCTCTACATCAAGTGCGGCTCGGTGTGCAATACCATCTATCCCAACAGCCAACCCGCTTGTTATGATGAGGTTATTCAGCGCCAATTCTTGTGCAAAGAATTGCCCCCATTGCTCACCATACGTACTATTGTTGCGACTGCCAACAACCGCAATTTGTGGCCGTGCCAATAAAGAGAGATCGCCTGCAACAAAAAGCAAGAGTGGAAAGGTGCTGATATTACCGAGCAAAAATGGGTATCTTTTATCAATACAGGTCACAATATGGTGATCAGGTTGCGACAGCCAGCACAGCGTTTTTTCTAAAATTTTCGGGTCAAGCTGTTGGAATTGTTCAGCCTGAACTTCCGTCAGGCCAAGTGACATTAAGGCGCTTCTGTCGTAATCGCCCATGGCAATAAGTTTTCCGGCCATTGCCCCAGCTCGACTGGCGCCCAGATGTCTCACGCCCATTAAGCGCAACCAGATTTCCGTTGATAACATCGTACATCCCTTATTCCGCTGGATTCAGGTCGACCGTGCAATTAAGTGTAGATGCTGTCAATCGGTACAGGAAATGTCTAGAATAGACTTTGATACCCTTTCATCACTCGGATACAGATCTAAATATATATGTCAGTTTTGCAGGTATTACATTTTCCGGATGAGCGGCTTCGCATCAAGGCGCAGCCCGTAAAAGAAGTCAATGCAGAAACACAGCGTATCGTCGATGATATGTTCGATACTATGTATGAAGAAGAAGGCATTGGCCTGGCCGCCACACAGGTTGATATTCATCAACGTATTATTGTTATTGATGTTTCAGAGGAACGAGATCAAAGACTGGTTTTGATTAATCCCGTACTTCTTGAGAAGAGCGGCGATACCGGTATAGAAGAAGGTTGCCTGTCGATTCCGGAAACAAGAGCGCTTGTGCCGCGTGCCGAACATGTAAAAGTGCAGGCTGTGGATCGGGAAGGTAACGCTTTTGAACTGGAAGCTGACGGCCTGTTAGCCATTTGTATTCAGCATGAAATGGATCATCTGGTTGGGAAACTGTTTATCGACTATCTCTCCCCGCTTAAGCGCCAGAGAATTCGTCAAAAACTGGAAAAACTGGCTAAACAAAACAGCCGGAATCAATAATTTATTTTCCTGACAGGAAACGATGTGTCTGATTCTTTACGTATTATCTTTGCTGGAACACCTGACTTTGCAGCGCGCCACCTTGACGCGCTGTTATCATCTCGACATCAGGTCGTTGGCGTATTCACTCAACCCGATCGCCCGGCAGGAAGAGGCAACAAGCTTACGCCCAGCCCGGTAAAAATCCTGGCCGAACAGCATGATATACCAGTGTATCAACCCAAATCGCTGCGCCAGACCGAAGGCCAGGAAATGCTTGAGGCACTCCATGCGGATGTAATGGTTGTTGTTGCCTACGGTTTGATTTTACCGCAAACCGTTCTGGATATGCCGCGTCTCGGTTGTATCAATGTGCATGGTTCACTGCTGCCACGCTGGCGGGGCGCTGCGCCGATTCAGCGTGCGCTATGGGCAGGAGATACGACCACCGGCATTACAATCATGCAGATGGACGTTGGCCTCGATACCGGCGCAATGCTGCATAAGATTGAGTGCCCTATTCTTCATGAGGATACCAGCGCAACGTTATACGCAAAACTGGCTGAACTAGGCCCTCGCGGGCTATTGGAAACGCTTGAGCAGCTTGCTGATGAACAGCTCGTAGCAGAACCTCAGGATGATGCGCTGGCAACCTATGCAGAGAAACTCAGCAAGGAAGAGGCGCGTCTCAACTGGCAGCTTTCCGCCGCCCAACTTGAACGCTGTGTACGGGCGTTCAATCCGTGGCCAGTCAGCTATTTTGTCGTGGATGAACAGCCGGTCAAGGTATGGAAAAGCGAAGCATTCCCAGCAGAGCATCACGCTTTGCCCGGCACTATTTTACAGTCTGACAAGCATGGCATTCAGGTCGCCACGTCAGACGGCGTGTTGACGATCATTGAATTACAACCCGCCGGTAAAAAAGTGATGGCAGCACAGAACTTACTTAATTCACGGCGAGAATGGTTTATTCCGGGTAAGGTTCTGGCCTGAACGATGTTTAATGCCAGCGATAATCGCCAGTATACCTATCTATTACATAGTCGCTAACTAATGAAAAATGCATATAACCTTCGCAGTATTGCCGCTAAAGTGGTAGGGAAAGTAGTAGATCATGGGCAGTCTCTCAGCAACTTATTACCTACATATCAGTGTGATATCGCTGACAAAGATCGCGCATTATTGCAGGAACTGTGTTTTGGCGTACTGCGTGTTTTGCCACAATTAGAGTGGTGTATTCAGCAACTGATGGCAAAACCGTTAACGGGAAAACAGCGCCCGTTGCATTACCTTATTATGGTTGGCATGTATCAATTGCTATATACCCGGATCCCGGCGCATGCCGCACTGGCTGAAACGGTAGAAGGTGCCGTGGCCATGAAGCGTCCTCAGCTTAAAGGGCTGATTAACGGCGTTTTACGTCAGTTTCAACGCCAGCAGGACGAACTGCTGCAACGCGTAGCAAACAACCCCATACGCTACCTGCACCCAAACTGGTTATTGGCTCGCATTAAACATGCATATCCTGAAGACTGGGAAAGAATTGTCGAAGCCAATAACCAGAGGCCACCAATGTGGCTGCGGGTGAACCGGTTGCACCACACCCGCGATGAATATCTCCCCCTACTGGAACAAGAAGGCATCGAAGCCTTACCGCATCCTGATTATCCCGATGCTATCAGGCTGTCTGTGCCATGTGCGGTCAATCTGCTTCCTGGGTTTACGCAAGGATGGGTGACCGTACAAGACGCCTCAGCCCAGGGGTGTATCCATTGGTTGTCGCCGCAAAACGGCGAACACATCCTCGATGTTTGTGCGGCACCCGGCGGTAAAACAACCCATATTCTCGAAGCGGCGCCGAAAGCGCACGTGCTGGCTGTCGACATCGATGACAATCGGCTTAAACGCGTGAAGGAAAATTTACAGCGCTTAGGACTTGAGGCCGAACTGAAGCAAGGAGATGGCCGTCACCCGGAACGCTGGTATGGCGATAAAAGATTTGATCGCATCCTGCTTGACGCCCCTTGCTCCGCGACGGGCGTGGTTCGTCGCCATCCTGATATAAAGTGGCTGCGACGCGATAGCGACATCGCCGAACTCGCTTTACTCCAAAAAGAGATTCTTAATGCAATCTGGCCATACCTTAAAACTGGCGGAACTTTGATCTATGCCACCTGTTCTATCATACCCGAAGAAAACCATCAGCAAATACAGGCGTTTTTGATGTGCCACGCCGATGCTGAACTGATTGGCACCGGCAATAACTCGCATCCAGGAATACAAAAACTCCCCAGCCCGGATGATGGCGATGGATTCTTCTACGCGAAACTGGTAAAAAACTGACATTGCCTCCAGTATTGTCTACAACCACACAGCTATAACATACTCGGCAGAATGAATTATTATGAAGATTATTATTCTTGGCGCTGGTCAGGTAGGTGGTACGCTGGCAGAAAATCTGGCAGGGGAAAATAACGATATCACCGTCGTCGACACCGATACGACACGTTTACGTCAGCTTCAGGATAAATTTGATCTCCGTGTGGTCACGGGCTACGCATCCCATCCGCGTGTTCTGCGTGAGGCGGGTGCAGAGGATGCAGACATGTTGGTTGCGGTAACCAACTCCGATGAAACTAACATGGTCGCGTGCCAAATAGCCTATTCACTTTTCAATACTCCTAACCGTATCGCACGGATTAGATCTGCTGAATATATACGTGAAGCCGACCATTTATTTCTGCCAGAAGCCGTTCCCATTGATCATTTAATCTCTCCAGAACAACTGGTGATCGATAATATTTATAAGCTGATTGAATATCCTGGTGCTCTTCAAGTGGTTAATTTTGCACAGGGTAAAGTGAGTATTGCTGCCGTAAATGCCTATTATGGCGGCCCGTTAGTCGGAAACGCATTGTCATCTATACGTGAACATATACCCCACATAGAAACACGCGTTGCCGCGATTTTCCGTCATGACCGCCCTATCCGCCCCCAGGGTTCTACCGTTATCGAAGCGGGAGATGAAGTATTTTTTGTTGCTGCATCACAGAATATTCGAGCCGTAATGAGCGAGCTACAGCGGTTGGAAAACCCGTATAAACGCATCATGATCGTTGGTGGCGGAAATGTAGGTGCCGGGCTGGCTCAACGGTTAGAAAAAAATTACAGCATTAAACTGATAGAACATAATGCGGAACGAGCTGCCGAGCTTGCAGAATTATTGCAGGATACCATCGTTTTTCATGGCGATGCCTCAGACCAGGAACTCCTTGCAGAAGAACATATCGAGCAAATTGATGTATTTATCGCTATCACCAACGATGATGAAGCCAACATCATGTCGGCCATGCTGGCTAAACGGATGGGAGCAAAGAAAGTCATGGTGCTTATCCAGCGTCGAGCCTATGTTGATTTAGTACAAGGAAGCGTGATTGACGTTGCTATTTCCCCACAGCAGGCAACTATCTCCGCACTATTAAGCCATGTGCGTAAAGCTGATATTGTCAGCGTATCTTCACTACGCCGAGGGGTCGCCGAAGCTATTGAAGCTATTGCTCATGGTGATGAAGGCACATCAAAAGTTGTGGGCCGGATGATTGAAGATATAAAACTGCCACCAGGCACAACCATCGGCGCTATTGTTCGTGGAGATGATGTCATCATCGCCAATGATAATACCCATATCGAACAAGGTGATCATATTATCATGTTCTTAACTGACAAAAAGTTCGTACCTGATGTGGAAAGATTATTCCAACCAAGTCCATTCTTCTTGTAATCAAAAGAGATAATTTTTTAAACATCACAAGGCGACATGGAAAATATAAAACTATTTGTTAAAATTAATTTATCTTTTTATTGAGGAGAGTGGTTATGAGCATCATCAAAGAATTCCGTGAATTCGCTATGCGCGGTAACGTAGTCGATCTGGCCGTTGGGGTTATCATCGGGGCTGCATTCGGAAAAATTGTGTCGTCGCTGGTGTCCGATATTATAATGCCCCCCCTGGGACTATTGATCGGTGGTGTGGATTTCAAACAATTCAGTCTGGTATTACGTGATGCTCAAGGTGATACACCCGCAGTGATTATGCACTACGGTGTTTTTATTCAAAATATTTTTGACTTCATTATTGTCGCGTTCGCTATTTTCATGGCGATTAAACTAATGAATAAAATGCGTCGTAAACAAGAAGATGCACCCGCAGAGCCACCAAAACCCAATGCAGAAGAAATATTATTAACGGAAATACGCGATCTGCTAAAAAATCAGCAACAGCCTAAACTGTAAAAGTCATTACAACCGATTTATAACATACTGTTCTGATTCTAAAGCCACCGTAATAATCCACACCATTAAAAACTCAGAAAAGTAAAAAGGGCAGAGGTAAATAATCACTCGATTGCTTACCTCTGCCCTCCCAACTTCCCTTTTTTTCATGTTTCTCTTTTCTGCGATAACTGCCTTTACCTTTGCTATTTATCTCAATGCGTTGACGGAATAGCGGGTCATGCAGCAAAGCCTCAATAGCTCTATTCTGGATTTTCCCTCGTTTATGACGATATACATCCATACTTACCTCTAATAATCAGGATGGAAAATAAAACTGGATGAGTATAGATAAAAATCAGGCCACAATATAGGCTGTGAACGGAATTAATCTTGAGAGTTAAACACCTTTTTTAACGAACTGGCGTTTTCACAATGCAAAAAATCAGTATTGATACCTCGTTGCTGTAAACTCAGCTCAAGCAACCGAAAGCGACGTGAAACAGACTCATACTCTGGTGAGGCTTGAGAGATGTTTTCCAGTAAGTCAGCTAACTTAAGCGCTTCTTTACGCTCTTCAAGTTCCATTGGCAGGCAACCGGCGTTTTTTAGCAGCCGATAAGCTACCCTCAGATCTGGCGGTACACCGCTATCATCCTCCAACATTAATGGACGACCAGCACCAGGAAGATTGTCAAAAAGGCCATCTTGTTGAGCAAGCACAATATGGTGTTCAACTAATTCATCAATCAGCCACATATTAACCTCTGAAGCGTTAACACTATCTAAGGTTAGCGGATTTTAGACATAAAAAATGTCCGCTGTCAAGCCCTAAACGCGAGCATGCAGCTACTCGAAAGGTCTTAAGAGACAACAGGTTAGGCCAGATTTCGACTGCTGCGTGCGTTGGCCCGATTTCGATATAGGTGCCACATAGGCGCTTCGCGGTAGCAAGCTCAGGGGCAGCGTAGCGGGCAGAGGCGGATCGTAATGATATGCCTCGGATTATCGCAAGCCACCTCAAAGCGAAAGCGCAGCCCGTGGGCTGCGCTTTCGTCGTGAGCGTCGAAAGAAGTGTTCTCTCGTCAAGGTTGCTTCGGTGGTGCGGCCCTGATCGTGGTTCCTTTCTTGAATCCCCGATCGCCCGCGATGAACGCCTCCAGCATGTGCGGAATCAGTGTCACCGCATCGACCGCTTCGCCATAGGCCTGCGCATGCAGCGCGGCGTAGCGGTCGAGGTCGGCCTTCAAGCCGGCCGGGCAGGCGAAGGTCAGCTTCGTGGACTCCAGTTTCGGCAGCGGCCCCAGCCGCAGTTTCTTGGTCGTGCTCATCGCATCGCTCCCTTGTTGAAGAACAGTGGCTGGTACGGCCGCAGCACTAGGTCGTATGCCGCGTCCAGAACTATGCCGAGTCGGGTGCACAAGGAGCGATGAATGACCATGTCAGCAGGCCAATGTAATGCGTTGGATATCGGCATAGTTTCGTCTCTAGAGTTGGTTGAGGAAGGCCATCAATCGGTCGTCAGGGCGGAACTTGCCCGGCTTGCTGTCGAAGGGAATCGTCTTGGCAAGGATCTTCTCCTTCAGCGCGAGGTCCGCATCGAGATAGATGTGCGTGGTCTCGATGGATTCATGTCCGAGCCACAGCGCGATGACCGAGGTTTCCACCCCGGCATGGAGCAGGTCCATAGCCGTCGTATGACGCAGGCAGTGGAATGTGATGTGCTTGTTCTTGAGCGAGGAACAGTTCTCGGTGGCAGTGACCAGGTGCTTTTGCAGAAGGTGCGCCACGGCATCCGCACTCAACTGCCCGCCACGCATGCTGGGGAAGACGAAGCGGTCCTGGGCGACACCCGTTTCATCGAGCCACGCTTGGAGCACTGCGGCAACAGGCTTGCACAGCGGGATGGCTCGCTGCTTGCGCCCCTTGCCAAGGACTTCGACCCGGGCGCCTGTACCGAACGTCGCGTCCTGACGCTTCAGGGCGGTCACCTCGGACAGGCGCAGTCCCGTTTGCAAGGTCAGCAGCAACAGCGCGTGATCCCGGCGGCCACTCCAGATGCGCCTGTCAGGCGCACTCAGGAGAGCATCGGCCTCCGGGCGGCTCAGGAAGTCGATCAGCTTGCGATCGAACCGCTTGGCCGGCATCGCGAGGACACGCTGTATCTGCGCGCTGTGCGTCGGCATCTCGTAGGCCGCGAAGCGGAAGAACGATCGGATGGCGGTCAGGCGCAGATTGCGCGTCTGGGCAGTCACGCCCCGCGTCTTCTCCAACTCCGTCAGGAAGGCACCGACCAGCGGCGCGTCGAGCTTCGCGAAGTCCAGCCGCTCAGGAGAGGTGTGCAGCCTCTTTTGCACGAAGCGAAGCAACAGCCTGAACGTGTCTCGGTAGGAACTGATCGTGTGCGCGCTGACGCGTTTTTGCTGCATCAGGCGCTGCGTGAAGAACCGCTGCAAGAGGACGGGGAAGGTTGGGACCGAGGGAGTCATGCTGGGGTCTCCCAACGATGCTCAAGCCGCGCCATCGCCTGCGTCATGAGCGAGGGGTTCTGATGCAGATACCAATAGGTGTAGGCCAGATCGGTATGCCCAAGATAGGTGGACAGCGCAGGCAATCGGCGTTCAAGGTCTGCGCCTTCTCGGTAGCAGCGGTGCAGTACCTCGACCGCCATGGTGTGGCGCAGATCGTGCAGGCGGGGGCCTTTGGCATCCATTGCGCCACGCAGTCCGAGCTTGCGGGTCAGCCTCAGGAACGACAGATCCAGAACACCATGGGTCACTCGGCAGCCGAGCGGCGATATGAAGAACGGCTCGACGGCCTTGCCGGCCAGGAACTCATCGCGGTGCTGGCGATAGGTTTTCAGTGCCTCGCAGGTCGTCGCATGCACAGGTACCAGCCGATCCTTGCCGAACTTCGCGTTGCGTATGGTCAGCACGCCGTTGTCGAGGTCGACGTCCTCCAGATCAAGATTCAGAACTTCACCGACGCGCATCCCCGTGACGCTCAGCAGACCGAAGATCGCGTAGCGCGACCAGCGCGAGATCGGCTTGGCACCACGGCGGCGTTGCAAGCTTGCCGCCAGCACACGCCGGACCTCGTCTTCGCTGAAGATGTGAGGCCGGAAGGTGCTCCTGTGCCGCGGCAGCAAGTCCGTGGCAGGAATCTCGGTGCGGGGATCGGTGAGGGAGCGATAGCGGGCGAAGCTGCGCACCGCGCGCAGCCGGCCAGCGTGGTAATTCGTATCTGTCGATGCAGGCTGCTGCGCCCATTGCAACGCCAACTTCGCCGTGATGTGCGTGGCATGGCGATGCTCCATGAAGGTGGCGAAGTCCGGGAGCAGCCGCCCGTCCTTCTTGAGCTTGAAGCCGAGGGAGCGGCGCAGTGCCAGATAGTCGGAGATGTCGTCGCGCAAGCTGTTCATCACAGTTCTCCCGGCCATGGCAGAGCGACTTCGCGCAAGGCATCGATGTCCACCTTTGCATACCGCCGAGTGGCCTGCGGGCTGCGGTGGCGCAGCACCTGGCCGATCTCGGTCAGCGATGCCCCCTGGCGCAGCATGTCTACGGCAAGCGCATGGCGAAGCTGATGCGCTCCTCTGGACCGGGATTCGATGCCCGCGCGCACCATCGCACGCGCGACGATCTGGTCAATGTCGCTGGAGGACTTCAGGCCGTCGAAGGGCGCGCGCGAGCGCAGGAACACCCGGCGGCTGCTCGATGGCGGCCGCCCATGTTCAAGGTAGGCCGCGATCGCCTCTCCGGCGTCATGGGGCAACGGCAAGGGTCGCTGCACACGGCTCTTGCCATGCACGGTCAAGCAACCTTCGCCCCAGTCGATATCGCCCAGTTCAAGCTGGACGACCTCACCAGCACGCAGTCCGAGCCGTGCCAGCAGCAACAGGATGGCGCGATTACGCAGTCCGGCCGGCGCTCGCCATGTCTTGCTCGCGCGCAGGAGAGCTTGGACACAGTCCGCCGGCATCGCCCTAGGAATCGACGCCATGGACCACCCGGCCACCGAGGGCACTGCCGCCGCAAGATCGACATGGATGTAGTCGCGGGACCTTGCAAAGCGGAAGAACGAACGCAATGCCGTGGTGATGTGCTTGGCCGATGCGAACGTGCGGTCCTTTGGCGCCTTCCTGCGCAGGTAGCTCGCAATTTGACTGGTGTGCACGCAGGCGAGTTGCGGGTCGCTCGCGCTCAAGACATTCGTCAGAAAACGCCGGACATAGCCGACGTAGTTCTCGATGGTCGTCAGCGCCAGTCCTCGATCTTCCAGCAGGCAGGACGCGTACTCCTGCAACACCGAGTCAATACTCGACGCCTTGGCCAAGGCCGTGGACTGACCTTCGACAACGCCCTTTTCCCGAAGCCAGGCCACTACGCCAGACAAAGCGATATGGTCGCCGGCCTTGGGAAGTCGATATCGGGCGCGATCGCGCAGGAACGCATCTTCGTATTCACCGGCGATCTCGTTGATCGCTATGCCACCTCGACTCAGCCACCGACTGAACTCGGCAATCAGGAAGGTTTTCTTCCAATACGCAACCTGCGAATATCCTTGATCGGCAAGGTATTCGGCATACGGCTCCAGATAGGGAGCCAGTGGCCCCTCGGCTTGCAGTCGGGAAGGCCTTTTTCGACAGGGTCTACTCATAGCGACCTCCTTGGAGGCTTACCCGGTTTGAACCGGACTATGCCGACCAAGTTCCGCTGGGACACCTCTGAAAGGAAGCATATGAACATCCGACTCGGCATAGTTCTGGACACGGCATACGATTTGGTATTCCGCTAGCGGAATACCAGATCGCGGTTGACGATGATGCGCACCGGCAGGCCCGACCGCTCGGTCAGCGTCGGCTGGATGTTGAAGTTGCGCCCGGTCATCTCTTGCCCGACCTGGTTCACGCTGTCCTGCAGACTGTCGCGCCCAGCGATGATGATGCGGTCGCCATCCTGGCGGTTCTCGGGCGCGGCCAACTCGGCGCCGACGCCCAGCAACGTGGTCAACGCTGCGCCAGCGAAGATGCGGCCCCAGTGGTAGTCCACGTCGTCTTCCAGCCCGGCATAGCCGGCCGGGTCGGCTCCGACCAGGTTGTCGAGCGTGAGCGAAGACGTGTCGGGCAGGATGATCCGATTCCACACCACCTGCACGCGGCTCTGCCCGTAGCTGACCTGGCTGTTGTAGCGGCCCAGGATGCGCGAACCCTGCGGGATCAGCAGGAAGCGCCCGGTAGCCGTGTCATAGACCGGCTCCGTCACCGTGGCGATCACGTCGCCCGGCAAATCCGACTTGACGCCCGTCACCAGTGCCCCGGCGATGACTGTCCCGGCCATCACCTGATACGGCGAAGCCGGCATTTGCAGATTTCCGGAATTACGGGTTTCCGCGGTTCCGGCTTTCTGGAACGCCTCTTTCTGGTCTTGCTGGTTCTGTACCGCCGTCGGGTCGGCAGGCTGCGCCGGTGTGGAGGCTGGCCCGGCAGCCATCGGGTCGAACGCCGCATTGGCGGCGAAGCCCGGAGCGGCGGCGACCTGCGACTGCGCCGCCGCAGCAGCCCTCTGCGTGCCTGAGCGGAAGAACACGGACGATGCTGCGGCCGCTTCGGCTTCCTTGCGCAGCGCATCGTTGGGGTCGTGACCGGGGGCCGCGTAGGCAGCCGTCACGGGCTGCTGCGACTTGACGATGGCGGGGCCAAGATCGCCCGGCAGTGGCGGTCCCAGCTCGGGCACCGCGGGCGGCAAGGCCGGCGGCAGCTTGGAGTAGTCCGCCGGCAGCGCGTCCAGTCCTTCCGACTTGGAGACGCGATCGACGTTGTAAAGCTCGGTCTGCTCATTGGCCCCGCGCCGCTGCGGTTGCAGCGACCACATCAGCGCGCCGAGCACGGCGACCGATAGGCCGCCAGCGAGGATGGCCAGCGTGCGCCGGTTCAGGCGCGTGACCGGGCGCGGCTGGGCGCGCAGCGCTACCGCTTCGGGTGCGATCTTGCCCGCCGCCTGTGGCGCGGCGAGGTCGGGAGTGTCGTCCTGGCTCATGGTCAGTTCCTCCGCGCAACGCCGTCGGTGCGCTCGATCCGCACCACGTCGCCCTTGTCCCCGCCCAGGCGCAGTTCCGCCGCGCCGAACAGGCGATCCACGATGTAGTAAGGCGGGCGGAAACGGTAGTTCACCAGTTGCCCATCACCCTGCGCACCGATGACGAACAGCGGCGGCAGTTCGCCTTGGGCGATACCCGGCGGGAACTGGATATAGACCTTCTCGCCATCATCGAAGGCCCGCTGCGGCTTCCACGGCGGATTGCTGCCGCTGATCGCGTAGCGAAAGCGGATCTTCTCCAGCGCCAGGCCGGTATCGACCGGCGCGGCGGCACTGGCCGCCTGCGACTGGCACTGCAAGGCCAGCATCCGGTCTTTCGGGTAGTCCCATGACACCGACGCCATCCATGCCTTTTCCGTGGAAGTCAGTTCCAGCAGGTACGTCCTGCGGCTGGTGGTGATGACCAGATTGGTTTTCAGGCCCGAGCGGGTGGGCTTGACCAGCACATTGACGCGCAGTGCATCACCGCTGCCGCTGGACGTGTCGCCGACGATCCAGCGCACGGTGTCGCCGGCAGCGACAGTCACCAGTTCCTCGCCGGGCTGGAGCGAAACCACGGTGACGCGCCCCGGCGCGGCATAGACCTGATACAACGCGCCGTCGCTGTACGGCCACACCTGAATCGCGTTGACGTAGCCCTCGCGAGTCGGCGCGATGCGCGCTTCTGCATTGGCGCGCGAGACGCGCACCTTCTCGTCGGCCGGCTCCGGTGCGGGCGTGGCCGCATCGACTTCCGGCAGCGGCTTCAACTGCGCCGGTAGCGCCAGCGGCTCGGGCACGGCGACGACTTCGACCGGCTTGGGCGGCTCGGGCAGCGGCTGCGCCTGCACCGGTTCATCGAGCGAGATGGATGGCGGCGGCTTGCCCTGGGAGGCGCAGCCCGAGAACAAGACAGTCGAGGCCAGCAGCATCAACGGCAAAGCGTAAAAGCGGAAAGGCAGGTTCATGGCGTGGCTCCTTCGGAAGAATCCAGTTCGCGGCTCCACGACAGGCCGTTGACGTAGATCCCCAGCGGGTTCTTGCGCAGGCGCTGTTCGGTGCGCGGGGTTTGCAGGACGGTAGAAAGCACGGCGTTCCAGCGTTCGGTGCCAGCGGGCGCGCCATTGACGAACCGCTGTTCTGTCCAGCGGACGTTGAACGAGGCATCGCTGGCGCGCGTGACGCTGGTGATCTGCACCGTCACCGACTCGCGGCCAACACGGGCGAACGGATCGTTCTTGCTCGCGTAGTCGTTGAGCACCGCCGCGCCCTTGTCGGTGGTGTAGTCGTAGGCATCGAGCCAGTTCTGCCGGACCACGATGGGGTCGATGGACAGCGAGCGCACCAGCGTCACGAAGCGGGCCAGGTGATGCGCGATCTGCGCATCGGCAGGCCGGTACGGCGTGGCGGCCTCGCCCACGGTGCGCACCTGGCCGGACTGATCGACTTCGATGACGTAGGGCGTCACGATGGACTGCGCCGAACGCCACACCAGGCCGCCGGCCATCAGCAAGGCCAGCACCAGGCAGCCGAAGGCCATCAGCCGCCAGTTCTTCGCCTGCACGCGGGCCGAGCCGATACGCTCGTCCCACACCTGGGCGGCGGCTTGATACGGGGTGGCAGGCTGCGGCGTATCGGCATAACGCACCTGCGGTCGTTTGAATCGCATGGTCAGTTCTCCTTGTGAATCGCTTTAGTCGTCGGAGCCGCGCAGGCTCGGGCCTTGCCCGGAGCCGCCGCCATCGCCACCGCGCAGCGTGTGGGCGGCAGTGGTCGCGGCATGGGTGATCTGCTGGCGCCGGTGCATCCGCTTGGCCCATGCGGGCTGCTCTTGCTTCTGCGAGCTGGCGGCGCTGTCTGCGGCTTCCCCTGCGGCTGCCTGGCCGGAGCCAGCCGCACCGGACGCAGCGCCGTCACCGGCCTCTGTACCGTTCCATCCAGCGCGGAAAGAGCCGGTGATCTTCTGCGCAGCGCCGGACGCCCCGGATGCGACGCTGCGCCCGGCAGCCTGCGCACCGGTCTTGGCGACATTGCCCAAGCCGGCCATCGCGCCCTTGGCCCCGCCGCCTGCAGCGGCGGAACCGGCTTGGAATGCCGACTTGGCGCTACCGGCCGCCGAGGTGGCGGCACGCGCACCGGCGCCGGCCAGCTTGGCAGCCGCAGGCGCCATGCGTGCGCCGGCCACGACCGCACCGCCCACCCCGGTTGCGGCAGCACTAATGGCAACGGCCGTGCCGGCGGCGCCAATGGCAGCACCGGCCATCGCTCCTGCGCCAAGCTGCGGCGCACCGGAGACGAGGCCTGTGGCGATGCCGGGGCCGAAGATGCCCAGCGCCAGCAGCGCGAGCGAGGCCAGCATCACGACAAGGGCGTGGTCGATGGAGGGTTCGTTGGGGTGAACTTGGAACTCGGCGAACAGGCCCGAGCCGATGCCGACGATGACGGCCAGCACCAAGACCTTGATGCCCGAGGACACCACATTGCCCAGCACCTTCTCGGCGAGGAACGAGGTCTTGTTCCAGAGCGCGAACGGCACCAGCACGAAGCCGGCGAGCGTGGTCAGCTTGAACTCGATCAGGGTGATGAAAAGCTGGATCGCCAGCACGAAGAAACACAGGATGACGGTGAGCCAGGCGAGGAACATCACCACGATGGGGTCGATGTTCACGAAGACTTCGGGGAAGCCCGCCATGTCGCCGATCTGGTCGAGGATCGGCGCACCGGCGTCGATGCCGGTCTTGGCCAGCCGCCCCGGTTGCAGGAAGTTGTCCATCGTCATGGTCGAGCCGGTGGCCGTCAGGCCAAGCCCGGCGAACGAGCGGAAGACGATGCCAGCCAGCCAGTTGAAGTTGCCGATGATGTAGGCGAAGGCACCGACGTAGAGCACCTTGCGCAGCAGCTTGACGATCACGTCCTCGCCCAGGCCGGTGGCGTGGCTCATGGCCCAATACAAGCCGGCGATGGTCATGTCGATGACGATCAGCGTGGCGGTCAGGAACGCCACTTCACCTTGCAGCAAGCCGAACCCGGAGTCGATGTAGCGCGAGAACGTATCGAGGAAGCGGTCGATGATGGTCACGTCGTTCATGGCGCGTCCTCTCCTATGGGTTCATCGAAGCTCGCCGGAATCGGCGGCAGCTCGGCCAGCGTCCGGTATTCATCCGGCCCGGCCTGGCCGGAGAAGAAGCGCCGCCGGAAGGCTTCGGCGGCGGCGCGGCAGTCGTCTTCGCCCACGGCCTGCCGGTCGGCCGCGCACTGCGCACGCAACGCCTTGAGCCGCACGGGATCTGCGGTCAAAGCGTCGGCCAGACTCTCGGCCGACTGCTGGCCGCAAGCGGCCAGCAGTACGGTCAGTAGCGAAACCGACAAGACGGAAGCGCATCGCATGGCCGCCTCCGTCAGTTGTTGTAGAAATTGACGGACTGCGGCGTGTACGGCGTGCCGGTGCCGAGGAAGCGCCGCCGCACTTCGCGGGCGCGCTCGGTAGCCGCCGCCTGCCGCGCCAGTTCCAGCGACGCGGCGCGGTCTTGCGTGATCTGGAGCTGCTGGGACTGGATGGACTGCTTGGCCTGCAAGGCAAGAAGCTGATTGGTCGCCTGCTGCGCCTGCAAGGCGCCGGTGGCCGACTGGCTCTGGCTCACGAGGTCGGCCAGCGCGCTTTCGTCTTGCGCCAGGTTCTGCGACACCTGCGCCTGCATCCGCATCGCGGTATGCAGGCCATCGAGCGTGTTCTTCCAGCGTTCGCGGGCGTCTTGCGCCATGCGGTCGCCGCTGATGGTCGCGGCGTACTGCTCCGGGTACAGACGGGCAAACGTGGCATCCATGCTCTGCACGTCGTAGGCCAGTCCCTGCGCCTCGGCGATCAGGCGTTCGGTAGTGGCCAGCGTGGAGCGCAGGCGGTTGACGATGTTGAAGTCCAGACTCGCGAGATTGCGCGCCTGGTTTATCAACATCTGGGCCTCGTTCTGAAGCTGATTGATCTGGTTGTTGATCTGCTCAAGGGTGCGGATGGCGGTTAGCGTGTTCTGCACCAAGTTGACGGGATCAACGAAGGTCAGCGCCGCCGCCGGCTGGGTAAGCATCAGCGAGCCGGCCAGCGCGGCGGCGAGCGAAGCGGAAAGCACACGGGTCTTCATAGCGAAACCTCCAACGGTTGAGAAGCGAGGAACGAAGCCGCCGCCGGCGAGGACGGCAGCAGGTCGGCGGCCCAGTCGAGGCCGCGATGGCGCAGCCACGCACCGGCGAAGCCGGGAGCACCGGCGAAGCCGGGAGCACCGGCCTGCGTCAGCACGCGGTCAATGTCGCGTTGGTCTTGCGGTGTGGATGCGCCCGCGAAGGCGAGCGCGGCCGGCCCCAGGTCGAGGTCGAACAGGCGATTGCCGAGGCGCGATTGGTAGTAGTAGTCGCGCTTGGGCTGGGCGGTGGCGACGATCTCGATTTGCCGGCTGTTGAGGCCGAAGCCCTCGTAGATCGTGCGAATCTGCGGTTCGTTCGCCTGCGGGTTGGGTAAGAAAATCCGACTCGGGCAGCTCTCGATGATCGCGGGCGCGATGGTCGAATCCTTGATGTCGGCGAGCGACTGCGTGGCGAAGATCACCGACACGTTTTTCTTGCGCAGCGTCTTCAACCATTGGCGGATGCGCGCGGCGAAAGACGGCTCATCGAGGAACAGCCACGCCTCATCGAGAATCAGCAGCGTGGGCGCACCGTCGAAACGCTCATCGAAGCGGGCGAATAGGTAGCGCAGCACCGCTTGCACGGCGGCGGGGCTGTGCATCAGTTCTTCCATCTCGAAGCCCTGCACGTCACCGAAGCCGAGACGATCGGTGTCCGCGTCCAGCAGCTTGCCGTGCGCGCCACCGAGCACATAGGGCGCAAGTGCCTGCCGTAGCGCGTTCGATTGCAGCAGTACCGAGAACCCGGTCAACGTGCGCTGCTCAACAGGCGCCCCGGCCAAGCTGCCCAGCGCCGACCAGATGACCGCCTTTTCGTCCGGGCCGACCGTCATGCCCTCATGCAGCAGGCGGCCTGCCACCCATTCCCCCGCCCAGGAGCGATAGCTTTCCCGGTCGATACGCGCGAGCGGCTGGAAGGCAATGCCGCCATCGGTGCCCAAGTCGTAGTGCTCGCCGCCCAGGCCCAGGATGGTGGCGCGCATCGAGCGGCCCATATCGAAGGCGAACACGCGCGAGCCGCGATAGCGGCGGAATTGCTGCACCAGAATGGCAAGCAACACCGACTTGCCCATACCGGTCGGGCCGGCGACCAGCGTGTGGCCTACGTCGCCGATGTGCGTCACCAGCCGGAACGGCGTGGCGCCATCGGTGCGGGTAACGATCAACGGCGGGCCGTCCAGGTGGTCGTTCTTCTCCGGCCCGGCCCATACGGCGGACAGCGGCATCATGTGCGCCAGGTTCAGCGTCGAGACGATGGGCTGGCGGACATTCGCGTAGGCATTGCCGGGGATGGACGACAGCCACGCATCCACGGCGTTCAGCGTTTCGGGGATGGTCACGAAACCCCGGCCCTGGATGACGCGCTCCACCATGCGCAGCTTCTCGTCGGCCGCGGCCGGATCGGCATCGAGCACCGTCACCGTTGCAGTGAAGTGACCGAAGGCAACCTGATCGCCACCCAGATCCTGCATCGCGGCATCCGCGTCGGCCGCCTTGTTGCTGGCGTCGGTATCAACCAGCGGGCTTTCCTGCTGGAAGATGGTTTCGCGCAGCAGCGCGATGACGTTCTTGCGCTTGGCGAACCATTGGCGACGCAGGCGGCCGAGTTCCTTTTCCGCTTCGGCTTTGTCCAGGCAGAGAAAGCGCGTGCTCCAGCGGTAGGCGAAGCCCAGGCGGTTGAGGTCGTCCAGCAGGCCCGGCCAGGTCGAGGTCGGAAAGCCCCGCACCGACACCACGCGCAGGTGCTGGTCGCCCAGCGTGGGCGCCAGGCCTCCGACCAGCGCGGAGTCGGCCAGCAGCGCGTCGATATGGAACGGCACCTCCGGCACGGCCACCGGATAGCGCCGCGTGGATACCGTGGCGTGGAGGTAGGTCAGCGTCTCGGCGTCATCGAGCCAGGCGATTTCCGGCATCACGCCATCAAGCAAGTCGAAGACGCGATCAGTTTCCGCCACGAATGCATCGAGCCGACCGCCCCAGTCCACGCCATCGCCGGGCGCGTTCTCGTAGAGCAGCTTGGCCGCGCGGGCGCGCGATTCCTCGGGCGGCAGGTAAGCCAGCGTCAGGTGATAACCGCTCTCGAAGTGATGCCCCGATTCCTCGAATCCGGCGCGGCGTTCCTCGTCCACCAGCCAGGACAGCGGTTCGGGAAAGTCGGAGTGCGGGTAGTCCGCCGCCGGCCGGCGCTCGGCTTCGATGAACAACGCCCAGCCCGAACCCAGCCGGCGCAGCGCGTTGTTGAGCCGTGCCGACGTGGCGATCAGTTCGCCCTGTGTGGCGCTGTCCAGATCCGGCCCGCGAAAGCGCGCCGTGCGCTGGAAACTGCCGTCCTTGTTCAAGACGATGCCCGGCGCGATCAGCCCGGCCCACGGAAGCCAGTCGGCGAGCAAGGCCGGGCGCTGGCGGTATTCGGCAAGGTTCAGCATGGCGGCGGCCCCCTACACGTCCAGCAGCGGCTTGTGCTTGATGTGCCGGGCGAAGACCTGCATGAACTGCGGATCGACGCGCGCACCCCACACCGCCAGCGAATGGCCGACGATCCAGAGCACCACACCGGGAACCCACAGTTGCAGGCCCAGCCCGACGGCGGCAGCCAGCGTGCCGTTGGCAATCGCCACGGTGCGCGGCGCACCGCCTAGCAAGATCGGTTCGGTCAGCGAGCGATGCAACGGAATCTCGAAGCCGGACGCGAAGCCCGGCGTTCCTTCGTTAGCGGCGCTCATACGACGGCCCCGCCGGAGAAGCTGAAGAACGACAGGAAGAACGAGGACGCCGCGAACGCGATGGACAGACCGAACACGATCTGGATCAGCTTGCGGAAGCCGCCGCTGGTATCGCCGAAGGCCAGCGCCAGGCCGGTGGAAATGATGATGATGACCGCGACGATGCGCGCCACCGGCCCCTGGATGGATTCGAGGATGGAGGTCAGCGGGCCTTCCCAGGGCATGCTGGAACCGGCGGCCTGCGCGGTGCTAGCCGTCATCATGACGGCGGCCAGCAGCAGGCCGTGCTGCGCCGGCGCGGCCAGGCGCCGCAGACGCGCGAAGGCCGAAGCCGGATTTACGGAAATGCGGAAAGCTTGAATGTGCATCTGCGTCATGGCAGTTCTCCAGAGGGGTCAGGGGACGGGGAAGGAACTGGCGGCAGCTCGGGAAACGGCGTTTCCAGCGCATCCGCCGTGCGATAGCCCGCGCCGTCGAAACCGACGACTCGTGCGATGCTTTCGACGTGGCGCTTGCGGCCACGCCCGGCGATGTGGATGACGACGTTGATGGCCTCGGCGATCAACGCGCGCGGTGGATTCACCGCCACTTCGAGAATCAGTTGCTCCAGGCGAAGCAGCGCGCCCAAGGCGGAACCGGCGTGAATCGTGGCGATGCCGCCGGGGTGGCCGGTGCCCCACACCTTGATGAGATCAAGTGCCTCGCCGCCACGCACCTCGCCGACGATCACGCGATCAGGGCGCAGGCGCATCGTGGCGCGCACCAGCTCCTGCATCGACACCACGCCCGCGCGCGTGCGCAGCGGCACATGGTCGCGAGCGGCGCATTGCAGCTCGATGGTGTCTTCGAGCACCAGCACGCGGTCGCCCGTGGCAGCGATTTCCGCGAGCAAGGCATTGGCGAGCGTGGTCTTGCCGGTACTGGTACCGCCAGCGATCAGGATGTTCTGACGCTCGCGCACAGCGCGGCGCAGGAAGTCCGCCTGGCCGGCAGTCAGAATGCCGTCGGCCACATAGCGATCCAGTCCGATGATGCTCACGGCTCGCTTGCGCAGCGCGAACGCTGGCCCCGGCGCGGCCGGCGGCAAGATGCCCTCGAAACGCTCGCCGGTTTCCGGCAGCTCGGCGGTCAACAGTGGTTGTCCGCGATGCACTTCCGCGCCGACATGCGCGGCCACCAGGCGAATGATGCGTTCGCCATCGGCCTCGGGCAGTTCGACGCCCAGCGGCGCACGGCCCGACGACAACCGATCGACCCAGAGGGTGCGATCAGGGTTGAGCATGATTTCCACCACGTCCGGGTCTTCGAGCGCGGCGGCGATCAGCGGCCCCATTGCCGTGCGCAGCATCTGGATGCGGCGATCCTGTGAAGTGCTGGCCGACGAGCGTGGTTCGGGCGGGGTCTGCGGAACGGCGCTCATGAGGCACGCTCCGTAGCACGTTCATGGGCTTCGGCGAGCGCCTCCGCGTCATCCATCCGCATCGGATCGGGATGCAGTTCTTCCACTACGTCGCGCACCAGGCTCCGGCCGCGCAGCAGGTGCCTGCCGAGCTGTTCGATGAATTGCTCGAAACGCGCTTTGCCTTGAGCGCGGGCTGCGTCTTGATGCGCCTCGGGCACCGGCGTGCTGACGGTCAGGAAATAGCGGACAAACAGCGCCAGCGTCTCGATCTGGATGTTCTGATCGCGCTCCAGGCGCTCGGTCTGCCGCGACAGGCGATCCAGCCGCTTGGCAATGGCGGCCTCGCGTTGGTCGCCCGCGTCCGGCGACAGCCACGACGCCAGCGCCGCCGCGACGATGCTGGATTTCGAGACGCCTTTCTTGGCGGCCAGTTCTTCCAGCCGCTTGGCGTGCTCGTGTTGGATGAACAGATTAAGGCGGTATTGGCTCATAGGTCGATTCCGTCGTTGGGGTCGAGAGAGGCCAGCCGCGCCGTGCGTTGCATGGCGGGATCGAGCTGGCGGGGAAGCGGCAATAGGTCGTCGTCATCGAGCAGCGACAGATCGTTGGACGTGTGTTCCAGCTCTGGGTCGTAGGCAACGGTTTCTGAGAGTTCGGGTTGGCGGCGTGGACCGCCGTCGTCGGTGCGACCCAGCTCATCGGCGGACGCAGTGGGTGATGCGGCTGGCACGGCCGGAATCGCCAGGCAACTCCAGTCGTCGGCGCGGGCCGGTGGCACGTCGGCGTACTGCCCGGCCGCGAGCGCGGGCGGCGGCAGCACGCGCTGCTTGAAATTGGCGTCGGCGTAGTAGCGCAGCTTCTTCGCCTTGATCGGCGCGACGCTGGACACCATCACCACTGCTTCGTCGGGCGGAAGCTGCATCACTTCGCCCGACGTCAGCAGCGGGCGAGCGGTTTCCTGGCGCGACACCATCAGATGGCCCAGCCACGGCGCGAGCCGGTGGCCGGCGTAGTTGCGCTGCGCACGCAGTTCGGTGGCTGTGCCCAGCGTTTCGGAAATGCGCTTGGCGGTGCGTTCGTCGTTGGTGGCGAACGTCACCCGGACATGGCAGTTGTCCAGAATCGAATGGTTCTGGCCGTAGGCTTTGTCGATCTGGTTGAGCGACTGCGCGATGAGGAAGCTGCGGATGCCGTAGCCGGCCATGAAGGCCAACGCCGTCTCGAAGAAATCCAGACGCCCCAGCGCCGGAAACTCATCAAGCATCAGCAGCAGCTTGTGGCGGCGTTCGATACCGTCGCTGCCATCGAGCGATTCGGTGAGGCGCCGCCCGATCTGGTTCAAGATGAGCCGGATCAACGGCTTGGTGCGGCTGATGTCCGAGGGCGGCACCACCAAGTACAGCGACACAGGTGATTCGGACGCGATCAGGTCGGCGATGCGCCAGTCGCAGCGCGACGTGACCTCGGCCACCGTCGGGTCGCGGTACAAGCCCAGGAAGCTCATCGCGGTGGAGAGCACGCCCGACCGCTCGTTGTCCGACTTGTTGAGCACTTCACGCGCGGCCGATGCGACAACCGGGTGCGGTGCATCGCACAGATGCTTCGTCGTCATCATCCGATGCAGCGTCAGCTCGAACGGGCACGCGGGGTCGGAGAGGAAGTTGGCGACGCCGCGCAGCGTCTTGTCTTCGCCCGCGTAGAGCACATGCAGGATGGCGCCGACCAGGAGCGCATGGCTGGTCTTCTCCCAGTGATTGCGCTTCTCCAGCGCGCCTTCAGGGTCAACGAGAATGTCGGCGATGTTCTGAACGTCGCGCACTTCATGCGCGCCGTGCCGCACTTCCAGCAGCGGGTTGTACGCGGCCGACTGCGGATCGGTGGGGTTGAACAGCAGGCAATGCGAGAAGCGCGAACGCCAGCCAGCGGTGATCTGCCAGTTCTCGCCCTTGATGTCGTGGATCACTGCCGATGCAGGCCAGGACAGCAAGGTCGGCACCACCAGGCCCACACCTTTGCCCGAGCGTGTGGGCGCGAAGGTCAGGACGTGTTCCGGGCCTTCGTGGCGCAGGTACTGCCCGTCATGCAGACCGAGAAAGACGCCGGCAGACTGCACCAGCCCGGCCTTGCGAATGTCGGCGGTGTTGGCCCAACGTGCCGAGCCGTAGGTTGTGACCAGGCGCGATTGTCGCGAGCGCCACACCGACATGGCGATGGCAACCACTACGGCGATCAGGCCGCTGCCGCCCGCAATGGCACCGCCTATGTCGAAGACGTGCGGCGCGTAGGCATCGAAGAAGAACCACCACTCAAACAGCCGCCAGGGGTGATAGACCGGGGTTCCAAAGAAGTCGAACCACGGCGAGCCAAGGCGTAGTTGGTAGGCCAGAGCGGCGGCTGTCCATTGCGTTGCACTCCACACACCCGCGATCACGATGCTGAAAACAACCGCGATCTGCCCGAACAGCACGCCCTGAGCTTGCATTGACTGGCCTCCGATTTCCTCTGCGCTGATTCCTCGTTCACACGCGGCACAAGGACGTGCCGCATGACGCGAGAATCGGTGCTGGGTCGGTGCCGGTCAAAGACCGTTATCGGGAGAAAGGTCTAGAAAAAAGGAAGAATTCGCGCAGCGTCGAGCCAAAGAAAAACGCCGCAAGCGCAGGCGCATTGCGGCGTGTATGGCGAGAAAACGGAATGTGTTGTTGAATCGACCGCGATCAGAACTTGGGCGGATCCTTCGGCGGTGTGTATGGGGTCTTGCCATCGCCGTAGAACCGCTTGCGCGTAGCCTCGGCGACTCGATTGCACAGCACGTCGCCAAGCCTGGCGCGATCAGTCTTGCACTGCTGGCGCAGCTCCTTCAGCAGTGCCGGATCGGCGGCCAGTTCCTCCACGGTCGGCACCTCGGCCTGCTTGGGCGTTTCCGATTGGCCGCAAGCGGTTAATGCCACGGCCAGTAGGAACGGAATGGAGTTTCTCATCATGCGGGTTCCTCCAGGGAGTCGGCATCAAGACCCGGCGTGGGCCTGCTACCTTCGGGTGATTCGATGGCCTGCACACGGTCGATGAAGCGGGCGAGCATTTCCGAAGGCTCGCCTTCCGGGCGCAGCAAGTAGGTCGTCAGCAACGGTGAACGGCCTGTCAGTGGCCGTGCCACTACGCCAGGTTCCTGGCTGGCCAAGATGTGCGCGCAGCCCGTCAGCCCCAGGGCGATGCCTGCGGACACCAGCGCCATCATCAGGTCGCAGGACGCCACCCGTTCAGCCACCAGCGGTTCCATGTCCACACGGCGTAGCACACGATCCACCTGCCGGGCATGGCCCTCGCACGCCTGCGGATCGCACAGCACCAGGGGATAGCGCAGCAGCTCTTCCAAGGGGATGCGCTTGTGGGCCAGCAGGGGATGCCGTGCCGGCACGGCCACCATCAGCGGATCACTCCATACCGGCTCGGCAATGAGGCCATCACCGACCTCATCAGCGCGGGCAAAGCCCACGTCGTACAGGTCGCCGTGCAGCCCTTTGATCTGTTGCGACAGCGGCACCTCGAAGAAGCGGATTTCAACCTCGGGTTCTTCCTGCCGACACAGTGCCAACAAGGCTGGCAGACGCGAGGGCGTCATACCGTCGGATAGTGCAATGCGCAATTGGCTGTGGAAACCGTTGGCGGCCGCCTTCACGCTGTCGCGCGCTTGCTGCAAGGCAGAGAAGACACGCGGCACATGCTCAAAGAATAGCTTGCCCGCACGGGTCAGCCGAGTGCTGCGTGTGGTGCGTGCGAACAGCACCACGCCCAGTTCTTCTTCCAGTTCCTTGATGGCGCGAGATAGCGGCGATTGCTCGATGTGCAGCCGCTCGGCGGCACGGGCGAAATGCAGTTCCTCGGCCACGGCCAAAAAGCAGCGCAGATGTCGGAGTTCCATAGTGCCTCCTCATTTCTGCTTCAAGGTTGCATAGCCAGCTATGCCCACTGTAGACATAACAAGGCAATAAGCCACCAATGGCCAAGCGGTAGCGCCGTCGAGAGCCAGGACTGACAAGGTACCCAAACCGCTGACGATCAGACTCTGAATGCTGTAATACATGGCGACCGCGGTTCCAGCCGCATCTCCGAAATCCCGAAGAGCACCATTTGCCGTGACTGAAACCACGAATACAATCCCAACGGCAATTATCCACATGGGCATAACGAAGCTGACGAAACTCGCCTTCGTTAAAATCGACAGCACTCCGAGGACAATGGCGCCCCCGGCCATGACGAAAATGCCCCGAACAAAAGAACCTGGGATACCCCATTTCTTTACGAATATGCCGATAAATCGCGTGGTAATAATCATCACCAATGCGACTGAGGCAAAAGCCAAGCTAAATGAAACTTGGCTCCAACCAGCCTCATCGATCAACACCCTGGGGGCAATGGAAAAGAAGACGAAAAAAGCGCCCATTGCTGCCCCAAAGCCAACGGTATAGACCCAAAAGGATTGGCTTCTGAGGATGGAAGAAATGGTCGGCCCCTGCCGCCACGTATTCTTAGGGCGAGTTTCATGCCATCGAGGCCACGCGTGAAAAAGCGCCAGAACAGCCATTACACCGAGCATGGCGAAAATTGCCCGCCACCCTAAGGTGAGCGCGACGACTGCCCCAAGTATCGGTCCTAAAGCCGGTACGAAGGCCAGAATGGAACCAAACAGACCATAGATGGTGGTGCTTTCCGGCGTGTCGGCGAAGACATCGCGCACAGTGGCAAAAGTACCTACAAGCGCTGCCGAAGCCCCCAAGGCTTGAAAAACACGAAGAGCAAGAAATTCTCCCCCACTGCTTGCTATCGCCAGCAGGAACGATGCGATGGCAAAGATCCCGGCTCCCCCCAACACCACCGGGCGTCGGCCAATCCAATCCGAAATTGGCCCAAAAATGATCTGGCCCAATCCCAGGATCAGGATATAGGCACTCAGCGTTAATTGGATAAGAGACTGGGATGTGGTCAGGGCGACCGGCATCTGCGGAACAACCGGCAGATACACATCCATTGCCAGGGAGGCGAGGAGATCGAAAGGAACCATCAACGCCAACGTTGATGGCAAAGAGTACGCCCAAGCTTGGGCAATTTTTTTAGACATGGCAAAGCATCCGCTCAGAATTGGAAATCTGGCGGCGATCTGCCTGCTCTGTAATATCGAGATCGAGGAGATCGCCGCAACAACTAGCTAATGAAGTTGTTGCGGCTTAGCGATCTGTGGACGGGCCTGCTCCCACGTATGTGTCCTTTAAATACCGTTGATTTGTAAAGTCTAACCAACTTCTCGCGCTAGCACTAGACAGACATAGAAGCAAGATGCTAAGGCTCACACGCCGCGCTGCCGCCCTATCTCCCAAGAAGCGCCACCGCTGCTAACCGTCGCGGCAAGTTGCTGCCCGAGTCTCTGTTCGATAACCTGGCGCCACGGCACCAGGCTGAAGCCCGTGCCGTCATCGAGCATCGCGTAGCGTCCGCTGGTGAGCATCACGCTGCGCCGGTAGATGCCGGACACGCGCTGGCCGTCGGTCACGGGGCAATGCTCCAGGCCGGTTTCGGTGGCAATGTCCCTGGCTGTCTGCGCGAGCTCCCGATTGCGCAGTGTTTCCAGCAGATTCCGGGCGAGGATCACCCGCTGCCCGCGCCGCTGGGCCAGCCCCTGTACTTCGAGGAAGTCAGCACGCTGTTGCAAGGTGTTCTTGACCTCGCTGCCAAAGCCCAGGTCGCCCAGCCCCTTGCCGCCACCGATCAACTGCTGATCCAGCCAGGTCGCACCGATCACGCGTGCCTGCCGCTCTATGGGCAGATGCGATTTAAGTTCCACGGCGATACCGCCCAGCCGTTGCGCGTCGTACTGGCGGCCACGCTCGGCCAAGTCGTCCGGCACCTTCCATAACCCATCAGCCACGCGCTCCACGATGCCAGCCCGGCGCAGGGCTTCCAGCCGGCGGACATGGGCCGCGACAACCTCCTGCGGATCGCGTCCGGGCTTGGCCCGGCCCTGTTCGATCGCTAGGTGATGATCGGTGCGGTACAGGCCATCGCTCGCCAGCGCGGCAATGTTCTTGTCGGCCACCCGCACCTCGGCAGAACCGCGCGCCTCCACCACCGCGCCGGTGGGATAGTTCGCCAGCTCGTCGCGGGCGTTCAACGCGACGTAGTGGGCCTTGCCGTCCACGCCGTCGATGACCAGATAGCCGCGGTCATGCAGCTCGTCAGCCAGCCCCTTGGCGGCGACACGGCCGATGACGGTACGGCCGTCGTCGCCCGGCTCGAACACCGCCAACTCGCGCGGCTGGCCGCTCATGGCCCGCTGCATCGTGCGGATGATGTCGCCACGCTCGCCCAGGGCGCGCAAGGTCTTCTCGGCATCATCAAGGATGGCCCAGGTGCCAGGCTTTGTCTCGTCAGCCAGGCCCAGGCGCTGCAAGCGTTGCAACCGACCGATCAACAGCAGGCGCTGGCGTTGCAGATTCGGTTCGTTGAACCGTTCGATCCGAACCTGGCCGCCGTCGCCGGCCTCACGTTGCAGGGTGCGATCCAGGCTCGTCCACCGCTCCTGCTCCACCTCGCGCTGCATGGTCTGCTGGATCTCCAGTTCGGTGCGCGGCCCCAGCCATTCGGTCGCTAACTCGGCGGCGCGGTGGCGGAAACCGTGGGCGATGTAGTCGCCCGCAATGATGAGGTCTTTGCCGGCGTCATCGCACCCACGCACGATGAGGTGCGTATGCGGGTTGTCCGTATTCCAATGATCGACCGCTACCCATTCCAGGCGCGTGCCCAAGTCGGCCTCCATGCGGTTCATCAGGTGCCGCGTGTAGGTGCGCAGGTCATCCAGCTCGGCCCCGTCCTCCGGGGAAACGATGAAGCGGAAATGGTGCCGGTCGTCGGCGGCCCGCTCCTTGAAGGCATCAAGGTCGGCTTCGTCGGTCTGTGGCCCATAGGCTCGGCCCGGTTCACCATCGCGGCCGGCGCCGTCGCGCTCGATGTAGCGCAGGTGTTTGGCGAGCGACTGCGGGCTGGCGTTGCGCTGATTGACCAGCAGGGTCTTGATGGTCACGCGCCGCGACATGGGCGTCAGCTTCTCTCCCGCGAAACGCGCCGCCGTGTGGCCGCGCCCAAGTCGTGAGCCGGGCCGCTGGCCTGCCCGTGCGCCGCCACTGCCTGCGGAATGGCGCATCGAAGACTTGCCGCCGCTGGCCTTGCCCGTCTGCTTGAGCACCTTGGAAACGAAGCTCTGTCCCTGGCCCTTGCCCCGGTTCTTCGGAGCGCTGGGGCGCACGCGGAAGTCATCGTCGCGACGGTCGGTCATGGCTGCGATCCCCGCAAGTTCTGGCGTGTCCGGGCGTGCGAAGCACGCGGACATGCTTGCATTGGCGCGACCCTCGCGCCCCACGCGGCACGGCGGCAAAGCCGCGTCGTGCTGTCCAAACCCCACGTGCAGACTGGCTTTCGACGCGGCCTAGTGCCGCGTCCTTTTGTCTTGCCTTCCGCCTTTGCCCTTCGCTGTCGCTCCGGGCCTCGGCGTCCCGGCGGTGCTGCGCGACCCACAGCCAGCCCGCCGGCGAACGCTTCCACGGTCGTAGGCCGGGCGCGTTCGAGGCAACACGCCTGCACGTAGGATGACGGTGTCGGATGTTGCGCGAAGTGCGGTGCGAATGCGCACGCACTGCACGCGCGACGACACGGTGATGACCAGCGGAACGCCATACCCGATGGCACGATGAGATGCACGAGATCGTGCAGCGAATCGGCAACCATCATGGGCGTCTCTCCAGCCAGACCGGATGCGCAACACCGATCACGGTAGATGCAGCGATCGGCCCGAAGTAGCGGCTGTCGAACGACGCCGGGTTGGTCACACTCAACAGGAACAGTTCGCCAGGTTCAAGGCGGCGGCACTGCTGCCAGGATGGCAGAAGGCGGCCCAACCGGTCGGTCGGCAGCAAGGTGGCCGCAGGCACGCCGTCGATGCGAACGATGCCGTCCGCGACGCATACCTCCTGCGGTGACACGGCACCCACACGCTTGAGCAGCGGGACGTGCGTCGGCAGGTAGTGGCGCTGCGCAGCGAGTGCAGCAGCTTCGGGCGGCAGTGGTACTAGCACGATGCTGTCCACGGGCAACGGACGTGGCAGCAAAACGGCCCGATGGCCGAACGGCTCAATGCGGTACCAGCCGACTGCCACACTGTCGGACGGGTTATAGGTCAGACGCGGCAGAGGCGACACGAACGCGGCCCAGGCCAGCGCAGCGAGGCCGGCAGCGGCGAAGCCCGTCAGCACGATGCGAGCGCGCAGGCGTGAGCGACTATGCGGTGCAATGCTGGAGGTGGAAAGCGTAGTCATGGCAACGCCCTCCCGGCCAGCCAGGCAGCATGTCGCTCGGCGGTGTATTCCGGTAGCGGCAAGCGCGCAGCGAGCCGGTTGCCGAGCGTGCGCCAGTAGGCGGGCGACACGTCGGCTGGCGCAATGCCCAGCGTCTCAATGGCGTCGAGTTGCGCAAACACAGCGCGGACAGCGGGTTCACCGTCGGCGTGCAGCAGCAATCGCGCGCCGGGCAGCACGCCGGGGATACGCTGCGCCGCATCCAGCGACGTGCAAGCCTGCATCACCATGAGTTCCCAACGGATCGTGCCGTAGTCATTGGCCTGCCACCGGATGCGGCAAAACACGGCTCCCGCCAAGAACACCGCCACACGGCGCCACTGGTCAATCCGGATGATGCGTGACGGTTCGCCGAACCGCAGGTAGAGGTCGATGCGCCGTTCGACGTAGGCGAGCGATACGCGGGTCAACGGTACGGTGCCGGCCCGTCTAGCGAGCGTCGCGAGCGAAGGCGGATTCGTGTCGGTTGTGGTAGCCGTGGCCGCCGAAGGTTGTACGTTCATTGGGAGTTCTCCGGAAACTCGCGTTCCAGCAGTGCGCGCAGCAGTTCGGCCACCGTCACGCCACGCGTGAAGGCGGACACCTTTATGCGCGCTCGCATGGCGGGCGTGATGTCGAGGGTCAGGCGCGCGGTGTACAGGTCGCCCTTTTGCAAGGCGTCGGCGTCGCCCTGGCGAATCCACGCCTCAACGTGCGGATTCGCAGGCGGACGAGCGCCAATGCCGATGCGTTTGCCGCGCGTATTCGTCATGTCGGCCACCGCAGCAGTTCGTCGGTCAGTGCGGCGATCTCGCGCGCAGCGGCGCTGTCGGGCGCCGTTTCGCGGGCGAGCCGGCCGGCGGCCACGCTGTCAGCAAAGACAATGCGCTGGCGCACTTCCGAACGCAGTGCAGGCAGCGGCTGTTCGGCCAACGACTGCCGCGCCTCCCGGCCGATGATGGTGGTGCTGACGCGCCGGTTGATGACGAAGGCCGCGCGTAGCGCAGGTCGGAACACCTGCGCCTCGCGGATCAAGGCCACCATCTCGGCACTGGCCCACAGGTCGTAGGGACTGGGCTGCACCGGGATCAGCACACGCTCGGCCGCCAGCAGCGCGGAGCGCGCCAAGGCGGCGATACGAGGTGGTCCGTCAATGATGACGTGATCGGCCCGTCTGGCGAGTTCTGGGGCCTCCTGGTGCAGCGTTTCGCGTGCCAGGCCGACGGCGCTGAACAGCCTAGGCAGCCCTTGCTGGCTTCTGCGCTGCGTCCAGTCCAGTGATGAACCCTGCGGATCGGCATCCAACAGAATGACCGACTGGCCCCGCATCGCCAATTCGCCCGCGATATGCGTGGCGAGCGTGGTCTTGCCCACGCCGCCTTTCTGATTGAGCAAGGCAATGATCATGGCGCGGCCCTCCATTCTGGAAAGCCAGCCTGCTTTTGCTTTGCAAAACGAGTTTTGTTTTGCCTTCCGGGTTGCTGTGCTCTTTGCCTTTCGGCAGTTGTCCACTGAAACGACGCGCTTCTACTAAAAGTTAGAGAATTTAAGTTAGGTAAGTTAAGGGCCGCCGGAACCCGCGCCGTTATTGGCTTAGCGGCCGTTTTTTTTGCCTGATAGCACGAGGATTCGTTGCCTGATAGCACGATACCTCTGTTGCCTGATAGCACGAGCCTGTCCACAGCTTGTCCCGCAGTTATCCCCGTGCCGTGGACGGCACGGGCCGGAACGTCAACAGCGGCGAAGAAATGCCGGACACGTACTCGATGCCCAACTGATAGCCCGGCAAAGTTTGCCGGGCCACCAGCGCGCGCATATCGGCGGCGAAGTCGTAGTACCGCGCCACGCTGCCCGATTTGCGGTACAGGTGCTGAAAGTCGAATTGCCAGCCGCCCGGCTGCTTGCCGCCATGCTTGCGCACTAGGCGGTACAGCCAGCGCTCGATGCCGCCCGTGAGCCGGAAGTACGCGGGGTCGATGGTGAGCACCAGCGCCGCGTCGAGCACGCCGGCATAGAACCAGTCCGGCAGGATCAGTTCGATACCCAGCGGAGTCCCGCGAGCGTCGGCCAACTCTTTCCACTCGTTGATCCACGAGAAGCGATGCAGGCGCCGCCCGGTCGTTTCGCGAATGGACGTGGCCACCGTGGTGGATTGCAAGCGATCCAACGCAGCCTTGAGGCGCTGGTAGTCGCGCAGCGACGTACCGCGCCCGATGAAGCGCAGGATCTCGTAGGGCGTGGCCTGCATCAGCCGCGACGGGCGCAAGCCCGCATCGCGCGCTTCCACGATTTGCGATGCCGCCCAGATCAGGATATCCGCATCCCAGATTGTGGCGATGCCGTGTTCCAGTGTTCCTTCCACGCGGATCGTGACGTTGCCGCTGCGAAAGTCGATCGGCGTAGTGCGCCGAGATTTCGCCAGCGAGAAGAACGGAAAGGCCATCAAGTCCTGGCTGTCGCGCGGCGCCATGTCGCCCGGCAAGGCGCGGAACAGGTCGAGCTGTTCCCGCTCCTGCGGTGCGTTGGACATGGCGATGGCCACCGGCGAACCACCGATCAGCGCGCACGGCTGTCGGCCGAGTGGTGCTCGGCGTACTCGGGGTCGGACGTGGTCTCAAAGCTGCGCTGGTCGGCCCAGGCATCGAGGTCGGCCATCGCGTACATGACGCGCCGGCCAAACTTGCGGAACTTCGGCCCGTTGCCGATCACGCGCTGTTTCTCCAGCGTGCGCGGCGACAGCCGCAGGTAGTCAGCAGCCTCGTCGTTGGTGAGATAGCGTTGGGGCTGCGCTGGCGTGGCGACGGCAACGGCGGCAGGTCGTAAGGGAGCGGGTCGCATGGTGAGAACCTCCATCGGTCAGGAACGCCCGGCCACACAACGCGACCGGATGGAGGCAGTCTCAAGAAAGAGGTGCGAAGCGCAGAGGGTCGTTTTGCAGTGAAGGCAAAGCGACCCTCCCCAGGTCATTCGAGCTGTGCCAGGCGGCGGTAGCCGCCGCGCATCAGCGATTGACCGCGCTGCACGAGACGACGCACGCGCGAGCGCAGGCCGCCGTCGGCGTACCAGCCGCCGGCAACGGCTTCGGCGCCGAAGAGTCCAGCGGCTGTTTCTCGCAGGGACGCGCCCGCCAGGGTCGCGTCGAGCGCCTGGAGGGTGTGCAGCTCCAGCAGCGCAGCAGGCGTGGGCCGGGAGCGGGCCGCTGCCAAGGGCGCGGTCTCGGCGACCCCAGCAAGCTTGTCCAGTTCGGACGCCATCGTGCGGTAGCGCCCGCAGGGCGCAGCACAAGCGCGGACGCCATAGAGATAGGCCATGCCGTCGGCCAAGCACGCTGCCAGTGCGAGCCGCACGCAGCAGCCGGGCCAGCGTGCCACCAACACCAAGCGCTTGCCATCGTGGATCAGATGCTTATGGCCGGGAATGCGCCAGAACTCGAAAGCGTCAGCATCGGGCGGTGGGTCGTCGTCCGGGTAGAGCTGGAGTACGGCGTCATGGTCGGGGAACCAGGCTGGATGCGCGTCGCGCGCATCCAGCGCCGGGTCTTCCAGCAGGCGCAGCCCCCAGGCGTGTGCTGCCTCCGGCCTGCTGCGATGCCGCAGCCAGTCGCGCCTGTAGTCGGGATGGCGGCGCAGGTACTCCCAGGCCAGCGCGGGAGCGTCGAGGTGCAGCACGTAGAGATACGCGGCGGTCGGATACCAGTAATCGGCGCTTCGGTCAGCCATGACGCAACCTTCTGTTCAACAGGAACGTCGACGAGGGCGCCAGATGCAAAAGCTACGGCATTAACG
This sequence comes from Brenneria alni, assembly GCF_003666245.1. GTDB lineage: Bacteria > Pseudomonadota > Gammaproteobacteria > Enterobacterales > Enterobacteriaceae > Brenneria > Brenneria alni. The sequence goes on from NZ_MJLZ01000040.1 coordinate 36,197, forward strand.
ACATCAGAGCGTCATCAGAAAACATGGACTTGAGCGGTAAAAAGGGGTGTCAAGACTGATTGGCTCCGAAACCTTGCACGGGCGGTCCGAGTGCGACGGCCACGCAGCTCTGAATGGGGCTGCAGCATAGGACACCGTGCCGCAAGCCATGTCCCGCATCCTGTCTGTTTCGGCCAAGGTCGCACCCGCTTGGTGCAAGAGTGCTGATCCAGACCTCAACCGTCTTAACTCAGACTCAAAAAGACACAATGTGCCGTAACGGCCTGGGCATGGATGGCCCGCCGCAGGACGCAGGTGGTGCGTCAGTCAGGGATCGAACCATCGCGCTGCGCCAACCGGACGTACTCCGATAACGGCCGCGAGGCGCGGAAATACAGGTCACGCAGGATGGGCCGCTGCTGCGGCCCGACGATGCCCGCCAAGTCGGACAGCTTGACCGTCCCGAGTGCGGGCATACCGATGCCGAGGTCGATCAGCCCCCACGCGGTATCGCCATCGGCTGGGTCGAGCGAGGCCAGCAGCCAGGTCGCATGCGCATCCGGCGTGAACAGTCGAACCACCGGCAGCGGGTCGATGTTCTGGCCGGCGGCGCGCGCCGCGCCGTTGGCGAGCAGTTGCGCCCGCTCGTCGGGCGTCGTCAGTGGCTGTGGCATGGCCGCAAACCCCACGAGGTTGGAAATCGGTTGCTGCGCTTTCTGAACAAAACGCAAAAGTGCAGAGCCGGATATGCGTTTTCCGGTACAAGCGCGCATGCGCGAGTAATCGAATTCGTACATGCACAGAAACGCGGATGCGGAATTGTGAATCTCATAAAAGGCACGGATGTGGCTTTCCGGTTGTGGAGAAACCCGTGGATACGGATTTCCGCAGAAGCACAAAAGCGTACTGAATGCAGCTCAAAGAGTTAAAGATAACGTGGTTTTAATTGTCTCTCTATCGGACGCTTCTGTCCATGCAGAAGCGCTCCGTTCAACCCGGCAGACCGGCCGGTGCCACCACCTTCGATGCCGAATTGGCCCAAGCCTTCGGCGCGGCGGTGCGTGCGCTGCGGATGGAGCGCGGCATGGCGCAGGAGTCGCTGGCCAACCTGGCCCGCATCGAGCGCTCCCATATGGGCAAGATAGAGCGTGGCGAGCACATGCCCACGTTGGCAATCATCTTCAAGATCGCTGGCGCACTCGGCTGTAGTACCACCGTACTGATGGCCTCGACGGAAGACCAGCTCGCAGGGTCCGTAACGTAAGCCGCCCCGGCGCGGCACCACGACATCTGACAAGCGTATCCCGGAGCCTGCTTGCGCGGCCTGCGCCATCACGCCCGCACGAAATCCACCAGTGCCCGCAGCGCCGTGGGCAGGTGCCGCCGCCCGGCGTAGTAGAGAAAGAACCGGCCCGGCGGCGCGGCGAAGTCATCCAGCACCGCCACCAGCCGGCCTGCAGCCAAGTCCTCGCGCACCATCGCCTCGTAGACGTAGGCCATGCCCGCGCCGTCGCACGCGGTCTGGATCATCGGCGCGTCGTCGTCAAAGACCAGCGCGCCGTTGACTTCTATGGACAGCGGCTCGCCATTGGCCTGGAACTCCCAAACATACCGGTAGCCGCTCGGAAAACGACGGCCGATGCAGGCGTGACCATGCAGTTCGCGCGGCGTCTGTGGCACGCCGCGCGCAGCCAGGTAGGACGGCGCGGCCACGCACACGAAACGCTGCGGCGGCCCGACCGGCACCGCCACCATATCTCCGGCCAGGCTCTCGCCAAAGCGGATACCGGCGTCGAATCCATCGCCCACGATGTCGGCCAGGCCATCATCGGTCACGACGTCCACCTGCATGTGCGGGTACTTCGCCACAAACCCGGCCAGCATCGGCGCCAGCACCAGCCGAGCCGCTGGGCGTGGCACGTTCAGACGCAGTGTGCCGGCCGGCTCGGCCTGCAAGGCAATCACGTCCGCCAGCGCGTCGGCAACCTCGCGCAAAGCCGGGTCGAGCCGCGCCAGCAGGCGCTGGCCCGCTTCCGTCGGCGTCACGCTGCGCGTGGTGCGGTGGAGTAGGCGCACGCCCAGCCGTTCCTCCAGACCACGCAGAGCATGACTCAAGGCCGAGGCAGACACACCACGCTCGGTAGCAGCCTTGCGGAAGCTGCGATGCCGCGCCACCGCCGCGAAGGCATCCAGTTCGTGCAGATCGGGCGTCATATTGATGAACACTGTTCAGTAGTTCATTAAGAATAATCCAGCTTATCGCTTTCTATCTATCGCGTGACACTGACGCTTTCTCATTCATCGAAAGGTTTGAACATGCGGCAGCAAAGACTTGGTAGTGCCGATTTCACGATCTCGCCCATCGGACTTGGCACCTGGGCTATCGCCGGGCCAGGCTGGGAATTCGGCTGGGGCGCGCAGGACGACGCAGAAAGCTTGGCTGCGCTGGAATACGCAGTGGAGTGCGGCGTGAACTGGATCGACACTGCCGCCGTCTACGGCCTGGGCCACGCCGAGGAGATCGTCGGCCGGCTCCTGCGCCGCATACCGTCCTCGCGCCGCCCGCTTGTGTTCACCAAGGGCAGCCTGGTCTGGGACCGCGCGACCCGGCAGATTTCGCACTCGTTGGCCCCAGATTCGCTCGCGCGGGAGATCGAGGACAGCCTGCGCCGCCTTCAGGTCGAAACCATCGACCTGTATCAGATTCATTGGCCCGCCTTCCCGCCGAAGGGCTCGGATGAAGGCATCGAGGCCGCGCTGGAGGTGCTGGCCAAGGCTCGCCAGCAAGGCAAGATCCGCGCGATCGGCGTGTCCAATTTCGATGTGGATCAGCTCAAACGTGCGCAAGCGGTGACGCAAATAGCGTCGCTCCAGCCGCCGTACTCGGCGCTGATGCGCGAGGTTGAAGCCGACATCCTGCCGTTCTGCGAGCAGGCCGGTATTGGCGTCATCGCCTACTCCACGCTGCAATCGGGCCTGCTGGCCGGCACGATGACGCGCGAGCGCATCACCGGCCTACCTGATGACGACTGGCGCAAGAACCGCAGCCCGGATTTCCAGGAGCCACGCCTGACCCAAAACCTGGCGCTGGTTGACGGCTTCCGCAGGATCGGCGAGCGTCACGGGCTGACGCCTGCGGCGATAGCGATTGCCTGGGTACTGCGGCAACCAGCCGTGACTGGCGCCATCGTCGGCGCGCGCCGGCAGGCGCAGGTTGATGGGCTGCTCGGTGCGGCGGACTTCCGTCTAAGCGCGGACGAACTGGCCGAGATCGCGCCGCTGCTGCCCGAGGGTATGGGCACTAATGTGCCCGAGGCGGCATCTTCCTGAGCGGCGATGCGGCCAGTTCGGGGATGGACATGCGTGGGATCGTCTTGCGCACGTTGCGTGCCTGTGGCGCGCAACACCATCCGCGACAGCGGAACCAGAATCATGTGCTTGCTCGGGTCAGCGGCTTGCAGCACGTTGGAGCGGATGTCGAGGGCTTGGGTTTCGGTGGTGGTAACGGCGTTCATGGTCAATCTCCAATCGAGTGAAACAAGGGAATGGAGGGGCACCGCCCCTCCGGCAGAGGAAAGGTCAGGCTTTGAGGGCGCGCATACCATCAGCCAGCAGCCACAGAGCGCGGTTCAGGCGAATGTCCGAGTCAATGCTCTGCACGGGGCGGGTGCTCTGGCGGCGTCCGTTTGCGCTGCGCCCTGACAGACCGCCCTTGGTCAGGTTCTCTTGCGTGCGGTTGAACACGCTCCACAAATCCGGGCGGCGGTCGTCGAAGCGGCGCGGCATCAGGATTTGGTTTTCCGTGATCGGCGCGGGCTTGTTGGGGTCGTCGTACTTGAGGGCCAGCGCGGCGCGGGCGAACACTTCGGATTCGCCATCGTCCTGATGTGGCCTAATGATCTTGGACACGACTTAAGGATGATAAACTTCCCCAATACATAAGAGGTGTCCAATGAAAGGTCGAAAAGCTTTTTCTCCTGAGTTTAAGTGCGAAGCTGCAAGCCTTGTGGTTGATCGTGGCTATTCTATTGCGCAGGCCTGCGAGGCTATGGGCGTGGGTAAAACGGCGATGCAGCGCTGGGTTCATCAACTCAATAG
>NZ_MJLZ01000041.1 GCF_003666245.1 Brenneria alni
TATTAACCCTGAAATATCTATAATCTTTTATGCCCTAAGTAATTCGAGTCGCGGGAAGGCTGCAGGTGAGGGGATCCCGATGAGCTTACACGAGTATGTAATTCAGGTGAACGAGAGAGCAGACAACGTGCCTGCCGCTTGTAGACTGACGGGTAGAACATGTGTTTCTGTAAGTGCTGAATACTGAACAAATGGTATTCATAAAAAGGAGTGTGTTGAGAAAACAACTATGCCGAATTGATGCGATGCATAGTCCTGCTTTGAGCTCGAGGAGTTTTTTGTAGTGTATTTCGGTTGGCCGTAATGCTAACATTATTAATCAATTGAATAAAAGAATTATAAATTTAGAGGCGATTAGTCATTGTAGTTTACCTTTTGTTTTTCTTATTACTGCGTCATAGCCCAAAAGGGCATACCTAATTTCTAACCAAGAAAGAAATCAGTATGAATTTTAGACTCGATATAAATGGATTGAGATTTTTAGCAGTGGTTATGGTCGTGTTATTTCACTTCAAAATAAATTTTTTTTATGGAGGTTTTGCAGGCGTTGACGTTTTTTTTGTGATTTCTGGTTTCCTGATGCAGGAAATATGTAATAAAGATATGATAAAAAAAGGTTGGGTAATCAATTTTTATAAAAAGAGGTTTAATAGAATTTATCCTGCCTTGCTCATTATGACCATATTGACCTTTATGGTGTCCGTTACTATTGAAACTCCTGATGGAGTTAAAGATTCTTTGGCTCAAACATTGTCATCTCTTACGTTCACTTCCAATATTCTATACTGGAAAACCAGTGGAGGATATTTTACTGGATCTTCGGACTTAAACTGGCTTTTGCATACATGGTCACTTTCATTAGAATGGCAATACTATTTAATATTCCCTCTTATTATAAAGATAGGTAAATTATTAAGAGGGTATTGTAACTTTTTCTACGTTTTTATTTCGGTCTCTTCTTTGGTTTTATGTGTTATTTTTAGTCATTTTTATCAAAACTCAGCTTTTTATCTGCTTCCAACAAGAATGTGGGAATTGATGCTGGGGGCGTATGTGTCCGTTAGTAAATTAAAAAATAATATGAAAAAGACAACGGAAATCGTTTCTGTATTAGTTATGGTTTTATTTTGTGTGTTTGCTAAAGATGAAAGCAGTTGGCCGGGACTGCTTACATTGATACCCACCTTATGTGCAGCGGCAATTATTCATGCCAGTATAGATAATGATAGAACTATCTTTAAATATAAAGCTATCCAGAGTATCGGATATGCTTCCTATTCAATTTATCTTTTTCATTGGCCCGTTGTCGCTTTTATGGCAAATAAGTCCATCCAATTTTCTGCTATTAACTCTTCCATAGGGATTTTTGTCTCCTTTTTATTGGGTTTTTTCTCGTATAAATTTTTTGAGAAAACAGAATGTCTGAGGGGGATAAAAATTGTAGCAATGTCTTCTGTATTTGCGGTTTTTGCTGTAGCCCTGTCAAAAATGGAAGTGAATAAACTGTGGGTCTCAAAGCAGGCAATTGATTTAGGTCAATATAAGGGGTATGGAGATAGCGCTGAAAGCATTTCCCAGTTTGGTAATGATGACGGTATCTGTTTTCTTGATTCAACATATAATGATATATCTTTTTTCAATAAAGATAAATGTCTTTCCCTTTCTGATACCAAAAAGAACATATTGTTAATTGGCGATAGCCATGCCGCTGAACTTTCGCTCTCAATGAAGGATATCTTTCGCGACTACAATTTCATGCAGGCAACGGCATCCGGGTGTTTTCCAATAAAAAAAGACAATGGCGAAAAGAGATGCGCTGATTTGTTTAGATATATCTATGATGAGTATCTGGTTAAGAATAATATAGACTATATATTTATTGCTGCGGACTGGAGTGCTGTTAAGAACCAGATGTTCATCGATGAATTAATTCATACAATTAGCAGTATAAAAAGTAATAAGATATATATTATTGGACAAACAAAAACGTTCGATATCGATTTTTATAAAATAGCACAAAAAATTGATGAGTCAGAAATAGATAACCATGTTACAAAATCATCCAGGATTACTAATGCCATTTTATCCCGTAAAATTACTAATGCTGGATACAACTATTTAAATGTGTTTGATATAAATTGTTTAAATGGTAGTTGTAAATATATTTTTAATGAAAAGATTCCGTTTATGTTCGATAAAAATCATCTTACAAAAGAATGGGCTGATTATTATGTTGAATATATAAAGAAAATCTTAAAGATGTAGTCTTTGAGATAGGGTCAGGTTATTTCTGATACGAGTCCTTAACTCGGCCCATCATCATTTGTGGCAAGTCCCGGCGTGGAGCATTCCTGCTTAAGCGAAAGTCGCGGGGCGATCGGATGAGGAGCAAACTTCAGGAGGACAAGAAACGGCTATGTGAGCACATGCACGACGCCATTCCCGAACAGGGCCGGTGGTTGCGGGTGGTGGTCACGGGCTACTTTGCGTACCACGCGGTGCCCACGAATTCCCGGGCACTGGGTGTGTTCCTACCGCTATCACTTACCGCTGTTGCTGCGCTATAAGTCACGCCACCGCCCTGTTTGATAAACGCGAACTCTTATCTTTTGGGCGGAGGATAAACGCCGATGGCGGCACCAGAATCGTCCGATGTATCAGAAAAAACCTATACCGACGATCTCTTTAGTTCAGATTAGGTGTAATCTTAATGTCATGCGTGGCACAGCAGTTACTGTGTTACCAAGTGAAAACAACCCGATTAAGAGAGTCAACTCATGACATCATTGAAAGCCGTTATCCCTGTTGCTGGTTTGGGGATGAATTTGTTGCCGGTGACCAAAGCCATTCCTAAAGAGATGCTGCCGTTGGTCGATCGTCCGGTGATTGAAAAAATTGTTAATGAGTGCGCCAGAGCCGGGATCACGGAAATTGTACTGGTCACTCATGCGTCGAAAAACGCGATTGAAAACCATTTCGATACGTCTTTTGAGCTTGAATCCCTGTTGGAAGAGCGCGCCAAACGGCAGTTGCTGGCAGATGTTCAGTCCATCTGTCCAAAGGGTGTCACTATTATGAACGTGCGCCAGGGCGAAACGCTGGGGTTAGGTCATGCGGTGGCCTGTGCCAAGCCTATCATTGGCGATGCGCCTTTCGTTGTGGTGCTGCCGGATGTGGTGCTGGATGAAAGCACATCCGACCAAACCACAGAAAACCTTGCGCTGCTGATCTCCCGGTTTGAACAGACAGGCCGTAGTCAGGTACTGGTGAAACACCGCCCTTACGAAGCTCTGCCAGAGTATTCTGTTGTGGAGTGTGCAACACCGCTGGTGAATGCAGGGGATTCCTCAGCGATTACCTCAATGATCGAGAAACCGGAAGCGCCTTCAGAAACCGGTTCGGACCTGTCGGCAGTTGGGCGCTATGTGTTGACGGCAGATGCCTGGCCGCTGCTGGCGAAAGCATTACCCGGCGCCTGGGGCCGTATTCAGCTTACCGATGTGATTGCCGAGCTGATTCCCACTCAGCAGGTTGATGCGGTGCAGATGGCTGGCAGGAACTTTAACTGTGGTCGTAAGCTGGGCTATGCGCAGGCGTTTATTTCCTATGGTTTGCGCAATCCAGAGCTGGGCGCACAGTTCAAAGAAAGTATTAAGGCGTTGCTTGATAAGCAGGTCTGACGGCTAAACGTGACTTTCTTTGTTTCGTCATGTCTGCGCGCAAAAATATCTTGAGGTTTTTTGTGCGCAGAAAGAACATCATCCTTCCCTTATGACTCGAGATAGCATCACGAGTTGTGGCTATCAAACCAATCACTACCTACTCTTGCAAAGCTGAGTTACCATGTTGGCCTGCTTTTGAAGCCTGCGGGTATCATGACCACGGCAGGCAGGTTATCCTTCAGACAGGAGTTGTTTTAATGTCCAAACAGCAAATTGGCGTTGTCGGTATGGCGGTGATGGGGCGCAATCTGGCGCTGAATATTGAAAGCCGAGGCTATACCGTTTCCATTTTTAACCGCTCTTCAGATAAAACTGACGAAGTTGTTGCCGAAAATCCGGGTAAAAAGCTGGTGCCTTATTACACCGTTGAAGAGTTCGTTGGATCCCTGGAAAAACCTCGTCGTATTTTGCTGATGGTTAAAGCCGGGGAAGCGACCGATAAAACCATTGAGTCACTCAGGCCCTATCTGGAGAAAGGCGATATCCTGATCGACGGGGGAAACACTTTCTATAAAGATACCATCCGCCGTAATCGCGAGCTTTCTGCACAAGGGTTTAATTTCATCGGCACCGGCGTTTCCGGTGGTGAAGAGGGCGCGCTGAAAGGGCCTTCTATCATGCCTGGCGGTCAAAAAGAAGCGTATGAACTGGTGGCCCCGATTCTGGAGCAAATCGCCGCCCGTGCCGAAGGCGAGGCTTGTGTTACCTACATCGGTGCTGATGGCGCGGGTCACTACGTGAAAATGGTGCACAATGGTATTGAATACGGCGATATGCAACTGATTGCCGAAGCCTATGCGCTGTTGAAACAGGCTCTGAATCTGGGTAATGAAGAACTGGCCGCGACTTTCTCCGAATGGAATAAAGGCGAACTGAGCAGCTATTTGATCGAAATTACTGCCGACATCTTCACCAAGAAAGACGAAGACGGTAAATATCTGGTTGACGTCATTCTGGATGAAGCAGCGAATAAAGGCACCGGTAAATGGACCAGCCAAAGTTCGCTGGATTTGGGTGAACCGCTGTCATTGATTACCGAGTCGGTGTTTGCCCGTTATCTTTCTTCTTTGAAAGATCAGCGTGTCGCTGCATCCAGCGTTTTGAGCGGCCCAGCGGTTCAGCCGTTCGCGGGTGACAAAGCCGAATTCGTGGAAAAAGTTCGCCGTGCATTGTACCTGGGTAAAATTGTGTCTTACGCGCAGGGTTTCTCTCAGTTGAAAGCCGCGTCAGAAGAAAACCGTTGGGATCTCAACTATGGTGAGATCGCGAAGATTTTCCGTGCCGGCTGTATTATCCGCGCCCAGTTCTTGCAGAAAATCACCGATGCCTATGAGCAAAAAGCGGATATCGCTAACCTGCTGCTGGCGCCGTATTTCAAGAAAGTGGCTGACGAATACCAGCAGGCGCTGCGTGATGTGGTGGCCTATGCGGTTCAGGCGGGTATTCCCACCCCGACATTCTCCGCCGCTATTGCCTATTACGACAGCTACCGTTCAGCGGTATTACCCGCGAATCTGATTCAGGCGCAACGTGATTATTTTGGTGCTCACACCTATAAACGTACCGATAAAGAAGGGGTATTCCATACCGAATGGTTGGAATAATCCGCCGCCGATTTAATCGGCCAGAGATCAAACGCCAGCGACGTGCATAGCTGGCGTTTTTTTTTGCTTTTCTTCCACACTTTCGCTAACGGATAAGGTTTTTCCCGATTATTTCAGAAAGGTGTCGGTATCGTGACAAGAAAAAGCAGTTGAATGTAACTAATTGTTTATAAGTATTTTTTCAGGATTATTCCGCATTGTTTGCCTATTCGCACCCCCCTATGATTCGCTTGTGACGTCCATCAACACAGAGGTAAGTATGAGTCGTATTTTTAAAGTCATTGGGGTAATTACCTTAATTACCGCATTAAGCGGTTGCCTGTTTCCACCTCATGGCGGCGGTGGGCATGGCGGTGGATATGGTCGCGGCGGCGGAGGCGGCGGTTCACACGGTGGCTTCCAGGAGATGCATAGCGGTCAGCCAGGCCCGCGTTAGTGTTACCGTCATCAAAAAACGATGGATACCATTTTGTGGGCAGGGTTCTCCTGCCCATTGTTATTTCCCAGCCTGACGAGGCTTTTTGTAACCATCATTCCAAATAAAACGCCTGATCACCGCACGCCACCGGCGATCATCGACAGCAGATGCTGAATCGGGTAATACGACGTTATACCCCGTTGATGCAACTGCCAGCGTAGTTTTTCCACATCATGGTAATGACGATCGAGCAACAGCCCCACCACACTGCCGCTGTGCGCCACGTTCAGGCCGTAAATGCCGCTGGCTTCAACCACGTTTAGCAGATCATTAAAGGCTGGTTTGGTTAGCATCTGCTGACTGGCGCAGGCGCTGATGGTACAGGCTTCTCCCAGCCTGGGGCGATCCCGTGCTTCAACCGCAGCACAGAACAACCGCCAGGCACGGCCCAGCGCATCGGCATTGCTCCGTAACGCCTGCCAGCGATCGCGGCGGTGATAATCAAGGGTATTCAGAGTTTGCGGACTTTCCAGCAACAAAATATCAATCGCTGGCTGCCAGTCGCAGGAAATTGCCGTGTCGGCGGTTTGATGATCAAACAGCGTTAGTTGGCGAAACAGGGTGCTGTCGGTGGGTTCCAGTTGAACGCAGAGTGCGGCAAGCGCGGTTTCATCCAGCGTTTCTCCGATATGACGGGCGGTCGCCTGCGCCGTGGCGGCAATATCCGCCGTGCTGCTGGCCATCCCTTTGGCGACGGGGATGGTTGAGGTGAAATCAATGTGCAGGCCGCGCACGGTATCTGCCGGCAGCCCGAAGTGGGCAACCACGGTTTCCACCATGCGTCGCATCTGTGGGCGCTCCGTTAATCCGGGCTGCCCGTCCGTTACCGAAACTTCACTAAACCAGTCTACCGGGCAGGAGATCAATTTCTCGCCACCGAGGATCCAACCCTGGATCAGTTCGCCGCAGGATGCGGGGCAACGGGCATCAGCCATGACTGAACATCTGATGCAGCGCGGCGATCAACCGTCTGTTATCAGTTTCACTTTTGATGGCGACCCGATAATCATTAGCTGTCAGACCAGGGTAGTTGGCACAGGAGCGGATAAGAATACACTGCTCCAGCAACCGCTGCTGAAGGTCGATTTCCGGGCGTAGGCAGCGCAGGAAAATATAGTTGGCCGCCGGTGGCCAGACCTGCAATTCCGGTATGGCGGACAGATTCCGGTAAAGCCAGACTTGCTGCTGCGCCAGCCAGCGGTGGGTCGCATCAATATAAGCATGGTCGTCGAGTACGACCTCACCCGCCAGCGCAGCGAACGCATTAATGGTCCACGGTTCACGTGATTGCTTCATGGCATGAATTGCCGTCTCATCGGCACTCACCAGATAACCGAGGCGCAGGCCGGGAATGGCAAAAAACTTGGTCAGCGAGCGCAGAATATAAAGCTGGGGGAAGGCGGATAGTTGCGGGATAAGGCCCGGCTCTGCCGGTAAGAAGTCGATAAAGGCTTCATCGACAATCAACGCGACATGATGTTGGCGGCAGCGCCAGACAATCGCCTGCAACAAGGCGGCATCTGGCATCAGGCCGGTGGGGTTATTCGGTGTGGCGATAAACAGGCAGTCATATTGTGTGTTGTCCAGCACGGTCAACAATTGTGCGTCAGGTTGAAAACCCTCTGCTTCATGCATGGCATAGTCATCGATCTCACAACCGACACGCTGCAAGGCCCGTCGATATTCCGCAAAACCCGGCGTCAACAGCAGCGCCCGCCGTGGCCGGAGGTATTGCACCACCGCATAAATCAGCTCGGTGGCGCCGTTACCGGCGATAATATTGGCGGTTTCGCAACCGTGAGCACGGGCAAGGGCGACATGCAGTTCGCGGTACTCCACATCAGGGTAACGCTCTGCGCGATCAAGCTGGCTGGCAATCGCGGCTTTCAGGGTGTCAGGCATACCTAACGGATTGATATTGGCGCTGAAGTCAATAATCTGATTGGCATCAAGGCCGGTTTTCAATGCCATTTCCAGCACGTTGCCGCCATGTTCGCTCATTACGTGATGATTTCTCTGAAGTGGATATGACCGTCAGCGTATATCAGTCATCAAAGCTGGCTTTCAGCGAGGCCATGTCGATAACAAAGCGGTAGTGCACGTCACTTTTAAGCATACGTTCGTATGCGGTGTTGATTGTCTGTATATCGATCATTTCAACGTCACAGGTAATGCCATGCTCGGCGCAGAAATCCAGCATTTCCTGCGTTTCTTCAATACCGCCAATCAGTGAACCGGCAATGGATTTTCGGCCCATTACCAGCGGCCCGCTGTGCAGGGTCGGTTCAATCGGTTCAATCAGACCGACCAGAATGTGTGTACCGTCACGTGCCAGTGTTGCCAGATACGGGTTGATATCGTGCTGCATCGGCACCGTATCGAGAATAATATCAAAGTGGTTGGCGACGGCGTTCATCTGCTCCTGATCGGTGGAGATCACCACGTTGTCGGCGCCCAGACGGCGTGCTTCCTGCTCTTTTCCGGGAGAGCGAGTGAACAACGTAACGTTGGCGCCCAGCGCTTTGGCAAACTTCAGTCCCATATGACCGAGGCCGCCGAGTCCGACCACCGCAACGTTATCGCCCGGCCCGACGTTCCAGTGTTTCAGCGGCGAGTAGGTGGTAATGCCTGCACACAGTAACGGTGCAGCGGATTTCATGTCGAGCTTATCGGACAGGCTGAGGACGAATTTGTCCGATACCACAATCCGTTCAGAGTAGCCGCCGAAGGTTGGCAGACTGTCATGACGGTCGACGCCACCGTAAGTCAGCGTTGCGCCTTCCTCACAGTATTGCTCCAGTCCCTCATTACAGGAGTCACAGCGTTGACAGGAGTCAACCATACAGCCCACGCCTACCCAGTCACCTTGTTTGAATTTATCGACCAGCTTACCGACACTGACCACTTTGCCAACGATTTCATGGCCCGGAACGATGGGATAATGGCTGTTTTTCCACTCGTTACGCGCCATATGAATGTCGGAATGGCACACGCCGCAATAGACGATATCGATAACCACATCATTGTCCCGCGGGTCGCGGCGGATGAACTGATGGGGAACCAGCGGGCTGGTAGCGTCAAGGGCGGCAAAGCCACGTATATTTTGCATATCAATTTCCTCTTTGTTTTTTGCATCATATCAAGAGATCGACTTTGAAACTCAGTATGATTCATAGGGTAATGATTCGCGTAATGCAACAAGCAACGCTAAATCTGAGCGCAGACAAATACGTCTGTAGAGTGTAAATAATCAGTATTAATAGCGAAAACAATTTATCGCCGTCAGGTTAAGGCCGGGATGGATTATCAGGGCTGTGGACAAGGCAGGCAGAAGTGCTTAAATCGCCAGCATTGTTATCAAACCTAATGATAAACCATTATGGCCGGGAAGGGGGTGAAAATCCTCCGCAGCCCCCGCTGCTGTGATGCCGACAAACCCGTTAACACCACTGATCGACTCGATTGGGAAGGAACGGGGGAGGATGACGCAAAGCCAGAAGACCGGCCTGACGGCTACAGAGATTCAACTCCTTCGGTGGGAAGTGAGTTGTCATTCGATGCGCGCAGCGTCAATGCTGTTTTTGCGTATCCTGTTGACACTTGCATTCCCGTCCGCAACGGCGGGATTTTTATGGCATGTTCAGGTAAAAGAGCGTTTGTTATCGCGGGCACCGGCAGCGGTTGTGGCAAAACCACCGTGACGCTGGGCATATTACGTGCGCTGATGCAGCGCGGATTATCCGTACAACCGTTTAAAGTCGGGCCTGACTATCTTGATGTCGGCTGGCACCGTGCCGTATGCGGGGTTGCTTCACGCAACCTTGATGCTTTCATGCTCCACGTCTCAACGCTGAACGGCCTCTATAAGCAGCATATCCGCCACGCAGATGTGGCGGTGATCGAAGGGGTGATGGGGCTTTACGACGGCTACGGCACCGATCCCGACTATTGCAGTACGGCCTCGATGGCGAAACAACTGGGCTGTCCGGTAATTTTGCTGGTGGATGGCAAAGCGGCGTCTACCTCGGTTGCGGCGACCGTCATGGGCTTTTGCCGCTTTGATCCTGCGTTGACGATAGCCGGCGTAATGGTTAACCGCGTCAATTCGGCACAACATTACGCGCTGATTCGCCAGGCCATTGAGCACTACTGCGGTATTCCGGTGCTGGGCCGCTTGCCGGTGATGGATGATATTGCGCTGCCTTCCCGTCACCTCGGCCTTATTCCCGCCAAAGAACAGAATCATGACGATGGCCGCTGGCAGCGTCTGGCCCAGCAGGTAGAACAGACGCTGGATATTGACCGCCTGCTGGCGCTGTGCGGTATCACCGCCCTACCGGAGGGGGAGGCGCCCGCGTTGCCGGATCCTGCGCTGGCGGAGGGCCTGACGCTGGCGCTGGCAGATGATGAAGCCTTTAACTTCTACTATCAGGACAATCTTGATCTGCTGGAACAGGCCGGGGTTCGTCTCCGACGTTTCAGCCCGCTGCATGATAGCCGACTCCCTGATGGTCAGATGATCTATATCGGTGGCGGTTATCCCGAGGTCTACGCCGCGCAATTAACCGCCAACACCTCGATGCGTCAGGCGTTGCGGGAGGCCCATCGTCGGCAGATCCCGCTGTATGCCGAGTGCGGCGGGCTGATGTATTTAGGTGACGGGCTGACCGATGCCGACGGTCAGCGGCACGCAATGGCGGGGGTTCTGCCCGGCGAAAGCCTGATGGGGAAGCGGCTTACCCGCTTCGGTTACTGTCAGGCTCAGGCCCGCCGAGACACCTTATTGGCCGCGCAGGGCGAGGTGCTGCGCGGTCACGAGTTCCATTATTCTGATTTTTCCACTGCGCTGGCACCCGCGTATGATTGCACAAAAAGGCGTGATGGCGCGGTAATACAACACTGGCAGGGCGGTTATCAGCTCGATCAGACCTGCGCTGGCTATCTTCATCTTCACTTTGCCCAGCGTCCGGGGCTGCTTGACCGCTGGCTTACCTGCGCCAGGAGCCGGTTATGACGCTGAGTGCCTGGTTTACCGCGTTTTTACTCGACTGCTGGCTGGGCGATCCGCCGCATTGGCCGCATCCGGTACGCTGGATAGGCAAGCTGATTTCCTGGCTGCAATGCGCTATTCGCGCCCGTTGTCGTACTGAACGGGCGCTCAGGATCGGGGGCGCGCTACTGTGGCTGGTGGTCGTGGCGGTGACCGGCGCGTTGAGCTGGTTTTTTTTAGCATTGATGACGGCGATCCATCCGTGGATCGGCTGGCTGGCGGAAGTCTGGATGATTTACACCCTGCTGGCGGGGCGCTGTCTGAGCGACGCGGCCCTGGCGGTACATCGGGCATTACAGCATGGCACGCTGGCCGAGAGTCGCCAGCAGCTTTCGTGGATTGTCGGGCGTGATACCTCGCAGCTTGAAAAACCGCAGATTACCCGCGCCGTGGTGGAAACCGTGGCGGAGAACAGCGTCGATGGCGTGATTGCTCCGCTGTTTTTCCTGATGCTCGGCGGCGCACCACTGGCAATGGTCTATAAAGCCGTCAATACCCTCGACTCGATGGTGGGTTATAAAACTCCTCAATACCGGGCCATCGGCGCTGTTTCTGCTCGCATGGACGACATCGCCAACCTGATCCCGGCCCGGTTGAGCTGGTTGTTGCTGAGTGCCGCCGCCTGGCTATTGCGAGCCGATTACCGGCAGGCATGGCGTATCGGCTGGCGCGATCGCTATCAGCATTCCAGCCCCAACTGCGCCTGGCCGGAGGCGACAATGGCCGGGGCGCTTGGCGTGCGTCTGGGCGGCCCTAATAACTATTTCGGTGAGCGGGTAGAGAAACCCTGGATAGGTGATGAGTGCCGGGAAATAGCACTGGACGATATCCCGCGCAGCATCCGCCTGATGAAGATTGCCTCACTGCTGGCGCTGCTGCTGTTTGCCGCCGTACATCTTTTGCTGTCAACCGCCCTGGCGGTATAGAACAAGGAAAACCCAATGAGTTATCTCCAGCATCCACAACAGATTGAACGGCAAAGTTTTGAAATCATCAGCGCTATTATTGCCCGCGAATACCCCGGTTACCGTTTCGCTGATGAAGGGCAGGAAGCGGTGATCAAACGGGTGATCCATACCACGGCAGATTTTGACTGGCTGGATGTACTGTGGTTTTCGCCGGATGTGCTGACGCGCATTACTGACGGCCTGCGGGCGGGCTGTGTGCTCTATACCGATACCACTATGGCGTTATCGGGCATCAATAAAACGTTGCTCGCGCAGTTGGGCTGCGAGTGCCGCTGTTTTATCAGCGATCCGCGCGTGGTGGCGCGGGCCAAAGCAGCAACCATCACGCGCTCGATGGCGGCGGTGGATATCGCGCTGGATGAACCGGGCAATAAGCTATTTGTATTTGGCAACGCGCCGACCGCGCTGTTCCGTTTATTGGAGCGGCAGGCGTCGCCGCTGGCGGTGATTGGCGTACCGGTGGGGTTTGTGGGGGCGGCGGAATCGAAAGACGCGCTGATTCACAGTGGCCTGCCCTGTATTGCCGCCGCAGGGCGTAAAGGCGGCAGCAATGTGGCGGCGGCGATCGTCAATGCCATTTTGTATCGTATCCGGGAGATGCTGTGAATCACGATCCTCAAAACATCGATCCTCAAAACATCGATCCTCAAAATCATGACGTACAGTTGGACACGGTCTGGCACAAGGGCAGGCAATACCGTAAAGGCTATACCACCGGCTCCTGTGCGACGGCGGCGGCGAAGGTGGCCGCATTGATGGTGTTGCGCCAGCAGACGATCAGTCAGGTGTCCATCGTCACCCCGTCCGGCGTCACGCTGTATCTCAATGTGGAGCAACCGCTGATTGAAGGCCGACAGGCCACGGCGGCGATCCGCAAAGATGGCGGCGATGACGTGGATGCCACCCACGGTATGCTGATTTTTGCCAGGGTGACGCTATGCGAGCATGGCGAGATCCATATTCGCGGTGGCGACGGGGTCGGCGCCGTCACCCGCAAAGGTATCGGCTTGCCGGTCGGCAGCCCGGCGATCAACCTCACGCCGCTGCAAACCATCGAAGCCAGCGTGCGCGAGGTAATCGGCCCCTCACGCGGTGCGGAAGTAGAGATTTTTGCCCCGGAAGGCGCGGCGCGGGCAAAGAAAACCTATAACGGACGGCTGGGTATCCTCGGCGGTATTTCCATCATCGGCACCACCGGGATTGTCACGCCGATGTCGGAAGAGAGCTGGAAGCGTTCGCTGGCGCTGGAGCTGGAAATGAAACGCGCCGCCGGAGAGAACCAGGTCATTCTGGTGCCCGGCAACCACGGTGAACGGTTTGTGCGCGAGCATCTGGGCCTGAACAGCCAGCGCGTGGTCATTATGAGCAACTTTGTCGGCTATATGTTGCAGGAAGCGGTACGGCTCGGGTTTCGCCATGTGGTGCTGATCGGGCACCCCGGCAAGCTGGTGAAGGTGGCGGCCGGTATTTTCCATACCCACAGCCATATTGCCGACGGACGGATGGAAACCCTGATTGCCCATCTGGCATTGATGGGGGCGCCGCATGATTTATTACGGGCGGTGAATCGGTGCGATACCACTGAAGCGGCAATGGAGCTGATCGCCGGGTACGGTTTTCAGGCGGTGTACCATCGTCTCGCGCAGCGGATTTGTGAACGGGTGAACGACATGCTGCGTTTTTCAGCCGAACCGCCGAGTGTCGATGCCATCCTGTTCGCTTTCGACAATAATGTTCTGGGAACCAACCGCCCGTTGCATGACATTCTGGAGGCGCTGCAATGATCGCTGTCGTTGGCATTGGCCCCGGCGCGCTGGCGCATTTGACGCCGGAGGCGCAGCGGGCGATAGCCCATGCTGAGGTGTTAGTCGGCGGGGCGCGGCATTTGGCGCTGTTTCCTGCTTTTGCTGGTACGACCCGGCGGCTGGACGCCGACCTTGCCGCACTGGTGAGCTGGCTTGACCGGCAAAAAACCAGACAGGTGGTGGTGCTGGCGTCCGGCGATCCGCTGCTGTATGGCATCGGCAAGCGGCTGTCGACCCATTTCACCGCCGACGATCTGCGCATCATCCCCGGTATCAGCGCGGTGCAATACCTGTGCGCCCGCGTGGCGCTGGATATGAATGACATTTACCTCACCAGCAGCCACGGTCGTCAGCCGGATTTTGACTGGATTTTACAGCATGACAAGGTGGCGATGGTGACCGACGAGCATATCGGGCCGCGAGCCATTGCCGAGGCGATTCTGCAACGCCGGCTCCGGCGCACGCTGCTGATTGGTGAAAATCTCTCTTTGCCGGATGAGCGCATCCATCGTCTGCAACCGGAGGAGGTGGCGCAACGCTATGATATGAATGTGGTGGTGATCCTCAATGAAAGATGATGAATTTTTACGCGGCCAACGCGTGCCGATGACCAAAGAGCCGGTGCGTTTACTGGCGCTGGAGCGGCTGGCGCTGGGTAACGCCCGGCACCTGATTGATATTGGCGCCGGAACCGGCAGCGTGGCGCTGGAAGCCGCGCTGCGTTTTCCGGCGCTTCGGGTATCTGCCATTGAGCGCAATCCGGCGGCGCTGGCGCTGATTGAGGAAAATCGCTGGCGGTTTGGTTGCAACAATGTGGAAATTATCGCCGGCGCCGCGCCGCTAACGCTTGATGTTATGGCGGATGCGGCGTTTATCGGCGGCAGCGGCGGGCAGCTTACCGCCTTGATTGACTGGGCGCTGGCGCATCTGCTTCCCGGTGGCCGTCTGGTGCTGACCTTTATCCTGCTGGATAATCTGCATCAGGCGCTGGCGCATTTAGGGCGGCTTGAGGTAAGCGCGCTGGAATGCACGCTATTACAGGTTTCAGCCCTGACGCCGCTGGGCAGCGGTCATTATTTTAAACCGAATAATCCCACCTATCTTATTTCCTGCTGCAAGGAGCAAAACCATGCCTGAACACCACGTGAACCGCGATAAAAATTTTGATACCCGCAAGGTATGGTTTGTGGGCGCGGGGCCGGGCGAACGCGAGTTAATTACGCTGAAAGGCTATCGCCTGTTGCAACAGGCAGAGGTGGTGATCTATGCCGGGTCGCTGATTAATACCGAATTACTCGACTATTGCCCCGCGCAGGCGGCACGGCATGACAGCGCGGGCCTGACGCTTGAACAAATTATTGCGCTGATGGTGAGCGGCGTGCGTGACGGCAAGCTGGTGGTGCGGCTGCAAACGGGCGATCTCTCGCTGTATGGTTCGATCCGCGAACAGGGCGAGGCGCTGGCGGAACACGGCATCGGCTTTGTGTCGGTGCCGGGCGTGAGTGCGTTTCTGGGGGCAGCAGCGCAGCTTGGGGTGGAGTACACCGTACCGCAAGTGGCGCAAAGTCTGATTATCACTCGTATGGAAGGGCGCACGCCGATGCCGCCGCGGGAACAACTGGAGGCCTTTGCCGTCCATCAGACCTCAATGGCGATATTCCTGTCGGTACAGGATATCCACGGGGTGGTTGAACGCCTCAGGGCCGGTGGCTATCCGGCCACTACGCCGGTGGCGGTGGTATATAAGGCCACCTGGCCGGAAAGCCGTACAGTTCGCGGCACATTGGCGGATATTGCCGAACAGGTGCGCGCCGCAGCAATACGCAAAACGGCGCTCATTCTGGTCGGTGCGTTTCTCGGTGACGAATACCACTATTCCAGACTCTATGATGCGGAATTTAGCCATGAATATCGTCAAGCCTGAATCGATAGCGGTGTTTTGCCTGACCCCCGGCGGCGTGCGGTTGGCCCGACGTTTACAGGCTCATCTGCCGCTGACCTGTTTTACCAGTGAAAAGATGCTGGAACCGGGGTTTGTTGCTTTTAGCGGTAGTTTTGCCGAAACCCTGCGTGAAGCCTTCACCACGTTTAGCGCTCTGGTGGTGGTGGGCGCAACCGGTATCACGGTGCGGGCGATTGCCCCTTTGGTCAATGACAAGATGACCGATCCGGCGGTGGTGGTGATTGATGAACAAGGGCGGCATGTGATCAGTCTGCTGTCCGGTCACGTTGGCGGCGCCAATGCGTTGACCCGTTATTTAGCAGGGCTGCTGGGGGCCTCTCCGGTTATCACCACCGCGACCGATGTTAACCAGATGGCGTCGCTGGATATGCTGGCCGGTGAGCTGGGGGCGGATATAGCGGATTGCCGTCAGGCGGTGAAGGAGGTGAACCAGAGGCTGGTCAGCGCGCAAAAAGTCGGGCTGTGGTGGGATGAACCGTTACTCAGCGAACGGGCGCGTTGCGATGTGCGGGGCTTTATCGCCGTAGAGTGCCTGGAGGCGTTGCCGGAGCTGGATGCACTGGTGTGTGTCAGCTTGCGGGACAACCTGCCGGCGCTGCCGTTGCCGACCTACAGGCTGGTGCCCCGCCGGGTGGTGGCGGGGATCGGCTGCCGCCGGGCGACGCCGCTGGACACGCTGGCCGGATTGCTGTCGCGCCAACTGGCTGATAACCATTTTGACCCGCTGGCGTTGCGGGCCATTGGCAGCGTCACCCTTAAGCAACATGAACCGGCGCTTAACCAACTGGCGCAACGCTGTCGTGTCCCCTTTGAACTGTTCAGTGCAGAGACGCTGAGTCTTCATGAACACCGCTTTCCCGCTTCCGACTTTGTCCGTCAGACTGTGGGCGTCGGCAGCGTGTCACAACCTGTCGCCTGGCTGATGAGCAACGGCGGATTGGTTGGCACCACCCTGCGTGAGCAGGGTGTCACTATTACCCTGGGAGTATTGCATTGATGTTAACCGTGATCGGCATTGGGCCGGGCAGTGAAGCCATGATGACGCAGGACGCCATTGCGGCAATTCAGGATGCGGAAATTATCGTGGGTTACAAAACCTATACCCATCTGGTGAAGCGACTGACCGGCGATAAGCAGGTGATTAAAACCGGGATGTGTAAAGAGATCGAACGTTGCCAGACGGCGATCGATCTGGCAATGACCGGCCATAAGGTGGCGCTGATCAGCAGCGGCGACGCCGGTATTTACGGCATGGCCGGGCTGGTGCTGGAACTGGTCGGCCAGCAGCGGTTGGATCTGGAGGTGAGGCTGGTAGCCGGTATTACCGCCAGCATTGCGGCGGCCTCTCTGCTGGGCGCGCCGCTGATGCATGACTTTTGTCACATCAGCCTGAGCGATCTGCTGACGCCGTGGCCGGTTATCGAAAAGCGTGTTGTTGCGGCGGCACAGGCCGACTTTGTTATCTGTTTCTATAACCCGCGCAGCCGTGGCCGTGAAGGGCATCTGGCGCGGGCGTTTGAACTGATGAAACCCTGGACATCGCCCCAGACGCCGGTCGGCGTGGTCAAGGCGGCCGGGCGCAAGAAAGAAGAAAAATGGATCACCACCTTCGGCGAGATGGATTTCACCCCGGTGGACATGACCAGTCTGGTGATTATCGGCAATAAGACCACCTATTGCCGTGACGGGCTGATGATCACCCCCAGAGGCTATGAACTGTGAACAACCCGGCGATCCATGTGTTCGGCGGCACCCGTGATGCCCGGTTGATTTGTCAGGCGCTGGATGCGGCGGGTGAGCGCTACCGGCTTTCTGTCGCCACGGAGACGGGAAAACAACTGGCGGGCAACCTTGCGGGTGAGGTGGTGGTAGGCCGGATGGATGCGGACGCCATCACCGATTACCTCGCCACGCGTCAGGTTCGTTGGGTGATTGACGCCTCACATCCCTACGCCGACGCGCTGCACCAGAATGTGGTGGTTGCCTGCCGCCGTTTACCGGTGCTGCTGACTCGCTATCAGCGGCCCAGTGACATTGACGCCATCGACCACCCCTTGCTGCATAAGGTCGATAGTCTGGCGGCGGCCTGCACGGTCGCCCGCCGGTTCGGGCCGCGCGTGCTGTTGACCACCGGCAGTAAGGAACTGGCGGCTTACCGGCAAAACCTGCCGGAAAAATACCTGCTGGCGCGGGTATTGCCGACGGCATCGGTATTGGCGCAGTGCGAGGCGCTGGGGCTGGGCGTTGAACAGATTATTGCCCAGTGCGGGCCGTTCAGTCCGGCGTTTAATCAGGCGCTGTATGAGCACTGTCAGCCGGACGTGGTGATCACCAAAGAGTCGGGTGCGCAAGGCGGCTATCAGCAAAAGGTGGCCCCTTGTCTGGCGCTGGCTATTCCCTGCATCGTGGTTCGCCGTCCGGCGGTATCGGCAGGATCGCATGAGCAGGTCGCCACGCTGGATGAATTTTCCCAGCGGCTGGCCTGCTGGCAGACACAACGAGGACGATAAAATGAAAAAAGCTCTGCTGATTATCAGCTTTGGCACCAGCTACCCGCAAACCCGGCAAAAAAATATTGATGCCTGTGAACAGCGTCTGGCTGCGGCCTGTCCCGATCGGGATCGGTTTCGCGCCTTTACCTCGGAAATGATTATCGGCAAGCTGCGCGAGCGTGATGGCTTGCTGGTGGATAACCCCGGTCAGGCGCTCAGTCGGTTGGCGGAGGCGGGCTATCAGGATGTGGCGATCCAGTCGCTGCACGTGATTAACGGTGATGAGTACGAAAAGGTGACGGCTGAAGTGCGTGCGTTTATGCCCCGCTTCCGGCGGCTGGTGTTGGGCGCGCCGCTACTCAGCAGTTTTGCTGACTATCAGCAGATTATGACCGCGTTACGTGGGCAGATGCCGCGGCTTGCCGCCGATGAGCGGGTGGTGTTTATGGGGCACGGCGCCAGCCATCACGCTTTTTCCGCTTACGCCTGTCTTGACCACCTTATGACCTCACAGCAGTTTCCCGCGCTGGTGGGGGCGGTCGAAAGCTATCCTGAAATCGGCCATATTATTCAGCGTTTACAGCAGCAGGGCGTTGGTAAGGTGCACCTGATGCCGCTGATGCTGGTGGCGGGCGATCATGCCATCAATGATATGGCGTCGGATGAAGCAGGATCGTGGAAATCACAACTGGAAGCGGCGGGAATAGCCACCCAGTGCTGGCTGCAAGGGCTGGGAGAAAACCCGCTGATCCGTGAGATGTTCGTACAGCATCTTGACGCCGCCTTGCATCACGATGAGCAGGAGGCCGCATGACGATCGGAAGACTGTACGCACTGGGTGTCGGCCCCGGCGCCAGTGATTTGATTACGGTACGCGCAGCCCGGCTTATCGGCAAACTGGATGTGCTTTATGCGCCAGCGGGCCGCAAGGGCGGCGATAGTCTGGCTTTGTCTATCGTCAGAGAGTATTTATCACCCGCAACGACGATCCGCACCTGTCATTTCCCGATGAGTGCCGATGGTGCGGAGAAAGAAGCGGTGTGGGATGACATTGCCCGGCAATTGACGGACGAGGTGGCTAACGGCAGACAAGTGGGTTTTATCACGCTGGGGGACGCCATGTTGTTCAGCACCTGGGTGTTCCTGCTGGCGCGTATTGGCCGGCAGCCGTGGCTGGAAATTGTACCGGGCGTCACCTCCTTTGCCGCGATTGCCGCCTGTTCGGGCTTACCGCTGGCAATGGAACAGCAGTCGCTGGCGATTATGCCCTGTACCGCGCCGCAAGCGGAACTGGAACAGGCGTTGAAAACCCATGACTGCGTGGTGCTGATGAAAGTCTATGGCCGTTTCGCGCCCGTTCGGGCATTGCTGGCACGGCTCAATCTGTTTGACCACGCCCTGCTGATGGCTGATGCCTCTCTGCCCGGTGAACAACTCTGGCGGCGTCTGGATCAGGTCGATGACGATCAGCCGTTACCGTATTTCTCCACCATTTTGGTGAACAGACAATGGCATAGCGGGGAGCGGCCATGAGCCTGTCCATTATGTTGCAGGGCACTGCCTCCGATGTAGGCAAAAGCGTATTGGTTGCCGGGCTGTGCCGGATTTTCACCCAGGACGGTTATCGCTGTGCGCCGTTTAAATCACAGAATATGGCGCTGAACTCTGGCGTCACGCCGCACGGCGAGGAGATGGGCCGGGCGCAGATATTGCAGGCCGAAGCCGCCGGTATTGAGCCTGACGTGCGCATGAACCCGATATTGCTCAAACCCACCAGCGACCACAAGTCACAGGTGGTGCTGATGGGGAAAGTGGCCTGCAATATGGATGCGGTGGCATATCATCAGTATAAGCCGCAGTTGCAGCAGCAAATTAATCAGGTTTACCACAGCCTTGCCCGCGAGTATGACGTCATGGTGCTGGAAGGGGCGGGTAGCCCGGCTGAAATCAACCTGCGCGATCGGGATATCGTCAATATGGGCATGGCAGCTATAGCTGATGCGCCAGTTCTGCTGGTTGCCGATATCGATCGCGGCGGCGTGTTCGCGGCTATTTACGGCACGCTGGCGCTGTTGCGCCCTGATGAGAAAGCGCGGGTGAAAGGGGTGATCATCAATAAGTTTCGCGGTGATGTCGCTTTGCTTAAGCCAGGGTTGGTTCAGATTGAAGCACTGACCGGCGTGCCAGTAATCGGGGTGATGCCATGGCTGGATATCGAGCTGGAAGATGAGGATGGCGTCGCACTGCAAAGCGGGAAATACAATATTACCGCAAAAGGTTATGGCGCAGCGGAAAGGGTGCTGGACATTGTGGTGGTAAGGCTACCGCATATCGCCAATTTCACCGATTTTAACCCGCTGGCTGCCCAGCCGGATGTACGCTTGCGTTATGCCACACATCCGTTGGCGTTGGCGGGGGCCGATTTGATTATTCTGCCCGGCAGTAAAAATACGCTGAGTGACTTGCAGTGGTTGCAGCAAAGCGGATTCGCTTGTGCGCTATCGTCGAAACATCAGGCCGGTATACCCATTGTCGGCATTTGTGGCGGTTACCAGATGCTTGGCCGGCGGATTGTCGATGGGGTGGAGTCGGGCGTCGCGCAGATGGATGGCCTGGGGTTACTGGATGTGGAAACCGCGTTTGCAGCGGAAAAAGTGACCACACGTGTTATCGGCCACAGCAATGAGGCGCTGCCTGGCCTCCTCGCGGCCAGTGCCAGTAAATCGCTAAGAGGTTATGAGATTCACATGGGCATATCGCATCTTGGCGACAAGGCATTGCCGTTTGCCTGCCTGACCGACAGCAACGGCCAGCCAGTTAACCGCCGTGACGGCGCCGTCAACCGGGACGGCAGCGTGATCGGCAGCTATATTCACGGTCTGTTTGATAACGGCGAGTTTACCCGTGCGCTGCTGGATTCCCTGCGCCAGCGCAAAGGACTGGCGGCGTTCGACGGCGAGGTAGTCGATTATGCCCGTCACAAGCAGCAACAGTTCGATATTCTGGCCTCGGCTATGCGGGAGCACATTGATATTGAAGCGATTTATCAGTGTATGACAGCCGATGGCGAGCAAAATAACGGGCATTCCCTGAACAGGAGCATGGTGTGATTTTGATTACGGGTGGCGCAAGGAGCGGCAAAAGTTCACTGGCGGAGAAACTGGCGGCGCAGCATGGTGAGAACGTGCTGTATATCGCCACGTCGCAGGTGACTGATGAGGAAATGGCCGAACGGGTGAAGCGACATCGGGAGAACCGTCCGGCCCACTGGCGCACCTGGGAAGGCTATCGCGATCTGGGGGTGGTGATAGCGGAAAAAACAGCGGCAGACGAAGCGGTCATCCTTGAATGCATCACCACCATGATAACCCATTTATTGTTTGAGCAAGCTGGCGATACGCCGCCTGAGCACATGGATTTCCCGGCGATAGAGGCGGTTATCCAGCAGCAGATCGACCAATTGATCGCCGCCTGTTCACGCAGCGCCTCGCCGGTCTATCTGGTCACTAACGAACTGGGCATGGGAATTGTGCCGCAAAATCGTCTGGCCCGGCATTTCCGGGATATCGCCGGGCGTGTGAATCAGCGTCTGGCCGCCGTCGCCGAGTCGGTCTATCTGGTCGTATCGGGGATTGAGGTCAAAATCAAATGAGTCTGCGTTTGTTTCTCGCCACGCTGCAATTTATGACCCGCATTCCGGTGCCTGAACGCTGGACGCAGGGGCTGGATATGCGGCAGTACGTGCGGGGTATTATCGTTTTTCCGTTTATCGGCTTGATCGTGGGGGGCGCGGCTGGCGCGGTGTTCGTTGTCCTCGCGCCGTGGAGCGGCGTACCGCTGGCTGCGCTGGCCTATGTGCTGGCGCTGGCGCTGATTACCGGCGCTTTCCATCTTGATGGTCTGGCAGACACCTGTGACGGCGTGTTTTCCGCCCGCCCGCGCGAGAAAATGCTGGAAATTATGCGCGACAGCCGGCTTGGCACCAATGGCGGGCTGGCGCTGATCATTATTGTGGTGGCCAAAGTGCTGGTAGTCAGTGAGCTGGCACTGCGTGGAACATCCATGCTGGCGATACTGACAGCCGCCTCGGTAGCCGGACGAACCGCCATCGTGCTGCTGATGTATCGCCAGCGTTACGCCCGTGAAGGCAAGGGGCTGGGGAATCTGTATATTGGCCGGGTTAGCGGGGGGGAAGCGCTGGCGACGCTAACAGGGGGTGTCTTGTTGGTGGGATTATTGGGCGTTGTCCCGGCGCTGCTGGCGTTAGGCATAACCCTGATGATCATCTGGCTGATGGGAATTTATCTGCGCCGTCGCCTGGGCGGTCAAACCGGCGACACGCTTGGCGCGGCGGCAGAAATCGGTGAACTGGTGTTTTTACTGGCCCTGCTGTGACAAAAAATGACGAGGGTGAAAACCGAAAGGCCAAAAACGTGGGAGGGGGAAACATGCGATTGTTCCTGGTCAGGCACGGTCAGACTGAGGCGAACCTCAGCGGCGTTTTTTGTGGCGCAACGGATATCGGTCTGACGGACAGCGGCGTGGCTCAGTCTCAGCAGGTTTCTGCCTGGTTGGCCGATGTCGCTTTTTCTTCCGCTATCAGCAGCGCGTTATGGCGGGCGAAGCAAACGGCGGAAATCGTGCTGGCTGCCCGGAATATATCGGCTGTCGCTGACGCCACCCTGAATGAGATGCATTTTGGCGACTGGGAAATGCGGCACCATAGTGACTTACAGCGCGAAGATGTTGACGGCTGGGCGGCCTGGGTGGCGGACTGGCAGCAGGCGCGGCCAACGGGGGGAGAATCCTTTCCGGCATTTTCAACGCGTGTGCGAAATTTTGCTCAGGAATTACTGACACGGAAAACCAGTGATAATCACCTGATCGTCGCGCATCAGGGGGTATTGAGTTTATTGCTGGCAACCATGCTGGCAATGCCGCCTGCTGCAATGTGGCATTTTCATTTTGAACAAGGGACATACAGCGTGCTGGACGTGCAGGATGGATTTGTCACGCTGCGGGCATTTAATCACCGGACGCACTGGCAGGCTGAACAGCGAGAATAATATGATGCAAATAGACCTGGAACCTTCTCTTTCACAACTGGTTGGCGCGATTGATCCGCTTAATAGCGAGGCCATGCAACAGGCCGCTGTCAGGATTGACGGCTTATTGAAACCACTGGGCAGCCTGGGCCGTCTGGAACAGTTGGCTATCCAGCTTGCCGGAATGCGCGGTTTGTCCGGGCATCAGGTTGCACGCAAACTGATTATGGTGATGGCAGCCGATCACGGGGTTTATGACGAAGGTGTGGCGATTTCCCCACGGGCGGTGACGGCGATTCAGGCGGCCAATATGGTCAAAGGGATTACCGGCGTCTGTGTGCTGGCGGCGAATGCAGGTACAGGGGTAAAAGTGGTGGATGTCGGCATCGACAGCGATCCCTTACCCGGTGTGTTGAACATGAAGGTTCAGCGCGGTAGTGGCAACATTCGCCGCCAGGCCGCAATGACGCGCCAGCAGGCAGAAGACTTACTGCTTGACTGCGCCCGGCTGACCAGGCGGCAGGCGGCTGACGGTGTGCGGGTGTTCGGTGTCGGTGAACTGGGTATGGCGAACACCACCCCCGCCGCTGCGATCGTCAGTGTATTAACCGACAGCGATCCTCATCAGGTGGTCGGTATTGGTGCTAATTTCCCCAGCGATCGGCTGCATCACAAAGTTGCCGTGGTGCGTGAGGCCATTGCGTTTAACCAGCCTGACGCTAATGATGGTATCGACGTGCTGGCCAAAATTGGCGGTTTCGATCTGGTCGGCATGGCTGGCGTCATGTTGGGCGCCGCCGCGTCCGGGCTACCCGTGGTGCTGGACGGTTTCCTATCCTATGCATCCGCACTGGCTGCCTGCCGGATTGCACCGCAGGCGCGTGACTATCTGATCCCTTCTCATCTCTCGGCCGAAAAAGGCGCGGCGATTGCGTTGCAGCATTTGCAACTGGAACCTTATCTGCAACTGGGAATGCGGCTTGGAGAGGGCAGTGGCGCGGCTATCGCCATGCATCTGGTCGATGCCGCCTATGCGGTGTATAACAATATGGGGCAGTTGGCGGACAGTCATATTGTCCTGCCTGCATAATCGAAGTCTTTCAACTGACGGAAAAAACGCGCTTTTTTTCGTCAATTCGCGTTTTTCTTCTACTCTTGTATGGGATTCTCTCTGCTATCAGAATAACCAGATAATAATGAAATATATTATCTGGTTTATATTTTTATGACATAATAATTAGCGCACTAATTAAATTATTAACATGCTATTTATATGTCAATGTGTTATTTGCTATAAACGTAGTGAATGAATTGAGTTTATCTATATGATTTGTTGGAATTTTATTGTATTTGTTGGGGAGTTTGATTTTTAGTGTTGCAAACACAACATATTTGTATTTTACTGTAGTGGCTGAACCACTTGAGGCTTTATATGGATTTCACAACGCTGGTTAGTGAACGTTTTTCAAGTCTGACTCCGGCGCAGCAACTGATTGCTCGTTATATTGAAAGTAATAAGGAACGCGTGGCGTTTATGACGGCCAAGCAGTTAGCTAATGCAATAAGTGTCAGTGATGCAGCGATAATCCGGTTTTCCCGTGCATTAGGTTATCGTGGTTATACCCATCTGCGTGAAGATTTGGGAGAAGCGCTGATTGAAAAAACGGGCGCGAGCGGAACATTTCAATGGGCACCAATGCCGTCCAGCGAGTCTGAATTAAAAAAGCAGGTGTTTGCAAATGGCAGTTTGTTAATGGATCAAACTGCGGAGTTAAATCAATCAGAAACCGTTGTTCGTATTGCCGACAAGTTGGTATCGGCTAGGCGTATATGGGTTACGGCGCATGGTACAACGCATGCGATGGCTGCCTATCTAACAATGCAGCTTAATGTGCTGAAAAATGCGGAAATATTTGACATTGGGCATGGCGATGTAGCCGATCGTATAAGGCACGTAAGTGAGGAAGATGTTTTTATCGGCATCGGTTATGAGCGTTATATTCCTTATACCGTTGAAATGATGCATCTTGCCCGCATTCAGGGAGCCTATGTTGTCGCGTTGACCGATCGACCGACTTCACCCTTAGTACAAGAGTCTGATGAAGCGCTTTATATTGTACGGAGCACGTCACCCGTGGCTTGGTGGTCACAAGCTGGAACGCTGATTATGGCGGACTGGTTAATGTCTCAAATGGTGGTTCTGGATGAAGAAAGAGTAAAAGAAAAATTACGGCAGTCAGATAAAATATGGGAATTGCTTGGTCATTGGAAAAATGACAACACCAGGGAAACACTTATAAATAAAAGATTTAATAAAAAGTAGTATTTGTTGTTAATATATTATTTATACCAGAAAGGAATTTTTTCGTTATCTATTATAAAGGACAATGAGTATGAGTAATAAAAAAGAAGGGATATTTCCTACAATTCAGGACTCGGTGGTAGCTGATATAGATACCACACGTCGCCGTTTGATAAAACAAAGCTCCATTATCAGTGCCGGAGTAGCGCTGGGTGCTTTTTCTGTTCCTTCAGTCTTTGCCAAAGGAAGCCAGGAGGTGATTGTCCGCGGATTAGGCGGCGCTTATCAGGAAGCGATGGAGATCGCTATTTATAAGCCTTTTACTGCTTCAACCGGCATTAATGTAAAGATTCAGCCATCTACGGCGGCTCAAATATTGGCAATGGTAAAATCCGGGCAGGTTAGTATTGATGTTTTGGATTTAGCTGATGTCGCGCAAATCAATTTGGATAAAGCTGGAGCGTTAGTTCCGATTAATTATTCGGCAATGAAATTCTGTGATCCGAATGATGTTTTGCCAGAACTTCGCCAGCCGAATATGGTTGGTAATCTGTTGTTTGCCACTGTCATCGCTTACAACACCGATATTTTTAGCGTGGGATCTCACCCTAAAACCTGGGCGGAGTTTTGGGATGCCACTCGTTTTCCTGGCCCCCGGACATTAGCGGATATGCGTTCTGGTTCAGCAGAACTGGAGTTTGCCCTGCTGGCTGACGGTGTTGATAAATCGCAGATCTACCCTATCAATATCGAGCGCGCTTTAGCCTCTCTGAACAAAATTAAACCTCATGTTTCAAAATGGTGGGACACCGGTGCAGTTTCCGCACAGTTGCTGGAGCGCAAAGATGCGGTATTAGGCGGTATCTGGAATGGCAGAGCGCAGGCATTAATTGATCAAGGCGCGCCACTGGCCATTGAGTGGAATCAGGCAAAACAGCAGGTGCAATACTGGAGCGTGGTTAAAGGCGCGCCAAACCCTGAAAATGCTCAGTTGCTTATCGATTTTGCCCTGCAGCCAGAGGTTCAGGCCAAGCTCACTCAGTATATTGCCTATGGCCCGACCAATAAAAAAGCCTTTGATTTTGTGCGGCCGGAAGATTTAGTGAAACTGCCCTCGAATCC
Source organism: Brenneria alni (assembly GCF_003666245.1). Classification (GTDB taxonomy): domain Bacteria; phylum Pseudomonadota; class Gammaproteobacteria; order Enterobacterales; family Enterobacteriaceae; genus Brenneria; species Brenneria alni. Next base: position 26,552 of record NZ_MJLZ01000041.1, read on the forward strand.
GGCGTATTTCTCACGTTCTTTTGTGCAGAATGCGCAGTGGTGGTCGGATAATCTGGAACAGGTAGGTAAAGTCTGGCAGCCGTGGATCTTGGGTCAGTCTTGATGGGTATTGCCAGCTTGTCATTCCGTTCTCGCAATGTGGGAACGGAAATGCGCATACAAGGTATTACCCGGCGTTTTGGCCAGACGGTAGCAGTAGATAATCTGACTCTGACTGTCGAACCGGGGGAGTTTGTCACCCTGCTGGGCGCCAGCGGGTCGGGGAAAACCACCACATTAATGATGGTCGGGGGTTTTACCGCCCCAACCAAAGGCCGGATCCTGATCGGCGGTCAGGATGTGACGGATCTCCCGCCCGGTAAACGCAATTTGGGCGTGGTGTTTCAGAATTATGCCTTATTCCCGCATCTCTCCGTCTTCCGCAATCTGGCATTTCCGCTGGAAATGCGCGGTGTAGCAGGAAAAGTCATCAGGCAAAAAGTGGCGGATGCCCTGGATATGGTGCAACTGGCTGACAAAGGCCACCGGCTGCCACGCGAGTTATCCGGCGGGCAGCAACAGCGAATTGCTTTGGCAAGGGCGTTGATTTTCGAGCCGCAGGCCCTGTTAATGGACGAACCGCTGGGGGCGCTGGACAAAAAACTACGCGAGCATATGCAATTGGAATTAAAACGCCTGCATACGTCATGTGGTTCTACTGTCCTGTTTGTTACCCACGATCAAGAGGAAGCACTCACGCTTTCCGATCGGGTTGCGGTAATGCAGGATGGTCGGATTGCGCAAATTGACACCCCGAAATCCTTATATGAAAAGCCGGAAAGCCGCTGGGTCGCCGAATTTATCGGGCAATCAAATTTTATTGGCGGTTATATTGATGGGATTCATGCCACGGGATATGACGTCAGGCTGGATAGCGGCGAACGGGTAAGCGGGCAGGGAGTCAAGCATCTGACATGCGGGCAGCGTGTATTCGCGGTATTACGACCAGAGAAAATTCGTCTGGCGTCGGCAGGTCAGTTGCCGGTAAACGCCGTGGTAAGAGATGTGTTGTATTTGGGGCATACGGTGAAAGTGGCCGTGCAGATTAATGACGGTACTGAGTTACTGGTTCAGGCCCAGAATATTGATCTGGAAAAGGCAATAACCCCCGGTCTGGCTATCTCGCTTGGCTGGCAGGCGGAGAGCCTGTGGTTTATTGCCGGGGAACATGGGCAATAATGAGTATGTCGATCCCGTCTCGGCGTAACTGGAAGCCCTGGTTGCTGTTGGCGCCGTCGCTGCTGGCCTTGCTGGTGTTCTTTATCTACCCGTTGATAAATATGCTGAGTGTTAGCGTCTACAGCCCGGATTTTACCTGGCAACACTATCTGCGCATTATCCATGAGCCGGTTTGGCTGAACGTATTGTGGATCACCCTGCGTATTTCGCTGTGGGTGACGTTAAGCACACTGTTGCTGGGCTATCCACTGGCCTGGGTGCTGGCAAGGCTGAAGCCCCGCACGGCGAATATCTTTCTGATTGTGGTGATTATCCCTTATTTTACCAGCGTGCTGGTGCGTACCTATGCCTGGATGGTGTTATTGGGAACTGAAGGTATCGTGAACCAACTTTTGATCGCCATTGGTCTACTCACCGAACCGCTAAAGCTGATGTATACCTCAACCGGCGTGTTGATTGGCATGACCTATATTCTGCTGCCATATATGATTCTGGCGCTGTACAGCGTGATGCGCGGGATCGATCTCGGTTTACTGAGTGCCGCAGAAAGCCTGGGGGCTTCGCGCCGCCGGGCCTTTTGGCGGATTGTTGTTCCCCTCTCGTTACCAGGGGTGGCGGCAGGCGGGTTGCTGGTATTCATTCTGTCTCTGGGTTTTTTTATTACGCCTGCACTGATGGGCGGCCCACAGCAGACCATGATTTCGATGGTGATCGAAAGCCAGATAGAGACCTATTTTGATTGGGGATTCGGCTCGGCGCTGTCTTCTGTTCTGCTGGTCTGTACATTATTGCTATTTTGGCTTTATCAGCGGCTGAGTGGGTTAGAGCGGTTGTTTGAGGCAAAATCATGAATACAATCAGGCCGGGATTGTTTTCGTGGATGATGGCGATAGGGGTGCTTCTATTTCTGGCGTTGCCAATCATCATTATTTTCCCCCTGGCGTTTAGTCAGACAGCCCACCTGACTTTTCCTCCCGACGGATTTTCCCTGCGCTGGATGGAAAAAGTACTGACAAATGCCGACTGGCTGGATTCGCTGTGGCTGAGTTTTCGTATTGCTATTATGGCGACCATTCTGGCGATGATATTAAGCCTGTTTATGGCGATAGCATTGGTTCGCTTTCGTTTTACCGGTAAGAAAATTATCTATGTGCTGGTATTACTGCCTATGATCGTGCCTAATATTATATCGGCGCTTTCACTATTCTTTTTCTTTTCGGCTGTCGATATATTTACGAGTATGAGTGCGATTATCATCGGCCATACGATAATTTCATTACCTGTGGCGACGATTATTATTTCCTCCACCTTGCAGGGAATAGACGGCCAACTTGAGTATGCGGCCATGAGTCTTGGCGCTGGCAGTTTTACCGTATTTTGGCGAATTACCTTTCCACTTGCTGCCCCAGGTATGATATCTGCCGCTATTTTCTCTTTTCTCAGTTCTTTTGATGAATTATTAATTGCGATGTTTATGGCTGGCAATACAGCACAAACACTATCTGTACGAATATGGAACAGCGTGCAGTTTCAACTCGATCCGACTATTGCGGCAGTAAGTGTATTGTTAGTTCTGATTACCGTTGTCACTCTACTGGCTGCCAATTTTATAACAAAACAACAATAGTAATATTGTGCATTTTTATGGGAATAATATGAATAGTCATCAAGAGTTGGTCTTTACACGGGAAGAATATCATCAGCGAGTAGAAAATATTCGCTCTTATATGCGAGCTAAAGACATTAGTCTATTATTGATTGACCAAACGGAATTTTTATTTTACCTCACAGGGTTTGGCATTTCCGAAAATATGTACCGGGCCTGTTTATTACCGCTGGAAGGTAACCCGGTGATGATCTTCCGGGCTATGGACGAGCACACCTTTAAGGAAAACAGTTGGATAACCGATACCGTGACCTTTGCTGACTGGCAAGACCCCATAGCGGTAATTATTAGCACGGTTATTGAACGTGGCTGGGATAAACTGAACATTGGCGTAGATTTTGATTCTTATTGTATGACGGTGAATCGTTTTAATCGCTTGCAAAGCAGCCTTCCTTCTCAGCCTTTTCGCGATTTCTCCGGCGTACTGGATCTGTTACGGGAGTGCAAAACGCCACAGGAGATTGGCTACATCCGTGAGGCGGCAAGGGTTAATGATTTGGCATTTTCTACGGTTTTAGCTGATACCGGGATAGGCAAAACCGAGCGTGAGGCTGCAACCGTTGTTCATCAGGTGTTTATGCAGAATGGACTGGATTCACACCGCTGTGGAATTATTACCCTCGGCGTAGGAAATAGCTTCCTGCATGGTAATTTACACAATCGCCCATTAGCGTCTGGAAATATTCTGCATACGGAGCTTGTGGCTTTTAAGCGTGGCTACAGTGCCCGATTAATGCGTCCTATCGTGATTGGTCAAGCCTCTTCCCAGCAGAAAATATTGGCAGAACAGTTGATTGCCATTCAGGACACACAGTTTGCGGCCATGCAGCCAGGCGCAATTGCCAGCGATATCGATGGATTGGTTCGTGATGCGGTGCTGGCTGCCGGACTGCGGCAAGACTATGTCAGTATCACGGGATATTCTTTGGGATATTATTCACTTTCTACACCTCATACCAGCGATTTTAGCCGGGTGTTTTTACCCAACGCCGAGTGGCGTCTGAAGCCGGGAATGGTATTTCACATGTATATTTATGCCGAAGGGCTGGCATTCAGTGAAACCATTGCCGTTACCGAGCAGGGCCATGTCCGCCTGACTCAGACGCCGCGCCGGTTGTTTATTGCTGGCTGAAAGCGGCGCGCATGTCATCTGACCTGGCTGGTTATTGTTTTTCTTCTGCCGTGCAGAGTATGCCGGAAAACAGAGGGGAGGCGTGTAGCCTCCCCGGTATCGAGCCTGAGCGCGTATCGGCGAACGTCCGGGCTGCGCAAGCCCTGTACGCCGAGGCGCTTTCCGTCGGCGGTTAACCGGCAGACGAACGGCTTGCTATCGCGTTCAACTCCGCAATTCTTTCCGCGCTTAGTGCGCCATGCCAAATCCTGAAGTCATCATAGCGCCCTCTGGTATAGGGATCCGCCGAATACTGCGAACGACCGAGGAACGAGTCCGTGGCGGCGCCCAGATGATAAGGCGCCAGAGAGAATTCCGAATTGCTGCCGACTGCCGCGCCGTTGATATAGAGCGTACAGACGTTGCCGGACAGCGTGACGGCAACATGTACCCACTGATTGAGGGGGAATGGGCTATCGGCATCGACCTTTTGCGCATTGTAGTCATGAATGGTGGTAATACTGAAAACCGGATTGCCGCTGTTGCCGGCAAGCGTAAGCATCATCCAGCGGCGTTGCCCGGAACCGAAGTCAAAAACCCGCGACCATGTTTTTGCCTCCTCTGCGTAGAAATTGGTGGCAATAGTAAAATCGGCAAGGCTTGAGGTTGTGCCTTCAGGTATGCGGATATAGTTATCAACGCCATCCAGCGACACTCCGCCGCCAGTCCGGCCTGTCGCCCATGCCGCGCCATTAACCAACGTGCTGGCGGCCCAGCTTTCGGTTCTGTCATAAGCCTCCGTCCCGCTTGCTTCATCGAAAGTAAGATGCAGCAGTAATTCAGGTTGCACACTGATCCTGACCGCATCGGATGATGCGCCTTCAATGCCGTTGGTGACGGCGGTGATCACATAATCGTAGCTGGCGGCGCCAGCGATATCGGTGTCGGAATAGGTCAGAACATCACGGATGTCGCTGGCTACGATGACGAACGAATCGCTGCCTGATGCCGAGCGCTTGACGGTATAGCTGTCGGCGTTCGCTACACCCCACCAGGAGAGTTCGATTTTATCGCCGCGCAGATAGGCGGTTACGCCAGAGGGCTTCAGGTCGTTGGCTTCGAGTTCACGTGAGAACAGCAATGTTCCGTATCCCAACTGATCGCCGTTGCTGAGATTACCTTCCGGGTACAGTGACTCGACTTGTTTCTGTACGTAAGGCGCGGCCAGACCACGCCGTTTGACGTAGTGGTTGTAAACAGACTCCCATACGGGGCGCACATGGCCCTGACCGGCGGTCGACAGGCCGGTAGCCAGCCCGTGTTTATTACGATAATCCAACCAGGGCACCGGGTAGAAGTTTCCGTCGGGATCGGTCAGGTTTGATTTGGCGACATATTCCGCCCCGGCCAGGAAGCGGTTATTGTCGTAGCCGTACATGTCATCGCCCTGATTCCAGGCCATTTCGCAGAACACCCCCGCGAGACCGATGCCCAGCGTACAATGTCCCTGATCGCGCCCGCTCTCCTGCCACTGCCCAAGATTGCCCGGATGCACGTGGTATACGGCTTGCAGCGCTGCGCCGTTACCCTGCCCATACTTGTAATAATCCAATGCTTCCTGGTAGATGTCCTGACGGTCGCACAGGATACCGGTCGCCAATATGCAGGCGAGGGAGGCCTGATCCCAGTTCGCCCAATAGTTGGTAATGACCGCGTCATTGTGCTCAACCAGGAACCTGCTGCAATGGGGGTAGAACACATTCAGTATCATGTTCTGGAAGCGCTCGAAATCCGCCGCCGCCCACCCCGGATAGGTGCGCATTATCTCGCCGGCATTGGCGAACTGATACCCGTAGATGCCAGCAGCCAGATAACGATCGGCATTGCCGGTGAGCGTCTCTAAGGTTGACGACCAGGCGTTGAGGAACACCACCGCCTGATCCGCATATTGGGTATCGCCTGACACCTTCCAGCGCACAGCCAACTGATAAGTACGCTGAATATCGATGTATAACTGGGCGAAATTGCTGCCGTCGCCGCCGCGCACTACGGTGGCTAATGGCCGCGGATCGGTTCCCAATTGTGAATATCCGTTCGCCAGGAGCGTGTTCCAGCCGTCCAGCCAGGGCTGTTCAGCCGCATCCACCCCGGCTTTCATCCGCGTAAAATCTTCTTCGGTATGCAGCAGCCCCGGATGAACAAAGGTACGTTCCGCAGCGGTTGCGCTGTCTGCGGTCGACTGAGCGCTGCCCGTATCGGACGCCGCTCTGCCTGTGCCGACGACACCGATAAATGCCGCGCCTAGCGCCCCTTTAAGTAGCAGGCGACGTTCGATTAACAGTTTCTTTTCAAATGCTGAATTTGCCATGAGTGATTTCCTTTCATCATGTAATGAGGAGTGTGACGAACTGTGGTCAATGTTAATGCTGGCCGGACAATAAGGCCGGGAATGAAAACATCACCACGGCACGTGGCCTTCATTAATAGCGGAACATGTCCATGCTCCGGTGATGCCTCGCACCATAACCACGGGTTGCCACACAACGAATGTAGCATGCGGCCCGGATGAAATGCGTTAAAATTTATTTAAAAAAGAGCGTATTGGCGAAGCGTTGGATAAAGTTTGCCTGACGTTAATAGCAGCTCAGGCACCTGCCTGAGCTGTTTACAGTACACATCCATGATGGTATTCAGTGCGTTTCAAACCGCTGGCTATGGGTGAGAGCCGGGCGCCTGGGGGGGAGTGGATGAAGTCGGCTGGTCATCAACGGTCTGGCTCGATGGCGGCTCGTTGCTCTTCACGGCGGCGGCAGTCCGTCGCACGACCTCGGTCACGCCGCGATCCAGCAGATTCAGCGCCTCGGTGGTGGCCTGGGGGGCAACCTGTAATACCCCCCGCAGCGCGTGATAGGTGTTCTCCAGCGGGCGTAGGTAACTGTCCGCACCGGTTGCACGGGGCAGATGAGGCCGATTCTGTGCCGCGATGTTGAACGCTGCGTTAGCCAGACGGTCTCCCGGTTCAATCTTTCCCTTATGCGCCTTGATCTCCGAAGGAACCGCCTGATTGGCATAGATGGAGGAGAGATAGGCGACCGGTCCGGCCATACTGAGCAACGCGTTTTTAGCACGTTGAGCGCCATTGATCGGTTCCGAATCCGACGTTTTAGGCACTATTCCGCTTAGGGTCGCGGCCTGTACTCCCGATGCCATTTTGCTGTAGAAATTGCTGCGCACCTTTGCTTGCGTGATATCCAGGCTCTGTTTGAGTTTATGGGGGAGACTCGTCTGGGATGTTCTTTGTGGCTCGAAAGTATGGAATGTCCGTCCTTGAGGGTCGGTATAGGTGGTCTTAAGTTGCACTGCCGCCTTGGCAGCGCCTGCCATGCCAGAGCCGATGGCCGAGAATGATGAGAGAACATGTGGCGTATCCAGATTAAAACCACCGAGATCTTCAAGGCCCTGGCGCAGCGTCTGGATAGCGCTACGCGGTATATAGGCTATCGTATCCCCCAGCGCCAGAACGGTATCGCTGCGCAGTTGTTTGTTGCTCACCCGCAGATGTTCCTGATCCACCTGGGCCTTTTCGTCAGCCAGAGCTTGTGATGATTTTTGCAACATCTCGCCGTATTCGCCCACCGCCGAATGTAAGGGTTTGGGTACAATGGCATCGGCCTTGACGGGCTTGAGCGTGGGGATCCCTATCGCCTGCAAACCGCTTTCGATAACCGGTTTCATAAATCCGCCGATTGCCTCGTGCGCCAATCCTGTGACGCTGCCGGACAGCCCTGCCCGCCCTAGAACGCCCAGGGCGTCGGATCGGGAGATATGATTGTCGGCGATGACGTTCATCCAGGATCTCACCTCTCCCAAGTGCAGGAATGTCTGGACTCCCTGACTGATGGCCGAACCTATAATGATCTTACTTCTATCGACCGTTCCTATCGGCTTGGCCAGACGTTCCTGAACATCTTGCAGATCAAGGTGAGCACGCACGGTGGAGAGATGACTGGTTTCTGGCCGGGTCTGATAGTCCGCCAGTACGTTTTGCAGGAATGCTAAGGTCTGCTTATGGGCCTGGATCTCTGTCTGGAGTGTCTGGACACGCTCATTGGAGGGGCTATCGTTGGCTAGTTCATGTTCGACCAGTGCCAGATTGGCCTCAACCTTGCGCAGGCTTGTCTCAAGCGCATCGGGAACTTCCCGGATCGCTTCACGTGCCGCTGACGCCAGGGCCGTCTGGCTACGGCGGATGTCCGCACGATCCGCCTGATCGAGGTTGGGTTCGCGTAGCGCGGTGTCGTGCAGCAGATGGGCATACTCCAGGTAGGCGCCCAATTGCCCCGCGAATTCAGCGAAGACCTGGGCGGTGTCCTGGACATCCGGAGGATCATTCGGCCCACTGCGCGCCGCAATGGTATTAAGCTGGTCGGCAAAAGTGGCATCGGCCAACCGAGGTAGCGGTGATATCCCAGGCAAATACGTTGCCGCATCATTGAAACGTGCGCCGGGATTGGCCTCCAGTATGCTGCCTAGCAGCCGTGGAAGCGCGCCATCGATCCGGGGGGTGCCTGCGTCGCTCCGCTCCATCAGATTCAACCGGTAGCCATCAAAGAGTTCCTGGCGGCGTTCCGGCAAGATTAAAGCCTGACTCCGGGGAGCGACGGAGGGGGTCGGGCGTTCGTATTGCCCATTTAACAGTGGAGGATTAACGGATGGCCGGACACGAATCGTCGGCGCCGATGTAGAGCTGGACGCTTCCGACTGAGTGGAAATCTCACCATGAGTAAGCGAATGGAGTTTTATATCGTCGATACGCATATTCCAGACCCTCTTAGTTGGATTCGTTTGCCGGCATATGGGCAGCTTTCGTGGTTATCGACTCGCGCCATTCATGTGCGAAAGCGGCACAGGCAGCGAGCGCAGACAATAGCGCGGACGCTGAAGCGCGCTCAGGGTTGGCAGCCCCCATGAGTAGAATGTTTCCGGTCTTGGGGTTGCGAGCCAGCACCGCGCCATAGGGAGCATTGAATAGATGAAAATTCATGTCCAGCAGGGCTAATGATTGTTTCTCCGGGTTCGCACCGTGCAACAATCCCAGGTCAGCGTGAATCAGGACATGACCTGGCTCTGGCTGCGAGACGTAGGGTAGGGAAAAATCGATACCATCGATCTCAAAATGGGGCCGCTCATACAGCACGCCGCTGCGGGGGATTTCAGCAAGGTTACAGATATCATCAATCAAGGCACGATAGGCTTCCAGGCTCATCTCAGTACTCACTCGTTATGGTTTGCAAAGATAGACATCGGAACCCACTAATTCGCATCAGAAGGGGGTATGTGGAGCCAAAGAAAAGGTAAATGATTCTCTTTTGCTATACCTTGAGTTGTAGTGGAAGATAAGCGGGTTCCTTTTGGGATATGAACTTTTGATGTCAATGCTTACGTCGACACCAGGCGTGTACCGGGTGGAATGTTGCCGCTTTCAGCTCTGCCCGTGCGCTTGCTTATCGCCTTAGGGGGATGCCGGGTGGGAATCCATCGCGCTCTTCGTCGTGAAAGGTGCATACCGTGTTCGTCAGTCAGTTTGACGGGCTTTTCAGCAGGTTTTGCATCTCTAACCTTTACCTCAGTGAGAGCCGTAGAAAATCTCCCACAGTAATGGCATCTGCATTATCGAACTTATCATGCCAACATTTATACCAACAAAACAAGCTGGATTACTGTATATTTAAACAGTATTTAATGGATTGTGATTGAAGTGCATTTCATTGAAAAAATTGAGGAAAATAGACTTTGATATACTTCGATAGACGGGGTTCTGGCGTCCCCAGCAGGAATCGAACCTACAACTAGCCCTTAGGAGGGGCTCGTTATATCCATTTAACTATGGGGACGCAAAGCGGGGCTATTATACTCATTTTGGCCCTGAGAATAAGCACTTAACAGTGCGTTTGCTTAAACTGTCAGCAATCAGGCTTCTTTTTTCTCTTTTTGCTGCGGTATCTTCTTCTCCCGCCCGGTCACTTCTTTCATGGATTGATTACTCATGTCGTTACGGGTTTGGGCATGACTCATCAGGGCGAAAATGAAGGTGCCGCCGATAATGTTGCCTGCCAGCGTCGGCAGAGCAAAAGGCCAGATGAAATCCTGCCAGGCGATTTTACCGATAAACACCAGGTAAAAAATTTCTGAGGCGCCGGCGACAATATGTGTGAGGTTACTGAATGCGATCATCCAGGTCATGATGATGATGACCCATATTTTGGCTGAACCGGCGTGCGGGATCATCCAGACCATGGTGGCGATAATCCAGCCGGAGACCACGGCATTGGCAAACATTTCTGTCGGTGAATTTTTCATCACCTTCATGGAAAGCTCGATCAGCGCGTCGCGGGTTGCGCCATCAAACACAGGCATGTAGGTGAACGCCAGCGCGGCAAGCGCCGTACCCACCAGATTGCCTGCCAGCACCAGTCCCCATAATCGGAATAGCAGATAGAAATTATGGCGTGCTGGTTTTTGCATGACGGGAAGCACTGCCGTCACGGTATTTTCGGTAAACAGTTGTTGGCGGGCCATAATAACGATTACAAAGCCAATGGTGTAACCAAAGCATTGCAGTAAAAAACCACCAGGGACGCCCACCAGGTTCATATGCAGCATACCGATGGCCATGAATGACGTGCCCATCGACAGGCCCGCAGCGATAGCCGACCAGAATAGCGCCATGGCATCCCGTTCCAGCTCTTTTTCTCCTTCCTGACGAATCTCTTCATGTATGGCGGCGGCAGGCGAGGGTAATGCCGCTTCTTCAACGTCGATGTCTTTGCCCTGACTATTTTCTTCGCTTTCCACCTCGATATTCTTTTCATCATCGGGCGGTGGGCTTTCTCTCTCGGTGTGGTTCCGGGCTGATGTCTGGTTCATACCTGTTCTCTTTATCTCTCTTTTTACTGCCTTAAGCGTAGCCGTTTTCAAAATATGCGGTAGCATCGGTTTTGGGGGAGCCTATGCTATGATTTTGTCATGCAGCAGGGGGGAGTGTCGAAACCGCCTGTTACACTGCACGTACTATCTGCGTTTCTGTCATTTGAAAAGATATTGAGAATAGTCTGGTAAGTATCTGAAAAGACAGGAATGCGCAAGCCAGCGTTAGCAGGGGAGCAATAAAATGTTACACTGTTGGCCGATATTCCGCCCTTGCTTCTCAAGCTGATGAACTGAGGAGATTCCGGGAATGCCTTGTTCTCAGTGGTGGGTATAACGCAATATAATCAGGGAGAACAGATATGAATTACCGCCTGAGTGGGGTGGTGTTTGCCAGTGTGTTACTTGTGGGTTGCGCCAGTTACGGCGATCGGTCTCAGGAAGGGCGTTCGGACCCACTTGAAGGATTTAACCGTTCCATGTTCAGTTTTAACTATAACGTGCTGGATCCTTATCTGGTAAGACCGGCGGCTGTTGTGTGGCGAGACTATCTGCCATCACCGGCGCGTAATGGGCTGAACAACTTTTTTGGTAACCTGTCTGAGCCTGCGACGATGGTGAACTATTTTGTCGAAGGTAAACCGTATAAAGCTATGGTGCACTTCAACCGTTTTTTCCTGAATACCTTGTTGGGAATGGGCGGTTTGATTGATGTGGCGTCAATGGCGAACCCCAAACTGGCAAAAGAAGAACCCCGTCGTTTCGGTAGTACGCTGGGTAATTATGGGATGGGGTATGGGCCATATGTGGTCTTGCCTGGCTATGGCAGCGCAACAATCCGTCAGGATGGCGGCGATTTCATTGATACGCTCTATCCGCCGTTGAGCTACCTGACATTCTGGATGTCGGCGGGGAAATGGATGCTGGAAGGGTTGGAAACGCGGGCGCAATTGCTGGATTCCGACGGTTTGTTGCGTAATTCTTCCGACCCTTACCTGATGGTGCGTGAAGCCTATTTCCAGCGGCATGATTTCCTGGCCAGTGACGGGCAGATCACTCCGCAAATAAATCCAAATGCAGCGGCGATTGAAGACTCGCTTGGCGAGATTGACTCCGGTCAGTAATTACCGGGTATTTTCGCTTCGGCTAAAGGCACCTGAGGTTGCTGACAAAGCAGCCTGTAAGCCTGAGATACACGGCCTGGCGTACCGAGGGGCCATTATGGGACACATCCTTGTGTCCCATCCTGCGGGTCAGCATAAATGCTGTTCAAATTTTGCTCCCGGCAAATTTGTCGGCGGCTTACGCCGCTACGACCCCTCAGCACGCCCTCCCTAATAATGAGCTTTGTCAGCAGTCTGAGGCACCTTCGGGTGCCTTTAGCTTTGATAAAATGCTGCTACACTTATTTTTAGTTAGAGCATCAGTTAGTTTGTTTCGTAAAAGTTATTACATTGTTATTCGTTTATTTACTTACAAAAATTTCTTTTCTCTTCCAGGTGACAATAATGACACATTGCTGGCCAGCGCTGATGCCCCTTTGGTGCTGAAA
>NZ_MJLZ01000042.1 GCF_003666245.1 Brenneria alni
TATATTTCCTCAATTCATTAATTATATCATGCAGTTTTACTAACTGCCACACTCTAGTTCACTCAGGGATATATTCAGATTTGTAATTGCATTACCCACATGGAGAAAATTATGAAGTGGCGCAACAATATATCTACTAAAATTATCGAAAGAAACCCCCAAAATGTTATAAATATTCAGGCTGGTTTTGGTCCCACCGGGCTACCCCATATTGGTACCTTATGTGAAGTATTAAGAACAAACATTATAAATAAATATTTGATTAAGTCAGGGCATAAAGTTAATTTTTTTCTAATATCTGATGATCTCGATCCCTTTAGGAAAATCCCCTCGAATATTCCTGAAACAGATAAACTTTCACCTTTTCTTGGCAAGCCTATTTGCATGGTTCCTGACCCATTTCATGAAGTTAACTCATTCGCGGAAATGGCTGAATACCGACTCATGGAACTGGTAAAAGACTACGATATAGAGTGTCAATTGATCAAAAACTCAGATGCATATCGTGGTGGGTTTTATAACGAAACAATTAAATTATTTTTAGAAAAATACGATAAAATAAATAAATTATGCCGTATATCCACTGGGGAAATAAGGCAGAGAACATATAGCATTATAATGCCGTTTTCTACGATAACAGGCAACGTTCTTGAGCATATAAACATTACGAAAATTGATCATCAACGAGGTGAGATCACTTATTTCATTCCTTCAGATGAAGTAGTTAATAAACCAGGTTTTGAATACGGTGTTTCCCTGGCTGAATTGTATAAAGACGAAATTCTAGATCGAGAAATAAAGGTTTCGGCACTTAATGGGGAATGTAAACTCCAGTGGAAAGCTGATTGGGCCATGCGTCAACTTGCAAGAAGTATTGATTTTGAGATGCATGGAGAGGATTTACGTACTTCAGCGTCCGTGGCTGTCAAAATAGCTGAAATCCTTAACTACAAACCTCCCATCTTATATCCATATGGGCTTTTTCTAGATGATAAAGGAAAGAAAATATCAAAATCAAAGGGTAATGGATTCTCTCTGGAAGATGCTCGACTACTGCTTTCTCATACGGCTATCAACAAATTCCTTTCTACAACCCCAAACGCTCTCGTCGCTTTTATCTTGCCATGTCTCCCCATCTTAACGATATGGCTCATCATAACAACAAAAATACAATTAGCCATCACAAGATGGCTCGTATTCTTACTGCCTTTCACCCTCTTAGCAAAACAGCAGCAAGAATATTTCTAGAAAGAAAAGTACCTGTATCGCTCACCGATAAAGAAAAAGCTGAACGTTGTATTGAATTATTTTTTAGAGTGAATAATAGGCCAGTTTCAGGGCTAACCGAAGATGAATTTTCTATTTTCTACAAGTTAATTCAGCGAATTGACTCTTTGCATAATCAATCTCGTTCTAAACTTTGTGATTTTATCCTAGAAGAGTTAACAGAAAACTATCCCGAAAAATCGCGTCGTGAACTTTATCAAGTAATGTACCGTGGTCTTTTTGGTACCGACAGCGGACCACGACTCAAAACCTGGGTATCAATGCACTCAAATGAAGAGATAGCATCTCGGCTAAATAATCCATATAGAGTGAAAGACATTGATCTAGAAAAACATTTCGCTCCGTCACTTAAGATTAACACCGTTATTGAAGCAGAAAAAAGAATGCGTAAACTCACTCTGACAAAAGAAATAAGAATAAATGAAGTTCAGGATCATTGTGATCTTCTAGCATTTGCTCTTCGAGAGAGAAAAAAGAGCATCGTGGAGTCACTTTCCGGTTACCAATGCCAGAACGTTACGCTGGACGAAATCTCTCGTGCTTGTGATTTCCTTGAAAACATTTCTGAGAACAAAGAGTATTTCACCAGAAGAATAAATGGAGTAACGTCATTCCTTCCCCTTAATCAGCCTCTTTATGCCTCTGTATGCTTTGGATTCATTCCGTCTTTGATGGCTGATGATGTCTGTATTCGTCCTCCAACAGCTATGCATGAACATTACAAATATCTGATGAGCGCATTAAACCTACCCAGTTTTTCAAATACTTTACAAATATCATTTGAAGATAAAGACATTTTTCTTAGTAAGCGGATAAATGTTACTGACGCGGTGATTTTTACCGGAACTCCGGAGAATGCCCTAAAGGTCAGAAAACATTTCAAGCGAGACGTATTGTTCATTCTGAATGGTGCTGGCCATAATCCATTGATAGTCTCTGATGATGCAGATCTTCACAAAGCTCTAGACAGCGCTTTAAGAGTAGTACTTTATAATCAGGGACAGGACTGCGCAGGGCCAAACACTATCCTTGTTCATCATGACGTACATAAGCAATTTACCGACATGCTGATTACAGCACTGAAGGCCTGCCAGCATCAAGTTGGGTACTATACAGAAAACAATGTGATTGTGGGTCCCAACAGCGACATAGACCACAGCATAAAAATTGCTTCTGAGTTTCGTACCCATCGCCAATACTGCATCTATGGAGGAGAAACCAATCCTGTTACTGGGATGATTAAACCCACCGTATTCTCAAAGCCATTAAGAGAGGGCGGCAATTACCGTGAGTTTTTCGCACCAGTATTTTTTATACAGAAATATGACCATGATGATGAGCTTGAATCATACTTTTCTCACTCACAATATTCCGGTAATGCGATGTACATTTCGTTATTTGGTTCGAGCAGGTTTATTGATAACAGGCTCAGTTATACGTTACATCACCCAGAAAGCATATTGCGTAACACAGATCTGCATATTGAAGAGCGTGGTTTCATGCCCTATGGTGGACAAGGTTCCTCAGCTTCATGCATCTGGATAAACGGTCAAAGAATTAGCGGAAGTACTCTTCCTCAAAGAGATATCTACAACTACCTTGTTAAACCAGCATTGGAAGCGCAATGACAGAAAATTCCCGTGAATCCCGTTTTACGACACTGAACATGATAATTGCAGCATCCCTTGTGGGGTTGGTTACAGGGTACACACTACCGTTGATCAGCCTGAAACTTGCCGAACAAGGGCACAGCACCGCGACACTCGGTATTCTGGCAGCACTCCCCGCTGCCGGAATGATGCTATCCTCTTTTGTTACGCCATTGTTCAGTCGTCGCCTGCACGCCAGGTATCTTTTATCGGGTAGTCTGATTATCCTTGCCGCGTCAACCGTTGCATCATGCCTACTGTCACACCCTTTTCCACTAATTTTACCCCGATTGCTGACAGGGCTCGCATCGGGAATCCTTATTGTTCTGGGAGAAAGCTGGATCACCGGCAGCGCTTCAAACAAGCATAAAGCTACGTTGACTGGGCTATATACCTCAGTTTTCACAGGGTGTCAGTTGATGGGGCCGTTGCTTATTGCCGCAGGGGAGAATATTCAAATATATGCCCTATGGCTGATTTGTGGCGTGTCCGGCGCTTGTGCACTGATGCTGAAAAATTGCGCCAATATGATTCGAGCGGATGAAAGATCTTCTGCCTCTTACCGGGGTCTTATACCCTTTCTACCTGCGATTGCTTCTGGAGTACTCTGTTTCGCCTTCTTTGATGCCAGCATACTCTCACTATTTCCGCTCTATGGAATGGCACAGGGCTTAGACGAAAAGTCTGCGATATTATTGGTAACGCTCATCTTTCTGGGTGATGCCTTATTCCAGACACCAATCGGGTGGTTGGCGGACAAATGCGGCATCATAAAAACCCATATCGGTTGCGGCATTCTTTTCTGCGTGATGCTGATATTAATTACTTTTTCGTTTTCTTATCCTGTACTTCTGGCTTCAGTGTGCATCGTACTTGGCGCCGTGGCAGGAGGACTTTACACGCTTTCCCTTGTCCGGGCAGGTCAGATATTTGTCGGTCAGCGACTGATTGTGATGAATTCACTGCTGGGGTTGTTTTGGTCTGCTGGCAGCATTTCCGGACCGCTTCTCACCGGTGCTGTCATTACGTTTTGCGGTTACGATGGGTTAATCGCTGTATTGCTTTTAACCGGTGTTTTGTTTGTAAGCATACAGTACATGTTAAGAAAAGAATGTTTATCACGTTCACTGGGCGAATAGTTAAACCTTCACACAACTGCGCAAACGCCCAACAAGCGACGGCATCGGTTAACACCATGGGGTATGCCTCCTTCAGGGTTGAAGAGAGGTGTACCGCGCACAGGCAAGCGACTCAGCAAACAATCCGCACCTATAACGCCCCCGATTTTCGTGTACTAATTTGTGTACTACTTCGGCGTGGTTGACGGTGGTTTTCAGTGGATTTCGCTGGATGCGCAACAGAGCGATTACCCTGTTGAATCAGGAAGCTACAGACTTTGGTGGCTGTCTATAGAAAAGAAATTGGAGCGGGAAACGAGACTCGAACTCGCGACCCCGACCTTGGCAAGGTCGTGCTCTACCAACTGAGCTATTCCCGCCCGGGAAAAGTGACGCACAGATACAAAATTCTGCATCGGTACGGGGTGCGCATTATACGAGAAATACTTTCGACCGCAAGCCCCCGGAAATGAAAAAACGTCTGACTGCCGATAAAAACAACAACAAGGCGGTAAAATGTTCATCCACAAAGACTGATGACCACCGGGTTGGTTTCCCTTTTGGTCATCGTCCAGTAATGCCTAACCCGCTCTAAAGCTGGATGAAATGCTCGCGATAATAAGCCAGTTCCGCTAGCGACTCACGGATATCATCCATCGCCTGATGTGTACCCTGTTTTTTAAAACCGGCCAAAATCTCAGGTTTCCAGCGGCGAGCCAGCTCTTTCAGGGTACTGACATCCAGATAGCGATAATGGAAGTAGGCTTCCAGCTCCGGCATATACCGGAACAGAAAACGGCGATCCTGACCAATACTATTACCACAAATGGGTGACTTTCCCGCCGGTACCCATTTTTGCAGAAAAGCCAGCGTTTCCTGTTCAGCCGCACGCTCATCAACCGGGCTGGCTTTAACGCGATCAATCAAACCGCTGCCGCCATGCGTGCGTACGTTCCAATCGTCCATCAGCGCTAATTGGCTATCCGGCTGATGTACCGCCAAAACTGGCCCTTCCGCCAATACATTAAGATTGGCGTCTGTCACCAGTGTTGCAATTTCAATGATGCGATCCTGTTCAGGATCCAATCCTGTCATTTCAAGATCGATCCAGATTAGGTTATTTTCATCTACCATCGTAGGTATTCCTGTTTGGCCTTGTGCTGTTCCGTTGCCTGTCGTTGACAACGGCAACACATCAAGGCTTAAGTGACCAGCATTAATCAAATAGGGTGTATTATAGTCGATTCAATCGCCGTGGGCGATAATCAGTACCGTGGCGATAATCGTAGTATTAAGTGAGGCTCAGTGAGCAAAAAGAAACTGTCGAAAGGTCAAGAACGTCGGGTGAGCGCCAACCATCAGCGCCGCCTGAAACATGCGGATAGCAAGATCGAGTGGGAGGATAGCCAACTGGGCGAGGCCCAGGAAGGCATTATTATTAGCCGGTTCGGTATGCACGCTGATGTGGAATCCGCCGATGGCGCGCTGCACCGCTGCAATATCCGCCGTACCATAAAGTCGCTGGTCACCGGTGACCGCGTGGTCTGGCGGGCGGGCAGCGAAGCGCTTGCTGGCATCAGTGGGATTGTTGAAGCCGTTCACCCGCGCCATTCGGTGTTGACCCGTCCTGACTTCTATGACGGCGTGAAACCGATCGCCGCCAATATCGATCAGATTGTGATCGTTTCCGCTATTCTTCCTGAACTGTCGCTCAATATTATCGATCGTTATCTGGTCGCCTGTGAAACACTGGAAGTCGAACCGCTAATCGTTCTCAATAAGATCGATCTGCTGGATGAAGAAGCCCGTCAGTTTGTTGATGGCCTGATGGATATTTACCGGGCGCTCAAGTACCCCGTGATCATGGTATCCAGCCAGACAAACCAGGGGATAGAGGAACTGAAGCAGGCGTTAACCGGGCGCATCAGTATCTTCGCCGGGCAGTCAGGGGTGGGCAAATCCAGTTTACTCAATGCCCTGCTTGCCCTGGGTGAAGAACGTATTCTGGTTAATGAGGTCTCAGATAATTCAGGGCTTGGGCAGCACACCACCACGGCGGCGAGGCTTTATCACTTCCCACACGGTGGGGATGTGATTGACTCGCCCGGTGTGCGTGAATTTGGTCTCTGGCATCTGGAGCCAGACCAGATTACCCGTGGCTTTATTGAGTTTCGTGAATATATTGGCAATTGTAAATTCCGGGATTGCCGTCATGAAAACGACCCCGGCTGCGCGATTAATGCTGCGCTTGAACGGGGTGAAATCGCCGCCGAGCGTTTTGATAACTATCACCGCATTCTGGAAAGCATGGCGCAGGTAAAAACACGTAAAACCTTTTCAGATACGGATAACTGACATTTATCGTATCCATCGCTACAATGCGCCGCCTTTATCCCATATTTCATGGCGCATCACTAACCCAAGAGGCTTACTGTGCTGGATAGTATTAAAATCAAACTACAGTATTGGCTTCCCAAAATCTGGCTGACCCGTTTAGCTGGCTGGGGAGCTGATAAACAGGCGGGTAAACTCACCACGTTGGTGATCGATCTGTTTGTCCGTTATTACAAGGTCAATATGCAGGAGGCGCAGCAACCTGATACCGCCGCTTACCGCACATTCAACGCGTTTTTTGTCCGTCCTATGCGGCCTGAAGTTCGCCCCGTCGATCCTCATGCGCACCGGTTGGTACAGCCGGCTGACGGCGTGCTGTCTCAGTTAGGCGCAATTACCGACGGCAGCCTAATTCAGGCTAAAAATCACCACTACTCGCTGGAAGCCCTGCTTGCAGGCAACTATGTGATGGCCGAACAGTTCCGTGACGGTCTGTTCGCCACCACCTATTTATCACCGCGTGATTATCACCGCGTCCATATGCCGTGTGACGGCGTGCTGCGGGAAATGATTTATGTCCCAGGGGATTTGTTCTCGGTGAATCTGCTGACGGCGGAACACGTGCCCAACCTGTTTGCCCGTAACGAGCGCCTTATTTGTCTGTTTGATACCGAATTTGGCCCGGTGGCGCAGATTCTGGTCGGCGCCACCATTGTCGGCAGTATCGAAACCGTGTGGGCGGGAACCATTACGCCGCCGCGGGAAGGCATCATTAAGCGCTGGACATACCCGCAAGCAGGCGAGGAAGGGGCGATTGAACTGGCGAAAGGCCAGGAAATGGGGCGTTTTAAGCTAGGCTCCACCGTGATCAACCTGTTCTCACCCAATCGTGTTCAGTTTTCCGCCAACCTCGATTGCCTCAGCGTCACCCGTATGGGGGAACCTTTCGCAGAAGCGTTGAACGATGGACAGGTGGGCTGAACGTGCGTCTGATTGTCACTTTTCTGCTGGGATGTTTATTATCAACCGCCTCATTGGCCGCTCCGGCGCCCAGCGAGGCGCAGTTGCGCCAGCAATTGCAGCAGGCAGAAGCGAACAAAGGCGCCGCCGATCAGGCTGAGATTGTCGCAGAGCTTCAGTCTGCCCTGAATGCCATGCAGGAGCGTAAAGAATCACGCGAGCGTGCGGCGCAGTATCAGCGCGTCATTGATGATTTTCCAAAACTTATACAGGAACTGCGCCGCCTGATAACGGCAGAGGACGATAAACCGTCGGCAATCCCGAATAATCTATCTGTTAACGAACTTGAGCAACAGCTCCTGCAAACCAGCAGCCAGCTATTAGAGCAGACTCGTCAGCTTCAGCAGGAACAGGATCGATTGCGGGAGATCAGCGATTCTCTGGGGCAACTCCCCCAACAGCAAACCGAAGCCAGCCGTTCACTCAGTGAAACCGAGCGGCGAATCCAGGCTCTGGGTTCGCCGGCTACCCCGCTGGGACAGGCACAGTTATCTGCGCAGCAGGCTGAATCCGCGCTGCGTAAAAGCCGGGTTGATGAACTGGAACTGGCACAGCTATCTGCCAGCAACCGGCAGGAGTTATCCCGCTTACGCGCCGAACTTTATAAAAAACGTCACGACCATCTCGATACCCAACTTCAGGCGTTACGCAGCAGCATCAATAGCCTGCGCCAACGGGAAGCGGAGCAGGCGCTTGAAAAAACAGAGTTACTGGCCGAGCAAAGTGGGGATTTACCCGCGATCATCAGTTCGCAGTTGACCATCAACCGCGAGTTGTCCGTTGCCCTGAATCAACAGGCGCAGCGTATGGATCTGATCGCCTCTCAACAACGTCAGGCCGCAACGCATACCCTACAGGTTCGTCAGGCGTTGAGTACCATCCGCGAGCAGGCTCAGTGGCTGGGTGTTTCTCCCGTATTGGGTGAAACCCTGCGGGCGCAGGTCGCCCGACTGCCTGAGATGCCAAAACCGCAACTGCTGGACAGCGATATGGCGCAGTTGCGCGTACAGCGCCTGCACTTTGAAGATCTGATCAATAACCCGCATCAGGCTGAACAGGAAAAACAGGATGACGGCACGCCACTGACCAGTACCCAGCAACGTATCCTGGCCGACCAACTGCGTACCCAGCGCGATCTGCTGACGTCGCTTATCTCTGGCTGCGACAGCCAAATCCTGGAGTTGACCAAACTCAAGGTCGCCAACAATCAACTGGAAGAGGCGCTGAACGAAACCCGTGAGGCAGCACACCGCTATCTTTTCTGGGTTGCCGATGTTGATCCCATTACCTTTTCCTACCCGTTAAAGCTGGTGCAGGATCTCACCCGGCTGCTGTCGCTGGATACCCTAACCCAACTCAGCAGCGCCATGGTGATGATGGTCACCAGCCGTGAAACCGTGATTCCATTGCTGGGCGCGCTGCTGCTGGTGGGATTCAGTATCAGTTCCCGCCGTCATTACCATGCGTTTCTGGAACGCGCCAGCAGCCGGGTGGGTAAAGTGACGCTTGACCACTTCACGTTAACTCTGCGTACCGTATTCTGGTCAATTCTGACCGCGCTGCCATTACCGGTGCTCTGGGCCGCGCTGGGTTACGGATTACAAAATGCCTGGCCTTATCCGGTAGCCGTTGCTATCGGCGACAGCGTAACGGCCACCGTACCCTTAATGTGGGTGGTGATGATCAGCGCATCGTTCTCCCATCCTCAGGGGTTGTTTATTGTCCACTTCCGCTGGTCGCCCGAACGGGTTGCCAGGGCCATGCGCTATTACCGTCTGTCGATTGCGTTTATCGTGCCCTTAATCATGGCGTTGATCACCTTTGATAAGCTTAACGATCGCCAATTCTCCAATACGCTGGGACGTCTGTGCTTTATTCTACTTTGCATGGCGCTGAGTCTGGTTACGACAGGCCTGAAACGGGCAGGCATTCCGCTTTATCTGGATAAGGGCGGTTCAGGGGAAAATTCAGTCAACCGGGCGATGTGGAACCTGCTGATCTGCGCGCCGCTGATCGCCGCGCTGGCATCCTGTATTGGCTACCTGGCCACGGCACAGGCCCTGCTGGTTCGCTTAGAAAAGTCGGTGTCCATCTGGTTCCTCTTGCTGGTGGTTTATCACATTATCCGCCGCTGGATGCTTATTCAGCGGCGGCGTATCGCCTTTGACCGCGCCAAACATCGTCGCTCGGAGATTCTGGCACAGCGCGCCCGTGGAGAAGATGACTCGCCATCCGGCGCCACGCACGAGGCAAGCTCGGAAGCCATTGAAGAACCGGTCGTCGATCTGGACGCCATTAGCGCCAAATCATTACAGTTGGTTCGTTCTATCCTGACGTTAATCGCGCTGGTTTCAGTGATTATTCTGTGGTCTGAAATTCATTCCGCGTTTGCTTTTATGGAAAACATCAGCCTGTGGGATGTAACCAGTACGGTAAAAGGCGTCGAAAGCGTACAGTCTATTACACTGGGCGCCATCCTGATTGCCATACTTATTTTTGTGATTACCGCGCAGTTGGTGCGCAATCTGCCCGCGTTGCTTGAGCTGGCGCTGCTACAGCACTTGGATCTCTCACCCGGCAGCGGTTACGCCATCACCACCATCAGTAAATATATTCTGATGCTCATTGGTTGCCTGATGGGGTTCTCACTCATGGGCATTGAGTGGTCCAAACTGCAATGGCTGGTCGCCGCGCTGGGTGTCGGGTTGGGATTCGGTTTGCAGGAGATTTTCGCCAACTTTATTTCCGGGCTGATTATTCTGTTTGAAAAACCGATTCGTATCGGCGATACCGTCACGATCCGCGAACTCACCGGCAGCGTTATGCGCATTAATACCCGTGCGACCACCATATCGGACTGGGATCGCAAAGAAATCATCGTGCCGAACAAAGCCTTTATTACCGAACAATTTATTAACTGGTCATTGTCTGATTCGGTAACACGCGTTGTCCTGACGATACCGGCACCGGCAGACGCCGACAGCAAAGAAGTCACCGACCTGCTTATGGATGCGGTTAGCCGCTGCTCATTGATATTGGATAACCCGGCGCCGGAAGCATTCCTGGTTGACTTGCAACAGGGCATTCAGATTTTCGAACTGCGTATTTTCGCCGCCGAAATGGGGCACCGTATGCCATTACGGCATGAGCTTCATCAGTTGATTCTGGAAAACTACCGCAAGCACAATCTGGTGATGCCATTCCCGCCGTTTCAGGCGCGGATGGAAAGTTTATCGCGCAAAGGAAAAACGCTGTCGTCGGCCAGTAACCGGACGTCTGGCAGCTTATAAAAGAAGGATTGGCCGGGCCCCCCGGCCACTGTCAGGAACGCTCGACAGAGAAAGCAATCACATCGCTCAGTCTTTCAGCATTCAATGCCAGCATAATCAGACGATCGACGCCCAACGCCACCCCTGCACAGTCCGGCATACCCTGTTTCAACGCCGCCAGTAAATTCTCATCAATAGGTTGCTGAGGCAAGCCGCGGGCCGCTCGTTTACGGTTATCCTGTTCGAAACGCTGACGCTGCTCATCACTGTCGGTTAATTCACGGAAACCATTCGCCAGCTCAATGCCTTTAAAATAAACCTCAAAGCGCTCGGCCACCCGGTGATCTTCCGTGCTGATTTCAGCCAGTGATGCCTGAGTCGCCGGGAAATGATAAACAAACGCCGGCTTTTCGCGCCCGATATTCGGCTCCACGCCAAAAGTAAACAGCATTTGCACTAATGCATCGCGATCTTCTTCACGGCAGGCAATATCGCCCAGCCCTAACGTCTCCGCCGCTTCGCGCAGTTGAGCTTTATCAACAGAGAGGGGATCAATGTCCAGATGACGTAAGAAAGCCTGCTGATACGAGAGCATTTCCGCACTTTCACACTCCAGTACCTGCTGTAATAAATCGTCGACTTCATTCATCAAGCGGTACATATCATAATGTGGACGATACCATTCCAGCATGGTGAACTCCGGGTTATGGTGCCTCCCGGACTCTTCATTACGGAAACTGCGGCATAACTGAAAAATGGGGCCGCTGCCGGCTGCCAGCAGACGTTTCATGTGGTATTCCGGGCTGGTCATCAAATACAGCGTCATCCCATCTGCAGCACCTGGCCCGACAAAGCGAGTCTGAAACGGACAGAGGTATACATCAGTTACCGTAGCCCGGCTCATCGCTGGCGTTTCAACCTCCAGTACCCCACGATCGGTGAAGAAACGCCGGATAGCCGTAACTATCGACGCACGCTTCAACAAATTAGCGACAGGGGCGCTGGGTTGCCAACTTGTCGTTTCGCTCATGGTTACTACTCCAAAGTCAAACAGGTGGAGCAGTCTACCCGCATCGGGGTTAGCAAACAAAAAAATTTCCGCCATAAATTTTTAACGCTGCCAGCGGCGGGCAGGGATAGCCCGCCATAATAAATCGCCGGGAGCGATTTTAAACGACGCTTGCGGCGGCCCGCAGGGTGGCGGGCAGGGATAGCCCGCCATACATTTATTTCCAGTGAAACATTTTCTTATATCGTCTACCAAAGCGTTATTAAAGAAATAAAAGCATTATTTCTATAGAAATAAACCGTTCGATCACGTTTTTATAAGTTATTTCAGTACACTCTGTAAAAACTGCAAAATGCTGGATCACATCAAATTTCATCTGCTTTTAATTCGGTATAATCATTTCCACACAAAAAATAGAGGTTTATCTATTCTTAATACGTCCTAAAATCATTTTTTTATACAACTTAATGCACTAATAATTAAGCAGATATATAAAGACAGAAATGAATAGAGGTTATTTTTTTATTTTAACTTAATTAACTTAATTAACTGGAGGAATGCAGTGCAAACCTTTAATGCCGACTTGGCCATTATCGGGGCCGGGGGCGCAGGCTTACGAGCGGCAATTGCTGCCGCTGAAGCCAATCCCCAACTGAAAATTGCGCTGATCTCAAAAGTCTACCCAATGCGTAGCCATACCGTGGCGGCAGAGGGCGGATCAGCCGCGGTCACTCAGGATCACGATAGCTTTGATTATCATTTCAACGACACCGTTTCCGGTGGCGACTGGCTGTGCGAACAAGATGTTGTTGAACACTTCGTTAAGCATTGTCCGGAAGAAATGATCCAGATGGAACAATGGGGATGCCCCTGGAGCCGTAAACCTGATGGTTCTGTTAACGTTCGCCGTTTCGGCGGCATGAAAATAGAACGTACCTGGTTTGCCGCTGACAAAACCGGCTTCCACATGCTGCACACCTTGTTCCAAACCTCCCTCAAATACCCACAAATCCAGCGTTTTGACGAGCATTTTGTACTGGATGTTCTGATCGACGACGGCCAGACCCGCGGTGTCGTCGCCATCAATATGATGGAAGGCTCACTGGTTCAGATCCGGGCGAACGCAGTGGTTATCGCCACAGGTGGCGCAGGCCGCGTCTACCGTTATAACACTAACGGCGGCATCGTTACCGGGGATGGTATGGGTATGGCGTTCCGTCATGGCGTGCCATTACGTGATATGGAATTCGTGCAATATCACCCAACCGGCCTGCCCGGTTCCGGTATTTTGATGACTGAAGGCTGCCGTGGCGAAGGCGGCATTATGGTCAACAAAGACGGCTACCGTTATCTGCAAGATTACGGCATGGGGCCGGAAACGCCGCTGGGCGAACCGAAAAACAAATACATGGAACTGGGGCCGCGTGACAAAGTGTCTCAGGCTTTCTGGCATGAATGGCGTGCCGGGCGGACTATCTCTACCCCACTGGGAGATGTGGTTTACCTTGACCTGCGCCACCTCGGAGAGAAAAAACTCAAAGAACGTCTGCCGTTCATCTGTGAACTGGCGAAAGCCTATGTAGGCGTCGACCCGGTTAAAGAGCCGATCCCTATTCGTCCTACCGCGCATTACACTATGGGTGGTATCGAAACCGACCAAAATTGCGAAACCCGCATTAAAGGTCTGTTTGCCGTCGGTGAGTGCTCGTCTGTTGGTTTACATGGCGCCAACCGTCTGGGTTCCAACTCTCTGGCTGAACTGGTGGTATTTGGACGCGTTGCCGGTGAACACGCCGTTCAGCGCGCTCAGGAAGCCTCACCGGCCAATGGCAGCGCATTGGATGCGCAGACGCACGACATTGAGCAACGTCTGCATGCTCTGATGAAACAGGAAGGCACCGAAAGCTGGTCGAAAATCCGCGACGAAATGGGTATGTCGATGGAAGAAGGCTGCGGTATTTATCGCACAACGGACCTGATGCAAAAAACCGTTGATAAATTGGCCGAACTGAAAGAGCGTTTCAAACGGGTGAAAATCACCGACCGCTCCAGTGTATTCAACACTGATCTGCTCTATACCATTGAGCTTGGTCACAGTCTGGATGTAGCGGAATGCATGGCCCACTCCGCCATCAATCGTAAAGAATCCCGCGGTGCTCACCAACGTTTGGATGAAGGCTGCACCGAACGTGATGACGTTAACTTCCTGAAGCATACGCTGGCTTTCTATAACCCTGAAGGTGCGCCGCGTCTGGATTACAGCGATGTGAAAATCACCAAGCTGCCTCCGGCCAAGCGGGTATATGGCGCCGAAGGGGATGCTCAGGATAAAAGCAAGAAGGAGCAGGCGAATGGCTGAGATGCAAACCCTGAAAATGGAAGTCATGCGCTATAACCCTGAACAAGACAGCGCACCGCATTTTGAGACGTTTGACGTCCCATACAATAAGGAGACTTCCTTACTCGATGCGCTGGGTTATATCAAAGATAATCTGGCGGCTGACCTCTCCTACCGCTGGTCATGCCGTATGGCGATTTGCGGTTCATGCGGAATGATGGTGAATAATGTCCCGAAACTGGCCTGTAAGACGTTCCTGCGTGATTATCAGAACGGTCTGAGGGTTGAAGCGCTGGGCAATTTTCCCATTGAGCGTGATCTGGTTGTCGACATGACTCACTTCATTGAGAGCCTGGAAGCCATCAAACCTTACATCATCGGTAACGATCGTAAACCGGCGGATGGCGCGAATAAACAGACTCCGGCCCAGATGGCGAAATACCATCAGTTCTCTGGCTGTATCAACTGCGGTCTTTGCTATGCCGCTTGCCCACAGTTTGGTCTCAATCCTGAGTTCATTGGCCCGGCCGCAATCACACTGGCGCACCGTTACAATCTGGACAACCGCGATCACGGTAAAAAAGAACGAATGGCGCAGCTTAATGGTGAGAACGGGGTGTGGAGTTGTACCTTTGTGGGTTACTGCTCAGAGGTTTGTCCGAAGCATGTCGATCCTGCCGCCGCGATTCAGCAAGGCAAG
Source organism: Brenneria alni (assembly GCF_003666245.1). GTDB lineage: Bacteria > Pseudomonadota > Gammaproteobacteria > Enterobacterales > Enterobacteriaceae > Brenneria > Brenneria alni. The sequence goes on from NZ_MJLZ01000042.1 coordinate 14,725, forward strand.
GTGGAAAGTGCCAAAGACTTCATGATCGCTATGCTGAGACCACAATAAGGGAGGGGCAATAATGACATCCAAACGTAAAGCGTATGTCCGTGGCATGTCGCCAACCTGGTGGCAAAAGCTGGGGTTCTACCGCTTCTATATGTTACGTGAAGGTACGGCAGTACCCGCCGTCTGGTTCAGCATCGTACTGATGTACGGTGTATTCTCGTTGAAGAATGGGCCTGAAGGCTGGGAAAACTTCGTCGGATTCTTACAGAATCCACTGGTGCTGTTCATCAATATCATCGCCTTGCTGGCTGCGGCGCTGCATACCAAAACCTGGTTTGAGCTGGCGCCTAAAGCCTCCATCATTGTGGTGAAAGACGAGAAAATGGGGCCAGAGCCGATTATTAAAGGGCTTTGGGCAGTCACCATTGTAGTAACGCTGGCCGTTCTGGCTATCGCCTTACTATTCTGATCGGGAGGAATAACGTGATTAATCAAATGCCAAAACGTTCCGATGAACCGCCTTTCTGGGGGCTATTCGGCGCTGGTGGTATGTGGAGTGCATTTTTCGCTCCGGTCATCATTCTGCTGGTCGGTATTCTGTTGCCTTTGGGTCTATTCCCGGATGCGTTGACCTATGAACGTATCATGGCTTTCAGTCAGAGTTTTATTGGCCGCATATTCCTGCTGTTGATGATTATTCTGCCGATATGGTGTGGTTTGCATCGTATGCACCACGCCATGCACGATCTGAAAATCCATGTTCCTGCCGGGAAATGGGTTTTCTACGGTCTGGCCGCCATCCTGAGCGTAGTTACCATAATTGGTGTTGTCGCGCTGTAAGTTGGTGTCCACCGTTAACGGTCTGCCCTGCGCAGGCCGTTTTTTATGGTGGGTCACAGGGTACGACATTTACTGCCCCAATAGGCGCAGCCCCAACCAAATATAATCTGTTCGGAACAGCTCTTTTAAAATAACCGTTATCATCGTCATCCCGAGGGAAGCGCCATTGCAGCACTTCCCTCATATGAAAAACCTTCACTGCTTACTGCGCGCTACGCTGTATCGCTTCCCCACCTGCCTCAACGTCCTGTCCAACACCGCGGGTGGTGTTACACCCAACTACAGCAGATAAAATCAACACAGAGAAAATAGCGGCAAGACTTTTCTTCAACATAAGTGATTCCTTCTTAGTAATAAGAAAAACGCCTCTTTAAGCGTAGTCAATATTGACTGGTTCGTGACATTTTTCATGCTTAATGAAGAGATCAGGCCTGTTCAGGCGAAAAAAACCGCCATGATGCTGAACCGCTCCCAAACTAACAAGTAAAGGGGCAGCCCAGTGACGGCGGCTTTTTAAAAAGAATTAATTATTTAACGCGGGAGACATACTCGCCAGAGCGGGTATCGACTTTGATCACCTCGCCAATCTGCACAAACAACGGCACTTTTACTACCGCGCCCGTGCTCAGTGTCGCAGGCTTACCACCTGTCCCCGCAGTATCACCTTTCAAACCTGGATCGGTATCAACGATTTCCAGCTCCACAAAGTTTGGCGGCGTCACTAAAATTGGTTGACCATTCCATAGTGTTACAATGCATTCAGCTTGATCGAGCAGCCATTTGGCGTTATCGCCAACGGCTTTCTCATCAGCAGCCAACTGTTCGAACGTTTCATTATTCATGAAATGCCAGAACTCGCCATCGTTGTACAGATAAGTCAGGTTCATATCCATCACATCTGCGCCTTCGGCGGAGTCAGTGGATTTAAATGTTTTTTCAATCAGCTTACCGGTTAGTAAACGACGCATTTTCACGCGTGCGAAAGCCTGGCCCTTACCCGGTTTGACGAACTCACTTGATTCGACAGCGTAAGGCTCACCTTCAAACATGATTTTAAGACCGGAACGGAAATCGTTGCTAAAATAAGTCGCCATAAAGGCCCTCTACATTTGATACTGGTACTAAGCCAAAAAATGGCACACATTGTAACCCTAAATATACCTTCCAGAGAAGATTGGTTGCAGCAACTTGCGGACGTAATTACCGATCCTGACGAATTACTGCAACTTCTGGCATTAAATCACCATGCAGAGCTTCGGCAAGGATATGGCGCCCGCAAACTTTTCCCTCTGCGTGTACCACGTGCGTTTGTGGCGCGTATGCAAAAGGGAAATGCGAGAGACCCACTGTTGCTGCAAGTTTTAACCGCCCGCGAAGAGTTTATTGCCGCACCAGGCTTTACCCACGACCCGCTTGATGAACAGCATAGTGTCGTACCGGGATTGCTTCACAAGTACCATAACCGAGCGCTATTGCTGGTGAAAGGTGGGTGTGCGATTAACTGTCGCTACTGCTTCCGCCGACATTTTCCCTATCAGGAAAATCAGGGAAACAAAACAAACTGGCGTCAGGCGTTGGACTATATAGACCAACATAACGAACTGGATGAAATTATTTTTTCCGGTGGCGATCCCTTGATGGCAAAGGACAATGAGCTTGACTGGTTGATCACTGAGCTGGAAAAAATCCCCCATCTGAAACGCCTGCGCATCCATAGCCGTTTACCGGTGGTCATTCCGGCGCGGATTACCGACGCGTTGTGCCAGCGATTGTCACAGACATCGCTTCAGGTTGTACTGGTCACACACATCAACCACGCGCAGGAGATCGATCCTGATTTAATACAAAGTATGGCTCGTTTGCGCCGTGCCAGCGTCACGGTACTGAATCAAAGCGTCTTGTTACGTGGCGTTAACGACAATGCCAATACACTGGCAGAACTGAGCAACGCTCTGTTTGATGCCGGCATTCTTCCTTACTATCTCCATGTTCTGGATAAAGTTCAGGGAGCCGCCCATTTTCTGATTAGCGATGAGGAAGCACGTGTGCTGGTCAGAACACTGCTGAAAAAGGTTTCTGGCTATCTGGTCCCCCGTCTTGCGCGGGAAATTGGCGGGGAAGCAAGTAAAACACCGTTGGATCTAGGGCTGAAACAAAATCAGGAAGAAAACACGAGATTGCGCAGTGAGTAAACAAACCCGGTGAAAATGATCCTTCGCCGGGCTGTCATCTTAATTCAAGATTAACTTACGGGCACTTGTAAACGTTGCCAACCATCTTGCTATCCAGCGGAGCAAAGCTCGACCAGAATGTTTCACTCGGGCTGGTCGCGCCATAGATAGTATTGCCGCCCATAGCTGCTGCTTTGTTGCGCAAATCATTAGCTGCGCCACGCATTGAACTACCATCACTTTGATTGCCGGATAACCAGTTAGACTGAGTGCCACTGACCTCACCGAGTAACTGGCATTGGTTGCCCGGCTGCGTATCAGTAAACGTGACAGACTGCCCTGCTGTACTGAGTTGATTGGATGTATTGCACCCTGCCAGCAACACAACAGCAGAAATACCGAGTAATATGCGGATCCGCATTTTCCCCTCCATGATATTGAAAAATAAAATACGCCGGGATTAATCAACCTGTGATGCCAAAAGATCTGACTGTTTCCGCAGCGGCTAATGTCATTACCGCATCTGGCATTCTATACCTTAAAAACCAGTAAAAATGACTCACCTTACAACAAACTGATATTAAAGAAAAAATAATCTGGCAGTTAAAACATGTCATATATCTGTTTAGGAATAACACCTTAGGTTTTATCTGAAAAAAACTATAATGCAATTTATGTTCACATCAATCATTTCAATCATTGTATTCTATGTACTACTCTGATCATTGGTCATTTTTGGCTGTATCTGCCCGTTGCTCATATTTAACAACTGTAAAATTATCATGTTAAGCAACAGGAGCGCTCATTTTCGTTTAATATTGGATAAAACGAAAAAATATAAGACAACGTAGTGTCATGAAGGAAACCAACAGTATGCTCACCAAAAAAATCTTACTGGCCACCAGCGGCATATTTTTGTGCGTGTCGGCCAGTCAGGCTGCTGGCTTAATTGCCCCAGATAACACGCTTCGGAACGATCTTGCATGGCTTTCTGATCGTGGTGTGATTAATGTCAGTCTCTCTACCTGGCCGTTGAGTCAGGAAGAAATAGAATCTGTCCTTTCACAGGCAAAACCTGTCACCAACACTGAAAAAAATGTAATTAGCCGGGTTGAACAGCGTATCAGCAATCTGAAAGCCAATATTCGTATCACTGGCTATACGTCTACCGATAAACCTGGACTACCGCAAGGCTTCGGCAACACCCATGCCAGCGATCATGCGCTTTCTGTTGGTGCTGGCGCCAGCGATGAGTTCTGGGATGTAAACCTTAAAGGAACGGTTGAAGGTAACCAGCGTATTGACGATCAATCCCGCTGGAATATGGATGGCTCCTACGGCGCCGTTAAAATCTTCAACCAATGGCTCTCATTCGGCAAAGTCTCCCAATGGTGGGGGCCAGGCTATGACGGCAGTTTGATCCGTTCTGATGCAACCCGCCCGGTAACCGGTTTTATGTTACAGCGTGCCGATCAGTCCCCTTTTGAAACCCCGTGGCTTTCGTGGATTGGCCGCTGGCAATATCAGATTTCCGCCGGTCAGCTCGAACAATATTACGCTGTACCTGAAACCAAGCTCATCGGTGGGCGTCTGACGTTAATGCCGACCAACTTCATTGAACTGGGCGCGTCACGCGTTATGATGTGGGGAGGCGAAGGACGTCCTCAGTCATGGGGATCATTCTGGGATGGCGTGGCAGGGAAAGATAACACCGGGACGGAAAACGAACCCGGCAATCAGTTAGCTGGCTTTGATTTTAAACTGAAATTACAGCCATTAACGGGTCTGCCTGTCAGCCTGTACGGTCAGTTGGTCGGTGAAGATGAATCCGGTATGCTGCCGTCTAAGAATACTTACCTTCTCGGCCTGGAAGGTCATCCGGAATGGGGTACATCCACCATCAATTGGTATATTGAAGGTGCAAACACTCGCTCTAATGATTCCGCAACGGGCACGATTTACACCCATCACATCTATAAAGATGGCTATTATCAGCAGGGTTATCCATTAGGTCATGCCATGGGTGGAGATGGGCGTATGCTATCCGGGAAAGTGGAGTTGGCGCTGGATGACGGGCAACGCTGGAGCACCCGCGTAACCTACGCCAAGGTCAACCCACGCGATCAAAGCATTAATAAAGCTTTCCCGCGCTCTGATACGCTGAAGGGAATCGAATTAGGCTGGGGTTATGACTTCGAGTCAAAAGTAAAATTTGATACCAGTGTGTGGTACACCGATAGCGACAACAGCACCAGCGACGACTTTGGCGCCGGGCTGGGCGTGGAAATACCGATTAATCTTTAACTGCCACTTGACAGACCAATAGGCAAAAGGCGGGAATTTCCCGCCTTTTTCATGATTGCCGGCTTAGGCACGCCATTGCTTGAAGCGGTTGATCAAACCGTTAGTCGAGCTGTCATGGCTGGTAACATCGTTTGCATCCTCCAGTTCAGGCAAAATGCGATTAGCCAGTTGTTTACCCAATTCAACGCCCCACTGGTCAAAGGTGAAGATATTCAGAATCGCTCCCTGGGTAAAGATCTTGTGCTCATACAGCGCGATCAGCCCCCCCAAACTGTAAGGTGTAATCTCACGTAGCAAAATAGAGTTGGTCGGACGATTACCTTCAAAAACTTTGAACGGCGCAACATGCTCAACCTCTTTCGCCGTTTTACCCGCTGCGGCAAACTCTTCTTCCACCACGTCGCGGCTCTTACCGAACGCCAGTGCTTCCGTCTGTGCAAAGAAGTTGGACAGTAGCTTACTATGATGGTCGCTTAACGGATTGTGGCTCAACGCAGGCGCAATGAAGTCGCAGGGAACCAGTTTGGTTCCCTGATGAATCAGTTGATAAAACGCGTGCTGGCCGTTGGTTCCCGGTTCTCCCCAGATAATCGGCCCGGTTTGATAATCAACCGCATTACCGTTGCGATCGACGTATTTACCGTTGGACTCCATATTCCCCTGTTGGAAATAGGCAGCAAAACGATGCATATATTGATCATACGGCAAAATGGCTTCCGTTTCCGCCCCGAAAAAATTGTTGTACCAAATACCAATCAATGCCAGCAACACCGGCAGGTTTTGTTCTGCCGGAGTGGAAGCAAAGTGTTTATCCATGGCATGAGCGCCGTTAAGCAACTGCTCAAAATTCTCAAATCCCAAAGAAAGAATGATCGACAAACCAATGGCCGACCACAGGGAATAACGCCCGCCAACCCAGTCCCAGAATTCAAACATATTGTGGGTATCAATGCCAAAATCACCGACGGCTTTAGCATTGGTAGACAACGCGGCAAAGTGTTTTGCCACATGTTTTTCGTCTTGTGCGGCTCTCAGGAACCAATCGCGCGCACTATGCGCATTGGTCATCGTTTCCTGAGTGGTAAAAGTTTTGGACGCCACCAGGAACAGCGTGGTTTCAGGATTAAGCGGCTTTAACGTTTCAGCAATATGCGTACCGTCAACGTTGGAGACAAAATGCATATTCAGATGATTTTTATACGGTTTCAGCGCTTCGGTCACCATATACGGCCCAAGATCGGAGCCGCCGATACCAATATTCACCACATCGGTAATCGTCTTTCCGGTATACCCTTTCCATTCACCGCCGATGACTCGTTCGCTGAAGTTTTTCATTTTCTCCAGCACGGCATTCACCTCTGGCATCACGTCTTTGCCGTCGACCAGAATAGGTGTGTTGCTGCGGTTACGCAGGGCGACATGTAGTACCGCCCGCCCTTCAGTTCGGTTAATTTTTTCTCCTGCAAACATGGAGTTAATCGCTCCGGCCAAATCGGTTTCCCGGGCCAGCGCCTGCAGTTTTTCTAACGTTTCATCCGTAATGCGGTTTTTGGAATAATCCACCAGCATTTGATCGTCAAAGGTGGCGGAAAAACGCTCAAAACGCGTATTATCCTGGGCAAACAGGTCGCTGATCCGCACATCTTTCATCACATCAAAATGTCGCTGTAAGGCCTGCCACGCGGCGGTTTGGCTTGGATTGATATTTTTCATAACAATACTCTTCTCTCCTGGAGTGAAATCAAAAACTGCTGAATCGATTGTATCCCGAAATTACCGATTGAGATGCCTTTTCTTGATAAATGCACATCCGGCCATGTTTGTTTATTGACAGTCGCAGGATAACCCGCTATTTCTAGCAACCTACTTGCGCGCTTAGTGCGCAAGCCAGAAGAGGAGCATCGCCCAGGTAAGGTATCAGAGGAGCCGTAGTCCGTTGATGATACCCGAGGGGGAGCGGTGCCGAGATGCGGTGAAATACGGAGTTCACTGCATCGACCGCAGGGGCTGAATCCCCTGGGTTGTCACCCGGTTCGCCCTGAAAGGCGTTCAGCAAGGTGGAGCGCTTCTGGGTGTGCCGTAGTTTTGCTTTCTACGCCAGCTCCCTGCTTACCGCTCTTCCCTTGTGCCAAGGCTGATTAATGGATCGCTGTTGTTAACATGAGAACAATAGCCCCCCCTGCACGAGGTTTTTGAAATGTCCGTAACTGAAACGCATTCTATCGTTATCGCCAAATTTGGCGGCACCAGCGTGGCTGATTTCGACGCTATGAATCACAGCGCCGATGTTGTCTTATCCAATCCTGATGTCCGGGTCGTGGTATTGTCGGCCTCTGCCGGCATCACAAATCTACTGGTCGCTCTGGCAGAGGGACAAAATCAGGAACAGCGCACTCAGCTTCTGGCCAAGATTCGTCAAATCCAATATGCCATCATCGACCGTCTGGCAAAACCGACGGTGATCCGCGACGAAATCGACCGTATGTTTGAGAACGTCACCACCTTGTCTGAAGCCGCTGCGCTGGCAACCTCAAGCGCATTGACGGATGAGTTGGTCAGTCATGGCGAGTTGATGTCCACGCTGCTGTTTGTTGAGATTCTGCGCCAACGAGACGTCACTGCTGAATGGTTTGATGTTCGTAAAATTATGCGTACCGATGATCACTTTGGTCGTGCAGAACCCGATTGCCATGCATTAGGCGAATTGACTCGCAGCCAGTTACAACCCCGGCTTGAGAAAGGATTAATCATTACACAGGGTTTTATCGGCAGAGAAGCCAAAGGGCGCACCACAACCTTAGGACGTGGCGGCAGCGATTACACCGCCGCGTTGTTGGGTGAGGCGTTGCACGCCAGCCGCATTGATATCTGGACCGACGTGCCCGGTATCTATACCACCGATCCACGCGTGGTAGCGGCGGCCAAACGCATCGACCAGATTATGTTTGAAGAAGCCGCTGAGATGGCGACATTCGGCGCGAAAGTGCTGCATCCGGCCACATTATTGCCCGCCGTGCGCAGTGACATTCCGGTATTCGTGGGCTCCAGCAAAGATCCCGCCGCAGGGGGTACGCTGGTTTGCAATAAAACGGAAAACCCGCCGTTATTCCGCGCACTGGCGCTGCGCCGCAGGCAAACCCTGCTCACGTTGCACAGCCTCAATATGCTACATGCACGCGGCTTTCTGGCCGAGGTATTCAGCATTCTCGCCCGCCATAACATCTCTGTTGATTTGATCACCACCTCGGAAGTGAATGTAGCGCTGACGTTGGATACCACGGGTTCCACCTCAATCGGCGACAGCCTGCTGTCCAGTGCTTTGCTGACCGAGCTGTCTTCACTGTGTCGGGTGGAAGTAGAAGAAAATCTATCTTTGGTGGCGCTAATCGGAAACAAACTCTCTCAGGCCTGCGGCGTTGGCAAAGAAGTTTTTGGCGTGCTGGAACCGTTTAATATCCGATTGATTTGCTACGGCGCCAGCAGCAATAACCTGTGTTTTCTGGTACCCGGCAATGACGCCGAGCAAGTGGTGCAAACGTTGCATCACAGCCTGTTTGAATAATGCGTCGTATTTGCTGAATAACGTGTGGGAGAGAACGCCCTCCCACGCTCACAGCGTCAACGATGACTCTTCCCGTTCTTCTTCGCCATCCTGCTGTATGGCCAATACATTGTAGGCCGCCGAACAAAACAGTGAATTCAGTCTTTTCATATCGCCCAACAACCCCAAATGCAAGGAGCTGGTCTCCAGGCTCTGCACATTCTGCTGATGTAACCGTTCAACGTGAGCATGTGCGTAACGTCGGTTCAGAATACGAAAACGGTGTTTGGCACGGCGTAAACGTTTAGCACTGGTGATATCTTCTGAAAGAAATACCGACAGGCCAAGACGTAAATTTGACAGCAGTTGATCGTGTAAATGATTTAACTCCGTCAGTCCCTGAGCAGAAAACGCACGGTGTACGGTCGACGAGGTATTGGCCACATCATCTGCCATGCGTTCAATAATATCCCCCGCTTGTTCCAGGTTCAGTGCAACCTCGATCACTTCCGCCCAGCGCTGTGAGTCGCGCTCGTCGAGACTGTCTTTCTGTATTTGCGCCAGATAAAGTTTAATCGCAGTGTAGAGCACATCAACATCATCATCGAGCCGTCGGATCTCCCGCCGCTGCATATAATCGCCTTGCATTACCTCACGGTACAATCGCAGCATCTGTTCCACCACATCCCCAATCCGCAAGGTTTCCCGTGCGGCATTAACCAACGCCAATGCTGGCGTATCCAGGGCGCTGGTATCCAGATGCCGTGGCTTCATCTGCATGTCCACCTCTGGCGTGTCTGCAATCATCGCGCAGGACAAACGCGCAACAACACCGGCAAACGGAATCAGCAACAGGCAACGAATCAGGTTGTAAAAAAGGTGAAAATAAATGACCAGCTCTTCCGGGCTTAACGGCAGCCGGGCCAGCCAGCGGGAAAGCACCTCTACCATTGGCAAAACGACCAGACAACCCATCAGTTTAAATAACATGCTCCCCAGAGCTACTCGCCGGCCAGCGGCATTCTGTGCGCTGGTGCTGATTATCGTCAGCAGCCCACTTCCCAGATTAGCGCCAATGACCAGGCACATCGCCACTTCCAGCGAAATAACTCCGCTTGCCGTCAGAGTTGCGGTCAACAGTACCGCCGCCAGGCTGGAATAACTTACAACCGCAAACAAAGCGCCGATCAATGCATCAAGCATGATATCGCCAGTCAGCGAGGAGAACAGGACTTTAACACCGGCGGTTTGAGTGATGGGGGTTGCTGCCGCCACTATCATTTCCAGCGCCAACAGGATCAGTCCAAGTCCGATAGCAACCCGGCCAATCTGACCGATACGCGTCTGTTTACGGCTGAGGAAAAAGATCACCCCCAGAAAAATCAATAAAGGGGACAACCAGGAGAAATCAAACGTCAGTATCCGCACCATCAACGCGGTGCCTACATCTGCGCCAAGAATAATCACCAGCGCCGGGGCCAGCGCCACCAGCCTCTGCGAAACAAAGGATGTCGTCAGCAATGCCGTGGCATTACTGCTCTGAACCAACGCCGTGACACCAATCCCTGCCATAAAAGCCCATGGTTTCTTTTCAATGCTTTCGCTAAGAACCCGCCGTAAACTGGCGCCATAGACCCTCATGATGCCGGTGCGAACAATATGAGTTCCCCACACCAGCAACGCAATCGCAGAAAGTAAATGCAGCAGTGTCAACACGAAGTTAATTCCCCTGAAATGAACGTGAAATTGACTATTCAGTAGTTATTATATTAACAAAGGTTCCATGCTTTCACAGAAAAGCACGTTCTATTACAGATGATGCTGAAAGACGGCAACTGAGCGACAAATTCGTCGGAAAGCCTGCGGTGAGAGACAGGAGGTTCTCATTAATCCCAGAACTCATTGACTGGCCGGAAGCAGATTTGAACGCGGCTTGCAGCGGTTCCGAAGGGGTGATTACCACGGAAGGGCAGGATAATTCAGGGAAGCCGCCACAGTTGCAACGTGAAAGATGACGGGCCTAAACCAACAGGCCGGAGATAACCTGGCCTGTGAGGTTGCTGACAAAGTCGCTTGTAAGCCTGAGATACACGGGCCTACCGTACCGAGGGGCACTCCGGCGGCTTACGCCGCTATGACCCCTCAGTACGCTCTCCCTAATAAGGAACTTTGTCAATGGTCTGACAGGCCGGAGATAACCCGGCCTGTTTAGCATAGTGATATCAGAATGAGTAAGACACGCTGGCGACAACGCTGCGCTCTGCGCCGAAATAACAGAATTCCAACGAGTTACAGGCCGCGATATAGCTTTTATCCGTCAGGTTATTCACGTTCAACTGTGTACTGAGTCCTTTCAATCCCACCTTTGACAAATCGTACCCTACCGCCATATCCACCAGCGTATAGGAAGGCAGCGTATGCGTATTGGCGCGATCGCTGGTAATACCGTTCACATAGCGCACGCCAACACCCATCGTCAAACCATCGAGCGGGCCACGGTTCACATCGTAGCTGGCCCAGGCGCTGGCCTGGTTACGTGGCGCGTACACCGCACGTTTTCCCTGTTCTTCCGTACTGCTTTTCTTATAGCGGATATCCGTGTAGGTATAGGCCGCCTGCAAACGCAGGTTTTCCGTTAAGTGGCTGACGGCTTCCAACTCCACCCCTTCTGATTCAATTTCGCCCACAGAGCGGTAGGGATCAGTAGGCTGAACTTTCGTCGCAACATTTTTCTGATTAATACGAAACACCGACATGCTGTACTGGCTCTGCGAACCTTCCGGCTGATATTTCAGCCCGGCTTCCCACTGTCGGCCTTTCATCGGCTCGAGCACGTTTCCATCTTCGCCAACAAAACTGGTCGGCGTAAATGCAGTGGAATAGCTGACATAAGGGGCAAAGCCTGAGTCAAACAAATAGAGTAATGCCGCCCGGGAGCTAAAGTTATCCTTATCCAGTTCGCTACGAGTACCTGTGCTCTTATCAATACTGGTCACTTTCACCTGATCTTGGCGACCACCTAGCGTGAAACGCCAGCGCTCCCAGCTCATTTGATCCTGCAAATAGATCCCCGTCTGTTGCAGCTTATGTTTCTCACGGGTTGCAGGATACATCGCTGTCGGCAGCGCGCCATAGACCGGGTTAAATGCATCAATGGCAGGAAACGCCCCGGAAGGCCATTCCACATCATTGTGACGTTGCTGATAGTCCACCCCCACCAGCACACGATGGTTCACCGCGCCGGTATCAAAACTACCGTCGAGTTGGTCATCCAGTGTGATCGCCGACAGTTTTTCCCGCGAACCGGAATAGTATCGGGTAAGCGTGTCGCCCGTGTTCCAGCCATAGGCATATACCTGATCCAACCTGACCTTGCTTTCCAGATAGCGCAGTTTTTGACGTACCGCCCAGCCATTATCAAAACCATGTTCGAAGTTGTATCCCACCATGTTTTGCTTACGGTCGTATTTTTCGTAATTCTTCTCGCCTTCATAGAAGGTATTGGAGATTTTCCCACCGTTATGCGCCACAACAGTACCTTCATATGGTAATCCCGAATGACTGCCGCCTTCTGGATCGCGGTGCAGATAGGCCATCAGTTCCAGCCGGGTTTTATCGGAAATACGCCATGTCAGGCTGGGGGCAATCGCATAACGCTCTTCTTCCATCGGCCGGAACTGCGTATCCGCTTTGCGAGCCATGCCGCTGAGGCGGAACGCCAGACGATCGTCATCATCCAGCGGGCCGGTTACGTCAAATGCCGCGCCGCGCTGTGCGTTATTGCCTGCGAACAATTTGATCTGTCCGCTGCGTTCAAAGGAGGGTTGCCGAGAGTTCAGCGCCACAATCCCGCCCGGAGAGGCTCGTCCATACAGTACTGAAGCGGGGCCTCTTACCACTTCAATGCTGTCCAGAAACCAGGGATCAATAACCAGTGAACTGTGGGAGTTAGTGTCTCCCATCATTTTCAAGCCATCGAGATAAACATTATCCAGACTACCGTCAGAAAAGCCGCGCAGAACCATATAATCAAAGCGGTTAGAGGCACCGATTTGATTGCTGAACACGCCCGGCGTATAGCTCACGGCCTGCCGTACGCTGGTCGCCCCCTGCTCTTGAATCTGCTCACGCGTGACAACAGAGACGGCCTGCGGAGTTTCAATATCTGGCGTAGCCAGCTTGGTCGCTCCGCTTTGCTTTTGCGAGGTGACAACCAGCGTATCTCCCTGAGTGGAAGAGCGGGAAGACGTTGATTCCTCCTGCGCCAGCGCCGATACGCTAAAGCCGCCAGCGATAGACCCTATCAGTAGTGCCAACCGCGTTTTTCTGAACATGAAATTCTCCACAAGACCTTTTGTTGTAAATAAGAATTATTACCGTTTTTACCAACGCAGTAGCTATGCGCAATGACAACTTACGTATGCGCAATAACAAAAGGGCTGTCTGGCGGGAACTATTTGGAAATTAAGCGAGAATAAAAGCAAGCATCATCGCTGAGTGGCATCTTAGGTATTGGCGCGCACCACACTTGGCGCAATCCCATAGCGCCTTCTGAACGCGGTGGCAAAATTCGTGGCATGTTGATAGCCCGACATCCAGGCTGCCTGTTGAACCGGGTAACCCTGTTCAAGATAACGGCGGGCCAGTTCCAACCGGCAATCGCGCAGGTAGTCGAACACCGAATACCCATAGGTCTGGCGGAACTTGGTCCTCAGGCTGCTGGGGCTCATAGCGGCTGATTGCGCCAGTTCATGTAATGTATAGGCGTTCTCCGGTTGCCGTTGCAGCAACTGGCGAATGTTCTCCAGGCGGCACCGCTCACCCGGCGAGGGCAAGTAACCCTTTTCCTCCACCTGCAATTCGGCTGACAGGCCATAGCCCAAAAGTTGCAGCATGACCCCTTCCAGCATGAACTGGCGCGGTAGCCCGACAACCGAGTTTTCCAGCGCGTGTTGCAAACCAGACAACAAATAACCGGGCAGTTGCCACACAAAAGCAGGGCTTTTTGCATTTTCCCATTCATGCAGTAGAGACGCCATCATTGGCTGTGGCTGGAAACTGGCCGGGTTAATGCCCAGCGTCAATGTCTTAAGATGATGATCAGCCGGATGACTGGCATTCATCACCAGTTGTTCACCCAGCCTGGTGCGCAACGCCATCCCCGATCGCACAACAAATTCCCGGCCATTCAGTCGGACTGTCACACAACCATCCAGCACCACCAGCGTATACATTGGAGAACAGTGCAACGAGGTCGATTCATAGGGCTGTAAAACCTGTACGTTGGAGTTCGTCAGGTAGATGCCGGACGGCAATACCATCTCTTCAACGTTTCCCTGCACGACGATACGTTTTTCTTTATCGCGGTCGCGGCACGACGACAGTGCGGGAAAGTGATAGCTGATCCCGTAACGCTCGCCAAAATCAAAAAAATCTTCTATTGAAAAATGGCGTTTTAACAGAGTGGGAGAATACGCGTTAACCATGTTCAGGACTCAGAATCAGGCCAGCCGTTGCTGGGGGGAAAAATACCAAAGCAAATTATTATCCGCCTCACCATATCATCAGCGCCAACAGGCATCAATAATATTGATAACCATTCTCATCATGTTATTTCGTACAGTATGAAGCCAAAAGGAAGTAAGGCGTTTTGACGGATGGCCCCTTTCCAGCCGGGCCAAACCCGGCTGTTTTCATCCTTATCTTGATCTAATCCGCATCATAGCCCAGGTTCGGCGCCAGCCAGCGCTCAATATCACTGATGTTCATGCCTTTGCGTTTGGCGTAATCCTCGATCTGATCGCGCTGAATCTGCGCCACCGCGAAATATTTGCTGTCAGGATGGCTGAAATACCAACCGGACACCGACGCTCCCGGCCACATGGCATAAGAGTCGGTGAGCTTCATCCCCGCGTGCTTTTCAACATCCAGCAGTTGCCAGATTTCCGCCTTTTCGGTGTGATCGGGACACGCCGGATATCCCGGCGCCGGACGAATTCCCTGATAGTTTTCACGAATCAATTCGTCATTGCTGAGGTTTTCATTTGCCGCATACCCCCAATACACTTTTCGCACACGTTCATGCAGATACTCGGCGAAAGCCTCTGCTAACCTGTCCGACAGCGCTTTCACCATGATCTTATTGTAATCGTCATGCTGCGCGTCCCATTGTTCGGCCAGCGTGTCCTCTTCCAGCCCTCCAGTGACCGCAAAAGCGCCAAGATAGTCTGGCTTACCACAGGATTTAGGCGCGACAAAGTCGGCCAGGCAATAGTTCGGGAAATCTGTTTTTTCCGTTTGCTGACGCAGGTGATGACTGACCAGCAGCACCTCATCACGCCGTTCATCGGTATAAACTTCCACATCATCCCCTACCCGGTTAGCGGGGAATAGCCCCACCACGCCGCGTGGGTTAAGGGAGCCTTGTGCCGACAGGTCGTCCAGCATGGCATTGGCATCGGCAAATAACCGTTTCGCTTCATCGCCCACCACTTCATCTTCCAGAATACGCGGGTACTTGCCAGCCAGCGACCAGGTCATAAAGAATGGCGTCCAGTCGATGTAATTCCTTAACGTATCGATACTGGCGGTAACCTGCTGCACGCCCAATCGATGGACAACAGGAGGAGTGTAGTTTTCCCAATCCAGCGAGAATGCGTTATCACGTGCTGCTTCCAGCGTGACGGGGGGCGTTCTGGGTTTCTTGCGACCATGCTGGATACGCACGGTTTCATATTCTTTGCGGATACGGGCCACAAAATCATCGCGCTGACTGTCGGACAGCAGCGCGGAAACCACCCCTACCGTACGGGACGCATTCTGTACATACACGGTCGGGCCGCTATAGTTCTGCTCAATCTTCACCGCGGTATGCGCTTTCGATGTCGTCGCCCCGCCGATCATTAACGGCAGGGTAAACCCCTGGCGTTCCATCTCTTTCGCCACATTGACCATCTCATCAAGGGACGGAGTGATCAGGCCGGACAGGCCGATAATATCCACTTTCTCTTCACGGGCGGTTTTCAGTATCCGATCCATCGGCACCATCACGCCCAAATCGATGATTTCATAGTTATTGCACTGCAACACCACACCGACGATATTCTTACCGATATCGTGTACGTCTCCTTTTACCGTCGCCAGCAGGATCTTGCCGGCAGTGGTGCCTTTGGCTTTACTGGCTTCGATATAGGGCTCAAGGTAGGCCACCGCCTGCTTCATTACGCGGGCGGATTTCACCACCTGCGGCAAAAACATTTTACCGGCGCCAAACAGGTCGCCCACCACATTCATGCCGTCCATCAGCGGGCCTTCAATCACTTCAATCGGACGATCCGCCTGCCGGCGTGCTTCTTCGGTATCCAGCTCAATAAACTCGGTGATGCCTTTAACCAGAGAATATTCCAGCCGCTTCTTAACCGGCCAGCTACGCCATTCTGCCTGCGGCTTGTTGCTTTCATCGTCTGACTTGCTGCCGCGGTATTTTTCCGCCAGATCCAGCATACGTTCGGTAGCGTCATCCCGGCGGTTAAGGATCACATCTTCAACCGCATCACGCAGTTCGGCGGGGAGATCGTCATAGATAGCCAGTTGTCCGGCGTTAACGATCCCCATATCCATGCCGTTCTGGATCGCATGGTAGAGAAATACCGCGTGGATCGCCTCACGCACCATATCGTTGCCGCGAAAAGAGAAGGAAACGTTAGACACACCGCCCGAGATCATCGCATGGGGCAACTGGGCTTTAATATCGGCACAGGCTTCAATGAAATCGACCGCATAGTTATTATGCTCTTCAATCCCGGTGGCGACGGCAAAAATATTGGGGTCGAAAATAATATCTTCCGGCGGGAAGCCAACCTCTTGCGTCAAAATATGATAGGCGCGGCGGCATATTTCAATCTTACGGGCGCGGGTATCCGCCTGGCCCACCTCATCAAACGCCATAACGACCACTGCCGCGCCATAACGGCGAACCAATTTGGCGTGATGAACAAAGGCTTCAACCCCCTCCTTCATGGAAATGGAGTTCACAATGCCTTTGCCCTGAATACATTTCAGCCCTTGCTCAATCACGCTCCATTTCGAGGAGTCGATCATGATCGGGACGCGGGCAATATCAGGTTCGCCAGCAATCAGATTGAGAAAACGAACCATTGCCGCTTCGGCATCCAACATGCCTTCATCCATATTGATATCGATGATCTGCGCACCACTTTCTACCTGTTGGCGGGCCACATCCAGCGCTTCATTATATTTTTCTTCTTTAATCAGCCGCTTAAACCGCGCAGAACCCGTTACGTTGGTGCGTTCGCCAACGTTGACAAACAGCGTATTGGCATCAATATTCAACGGTTCCAGCCCTGCCAGACGGCAGGCCACCGGGATCTGCGGTAGCTTACGCGGCGCAACGCCGTCGACCACGTGGGCAATAGCCGCAATGTGTTCCGGCGTGGAACCGCAGCAACCGCCAACAATATTCAGAAAGCCAGAACGCGCCCATTCACCGATGTGCCGCGCCATTTCCGCCGCATCCAGATCGTACTCGCCAAAGGCGTTCGGCAACCCTGCATTCGGGTGCGCCGTCACGTAGCATTCCGCGATACGGGAAAGCTCCGCCACATACTGACGCAGCTCATCCGGCCCTAGCGCACAGTTCAGGCCAAACGACAGCGGACGGGCATGGCGTAGCGCATTGTAGAAGGCTTCCGTTGTCTGGCCGGATAACGTTCGCCCGGACGCATCGGTGATAGTACCGGAGATCATCACCGGCAATTCAACGCCCAGCGCCTCAAACTCGGTTTCAACCGCAAAGACAGCGGCTTTGGCATTCAGGGTATCAAAGATGGTTTCGATCATGATCAGATCGACACCACCCTCGATCAACGCACGAGTGGATTCACGGTAAGCGCAAACCAGTTGATCAAAACTGACATTACGGAATGCCGGATCGTTAACATCAGGGGAAATAGAGGCGGTTCGGTTGGTCGGGCCAAGCACGCCCGCCACATAACGTGGTTTATCCGGCGTCAGCGCCGTCCACTTATCCGCACAGGTGCGGGCAAGCTGTGCAGCGGTGGTATTTATCTCCGCTGACAGCGATTCCATCCCATAATCAGCCATAGCGATAGTCGTGGAGTTAAACGTATTGGTTTCAAGGATATCAGCGCCAGCCCCAAGGTAAGCGTCGTGGATCGCGGTAATCACCTGAGGTTTGGTCAACACCAGAAGATCGTTATTGCCTTTGACATCACTCGGCCAGTCAGCAAATCGCTCGCCGCGGTAATCTTCTTCCTGCAAACGATAACTTTGGATCATGGTTCCCATACCACCATCCAACACCATAATGCGTTGCGCTAACTGACGGCGCAATTCGTCTACCCGATTAATCACAAGTACCTCATACCAGCGATGAATATCTCACCAATGCAAGCGCCTATCCTAACATAAGTTGCCCATCGGCTAACGTGGCGCCGCATGAGACTTTTTCAGGCAATCCACCGGGTCGGCGATCTCGGTTTATGGACGATTACCTCCCGCAGCCGGAGAGCGGCGCAGGCTAGTCGTCAGAGTCGCTGTCCGAAACGTACAGATTCAGTTGCCCGTTCCTGTCGCGGGAGATATACGTCGGAATGCCTTTCGCGATATTCGTATTCATTACTGAAGCCGTACTAACAAGCATGTTCGCCGCTCTTGTTTGCCAGAAAGGCCCACGGCGATGATCGTCGGGGAATTGGAGCTCCTCGGCACACGTACCGCATGGACGTTTGGTTCCCACAAGGCGGTTAGGATCCAGTGTGCTGCCCGTTGCTTTTTCATAGGCCTGTTTGATCCGGCGTTCAGCGTGCAGGTCAATCAGTTTCCCCCTCTCTGTGAAGTTAAACCTTTCCGAAGATACCCGAATCCCCCCTCTGGCGATGGCTTCAAGCACCGGATCCGTGCCGGGATGTCGTGCTGAACGATCGTGAAGTACATTGTCAAGCCGCGACGCGTGGCGCAACCACCGGTCATTCATATCCTCATTGCCTTTTCCCGCCTGAATCTGATTTTGCAGCTCTCCTTGCAACCCTCCTTCGTTCAACAACATTCTGATCTTGCGATTAGCCCCTCGCGAGTTGGAGGAAATCCATATCTCATCACTTGCCCGGTCATAGTATGCCTGTACTTCCTTACTTGCGGGGAACGCATTCAGAAGTGCCGAGCACAACCATCGCAGTACCTGACGTTCTCGGTCACTTTCATATGAACGCGGCGGTCTGATCAACTCCGGGCTATTGGCGTACACCGATTCCAACGTCTGCGGTCCTCCCCGCATACGCTCGACGTCGTTGGTAACAATATGGACGATGTCGACTTTTCTCTCCTTGTAATGCTGCGGAACGGTGACCTTATACACTTGCGGGTAGGATGTACCGGGCGGCGACTGAACATTAGCTGTGTTTTGGGATGCCGAAGCGCGATTAGCCTCACCAACCAAACGCGGGTTGCCTTTCGCTACCTTGCTCGTCGATGCGCCCCTCTGTTGACTTTGCTGCGCCAGAATTTTTCGGCGTTTATCAGGCGCGACGTTGACGTCTGCATCCGGCTTACGCTTAGGGCCGATGGCCCGTAGCGATCGAAGCGCCTGACGTTCGGCGTGCTCGCTGTCAACCACCCGCATACGAGTCTGTTCACCTTCCGGTTTACGCCGCAACATGGTAATGGGTTGCAAACTACCCAACGGCGTGATGGTATGCCGCGTGATGCCAAATCGGCTATCCGCCATTTCGCCCGGATTTTTGTCGCATAGCTCATCCAGATGCCGGACAAACGCCACAGTGTCAACCGGGTTATCCTTCGGTTGCGTGCGGCGAAAATTCTCCCACTCGCTGGTCAGTCGATGTGCAAGATGCTTGTTCCACAATATGGGCAGGTGTCTGTCCCGACGCGGTGTGGACAAAACCGCCGACACGGCGCTACTGAGGGTATGCGAGTCGGACATCTGATCGAGAATCTCTTCCAAAGGAGTCTGCGAAACCAATCGAATGTCCGCCAAACCGCCAGAAGCATTGAGGCGGCGCAAAATCTGCACCGGCTCAGACGCGCCCGGCACCTGGATTTTGAATAACCGAATGTCCGACACGCCGGTCTCTTGACCGCCGCCGCGCTTTTCAGCGCTGATCGTCAATTTATAAAGCTCATCGAAAAAATGGCCTCTCGTCGTATCAATCTTGCCGGGTAACTGTCGGTAAGCGGAATAGAGCGCCTGAAATTCTTGCCTACGCCTGCTGCTTTCCCACAAACCATCCAGGCGCGGGCGACTAATCGATTTGCCGTGCATAGCTGCCGCTCTGCCAGAAGACTGAAACGCACTTTTTTCCATCTGTGCCATTACCGCGTGTAACTCATCTCCGTCGTCTGGTCGTCGCAACCGACGCAGGTCGCGTAATTCGCCATTGGTATCACGGCGTAGCACATAAACGTCATCATCATACCCCGCCACACGGATGCTAAAGAGCCGAATATCATTACGTTCCGTAGGCAATTGCACATTGGTGAGAGGATGGGCTGCGTCCGTCAAATCACGGATCACACGAAGAAACGCCGCACCGGATAAAGATGGGTTATATGTCGATCGCAAGCCGTCGAACTCGTCACGACGCTGTTTACTGAAGTGCCACAGGCTGTTCTCTACATGTTGTCCTGAACGCCGTTGAGTCGATCCGCCTCGCGCCTCGACCGCTTCATTTTTAAACGTCGTCCCCTTCTTACGCTGAGTAAATGCCCACCGCTCCCGCACCGCCTGCCGCTTTTTATACGGTTTGTCCTCATCACTTAATGGCGTCGTCCCAAAATCCACAACAGCGGACGCACAGGCCGCTTGCAAGGAGAGGTGCTGCTCTGACGAGCGCGTTAGCCGCCCTGTATCGTCACTTTGCAACGTCTCGCTCATAGGATCGCTTACCCCTGCCAGCCCTGCCCTCATCCCAATCTTCATTCGCCTATCCCTCTTAATCCATAGAACATCCGCTTTCTCTTAGGTAACTCGGCGGGATAAAGGGTTCGAGACAACCTCAGCGTTCGGTGATAAAAAGGCGTCTTTAATAGTAAAAAAATTTTTAAGCCTAATTAATTAAAATCAAAGTATAGATATAAAAAAGGCGCCGGAAAGGCGCCTGAGGCGGGGAAAAGCGTCGTTCAGTCCAATGTAGGGTTCATATGACGCAAATCATAAGGCGTGATCTGGTAAACGTAATAGTTAAGCCAGTTAACAAACAGCAAATGTCCGTGGCTGCGCCAGGTCGCTTTAGGTGCAACCTCAGGATTGTTATCAGGAAAATAATTCACCGGGGGTTTTGGGTTAAGCCCGGCTTCGCGATCGCGAAAGTATTCACTCGCCAGCGTCGATGCATCGTATTCAGGATGACCTGTAACAAAAGCCAGACGCTTATCTCGACTGGCAAACAGATAAGCCCCTGTCTCCACAGACTCCGCCAAGATATCTAAGTCAGTATGTTTGCGAATAACATCAGTAGGGAAGTCCGCATAACGTGAATGAGGCGCTAAAAACGTTTCATCAAATCCCCTGGTCAATAAAGCGTGAGGTTGCAACGTATAGTGTGAATAGACGCCTGATAATTTCTCCGTGCGGGTCATCTTCGGAATGCCATACAGAATATTTAAAGCTGCCTGTACTGCCCAACACACGAAAAGTGTGGAGGTTACATGCCCTTTTGCCCAGTCAATCACCCTTGCGATCTGCGGCCAGTAGGCCACATCACAAAAATCAATCAACCCCAGCGGCGCTCCCGTGACGATCAATCCATCAAAGTTTTCATCCTGGATATCATCAAAGTTACAGTAAAAATTATTCAGATGCTCTGTCGGCGTATTCTTCGACTCACGGCTATCTATACGCAGTAACTGAATATCGATCTGTAATGGGGAATTTGATAACAGTCGCAGAAACTGGTTCTCAGTTTCGATCTTCTTCGGCATCAGGTTCAGTACCAGCACTTTCAAAGGACGAATTTCCTGCGTTTTAGCACGAGAGGACGTCATCACAAAAACATTCTCATTACGCAGAAAGTTTACCGCTGGCAACTCATCAGGAACCCGGATTGGCATAACCTTATATCCTCACAGCATACGTTTATACGTTTAGACTTCTAGATGCCCGAAGATAGCGATTTTTGATCACAATGTCGAGTAAACACTGGCTAAGGTGAAAAAGTTTCATCACTATTTGGATATATTTATCTGGTTTTCGCATAACGGAAGGGGAAACGGTGAGAAATAATCAAATCAAATAGTGTAACGAACACCAGAATGCAAAAAGCCCCAGTCTTGCGACTGAGGCTTTCTACTTCGTTTGATGCCTGGCAGTTCCCTACTCTCACATGGGGAGACCCCACACTACCATCGGCGCTACGGCGTTTCACTGCTGAGTTCGGCATGGGGTCAGGTGGGACCACCGCGCTATCGCCGCCAGGCAAATCTGTTTCATCCCGACCGTTACGCTTTTCGCGCAACCACCGGAACCAATCTCAAAACAAGCTGAATATCTTCTGAGTCTATTCGTATCATCCTGATACCCTCCCCTAAGGGACCAGCGCTCCGCACTCTTCAAAATCGTTACCGTCGATTTTGTCTCAATAAAACACCTTCGGTGTTGTAAGGTTAAGCCTCTCGGGTCATTAGTACTGGTCAGCTCAACGTATCGCTACGCTTACACACCCAGCCTATCTACGTCGTCGTCTTCAACGGCCCTTCAGGGGACTCAAAGTCCCAGGGAAGACTCATCTCGAGGCAAGTTTCCCGCTTAGATGCTTTCAGCGGTTATCTCTTCCGCACTTAGCTACCGGGCAATGCAATTGGCATCACAACCCGTACACCAGCGGTGCGTTCACTCCGGTCCTCTCGTACTAGGAGCAACCCCTCTCAATCTTCCAACGCCCACGGCAGATAGGGACCGAACTGTCTCACGACGTTCTAAACCCAGCTCGCGTACCACTTT
>NZ_MJLZ01000043.1 GCF_003666245.1 Brenneria alni
CACAGACATATAGATTAGTGTTACACATACGTTGTCTATAGTAGAGAATGAGATGTTAAGATAGATTCTCATATTATTAATTGACATATTATATATCACTTTAAAGTATACTTTCTAATTTTACATATTTTTTTTTTTTCAGATGTGTATAAGAGACAACTTATCACCTAAGCGGTAATTTTCATCTGTAAATTCAGCATATATTTTGTAGGCAGAACCCCCTACCATATAGACCTTCATTATGCTACTTGCGGCAGTATATTTAGGCTTGAAGTCTGAATGCGCATACTTAAATAATTTTGTTATCCTGGGTCTTTCCAGAAATCCCCTTGATAATAATCGGGTAGGACTGTCGACTAAGACTGGTGTTCTTAAAGAGGCGTAAATGGTGAGGGACAAATCACCAAAACTATACAAGGCATCTCCGGTATCTTTATTATATCCAGCTAAAGATGCAAGACCTCTGTATATGTCTCTGACTGTTCCCGAACTATATTCCCCATCATGTATAATAGGACTTAATGACTCATAGATGTTATTACCGCCATGAGAAACTAATAAAACTCCGAATGATTTAAAATGCTTTACATTGAGATATTTTCCCAATCTATATAATTGAACTCCCATAAATGCCTGAAAACCACCCGCAACAACACCAGATGCGATTTTGGTGTATTTCAAAACACCCTGGTCTTCAAATATATCCGTAACGATATATTTTACATAATCACCCGTTCGTAGCTTTTGGTAGTCTCTTTCTGTTTCCTCACGCTCGGTTACCAATTCATGAAGGATATGATTTTTATCAAAAAAACTAATTGTTGATGACTTAAGTTTCATCTCCGTTTCATTGATGAAATCCTCAATTTCACGAAGATAACGCATCCTTAGTGTTTTATCTTGAATGAAAAAAGAGGAAGCCAACAGAGCAACCCTCCTCAGGCGGTTGCTTTCCTCTAAAAAGTGAAATTGATGTGCCGAATCGATACTCATCTTAATATTCCACATCTTTCCATAAGATATAAGAGCTTGTCCGTGCAACTACATGTTCCCATTCAATCGATGCGAACTTGAATGAAATATTTTCCTGAGGCTGTAATTCGTTGTGTGTTAATGAGTTTGGGGCGAAAAAGCGAATATCATTGATAACCGCATCTCTTAGCACCATTTTGAAATAGAGTTCATTACCACCTGATTGAGAAGTTCTGTAAAAAAAGAACTCACAGGTTAGTTTTTCATTACCATTCAATGCCTGTGCCAGAAGCGGGGTGGCTTTATCTATTGGCTTTCTGATTTCTACAGGGGAGAGTGAAACATTATCTTGTCTTGTTATCTGGTTCATTAACTCATAAACAAAAATCTCATCTTCATGGGAAGCCTGATATTTATTACCAATCGAGTCTGCACTTGAACAACCCGCAGAGATCAGACCTTGTTTGATGCCAGTGAGTTTCAGATAGATCAAATTTGCCATTATTTATTCCTTAATATTATCCATAATCCTGCCCCATAAATCCTTTTTCCTTATGGGGGGGTAATTTCTGCATTTTTTAGTCAACGAGTCAATAGCCGTTATCGTACAATGTGTATGACTTTAAATGGTTGCTTGAATTATAATTATTGTGATAATTATTTAAATAGAATTTAATTCTAGTAGAAGAGAACAGTATCCCTTAACCGCCTATAAACGTAAGCCTTAAATTGCACACAAAATCCGTTGGGGTACTTTTTGGGGTATCAGCTAAAATAGAACAATTATTCACCTTTCAGAGTCAAAAAATATGCAATAGGTATTGCTCTATATTTATTGCTTTGTTTTTTATCTGTGGTATATAAATAGTGAAGATGTTAAAAATAAGGATAGATCGTGAAACTATACGGTAAAGAAATTAGAGATGAAGAATGGCAAAAGCATAAGGATTTTTTAAAATATGCTGAAAAAAAAGTTGATGAAATTAACAAGAGATATAATTTTGATCCAGCTAGGAAGGAATTTATTAAAAATAAGCCCCACTAATTGGGGCTTATTCATATTACCACTTGTCATTTTCTGTAGTGAGTGGGTTATATGTCTCAGCTACCAAAACCAATTCTTTATACTGCAAGATTAAATAATTGATTTCTTTAAAAAGTTCTTCTTGACCAATGTATGCTTCATCAAGAAGCTCAATTAGTTCTCTTAATCGCTCTTTGATGAAACCAGCAACGACTAACCCATCTTCTAACTGACCTTTAAGTTCTATAACCGTAATTTTTTCTTTCATATTACTTCCTTTTTATAATTTTAGGTTCGGTGGGAATTCTCCTCTTCCATATTTTTAAAGAGAATTCTCTTTCCTGAACACACTAACTATATAAGGATTCGGCTATAAGAGGTTAATCCTCGTTGATAGATTAATTGAATCATAAATCAGTGTCTATATGTAAATATATAGAGATGATTTATGATTATTCATTAGTGTGATATATATCGCCGCATGAAAATATATCTTTCCTATTTTTAAATGGATAGAGTAATTTTTTAACTAGCCATCCTTGGCAGTAAAATTTATCTCTTCTGAGCAAACTCAAACGGCCTAACCACGCCATCACGGTTTGCATCCAAAAAATCAGCCCACCATTGCAGCATCAGCTTACGCTCATCGAGATGTTCAGCCTGATGGATGTAGGCTGCCCGGACATTATTACGCTCCTGATGCCCCATCTGACGTTCAACGGCATCCTTTGACCATAATCCTGATTCGATCAGGGAACTACATGCCATTGTGCGAAATCCATGACCACAAACTTCTTTCCGGGTATCGTAGCCCATAGTCCTTAATGCCTTGTTGACCGTGTTTTCGCTCATCGGCTTATCTGCATAGTGATCGCCAATGAAAATAAAATCATGCTCACCGCTGATTTGATAAATTTCTTTCAGGATGGCAACGGCCTGTTTGCTGAGCGGAATAAAGTGAAGAGTTTTCATCTTGGCACCACGATGTGAGTTTTTCACCCCTTTAACCGCTTTACGCTCTTCCGGTATTGTCCATAACGATTTTTTAAAATCGATCTCTGACCAGCGGGAAAAACGAAGCTCGCTGGAGCGGATAAAAATCAGCAGGGTGAGCTGAACGGCCAGTCGGGTGAGCAAACGACCTTTATAGCTGTCAATGTGTCCTAAAAATTCATGATAGCGCTCAAAGGGAAGGGCTGGGCGATGCTGACGTTTACCCGTGTTAACGGCACCTGACATCTCCTGAGCGGGATTGTAATCGATGATCCCCTGCTGAACGGCATAACGCATGATGGCTGTGGTGCGTTGTTTCAGGCGCATTGCCACTTCGTTGAAGCCCTTGTCTTCAACCACTTTAATAGGCACCAGTAAGTCGCGGGTTTTCAGATCGGCGACATGGCGTTTGCCGATGACGGGGAAGATATAGGTTTCAAAGGTACGGAGGATCTTGGCACCATACTCTTCCGACCATTTTTTGTTGGAGGCGTGCCACTGACGGGCGACGATTTCAAAAGAGAAAGCGCCGCTGTATTCCAGTTTGTCTTCCTGCTTTTTGGCAGAAGGGTCGATACCATTAGCCAACAGCTTACGGGCAGCATCACGGCGCTCTCTGGCTTCTGACAGAGAAATAGTCGGATAGACGCCGAGCGCATAGGTTTTCTGCTTACCAGCAAAACGATACTGCAAACGCCAGTATTTCGAGCCGTTTGGGTGGATAAGAAGGTGCATACCGTTGCCGTCTGTTAGTTTCACAGCTTTGTCGGAATGCTTTGTTTTTCTGATTTTTACCTCAGTCAGCGCCATCGTTCAGCCCTCCGATTGATGGTACAAGGCAAATCGAACCGGTTGTGCCAACCAATCTACCATCAATGATGTGTAGCTGTAGAGCGTTTTGGGTAGACGTCGATAGACGAAGAAAGGGAAATAAGTACTTGTTTGAAATGCAGAAAACAGACGTCAATAGACGTCTGTCTCCTTTAATCTGGCTCCTCTGACTGGACTCGAACCAGTGACATACGGATTAACAGTCCGCCGTTCTACCGACTGAACTACAGAGGAATCGTGTGAACGGGGCGCATCATAACGGGGAGTACCGTGCATGTCAAAGACGGAAACCCTAAGTTTGATCTGTTTGTCGAGAGAATGCGCAACGTGCTGTGATATGGGATGAGGCGGAAGTAAAGGGGGGCGGATTGCCGCCCTTGCTATCATTTATCGGCCAGTACGAACATCCCGTAGGGGTGAATCTGTAAATAGTCGCAATCACCTGGGTTGGGCTGGAGTTGCGTGGCGTTGACCTGTAATAGTAGCGATTGCCCGTGCCACTCTACCTGTACCTCGTATTGTGGTCCCATGTAGGCGACTTGAGTAATTGTGCAGCGCTGGCTTTCCTCGCCTTGCTGGCCGAGCGTGATGGCTTCAGGGCGAACGCCGAGGGTACATTCACCCAGTCCCTCGGCAAAACTTTGCGGACGAGGCAGCTTATAGCCGTAAATATCCACACTGTCATCAGAGATTGCCGCCGGGAATATGTTGGCATCCCCCATAAAACTCGCCATAAAGTGGGACGCAGGCTGACGATACAACTCCTGCGGTGCGCCTAACTGCATGATTTTTCGTTTGTTCATGACCAGAACCATATCGGAAACCGCAAAAGCTTCACTCTGATCGTGCGTCACATACTGCGAGGTGATGTTGAACTGTTGTTGCAGCTCGCGGATTTTTTCACGCATACTGCGGCGTAAGTTGGCATCCAGGTTACTCAGCGGTTCGTCAAACAGTAACACCTTGGGCTTGAGGATTAACGCACGGGCCAGCGCTACGCGCTGCTGCTGTCCACCTGAAATCTGATCGACAAAACGATCTTCGAACCCTTCCAGATCGACCAGCGCCAGCGCTTCCTTTACCCGCTGGGTAATCTCCGTCTTTGGACGCCTCAGCATTTTCAGTCCGTAGCCAATGTTTTCGCCCAGCGACATATGCGGGAAAAGGGCATAGGACTGAAACACCATGCAGATGTCGCGTTGCTGGATGGAGCGATTTGTCACATCTTCGCCGTCGATAAAAATTTGGCCATCCGTCGGCTTTTCCAGCCCGGCAACCAGCCGGAGTACGGTGGTTTTGCCACAGCCGGACGGGCCAAGCAGCGTCACCATTTTCCCTTGTGGAATGGCCAGATTCAGCGAGTCAATGACGGTGTTGTGGCCGAAACGTTTTGTAACCTGCTTCAGTTCAACAAAAGTTTTATGATAGGCGTCCTGGCCGCCGCAAGCGGCGTTAGACACCGTTCCCGAGGTTTTTTTATTTTCAATATTCAAGGTAATCACTCCGCTTAGTCGCTGTTCTGGGCTTTGGAACGGGAAACCCGCGCTTCACCGACCAGATAGTCAAACAGGAAAATAATGGTCAGCATGACCACAATCAGTATTGAGCCGTAGACAATCGCCATGCCGTATTCACCATCTTCCACCCGGTTAAGGATGTAGGAGGTGGCGACGCGGGTATCCGGCGTAACCAGAAAGATAATGGCGCTGACGGTGGTAATCGCCCGCACGAAGCCGTAGATCAGGGCCGACAGGATGGCCGGGCGCAGCAGCGGCAACAGGATCATCAGCGCTAGCCGTAGTCCCTGCGGCAGCAGCAGCGCTGCCTGTTGGGCGTTATGACTCAGATAAAAGCTGATGGTCCACAGCGCCAGCCAGCTTAAGCCTCTTCAGGGCCGCAACGTTTGGTGAGATAACCGCCTGCCCCTGCGTCCAACGCACTTTGTACAAAAGCGCTGGTGTCGTAGATGCTCAGAATAATGGCGCGGAAGCCGGAACGCTGCCGGCGCAGGCGGGTTAATAAGCTCAGGCCGCTTTCATCCGGCATGGCGATATCAATAACCGCCACGTCAATGGGGTGTTTGAGAAGGTGCGGCCATGCTTGCGCAGCACAGTCATACTGCCCGATAACCTGAATGTCCTTTTCTAATGCCAGAAGCTGTGCAAAGCCAGAACGTACAACGATGTGATCGTCTATCAGCGCCACATTAATCATGGTAGAGCCACGTTAACCCAAGGTCACAAGAATATAATGATGCGCAGCAATCCTGCTCTTAGCAACCGCAGGAAATAAAAATGGAAGCGAGTTAACAATCTTTCAGGCGGCGACCTCATTTGGGTGGGGATGTGCGAAATACCAGGCGACGGTTTTTTTAATCAACGCTTCGGTAGCATCAATATAGCTTTCAGGCGCTGTTTTTATTTCCTGCTCCAGAATAAGGGGAAGCTCTGTACAACCCAGAATGATTTTTTCAACGCCGTCTTGCAGCATACGATTTTTTATTGGCGTGAGTATACGGTGGGCGGTTTGAGCGTCACCGGACTTATAAGCATAAATACTGTCCATCACCGCGCTTTGCTCTCCCTCCGTTGGCACATAGCAGGCAATACCACTTTTTTCCAAATTGCCCTGGTAAATCTGCGCCTTAATAGTGGCGGTGGTGGCCAATAATCCAACGCTGGATATTTTCTTATCCTGAATGAGTTGGCAGGTCGCATCAATGATGCTGATCATTTCTACACGGCTATGTAATTTTAATTCATTAAACCAGTAATGCGCGGTATTGCACGGAATAATAATGCACTCAGCACCGGCATTCTCTAATAATTTCATATATTGAATCATTTTTTCCAGCGGTGACGCACTATGATCAAGAATGCATTCTGTCCTGTCTGGAATATCCGGGATGGAAACAGCAATCATCGGAATATGATCCTGATCGCGGTATACCGGCGTATTTTTTATCAGCTTTTGCATCGCATCAACCGTTGCGCCCGGCCCCATGCCTCCAAGAATACCCACTAAGCCCTTCATGTTATTTTCCCCTGGGATGCTGTAAGTAAACAAATAATCGCATGTTGCCGGGGAATGTGAATTGCTAAATTCCCATTAGCTATGTATGATTTGCATAGCAACTCGCTTCCTTATGCTTTTTCTGGGTTTAACAACACGGTAAAATATTATGCTTAGTAATATCGAAACAAAGTGGCTTTATGATTTTATCGCGCTGGAGGAATTTCGCAGTTTTACCGTTGCCGCAGAAAAAAGAAATATTTCTCAGTCATCATTCAGTCGCCGTATTCGTGCGTTGGAAAGTGCAATTGGTTTTGAGCTATTTAACCGTAGCTCTTCGCCGTTGCAATTAACCGAACAAGGTCGCGTTTTTCACGCGCATATTCGCAATACGTTGGATGATTTAGAATATCAACTGAATAAACTGCATGGCGGTAGTAATTATAAAAACAAAATCACCATTGCCGCGGCCCATTCGTTGTCAATTTTCATTATGCCTGAGTTATTAAAGAGCGTACCAGAATCGCAGGAGAAGATATTTTATGTTGAATCGATTGATGTTGATGAGGCGGTATTAAATCTTAAAGAAGGCCGAAGCGATTTTATCTTCTCTTTTTATAATGAAGAACTGATGTCTGAGCCTTTTATGCATGAGAAAATACTGGAGTCGCGTCTTTATCCTGTCTGTGCCTGTGATAGCGGCGGGCAACCGCTATTTGACATTAATGCGCCCACCGTACCGTTGCTGAATTATACCGACGGAAGCTATATGGGGCGTCAGGTAAACCGTTATCTTGCTGGCATCGACAACGATAAATTTGTGATTACCTTTGTCTCTTCAATGAGTGATTTGCTTAAGCGGATGACCAAACAAGGATACGGTATCGCATGGCTGCCGGATTATTCGATTCAGGACGAGCTGAAAGAAAAGACGCTCGCCATTATCAATATGGAACATGCGGTAATGCAGATGGGCGTCTATATTTATCGTCTTGATACCCGGTTGAACATGGCGTCAGAAAAATTCTGGCGCTATATGAAGAGCCTGAATCAACAGTAACCTCTGCCAGCCTCAGGTTTCCCAAAAGAAGATGGCGGCCAATCAGACCGCCATCCCGAAGCAAAACGAACGGTTAATTACCGGCTCGCATTGGCCTCTTCATAGGCAATGTCTTCTCCTGCTTCATCCACTTCTTCTTCCTCCGGCTTGCCAATGCTGTTTTCCAGCTTGGCGACAACGGCGGTAGAGATACTATTGCCAATCACGTTAGTGGCGGTACGACCCATATCCAGGAACTGATCGATACCGATAATCAGCAGAATACCCGCTTCCGGCAGGCTGAACATCGGTAGCGTGGCGGCAACCACCACCACGGAAGCACGTGCGACACCTGCCATACCTTTACTGGTGATCATCAGAGTTAACAGAATCAGGATTTGCTGTGTCACGCTTAAATCAATGTTGTATGCCTGAGCGATAAACAGGATCGCAAATGACTGATACATCATTGAACCATCAAGGTTGAACGAGTAACCCAGCGGCAGCACAAAGCTGGTGATTTTCTTTGGCACGCCAAATTTAGTCAGCGCTTCCATGGTTTTCGGATAGGCTGACTCGCTGCTGGCGGTAGCGAAAGCCAGCATGGTCGGTTCGCGGATCAGTTTCGCCAGGGTGAAAATCGGTTTGCCGAGGAAGGCATAGCCAACCAGGAATAACGCGGCCCACAGCAATGCCAGACCAAGATAGAACTCGCCAATCAGTTTACCGAAGTCATAAAGCAGACCCAGCCCTTGAGTGGTAATGGCAGACGCAATTGCGGCAAACACTGCAATCGGCGCCAGACCCATCACATAGTCCGTCACACGGAACATGACTTTCGCCAGTTCTTCGATCATGGAGGCTATCGCCGAGGCGCTTTTGTTCTTGTTTTTCACATAAGCGAGGGCTGAACCGAAGAACAACGAGAACACCAGAATTTGCAGAATTTCATTGTTTGCCATCGCTTCCACGATACTTTTCGGGAAAATGTGGCTGATGAAGCTCTTAAGCGTAAAGCCATCGGTGTTCAGGCCGGTAGCGACCTGTGCAGCATTGACGGGCACTTCCAGGTTCATACCGGCGCCGGGCTGGAAGAAATTAGCCAGCACCATACCGATGAGCAGGGAAAGGAAAGAGGCGGTGATAAACCAGATCATGGCTTTCAGGCCAATACGTCCGACCGCAGAAGAGTTGCCCATACTGGCCAGGCCTGAAACCAGCGTGGCGAACACCAGCGGTGCAATGATCATCTTGATCAAACGCAGGAAAATATCGGTAACCATGTTGAAATAAGAGGCGATTTCTTTTGCACGTCCGCCGTCAAGGTACTGATGACATAGCCATCCTACGAATATCCCTAATAAGATAGCGATGGCTATCTGTATAACTAACTTCTGCCTTTGCATATTGACCTCATGTTGGTGAATAGATTCAGACAACACACAGTATTATTACAGCGTGGGAACGATGCGTATTCCATGAACGCACTGAACCAGCACCCTGATTGTTGTTGGGGTGTTGTGTCTGCCTGCGAGATATTACATTGATTCTGATTTTTTGCCGTTTTTTTCTGTGTGACGAGATGCAAATTATAACTATTTAATGCGAAAAAAGCATACATATTGAACAGTTATGAAAATAATGGATAGCTCGTGGATGAGCAGGTGGGATGATTTTTTTGAAAAAAACATAAAAAACAACCCAATATACTGCGGTGTTCAGCACCGGCTTACTGACTTATCAGATTTACTTATAATGATACGGACATTAGCAATAAATTGAATTTTGTTCGGTTTTCATTCATCAGAACGGTCGCTTGATGACAATATCATTCAGTGAATCTTTATCAGGGAGATAAGTATCTGCCTGACAGTAAATCTTTTTGATAAATAATTTTTGACGCTGTTTATTATTTCCGCAATAAAAAATGGAAAGTATTTGTGCTTATTATGATAATTACAGGTGATATTTATGTTAATTAATAAAGCGATGGTGAGGTAATATCGCTGGTTGCTGGTATCCGGCGGTAAAATAAAAATAAGCCTGGCGGTCGTGCCTCAGACATCCAGCCGACGCCGCTGGCCTGATAAATGATTCTTATTATTCTTTGGCACAGAGAAAGTTCTGAATCGTGGTTGCTAACCACGATTCAGATCAAGCAATTGGCGTGGTGACATAGGATTTCCGCAAGTTAGTCCTTACACTATTGACCTTATCGATCATGGTGACTTTATTGTGGTGGTTATGGCGATAAGACTGACGGATTCCCCATCACGTTTGTCCATTTTGTGGCAGGATGCTCTGCTGAAAGTGTCACAGACATTGTTGCAGCAACGCAGTGTTGATTCACTGTTACAGGTGCTGGATGGTTTGTCTTTTTCGGTCGTGCGGTTTGGCCGGGTTAATCTTTTACTGATCGATCCATTACATAATCAAACGCTGTTTTATCGCCGCGATCGCAAGGCGAATAAGACGATCTGTAGTGAAGAAGCCCTGCTGTTAATAGATGGGCCGGGCGGTGTGGTATGGAACACTCATACGCTACTGCATTGTGACAAAGTTCACTTCCAGCGTGATTTTCCCCATCTTATGGAGCAACCCGCTTATGCCGGGTTAAGTGATTATTGCCAATTGCCCTTATCAACGCCGCACCGGGCGTTGGGCGGCGTCGAGTTTATTAAAATCGACGGCAGCCGGTTCGATGACAGAGAGATTGCCTTTTTTCAGGCGCTGTCCGGCGTGATCTCGCTGGTGTTGGAAAACATCAGTGAACGGGCGCTGGCGCAGCGTGAAGAAGAGAAATTGCGCCATGAGCGTGACCATTTCCGTATTTTGGTTGATGTGACTAACACGGTTATTTCCAAGCTGGAACTAAAGGCGTTGGCGCAGGAGGTTTCAAAGGAGATCCATCGTTTTTTCAGTATCGATTTTGTGGCACTGGCCCTGCGGGATGGCGATGACGACGATAAGACACTGAAGTATTACGCCACGCACTATCTTGCCGGGCATTCACCGCAACTAGGCATGGGGGAACTGAAACTGTCGGAAACGCGGGCCGCTGAAGTGATGCGTAACAACGAGGTGATGCTAATCAATAACCGTGATCTTATTATCCAGCCCGGTCAGCCACGTTATCTGGCGCAAGGGTTCGACAGCGAATTAAAACATGCCTGCCTGCTGCCACTGGCTTTCGGTAATCGCGTACTGGGCGTGCTGGAGCTTGCTCACCGCAGCAATCTCTCGGTCAATGATGCGGAAATGAAATTACTGCGCCAGATTGCGTCGCGTATCGCCATCGCGCTGGATAACGCGCTGGCCTACGAACAGATTACCCGCCTGAAAGACAGCCTGATTCATGAGAACTTCTATCTGACGGAACAACTGACCGAGCATCACCAAAGCCTGGAGGGAGAAGCCTTTGGTGAAATTATTGGCCGCAGTGCGGCGATCCGCCATGTGCTGGAACAGGTGGAAATGGTGGCAGGTAGTGACAGTACCGTGCTTATTCTGGGGGAAACCGGAACCGGTAAAGAGCTTATTGCCAGGGCTATTCATAGCCTTAGCCCGCGTAACGGCAAACGCATGGTGAAAATGAATTGTGCGGCGATACCTTCCGGTTTATTGGAAAGCGATCTGTTCGGGCATGAAAAAGGGTCGTTTACCGGTGCGACGAATCAGCGGCAGGGGCGTTTTGAACTGGCGAATGGCAGCACGCTGTTTCTGGATGAAGTCGGTGATATTCCCCTGGAGCTTCAGCCCAAATTGTTACGCGTGTTGCAGGAGCGGGAGATAGAACGGCTGGGCGGCAGCAAAGTTATCCCGGTTGATGTGCGTCTGATTGCCGCTACCAATCGCGATCTGAAACAGATGGTCGCTGATCGGGAATACCGCAGTGATCTCTATTACCGCCTGAATGTCTTTCCTATCGTGATACCGCCGCTGCGTGACAGACCGGAAGACATCCCGTTGTTGGCAAAATTTTTCACCCGTAAGATTGCGCGTCGGATGAACCGGACCATTGACAGCATTCCTTCTGAAATGTTGCGTCAACTTAGCAAACTGCCCTGGCCGGGCAATGTGCGCGAGCTGGAGAATGTTATCGAAAGGGCGGTGATCCTCACAAGGGGCGCCACGCTAAATCTGCAGTTGGCTGAATTGCAATATCACCCGTCTCCTTTGACTGCGCCTAAGCCATCCCCCGCTATTGGGCTAGATACGCAGGTGGCTGCCCCCGTGATGGAGAGTGATGAAGAAGAGTCTGAACGCCAGCGGATTATTCGGGTGCTGAGAGAAACCAACGGTATTGTTGCCGGGCCAAAAGGCGCCGCCGCAAAACTGGGTTTGAAACGCACGACATTGTTATCGCGTATGCAGCGTATGGGAATTTCCGTCAAAACGATAGAGACTATGGAGTGAATGGCGTGTTTACCGGGGAGTTGCTCGTTTGCCGCCTTCCTGCATCTTGAAATTTTTGGCTATCGTCATATCAGTAATGACTGACTGATTTATCAGCGGGCCAGCACGCTCATTGCCGTAATAATCGGGCCGCCTACGGTACGTTTTAATGCGCCAATCGCCAGGCCTTTCAGCAGGGTTTTGGCGCCACGACGGATCGTGCTGTTGATGTAGTCCTTGTCTTTAGCCGAACGCAGCCAACCAAGCTGTTCAAATTTCTCAAGTAATTGATCAACTGAAACTTTTTGGCTATCAAAACAGATAGCCACCGATCCGGCATAGAGACGATGGGTGACCGCTTGCACACCCTCCATCAGCCCCAGTTGCATGACAACCTGTGCTACCTGCTTGGGATTGCGCTGAATATAGTCGGAACGTACACGAATACGGTTCTGGGTCTGGTGCAGGTAGGGGGTCATGGCAACCTCAAATACGGGAATAATAATGCGAATAATTTACGTTACCAATATTAGCTTGTCTACTGATTGCCGGTAAATCCGCTGTTTTTTTGCCCTACGGCTCACAAAAGCCAAAGCCACTTGATAAACCGCAAAGAATCAAAACAACACCGGCTGATAATGGCAATGTTTGTAAGGTTTTTGCGTTTGCCTGCCGTTGATGCCAGGCAGTTAGATGGACAATGTCCGCCATGTGTAGCCGATGTAGGAAGCAGTATGGAGCCAGATGATTTAAGCGGACTGATGCTGCTGCGTCGTTTTGTCGCGGTAGAACATCATATACCGGGACGTATACGTTTACGTTTCACCAACCGGCTGATCCCCAGTCTCGGCAAGGGAAAGCTGGAAAAACTGGAGGCGTTATGCCACCCCGAAAATGCGTTGCGCCATTATGCCCTCAATACCCACACCGGGAGTTTGCTGCTGGAGTATGACGCCAGGCAAATCAAGCCGGCGGTGTTGACGCAGCTTTTCGGAGCGGATGATGCAGCGGCCCGGCAAGCGCTGGAACAGTTGGTTCAGTCGCTCTTGCCGTCATCCTAATCATTAAGGAATCGAATATGAGCAATGATAATAGCAATCCTGTAAATCATGGGGGCGCTTATTACCCGCCATTTGGCTACCCGTACCATCCTTATTACCCGCCCGCATCCCCGGCGCCTGAGGCGGCGGCTGCACCTCAACAGCAGCCAATGCATTGGCCTCAACCTCCTGTGTGGTATCCGCAAATGATGCCGGGATTCCCGCCGCCAATGGGATATCCCATGCCGCCGCAGGCTACGACGCCTCCACAACCTTCTCATCACCATCCTGCACAGCCCGCTTTTGACTGGAACGGTCAGGCGCAAAGCATGGTGGAAAATATGATGGGTGAACAGGCAGGGATACTGAAAAACATTATCGGGACGATTGGTATGGATGATAAAGAATTCTGGAAGGGCGCGATGATTGGCGCCGCAGTCACGCTGCTGTTAACCAACGAAGGCGTGCGCAATATGCTGTTGCAAACCGTTGCCAGCACCAGCGATTTGCTTAAAACCGGCGGAACTAAAGTCAAAGACGGGGTGAAAAGCGGCGCGGAAACCTTGAAAGAAACCGCAACCACCAGTTCGACTATTTTCCGCGACACGCTGAAAGCCGGGAAAGAGGGCTTTAATGAATCGGTAGAGCGCCATCGTCAGCAAGGACAACCCGCAAACGAGGAGCCGCAGGATGAGCAACAATCGTGACAGCCTCAGCCCGGTGAGCCGGGCCGTTATTGCCGGGGCGCTGGTAGGCACCACGGCTGCCTGTGTTGAACAATGGCGTCACTATCAGAATGGCGAAAAAACGCTGCATCAGACCGCTGCCGCCGTCATGTGCGACGCCGCCAAAGGGGGAGCGGTCGGTGGCGTGGTGATGGCTGTCGCCAATGCGACCGCCGGTCGCCCTGCGTTGACGTTTTTGACATTGCTGGGCGCCGGTGCCGCCGGTATCTATCTGATGGACGCGATAAGTAAAAAGGGAGCAAATGATGAAACAGCCTGATTATCCCTATACGTACTACCCTTATTATCCGGTGTATGCGCCGGTGCCGCCAGCGTCTTATCGTCAGGCCAACGGCAAAGCTCACTTGCTTACCGGCGTGGTTGCCGGGGCGGCCATTGCCTATTTGCTGAGTAACCGTGAAGTCCAGCAAGGGATCACCGCCACGGCCAGCAAAGCATGGGGTACGGTTCGTGGCGAAGTGGAAGAGCTGAAAGAGCGGTTGGCCGATTTGCAGGCCGAGTTAGAGTATTACCGTAACCGTGAACAGGATGCTGAGTGATCCATCAATTGTCTGAAACCATCACGCTGGTTCATCAATTACCGGGGCGGATACGCCTGCGTATTCCACAGATGCGCGACTACCCGCAGAGTCTGGCCTGGCTGAAACGCCAACTGCTGTCTTTCAGCGGCGTTAATGGTGTTCGCCTGCGTCCTGAAGCCTGTTCCGCAGTCATCACCTATGACCGCGTACAGACCAAAGGCGAAACCCTGTGGCAGAAAGCGCAGGCGCTGGATTGGCAGACGCATACCGAGGGGGGCTATGAGACTGAATATTGCAATAGCGATAATCTGCTCAATCTTGGGGGCGTTGCGCTGGCCCAGATACTGCCCAAAAATTGGGCCGCGCTGCCTGCCTTGTTGCTGACCGCGCCCACGTTGGCCGAAGGGGCGGAAAGCCTTGCTCATGGTCAACTGAAAGTTGAAGTTCTGGATGCTATGGCGCTGGGGTTATCGATGGCGCGGGGCGATCACCGTACGGCGATGATCACCCAGTCCCTACTGACACTCGGTGAGTATCTTGAGCAGGAAACCAGCCGTCATTCCGATGCTCTGCTGGCCGATCTGATGCAACCCAGGGAACATTCTGTTTGGGTTGAACGGCAAGGCGGGCGTGAGGAAATTCAGAGCGGTGAGCTGGTTAATGGCGATTTGATGTTGTTGGGCCCGGGAGACAATATTCCCGCTGATGGTACGGTTCTGCGCGGCGTAGGGCTGATTAATCAGTCATCAATGACCGGTGAAAGCGTGCCGGTACGCCGGGAGCGTGGCGCCTGGGTCTATGCGGGTACGCAAGTACAGGATGGCAATATCACCGTTCGTGCTGAACGGGTTGGCGATGAATCGTCCACTGCCCATATCCGGCGCTTTATCAGCGACTCTCTGAGCCAGCGCAGTGAAACACAGCAAGTTACCCAACAGATGGCCGACAGACGCGTAGCCATCACCCTGGGTGTTGGCGCGGCGGTTTTCGCCTTAACCCGCGACTGGCAGCGTTTGGCCGCCGTTTTTCTGGTGGATTACTCCTGCGCCCTGAAACTGAGCACGCCGATTGCGTTTAAATCGATGATGCACCGTGCGGCTTGTCAGGGATTACTGCTCAAAGGGGGCAGGGCGATTGAACAACTGGCAACCGTTGATACGGCGGTATTTGATAAAACCGGCACCCTGACGCATGGCGATATGCTGGTCACCGATGTGGTCAGTTTCGATCCGAAAAAGATCTGGGCCGAGCGTTTGCTGGCTATTGCGGCATCTGTTGAAGAACACAGTAATCATCCGCTGGCGAAAGCGGTGGTGGCGGCGGCGGCAGATCATGCGTTGCCGCATATTAATCATGGTGAAGTGGAATATATCATTGCCCACGGTTTACAGTCCGAGATGGACGATCATCGCATGGTGATTGGTAGCCGTCACTTTCTGAGTTGTCACTATCGTATTGATTTCACACCGTTTGAAAATGAAATTGCCGAACTGGAAGCGCTGGGGCGTCACCTGTTGTTCATCGGCCTGGATGATCGTCTGGCAGGGATGATTGGCTTGCAGGATAACATCCGGGAAGAGGCCGCCGCAGTGATTCAACGGCTGCGTGAGTTGGGGGTGAAAAATATCGTCCTGCTGACGGGTGATAAAGCAGAAAAAGCGCAGCAATTGGCGCAAGCGCTATCGATCGATCGCTTTTTTGCCCAGGCGACACCTGAGAGCAAGGTTGACGTTGTACGTACTCTGCAACAGCAGGGCCATCGGGTGTTGTTTATCGGCGACGGCATCAATGATGCTCCGGTATTAACCCAGGCTGACGTGGGCATGGCGATGAACCAAAGCACCGAGTTGGCGCAGCAGGCCGCCGATGCGGTATTGTTGCAGGACAGGCTTGACGGTGTGGTTACCGCCTGTGAAATGGCGCAGGAAGCGATGCGGCTGGTTAACAGTAATATCCGGCTGACGGAGTGGGTGAATAGCACTATCATGCTGGCGGCGGCAATGGGCTGGTTGAAACCGACGGCCAGCGCGTTATTACACAATGGCGCCACGCTAGGGGTGCTGCTTCGTTCATTGGCCGCCAAAAACCGCAG
The DNA here is from genome assembly GCF_003666245.1 of Brenneria alni. GTDB lineage: Bacteria > Pseudomonadota > Gammaproteobacteria > Enterobacterales > Enterobacteriaceae > Brenneria > Brenneria alni. Next base: position 16,666 of record NZ_MJLZ01000043.1, read on the forward strand.
CTAGCGGAAAAAGCATCCGGGGGGCGTACAGGGTTCAAACTTCCCGCGATAATGACGCCTGTTGGGATAGGTTCCACGTGTGCGCAAACCTTATGACGGCCCGCATTGACTGCTCGCTCGGATCGTCATGTTGGGCGGGAATCGGTATGATTCGGCCTGTGTTCCGGCAATACGCTTAAGTAATGTCTCTACAGCCAGATAGCCCTGCGCATACATACTGGTACTGATGCTGGTCAGCGGGGTCTGTAAATGCGCTGCCAGCGGCGTATCGTTATAACCCACGACGGCAATATCTCGTCCGGCGATCAGCCCGCGGTTGCGCAGGGCACCAAACAGCCCAATAGCCAGAAAGTCGTTAACGGCAAAAATAGCGCTTGGCGGCGTGGATTGCGCCAGTAATTTTTCACCAATAGCGAAGCCCGTCGCGGCATCGAATGGACCGTGGATAATATTATGGGCAGGAATAGCGATCCCTTGCTCGCGGTAGAATTTTACAAAGTGAGTGACGCGCTCAACCGCATTACCGCTGTAAGGCTGTCCGGCAATGATAGCCACCCGCGTATGTCCTTGTTCAAACAAGTGTTGTGCCGCCATGCGCCCGCCCAATTCATCATCCGACGTCACGGAACATAATGTGTCTTTGCGTCGGCTGACCAGCACAAACGGAACCCGCCGTTCTTCCAGTTCGCCAAGGAAATTTTCTCCGGGTGTGCAATGGGCGTCACTGATGATCAAGCCTTCCACATTGCGTGCCAGTGCTTTCTCGGCCAGGCGTCGTTGGCGTTCAGGCCGATCCAGAGTGTTGGCGACAAACGCCGTGTAGTCATTATCACTGGCCGCTTCGGCGATACCTTCGTAAATCGTTGCCAGTACGATATCGGAGAGTTGGGGGACCAGAACCGCAATCTCGCGGCTGTGCCGGGTCTTCAGGCTGATGGCATGGGGATTTGGCTGATAACCCAGCTTAGTGGCTAATTCACGGATACGTTCGATGGTCTCTTTTGAGGCCGCGCTGCCAGCTTGCTCAATATCACCGTTAAGTACCCGCGAAACTGTGGAAACGTGAACATCCAGTTGTTCGGCGATACTGCGTAATGTGGCGGGACGTTTTCTCATTGAGTGGCCTTTTTAAACATCAATAGCAAGGAGCGTCGTCGGTTTCTGATGATACTTTTTTTGTACGCAAATCCTCAGAAGGGGCGACGATAACCTGTCGGAATATGGCTATGCACCGGATTGGTGAGGGGTGCGCCATTTTGTATCAAATTGTGGTTTGATAATATACCCAAACGTTTGGGTATGAATTTATTAAAATTTTTTATAGAAATAATTATTTGATAATAAAAGATTTGTTTTTACATGTTGTTTGTCGGCGGCATCACTAAAAAAAGTTGGTATATCCATTGCGTCAGTGGTGATTAGACACTTTACCAACATGAGGAAACTGTCCAGATGCCATATAAAACCGACCATTGTTCGCCTCGTTTTACACAGTTGACCGTAGCCTGCGTCCTGGCTGTTAGTGCATGGACGCCGTTCTCCGTTTCTGCTGATAACACATTACGAATCGCTATGACGGCAGGCGATATTCCTCTGACATTAGGCCAGCCGGACCAGGGTTATGAGGGCAATCGTTTTACCGGTATTACGCTGTATGACTCACTGGTGGAATGGGATTTATCACAGGGTGAAAAACCCAGTGAACTGGTATCTGGATTGGCCACCGAGTGGGCGGTGGATCCTCAGGATCACACCAAGTGGATTTTCAAATTGCGCCCTGATGTCAAATTCCATGATGGCACACCGTTCAATGCTGATGCCGTCGTCTGGAATGTGGATAAAGTTTTAAATAAACAGAGCCAGCAATATGCGCCTGCTCAAATCGGTAATACGGCTTCCCGTATGCCAACGTTACGATCGGCGCGTAAAGTAGATGATTTGACCGTTGAGTTAACCACCAGTGAGCCAGATTCGATCTTGCCGTTCAACCTTACCAATCTTTTTATCGTTTCCCCCTCTGCCTGGCAGAAAGATTTTGATGCCGTTCCTGCGGCGGTCAGCGATCCGGTTGAACGTGCCAAACAGGCGTGGAGCGCGTTTGCCCTTCATGCGGTAGGAACCGGACCATTTAAAATGAATAAACTAGTACCGCGGCAGCAATTGACGCTGGATAAAAATCCGCAGTACTGGGATCCCAAACGAATACCCAAAGTGGATCACGTCATGTTGATCCCATTGCCGGAAGCCAATGCACGCACGGCTGCATTGCTGTCCGGCCAGGTAGATTGGATTGAGGCGCCAGCGCCCGATGCGATGGATCAGATTAAAAGTAAAGGATTTAAAATTTACGCCAACGCACAGCCGCATATCTGGCCGTGGCAGTTGTCTTTTGCGCCGGGTTCCCCCTGGCTGGACAAACGTGTCCGGCAGGCGGCGAATCTTTGCCTGAATCGCAGTGAACTCAAGTCTTACCTGGGGGGCTATATGCAAGAGGCCACCGGGATGTATGAGAAAGATTCGCCCTGGTATGGCAACCCTGACTTTAAAATCCGCTATGACGAAGACGCCGCACGCAAATTGATGAGTGATGCCGGCTTTAGTGCCGGCAAACCGGTAAAAGTGAAAGTGCTTACTTCCGCGTCGGGTTCTGGTCAAATGCAGCCGTTGCCGATGAATGAATATATCCAGCAGAGCCTGAAGAACTGCTATTTCGATGTAAATATCGTGGTGACGGAATGGAACACCTTATTTAGTAGCTGGCGTCTTGGCGCCAAAGATCCGGCGGCCCAGGGCGCTGATGCGATTAACGTCAGCGCGGCGGTCATGGACCCCTTCTTTGGTTTGATGCGTTTTGCCAGTGAAAAGACGTTCCCGCCGGTCTCCACAAACTGGGGCTATTTCACCACGCCGAAAATCGAGGCGTTGATCAGTAAAGCGCGTAACACGTTTGATCCCAAAGCGCTGGACGCCGCTACCGCTGAATTGCATCGGGAAATGGTCGACGAAACGCCCTTTTTGTTTGTCGCCCATGATATGGCGCCCCGGGCTATTTCGCCTGCTGTTACCGGCGTAGTACAAGCGCAGAACTGGATGATCGATCTCACTTCAGTTTCAAAGCAAAACTGATTCGCACCGCTTGCCGCCGCCCCGGTATGACGGGGTGGCGAAATGAGAGATTCATTTTCATATCTGGCCTGCGAGGTTTGCCATGCTTGCCTTTATTATTCGTCGTCTGTTATTGGCAACACCCATTTTGCTTGGTGTGGCGCTGGTCTGTTTTATGCTGGTGCACATGACTCCCGGTGATCCCTTGGTGTCCGTTATGCCGCCGGATGCCTCCGAAGCACTACGGCAACAACTGATCCAGGACTATGGTTTTGATAAGCCTTTACCTGTGCAATTCGGACTCTGGATCTGGCACGCCGTGCAGGGCGATTTGGGAACGTCGATTGCCAGTGGCCGTTCGGTGAGCAGTGAAGTCATGAATGCGGTGAGTTATTCGTTACGCCTTGCATTACTGGCGTCGGTTATAGGGTTTGTGTTGGGAAGCCTGTTCGGTTTCGTCGCGGGTTATTTTCAGGACAGTTGGATCGACCGGATGGCTTCTGCTTTTTCCATCTTTGGCGTCAGCGTGCCGCATTATTGGTTGGGGATGCTGCTGGTAATCATTTTTTCTTCACAGCTTAACTGGCTGCCTGCGACGGGGGGTGGCCCAATGGGCGAGATAGGCTGGGCCTGGGATTGGGCCCACCTGCGATTTATGCTGTTGCCTGCTATCACGTTGTCGGTCATTCCGACGGGAATTATTGCGCGTACCGTACGCGTTCAGGTGGCGGAAACGTTATCACAGGAGTTTATTGTCGGGCTGCGGGCTAAAGGGATCGGTGAATTTGCGCTGTTTACCCACGTTGCCAAGAATGCCGCCCCTACTGCATTGGCGGTCATGGGGCTGCAAATAGGCTATCTGATGGGCGGTTCCATTCTGGTGGAAACGGTCTTTGCCTGGCCGGGGACCGGGCTTCTGCTCAATTCAGCGATTTTTCAGCGTGATTTACCCTTGCTGCAAGGCACTATCTGGGTACTGGCCCTGTTCTTTGTCCTGCTTAATCTGCTGGTGGATATACTGCAAACATTGTTCGATCCGCGCATCAAGAGGGCATGACCATGAACCTGAATATCAATCTAGTTGATCAGGCCGCGCCTGTCCTGGCGCCAGAAGAAAAATCCCCTGGTTATTGGCGTATCGTGTTAGGGCGGGTGATTCGTGATCCCTCGGCCTTGATCGCAGGGTCGGTGATTTTATTGCTTTTGGTACTGGCAATACTCGGGCCGTGGATTGTTCATGGCGATCCCTATGCCACTTCCATGTTCAAACGGCTGAAGCCTATTGGTTCCCCTGGGTTCCCGCTTGGGTCTGATGAACTGGGCCGCGATATGCTCTCGCGTCTTATGCTGGGAGCCAGGCTGTCTTTATTTATGGGTATCACGCCTGTGGCGATCGCTTTTTTTATCGGTTCGGTGATTGGCATTATTGCCGGTTACGCGGGTGGCTGGTTGAACAGTGTGATCATGCGTACTATCGATATTTTCTACGCTTTTCCTTCCGTGCTGCTGGCCATTGCCTTGTCGGGCGCTATGGGAGCCGGAGTGGTTAATGCGTTGATCTCCTTGACGCTGGTCTTTGTACCGCAGGTGACACGCATTGCGGAGAGCGTCACCACTCAGGTGCGTAATCGCGATTATATCGAGGCCGCTCGCGCCTCCGGGGCTTCGGCATTCACCATTATATATACCCAGGTATTGGGAAATGTCCTGGGGCCTATCTTCGTTTTTACCACCGGGCTGATTTCGGTATCGATGATCTTGGCTTCGGGCCTTTCTTTTCTGGGGTTGGGGGTCAGCCCGCCAGAGCCGGAATGGGGATTGATGCTGAATACGCTGCGCACCGCTATCTATACCCAGCCGTGGGTATCGGCATTGCCGGGTGTGATGATTTTTATTACCTCAATTTCCTTTAACATTTTGGCCGATCGCCTGCGCATGGCGATGGCGATACGGAGTTGATTATGCACAACCATGATATTGGCGGGCCAGCCCAGCCTCTGCTTATAGGGCAGAAACTGGTCAAGCATTTTCCGGTTAAAGGCGTTTTGGGGAAACGTACATTGGTACGTGCGGTAGACGGTATTGATTTTACTGTACTGAAAGGTGAAACCCTTGGTGTGGTGGGTGAATCGGGGTGTGGTAAATCCACCACCGCCCGCATACTGATGCAATTGATTGAACACGATAGCGGCGAGTTAATTTTCGATGGACAATCTGTCGGCAATCACGCATTGCCGCTGCGCAGCTATCGGCGTCAGGTGCAAATGGTGTTCCAGGACAGCTATTCCTCGCTGAATCCGCGTCTGACGATGGAACAGTCCGTGGCGTTCGGTCCTTTGGTTCATGGCGTCGGTAAACGGCAAGCTCAGGAGCGCGCACGTGACCTGATGGCACGCGTAGGGCTGGAACCGTCACGTTTTGCCGGGCGTTATGCTCATGAGCTATCAGGTGGGCAGCGACAGAGGATGAATATCGCCAGGGCATTGGCCGTGGATCCCCGGCTGGTGATCCTCGACGAAGCCGTATCCGCGCTGGATAAGTCGGTAGAGGCGCAGGTCATCAATTTGTTATTGGATCTGAAAGATAGCCTGAACCTGACCTATGTTTTTATCAGCCATGATTTACATGTGGTGCGATATCTTTCAGACCGTATCATGGTGATGTATCTTGGGGAAGTGGTTGAAATTGGGCCTGCGGAGGCCCTTTTTTCAACGGCCCGGCACCCTTATACCCGCGCATTACTCAGTTCCATGCCATCGATGGATCCCACCCGGCGAACGCTGAATTCACCTTTATCGGGCGATCCGCCGAGTCCTATCGAACCGCCGTCTGGCTGTCGTTTCCATACCCGTTGTCCCCATGCCGAGGCTATTTGTCGTCAACAGAAGCCGCGGTTATACACGGCGGCACACCATCATTCCGCCGCTTGCCTGATGATTGAACCGGGGGCCGGACATTCACAAAGCCCTGCCGACATTATTCTGATTAAGGAGGCATGAATGGCAGTTCAACCCATGATTAGCGTTCAGGATCTTAATGTGCGTTTCCGGCGAGGTAACCAGACAGTATCTGCGGTAAATGGCGTTAGCTTTGATGTCGAGCGCGGCGAGGTTCTGGCGATTATCGGGGAGTCGGGTTCGGGTAAAAGCGTCACGTTGAGAGCTTTGATGCGTCTTCATCCTGAGCGAACGACTACCATCGAAGGCCGGATTCATATTGCCGGGCAGGATGTGATGTCGCTGTCAAAAAGGCAGCTACAGGACTTACGTGGCCCGGTGGCGGCAATGATCTTTCAGGAACCCTTATTAGCGATGGATCCGGTTTATACCGTTGGCGAGCAAATTATCGAGGCGCTACGCCGGCATCGCCGGCTTTCCCGCAATGAGGCCCGGCGTGCGGCATTGGAAGCTTTGCGCCGTGTACGCATTCCAAGTCCAGAACAACGGCTTGAGGCCTATCCGCATGAAATGTCCGGCGGTATGCGGCAACGCGCCATGATCGCGCTGGCGTTATCCTGCCAACCACAGTTGCTGTTGGCAGATGAGCCTACGACCGCACTGGATGCGACGGTGCAAATACAGATTCTGATCCTCTTGCGAGAGTTACAGCAGGCGCTGGGCCTGTCGATCATTTTCGTTACCCACGATATCGGCGCGGCAGTAGAGGTGGCTGACCGTGTTGCCGTGATGTATGGCGGGCGCATCGTTGAACAGGCTCCTCTGGCGGCGCTATTGGACAATCCCCGGCATCCTTACACTCAGGTATTACTCGGAACCCGACCTAAAGCCGGGCTGACGAAAGGCGAACGGTTGATAAGCATACCCGGTTCTCCCCCAGACCTGACCCGTCTGCCCGCGGGTTGCGCTTTTGCGCCTCGCTGTCCCTGCGCCAGCGATCAGTGCTGCGGCCAGGTACCCGTTATCCAGAATGTCACGGACGGGCATCAGATCCACTGTCATCACTGGATGACAAACCCCGTATTGACGATTAATTAAAGGAACGGCAATGCAAGATAATGCTTTCGCTTTTATGCCCTATCCAACCGTTGCAGTCGATCACTCGCCCAGTGGTCCGTTGTCCGGGTTTACCTTCGCGGTTAAAGATTTGTTTGATGTGGCTGGTTATCCGACCGGGGGCGGGAACCCGCATGTTCTTGCCATGTCGGGGATAAAACAGCGCACGGCGCCAACGGTACAACGGTTGCTGAATGCGGGCGCTAAATTTGTGGGGAAAACACATACCAACGAGATGGCATTTTCCATGAGCGGCAAGAATGTGCATTATGGCACTCCGCGTAATGGCGCGGCGCCTGAGCGTATTCCCGGCGGGTCGTCATCGGGGTCGGCTTCGGCGGTATCTAATTATCTGTGTGATTTTGCCCTTGGGACAGATACTGGTGGTTCGATCCGCACACCGGCGAGTTACTGTGGTTTGTTTGGATTACGCCCCAGCCACGGTCGGATTTCGCTGGAAGGTTGTCAGGAACTTTGCCGCAGTATGGATACGGCGGGGTATTTTACCCGTGACGCTGAATTGTTCGCGTTGGTGGGGGAATGTTTGCTGGGCGAAGACGACGCGCCGTTGCCGCCGCAGCCGGATTGGGTGATCGGCGATGCGCTGTTCGCGCTGCTGTCCGACGCCTCGCAAACGGCGTTGCGGCCCGCGCTGGAAAAAATTAAAGCGGTCGCCGGCGAGCTGCCGCTGCTGTCCGCAGACGGCGATCTGCCTTCACTGGAAGATGCCTATCAGGCGTTTCGGTTTATCCAGGGGCGTGAAGCCTGGATGGCGCATGGAGAAGCGATCACGCGTTATGGTTTCGTATTGGGGCCGGATGTCGCCGGACGCTTTGCCTGGGGCGCACGAGTGACGGATGAGCAGTACCTCAAAAGCTGCCGCGTGCGCGAACAGTTGCGCGAAACCTGGCAGGCGCTGGTGGGGAATCGGATTCTGGTGTTGCCCACGGTGCCGGACATCGCGCCGCTGCTGAACGCTGATGAGGCGGATATCGAAGAAACCCGCCGTTTGTCCCATCACCTGTTGGTGTTCGCCGTACTGTGCGGGATACCGCAGATCAATCTGCCGCTGGCGCAGAAAGAGGGCGCGCCGCTGGGCGTTTCCCTGATTGGCCCGCGCGGCAGCGATCTGAGTCTGATTAAAGCCGCCGCACGGGTCACGGCATGTTGATAAAATAGATGAGGCGGGGCCGCTTGCCTGTGATAGCTAGCCCCGTTGACCTTTGCCGCCATCCTTTATTGTTTCGCCTTTACTTATTTTCTGCGCCAGGTATCAGCCCCTCCGTTGAATACTGATAAATCAACATAGATCACACTTTGGTTACATGGCTGCGACTGGTTTTGATTTAATTATCAATATTATCAATTGGTTGTATTTTGAAAAATCATTATATGTGTATTATATGTGTAAAATTATACATTGGTCACAATTCCTTTCTCTGTCTCATGTTGTAATCCTTCTCACCAATACCGAGAGGAATACCCATGAAACATATGATGATCTGCTGTGGCGCCGGTGTAGCAACCAGTACCGTAGCGTTAAATAAGTTGCAGGACTTTCTGAAAAAAGAAAACCTGCTCGATAAAGTCCGTATTTCACAGGGGACGGTCGCCGAAGCAAAAACACGTGACGACATAGATTTCATCGTTTCCACGTCGCCTGTGGCACATGCTGTTCCGGTAGTTAACGCTCTACCGCTGTTAACCGGCATGGGCATCGATAAGGTTTTCAGTAGCGTGAAAGAATTAATTCTCGCCGAGGGTTAAGCAATGTTTATTATCGATTATATCGTCAGCTTAGGGGCGTCAGTCATGATGCCGCTGATCTTTATGTTTCTTGGCTTGATATTACGTCTGTCATTGAGCAAAGCCATCAAAGCGGGGTTGATGGTGGGGATTGGCTTTATTGGATTGAGTATCACTGTGAATCTGATGATCGATTCCCTGACGCCTGTCAGTCATGCGCTGGTGGAACGTTTTGGTCTTAACCTCAATGTGCTTGATGTGGGTTGGCCCGCCGCTGCGGCAGTGGCTATGGGAACGCGCGTCGGCGCATTGGTTATCCCGGTATGCGTTGCCATCAATGTGCTGATGCTCTATACCAAAACGACCCGCGTCCTGAATGTCGATATCTGGAATCTGTGGCACCATGCTTTCACCGGCTCGCTGGTGGCGATTATCACGGATAGCCTGTGGCTGGGGGTTTTTGCCGCCGGACTTAACTGCATTATTACGATGGTCATTGCCGACCGTACCAGCGGTGATGTGGAAAAGTATCTCAATCTGCCGTCAATTTCGGTACCGCACGGTTTCTCCGCATCATTTGTACCGGCGGCCTGGCTGGTCAATGCCATTGTTGACCGTATTCCGCTGGTGCGGGACATTAAGATTGACACTGAAGTTATTCAGAAGCGCCTGTCGATTCTTGGCGACCCGGCATCTCTTGGCGCAATCATCGGGGCATTACTGGGGATTATTGCGGGCATTGAAGTGAAAGCCATTTTACAAACCGCGATCACTATGGCTGCTGTGATGACCATCATTCCCCGTATGGCGAAGATGCTGATGGAAGGGGTTTACCCTATCAGCGAGCGTATTCAGGAAATTGCTCAATCACGCGCAGGCTCTTTCGGTAAAATAGCGATTGGTCTGGATTCAGCGGTCAGCGTGGGCCATCCGGTAACACTGTCGGTTTCGATGCTGATGATCCCTATTATGCTGGTGCTGGCAGCTATCATCCCTGGCAACCAGTTTTTACCTTTCGCTTCCCTTACCGGTTTACCCTTTGCTTTTGTTCTGGTCACCGCCGTTTGCCGTGGCGACATGTTTCGCACCTTGCTGACAGGGTTGCTGACGCTAAGTCTGGCGCTACTGATCGGGACCAGTCTGGCGCCAATCGTGACCAGCACCGCAGTCAGCACCGGTTTCTCATTACCTCAGGGCACAACCAGTATCAGCAGCGTGGACTACGCCGGGGCAATGTTGCCGTGGGCTATCATTCAGGCTTTCAACTTTAAGGTCATTGGTGTTGCCATTCTGAGTCTGGGCACCATCATGCTGGTCTTGTGGAACCGCCGTAAACTGGCGCAGGAAAATGAGCAAATGACCGAGGTTACAGCAGAGGCGGGGAAATAATATGTTTAGCGCAGCACGTATCTTTAAGTTTACTGAGGCCGTCACCCGGACAGCCTTACTCACCCGCCTTGCGGAAAGCCTGCTGGCGGACGAACGGGTGAAGAGCAGTTTTACCGAAGGCGTATTATCCAGGGAAAAGGTTTATCCTACCGGGATCTTCATGGAGACGCATAGCATTGCGATCCCCCATACCGAGTTTGAACATGTCAACCGCACCGGTTTCGCGATTGCCATTAACCAGGCGGGTATTGAGTTTCATCGCACAGATGAACCGGAAGAGGTCGTTATACCGGAAATTATTGTGATGATGGCCATTGATAAGACCTGTGAAAAGGTGGCGATTATTCAATCCTTATTTGCGTTATTGGCCGATTACGATCGGGTTAACGATATCAGCAAAATGGCGCCAGAGGCGATTGCAAAAGTATTCACTGATGCTATCGTCACGCAGTAATATAAGGATGTTATACCCAACGAGGTAGTCACAATCACAGAGGGACAAGATGTTACGAATCAGCGACGTCATTGAGTTAGCGATGGTAAGCCGTAAAACCATCTATAATGCAATCAATAGTGGCCGGTTGAAATATCAGCTGGTGGATGTTGATAACCGTCAGGTTCGTATGTTCCACGAAGAGGATGTGTTTGAAGCCTTTCCGAAAACGGGCCGTGCTGTCCTGCACGAGCAGGAGATGCAGGTGCTGCGGGAGGAGGTCGCTTCCCTAAAGTTTGCGCTTGCCGAATTGCAAAAAGCGGTCAACGCTATGGACCCGGCCAACGAGTACGAAATGACGTCGATTAAAGGGCAGCCGAAAACTGATCCTACCCGTAAATAGCGGACATTAAGGCCGTGTTGGTTGTCGCCGGGCAAGATCAGTTTACAAGACTTTCCTCTGGCATTATCCTGATCAGGGATTAATGAAAAATTAATCCCAACCTTTTGATTTTAAACGACTCGGGGTGCCCTTCTTTGTGAAGGCTGAGAAATACCCGTACCACCTGATCTGGATAATGCCAGCGTAGGGAAGTCACGGTATGCCAACCGGTTGCCGCCTTCTTGCTCGCCGGTTGGGGGAAAAATGAACGCTCGACCTGTCGATTTACCGGCTGCCCATGCGGCGGCGTCGCTAACGCAACTTTATGCGTTGTCTCCCTTAGTGCACTGTCTGACCAATGATGTGGTGCAATCATTCACCGCCAACGTATTGCTGGCGCTCAATGCGTCGCCCGCGATGGTGGTGGAGCCTGCGGAAGCCGCACAGTTCAGTGCGCTGGCCGATGCGCTGCTGATCAATCTCGGTACGCTGGAACGGGATCGCGCTGATGCCATGTTGGCGGCGGTTAACAGTGCCAATCAGGCGGGTACGCCGTGGGTACTTGATCCGGTTGCCGTGGGTGGGCTGACTTTCCGTACTGAATTTGCCCGTGAACTGTTGTTATTGAAACCCGCGGCTATTCGGGGAAATGCTTCCGAGATTATGGTGTTGTCCGGGTTGAATACGCAAGGACGCGGCGTGGACAGCACCAACGACTCATTAACCGCGCTGCCTGCCGCCCAAGAACTGGCCTGCCGACTCTCCACGGTTGTCGCGGTGACGGGTGACGTGGACTACGTGACGGATGGGATACGTGACTGGGCGATTACCGGCGGGGATAAAATCATGACCCGCGTGGTGGGAACCGGTTGCGCATTATCCGCCGTAGTTGCCGCTTTCTGTGCACTGGAGGGGGATCGCCTACAGCATGTGGCGACAGCTTGTTATGTCATGTCGCTGGCGGGGAAGCAGGCGGCAATGCAGGCTCAGGGGCCGGGGAGTTTTGTTCCGGCCTTTCTTGACCGGCTTTATCACTTGCGCATGGAGGATCTGGCATGAAACGCATCAATGCGTTAACTATTGCCGGAACCGATCCCAGCGGCGGGGCGGGTATTCAGGCCGATTTGAAAACGTTTTCAGCGCTGGAGGCTTATGGCACGTCGGTAATTACCGCGCTGGTGGCGCAGAATACGCGGGGCGTTCAGTCGGTCTACCGGATTGAACCGGCATTTGTGGCGGCCCAGCTTGATTCCGTACTGGGCGATGTGCGAATCGACAGCGCCAAGATCGGGATGCTGGCGCAGGCTGATATTGTTGACGTGGTGGCTGAACGATTGCGTCATTACGCCGTACCTTATGTGGTGCTGGACACTGTGATGCTGGCCAAAAGCGGTGATCCGCTGCTATCAATCGATGCAGTGGCGTCGATCCGGCGTTTACTGTTACCTCTGGTATCCTTAATTACACCTAACTTACCGGAAGCGGCTGCCTTGCTTGATTGCTCACCTGCCAGGAACGAGCAGGAAATGTGCACTCAGGGGCAGGCGTTGTTGCGTATGGGGTGCCAGGCGGTGTTGATGAAAGGCGGGCACTTGAGTGAGGAAGAAAGCCCGGACTGGCTGTTTAGCAAAAACGCGGAGCCGCTGCGTTTTACCGCCCCCCGTATCAAGACGCGGCATACACATGGCACCGGATGCACTTTATCTGCCGCGCTGGCAGCCTTGCGTCCGCGACATGACTCATGGGAAAGCACGGTGAGGGAAGCGAAAGATTACCTGCAACAAGCATTACAGCAGGCTGACTCGCTGGAAGTGGGGCAGGGTATCGGGCCGGTTCATCATTTTCATCGCTGGTGGTGAGCGTGCAGGATAAACAATAAGAAAAACTCATGGATTAAGCGGCCTGAATGCCTGGACATCCTGATGTGCACCCGGTAATTTTGCTTACAAATAAGCGGGTTGTCTCCCTTATGGATACTAAGGGTGATAATCTGTCGGCAGCAAAATATAACCAATCATTGGTCAGCATATCAGGTGTGAGGGAATGAGTATGGCGGGTTCAACACGCAGCATTAAGGTTTCGAACGGACTCCAGACGATACTCAATATTGGATTGCTGATATTGGCTACCATTCTGGTGATCTTTCTGGGGAAAGAAACTTACCATCTGGCGCAGGTATTATTGATCACCAATGAGAAAGAGTCGTCTTATCAACTGATTGAAAGCATCGTCATCTATTTTTTGTATTTCGAGTTTATTGCGTTGATCGTGAAGTATTTTCAGTCGGGATATCATTTCCCGCTGCGCTATTTTGTTTATATCGGCATAACGGCGATTATCCGGCTGATTATTGTCGATCATAAAAACCCGTTCGATACGCTGATTTACGCCGCCTCCATTCTGTTACTGGTCATTACACTGTACCTGGCAAACAGCAACCGCCTGAAGCGTGAATAATCTGTCTCCGGGCCGGTGCCCGGAGCGTGTTCAGCGCTTGTCTGGTTATCCCAGCAGAGAGCATTGTGGCGGTAAGCGGCAGTTAATCGCCGCTGGGATAACTTCGATATAGAAACGTTTTGCCTTTAGCGGCTCGCCATCCAGGTTAAATGTCATGTCATCCGGCGCAGTGATTTCCAGCCAGGGCAGGGTGGCGGAAATCATATTTTGATTCCCGCTGCCGGTAAACCAGGCCTGTAACATATTGGGAAAGAGTTCCTGCGCTGACAGGACACTCAGTTCCAACAGGCCGTCATTCACTAATGCCTCCGGGCAAAGTTGTTGACCGCCGCCGGCCTGACGCCCATTGCCCACCGCAATAACCAGCGTATCGCCTGACCAGTTAAAATCCGGGCCGCGGATTTCGCAGCGTTCGGCTTGCAGCATATCCATACGCAACAGCGCATGGAGAACATAGGACGCACTGCCCAGCGCCGATTTCATTTTGGCTGGCGTTTCTGTGGTAATTCGGGTGGCAAATCCGCCAGTCGCCATATTGATGAAATAGTGCTCGTTATTCACTTTGGCTAAATCGATGGCTGTCGCTTTGCCTTTGATTGCCAGCATCAAGGCTTTGGGTAAATCCAGTGGGATCTGGCAACTGGTGGCAAAGTCATTGGCGGTTCCCAGCGGAATAATCCCCAGACAGGGACGTACCGTTTTAGGTTGAACCGCCAACGCGCCAGCAACTTCATTGATCGTACCATCACCCCCGGCGGCGATGACATTTTCGGTTTTTAACCGGACGGCTTCTTCCACATAACGCCTTGCGTCACCAAATTCCCAGGTAACCCTGACATGCAGGGTGTATCCATCCTGACGCAACTGTTCAATGGCCTGACGAAGCGCTTCATTGCCAGCACTTTTCCCATTTAGAATTAGCAGAGTGACAGGGGATTGATCCATGGAATTCAATTCTCCAAACGTTTTCCAGAGTATAGGCGGCATAGTAGGTGCTGAATCTTCAGCGCTCCATATCATAATGATTAATTGTGCCGACAGATATCAGAAAGTCTGCTGAAGGGTAGTGGCGGCGATAAGTCATTGCGGCTGCACGGCAGGGGGAAAAACGAAAGTCGCGGCAAATAAAGAAAAAGCCAGCTCAAGGGAGATTGAGCTGGCCAAGGAGGTGGTTCCTAGTAGTATTACTACGCTTATTTTTCGTTCTATATTTTCTCAGCGAAGCAATGATAACCAGAAGGCTCTCTAATTGATGTGATCTGATTCTAATATTTATTAAAAGCCACATCATTTGTGGAGCATTCTGCTATTTTGCGTTCGGATTGCGTGTTGTGGTGCCCGGCAGATTGCGCAGCAGCAGCGCATATTCCAGCTCAATTTCCTCTGGAACCGGCAAATAGACGATATGCCCGTTGCCCGGCGCGACGTCAGCCGCCTGCCCTTTGGCATTTTGCATCGCTTCAATGGTGAATTGAATATTCCCTCCCGGCGTCATCATTTCTACGCTGTCGCCGCAGGAAAATTTGTTTTTCACCGCGACTTCCGCCAGCCCATCACGGCGCACGCCAGTGAATTCACCGACGAATTGCTGCCGGTCGGACACCGAATAACCATAGTCGTAATTTTGGTAATCCTCATGCACGTGGCGGCGCAGAAAACCTTCGGTATAGCCACGGTGAGCCAATCCTTCCAGCGTTTGTAACAGGGTGGGATCAAAGGGTTTGCCAGCGGCGGCATCATCGATAGCGCGGCGGTATACCTGTGCGGTACGTGCGCAGTAATAAAATGATTTGGTTCGGCCTTCAATCTTCAGCGAGTGAACCTGCATTTGCGTCAGGCGCTCCACATGCTGAATAGCGCGCAGATCGCGTGAGTTCATGATATAGGTGCCGTGTTCGTCTTCAAAAGCGCTCATGTATTCGCCGGGGCGCTGATTTTCTTCCAGCATAAAGACTTTATCGGTTGGCGCACCAATACCCAGCGTCGGTTCCACATTTTTTACCGCGATAGGTTCATGCTGATGAACGATATTGCCGACCTCATCTTCTTTCCCTTCCTGCACGTTATATTCCCAGCGGCAGGCATTGGTACAGGTTCCCTGATTAGGGTCACGCTTGTTAATGTAGCCGGAAAGCAGGCAGCGACCGGAGTAGGCCATACACAGCGCGCCGTGAACAAAGATCTCCAGCTCCATCTCCGGCACCTGGCTGCGGATTTCGGCGATCTCTTCCAGCGACAGCTCGCGGGAGAGAATAACGCGGCTCAACCCCATTTGTTGCCAGAATTTCACCGTCGCCCAGTTGACGGCGTTGGCCTGAACGGAGAGGTGGACCGGCATAGACGGAAAGTTTTCCCGCACCAGCATAATCAGCCCCGGATCGGACATGATCAGCGCATCCGGCTCCATTTCAATTACCGGTTGCAGGTCGCGCAGGAAGGTTTTCAGCTTGGCGTTATGCGGCGCGATATTCACCACCACATAGAATTTTTTACCCAGTGTATGGGCTTCATTAATGGCCTGCGCCAGCGTCTGGTGGTTGAATTCGTTATTGCGCACCCGCAGGCTGTAGCGAGGCTGACCGGCATAAATTGCATCAGCGCCATAGGCAAAGGCGTAACGCATATTTTTCAGCGTGCCAGCCGGAGAAAGAAGTTCCGGTTTAAACATGATGTCTCTCGATTCTGATCACAAGTCAGGCTGCTCCCAGCGGGAGCAGTAAAGGCGGGGATTCTAGCGCTTATGAACAGAAAAAGCAGCAGACGACCTACAAAAAGTAGGCCTATTGACCACGTTTCCTCAGCGGGTGACGGCAACCACCGACTCGCCCAGCGCGGCACGGTTATGCGGGCGATGTAAATCAACCACCGGGCCTAACGGCACAATACCGGTCGGGTTCAGCCACAGAATGCCGTAATAACCGGCTTTAATATGGTCGATATTGACGGTCTCCTGTACGCCGGGCCATTGGTAAAGCTCGCGCAGGTAGTTCGACAGATTGGGGTAATCTTCGATACGGCGGAGGTTACATTTGAACGCGCCATGATAGGCAACATCAAAACGGATTAGGGTCACGAACAGGCGCCAGTCGGCTTCTGTCAGCGTGTTGCCGGCAAGGTAACGATGCGTCGTCAGATGCGCCTCTACCTCATCCAGTGCACAGAACAGGGTGGTTGCCGCCTGATTATAGCTTTCCTGCGTTTTAGCAAAGCCCGTTTTGTAGACGCCGTTATTGATGTTGTGATAAATGGTTTCATTCCAGCGGTCGATGTCGGCACGCAACGCGGACGGATAGAAATCGAGACGGTTGCCGGTCAATTGATCAAAGCCAGCGTTCAGGATACGGATGATATCCGCCGATTCGTTGTTAATAATGCGTCCTTCCAGACGATCCCATAACACAGGAACCGACACTTTTCCGGTGTAATATTTGTCTGTCGCGGTATACAACTGATGCAGAAAACGGACAGGGCCAACCTGTTCGCCCGCATCCTGTGGCGTGCTGAATTCCCAGCCGCTATCGCTGATTTGTGGTTCTGCAACAGAAAGCTGAATGATGTTTTCCAACCCTTTAAGCTTGTGGAAGATTAATGTGCGGGAAGCCCACGGGCAGAGATAAGAGACAAAAAGCTGATAACGGCCTTGCTGTGCAACAATTTCGGTCTGGCGAAATGTTGTTTCCTGACGATGGAATGCCCCGTTCTTTATCTCTTCAGCCGCGACATCGCCGTTAACCCATTTACCATTCACTAAACCTGACATCACGTCTCTCCCGGAATCTGATCGCTATTACAGTGTGGTAAGCCTATCAGCCTGAGGTAAAGAAAAAATGATAAATTTTTAACTAAGTCAGACAGATTTTTTGATGTGGATAGAGGATAGCGATTCAAAAAAATTACCTGTTGCTACATCATGGGCATATGATCAGAAAAGTCTTTTTCAATAGACGCATTCATATTGATATTGCTCAGACTGGGTAAACGAATTAAGGGGGGCAACTTCGTTGACTGTTACCGAAGATGGGGATGTGGTTGCAAGTATAACAGTTTTTTTATTATTTTTTCTATAATTATTTTTTTTGCGTATTAAAGGTTGAGAGTAATTAATATAATATACGCATGATTACGGTTATAAAGTTATTTATGTTTAGGTCGATGTTATTTAAGTTTTCATTATAGATAATGAGAGGGTTTTTATTTGGATGTGAGTTTTTTGACTATTAACTTGGTTGTTAACCATGATAAAAATAATGCTATTAATATAAGAAAGATAATTAATGAATCTAAAGACGAGTCCATTATGTGAAATGGATCGGTTGATTTTGCCACAAATAAGTAAGTTTTTTCAGGTAGGTGTTTAAATAC
>NZ_MJLZ01000044.1 GCF_003666245.1 Brenneria alni
CCCCCCCGCCCGCATCGAGAACGCTTAAGGAGCCATCGGGAAACTGAGCCAGCAGACCGCTGAGATCTTGCCATAATACCGCCTGTCGCAGTTTCCCCTTAGTGGTGCCATAAATGTTCTGGGCAAACTTTTCAGCGATATCGTTAAAATTGCGATCCTGCATCGGTCAATGGTTCCGCATTATGATCATCATGGACGAGTGAAAAAGCGTTCGGTTATCGCGCTCACCGGTTTTGTTTCAATCTGCCATTTTGGCACAGGCTGGCTTAGAATAAATCGTCTTACCGCATGATATCTTCCCGGATGCGGTTTTTTCACCCAAAAGGAACACTATTTTATGCTTTTCGCCCTAAAAAAATTTGTTGGCGGCCTGATGCAACCTCTTCCGCTGCTTTTATTATTGATGGGCCTGGGTTTATTGCTGATAGGGTTTACTCGCTGGCAACGCGGCGGTAAGACGCTGATTGGGATTAGCTGGCTTACCCTGGTGCTGATCAGTATTCAGCCCGTTGCCGATCGGCTTTTGTTGCCGTTGGAAAAGCACTATCCAACCTGGCGGCAGGGCCAGCCTAAAGCGAATTACATTGTGGTATTGGGCGGCGGGTACACCTATAACCCAGACTGGGCGCCAAGCTCTAACCTCATCAGCAACAGCTTGCCACGCGTCACTGAAGGTATTCGGCTGTATTACGCCAACCCTGGCGCAAAAATGATTTTCACCGGGGCCGCCGCGCAAGGCAACCCGATGAGCAGTGCTAAAACCGCAGCGTTGGTTGCTGAGAGCTTAGGTATCCCGACGGCGGATATAGTGACGTTGGATACGCCCAGGGATACGGAAGAAGAAGCCATCAGTACGGCAAAAATTGTCGGCAAACAGCCGTTTTTGCTGGTGACATCGGCTAATCATTTACCACGCGCTATCCGTTTTTTCCAGGCGCAGGGACTGAACCCTATCCCCGCCCCTGCCAATCAGATGGCCATAACAACGGCACTGAATCCGTGGGAGAAGGTATTCCCTTCAGCATACTATCTGTCGCATAGCGAACGGGCATGGTATGAAATATTAGGACGGATCTGGCAAAGTCTGAAAGGCATCTCGCCAGCGCAGGATACGCCGGATAAACAAGGCCGCGTTGATATTCACTCCAGCCAGGGAGACAGTTCGCGTGAAGCCATATCAAACAATTGACGATCCAATTGTCCAGTATGGATATAGCGGGAGACGGCCTCCCAGATAATGTACAGCCAGCGGCGGGAAACAAATGACTCGGCAACCGGCGCTTTGCTGAGATAACGATATAACAGTTGTTCAGGCATACCCGATTCGCATAAGCGGATCAGGTCGTATTCTCTGGGAGCCCAAAGCATCATGCCCGGATTAATCATCGCCAGTAGCTGATCGCTACGCGCATCTTTCAGCATACTACGCAAAGAGAGATTACCGTGCACCAATACACAATTGTCGTTGAAGTCACCAAACAAACCGGGTAAGCACTGACGGGAGCGGTATAGCAGACTGCGATCCTTTTGTGTTAATAACGGCGCGTTAATATTAAGCAATGTGGACCACAAGACTTCCAACCTCTGACGATACCAGCTAAACCAGTCATTTTCCTGTGTACTCTCGACAGAACCGACACAACCGTGGCTATCAATACGGTGCCAGGCCAGCACATTCTCGACGATTTGATCCATCAGCAACGTCCAGCGCTGCGCCGTACGGGGAGGCGCTTCAACAGAGACACCTCGCAGACGCTCGATCAGTAACAGCTCTTTATAGGGAGACTGCTGAGTAATAACCAAACCGTATACCGTCGGTAATCGAACATCACCTTCCCGCGCCAGCATAGAAAGTTTGTAACCTTCCTGCTGCGCCACTCCCTGGCAGACGTAGCCTTTGGCTAGCAAGGGAATGGCGTTACCTTCTTTATCATACAAAGCATAAAGATGCGCATAGGGTTGTTCACTAACACACTCCAGCCGACTCAGACTTTCCCCAAGTACCGTGCTTAATTCAGCTTTCAACTGTTCCATAAACGGCTATACCTCTTTAGAGCATAATCGCTCCAACTCTGATCATGCGGATAGCGAGTGACAATTTCCTCAATATAGATCAAATAAAAGAAGAATCAGTGGCGGCCCGGGGAATCACCGCCTCTGAATAGGTTCGATCAGTCACCTGCCATCAATACCCGTACGCGGGCTAAATCTTCCGGCGTATCAACCCCTACGCTGGGAACCGCTTTTGCCACGGCAACGTGGATTTTTTCGCCGTACCATAAGACCCGAAGCTGCTCCAGCAACTCAATTTGTTCTAACTGACTGGGCGGCCAACTGATATAGCGGCGCACAAAACCCGCCCGGTATGCGTAGATGCCAATGTGCCGCAAAAAGTGCGTGCCGATGGTGTCTTTCGAATGAGCAAAGCGCTCACGATCCCACGGGATCGTTGCACGAGAAAAATACAGCGCATAGCCCTCCGCATCCGTTACGACTTTAACCGCATTGGGGTTGAAGGCTTCTTCACTGGTTTCAATCGGCACCGCCAGTGTTGCCATTCCCGCTTGGCAGGTTGCCAGATTCTCAGCGACCTGACGGATGATCACCGGCGGGATCAAGGGTTCGTCACCCTGCACATTTACGATGATTTCATCATCGGAAAACCCATAGCGCTCTATAACCTCAGCCAAACGCTCAGTACCGGAATTATGATCCGGGCTGGTCAGGCAAACCTCGCCACCAGACTGCCTGACCACCGTCTGAACATCTGGATGGTCGGTGGCGACAATAACACGCTGCGCCCCCGACTCCAGCGCACGCTCCATAACATGCACAACCATTGGCTTACCATTGATATCTGCCAGCGGTTTGCCAGGCAGACGGCTTGAAGCAAAGCGCGCCGGAATAATGACATTGAAATTCATTGTGTGATCTCGTCAGCCCCTAGCTTACGCGCCTCGTGCTCCAGCAGAACAGGAATGCCGTCACGCACGGGATAAGCCAGACCATCAACCTTGCATATCAGTTCCTGCTTTTCTTTATTAAAGTACAACCGTCCGTTACATAGCGGACAGGCCACAATTTCAAGCAAACGGTGATCCATGCTTCCTCCATTAAGAACTATCTATGCTCATCGTCTTTCAAATCACAGGGGGGGTGGTTTCCTGCATCTCGAAAAAAACGCCGGGAGCGTTTTTCAACAACGCACAGTGTTGGCCCGGTGGCAGACAGGATAGCCCACCATAAATCTATTAGGTTAAAATAAAACAAACATCATCAATTAGTAAGCTGGCGTCTGCCTTGCTGCGACAGCTTAAGCATAACGTCCAATCGACTGAGCAGGTGTGTGGCAGATGGCTCAGACAACACGGCGTCTACAGGCAGATACCACCAGTTCTGGCAGGCAAATGCTCTGCATTTAACCGCATCCTTTTCCGTCATCAGCAATGGCTGTATTTTATCCAGAGTTAGCTGTTTTAGTCGGTCAACCTGATAGCTTTGGTGATCGGCAAATGCCACTTCACGTGAAATACTCACACCAGCATCACGCAGCGTAGTAAAAAAACGCTGAGGATGACCAATGCCCGCCATCGCCACCACGTTTTGTAACTGATTAACCGGGCATTTTTCCCCAGAGGCCAGATTAATCGCCATCCCTGCCGTCAAATGCATTGCGATCTCCCCGGATTGAGCGGTTCCGCCATTTACAATAACCGCATCCACCGAGCGCAACCGGCTTTCACGTTCACGCATTGGACCTGCCGGCAACCACCAGCCATTGCCAAAACGCCGAATGCCATCAACAACCACCAGTTCTACATCACGGGCTAGCGCATAATGTTGTAATCCATCATCGGTTATCACCACATCCAGCGGATACCACGCCAGCAGCGCCTCCACAGCCAGACGACGCTTAGGCGCAACCGCCACGGGCACGCCGGTGCGTTGATAAATCAGCACAGGCTCATCGCCAGCCTGGGCCGTGGTTACTTCATCGTCAACCAGCAGTGGATAACGTTTCGCTCTGCCGCCGTAACCGCGGGAAACAACGCCGACCCGATACCCTTTCCGCCGTAAATGCTCTACCAGCCAGATAACGATCGGAGTCTTGCCATTGCCCCCCGCCGTCAGATTTCCCACCACAATCACCGGCACTGGCGAACGCCAGCTTTTACGCCATCCCCAGCGATAACTTTGGCGTATCAAAAAAGTAATAAGCCCATATAACACCGACAAGGGTATCAATAGCCAATAAAGCGGCGAGCGGCCTGACCAGATGCGCTCAATCATTCGCCGAACTGCATTTTATGCAATTGAGCGTAAGGGCCATTATTTGCCAGCAGCGCGGTATGTTCACCGCGTTCAATAATGCGCCCATCTTCAACAACCAGAATCTCATCGGCTTTCTCAATGGTAGACAGCCGGTGTGCAATAACCAGTGCGGTACGATCTTTCTGTAACTCATCCAGCGCGGCCTGAATCGCACGCTCAGACTCCGTATCCAATGCCGAGGTCGCCTCATCCAACACCAGAATAGGACAGTTACGCAGCAATGCGCGGGCGATGGCGATTCGCTGACGCTGCCCACCAGAAAGCAGGACGCCATTCTCTCCGATCATGGTGTCCAGTCCGTTTTCCATCTTGCTGATGAAATCCATTGCATGTGCCATTTTAGCCGCCCGCTCTATCTCTTCCCGGCTATAGCGATCATCACAGGCATAGGCGATATTATTGGCGATCGTGTCATTAAACAGGTGTACATTCTGTGACACCAACGCAACCTGGCTACGCAGCGACGCCAGCGTGTACTCACGAAGGTCATGACCATCCAACAGAATTTCGCCGGACTGTATATCATAGAAACGGGTTATCAGATTGGCGATGGTTGACTTACCCGATCCCGAACGGCCAACCAGTGCAACGGTTTTACCTGGCGGAATATGCAGACTGATATTTTTCAGCGCCAGGTTCTCTCTTCCCTCATAGGCAAAATCAACATTGCGGAATACAAGATCGCCCTTTGCCCGACCAAGTTCCAGCTTGCCAGTATCCTTTTCCTGTTCCATATCCAGAATGGCAAACAGCGTCTGACAAGCGGCCATACCGCGCTGGAACTGCGCGTTGACGTTAGTCAGCGACTTTAATGGGCGCATCAGTGCAATCATGGATGAGAAAACAACGGTAATAGTCCCGGCGGTCAGCGTATCCATCACGCTTGGGAAACTGGCGGCATACAAAACAAAGGCCAGCGCCAGTGAAGCAATCAATTGAATGATAGGATCAGAAATGGATGAGGCAGACACCAGCTTCATACCCTGCTGGCGCATCCGGTTACTGACTTTATCGAAACGCTGCGCTTCGACATTCTGGCCGCCGAAAATCAGCACCTCTTTATGGCCTTTCAACATCTGCTCTGCGCTGGTTGTCACCAGCCCCATTGTATCCTGCATATTTTTGCTGATATTACGGAAACGTTTGGATACAAGCCGAATAGCCACAGACACAATTGGTGCGATCACAATCAGGATAAGAGATAGCTGCCAGCTATAATAAAACATCAGTATGAAGAGACCAATTATGGATGCCCCTTCCCTGACAACGGTAATTAATGCGTTTGAGGATGACGCGGCAACCTGTTCCGAATCATAAGTAATGCGGGATAACAGTGTGCCCGTCGATTGCTGATCAAAAAAGGCGACAGGCATCCCCATAATATGGGCGAACAGCCGACGACGCATGTTCATGACCACCTTCCCGGACACCCAGGCAACGCAATAGCTTGAAACAAAACCCGATGTGCCGCGCATTAACATCAGCCCAATGACCATTAACGGCATCCAGACCAAAACAGAGCGATCGGCTTTACCAAATCCTTCATCAAGCAAAGGTTTAAGCAAGGATAACATTAACGTATCGCCAGCCGCGTTAATAACCAGCGCGGTCGCGGCGACAATCAGCCCCGCTCGATAAGGAGAGATCATCGGCCATAGGCGACGAAAAGTCTGCCAGGTGGAGAGATCTTTATCATTCAACATGCAATAAACCTGAGCCAGGAAGAAATAGCCGCCTATTTTACTCATTATACCGCCCTACGCCAAACCACCGATGATACCAACGAGGCGATATTTGTTCTCTAAAACGAAGTATTTGCCATGAATCGTTGAAAAAACGCACACTCAACTGCCCTGATGTCGCCGTATCAAACCATTCATAACCATGCTGACGATAGCGTTCCACAATTTTTACCGCAGGCAGTCGCCAAGGATTGTAGCGCGCAACGGAAGCCACTACGTACTGCGCATTGACAGCACGGATAAAAGGCGGAAAAGACGAACTGTCACTTCCATGATGAGGAATTTGTAACAAATCCGCCGCCAACGCATTTCTCTGCCATTTAATCAGTTTCTGCTCGGCTTCAGATTCAATATCGCCAGTTAATAACACGCGGTATTTGCCATCATCAACGCGAACAACACATGAATCATTATTTTCCGCCCGGTTTACCTGGCGTACTGGCCACAAAACGGTAAAGGTCAATCCCTGCCACCGCCAGCTTGCTCCCTGCTGGCAGGGCTGATGATCCGTCTGTCTAAACGGGCTGAAAATTTGTGCATCGGGATAGGCCGATCTCAAAACGGCTAATCCGCCAACATGATCCATATGGCTATGGCTCAAAATAATTTTTTCCACCACCAGTCCGCGCCAGCGCAGATAGGGTAGTATTTCTCTTGTCGCCATATCGCCGCCGTTCCAACGGTTTCCGGTATCGTACAATATGGCTTTCCCATTCTGCTCAATAACCACGGCAAGTCCGTGACCAACATCCAGCATGTCGACACGCCAGTTTGGTTCATCGTGTTTTATCCGTGATACGGCCAGGAGCATGATTATCGCCACAACACTGGTGGGATAATATCGCCACCATTCAAAGCGCCAGACAACCACGAGCAACCATCCGGCTATACTGCCGATAAGCAGGGAGGCTTCAAGATTAAGCCACCCTGTTTGCATGGATATCAACGGAAAAAACACCGCTCTTAGCGACACATCTGCCAGCCACCATAGCCAATAATTCAGTTCTGTGATGTACATCACAGGTAATGCCAGTAGCACTAAAGGTGTGGTAATAAATGACACCATTGGCACGGCCCATAGATTTGCCGGTAAAGACGTCAGGCTGAATCCATGAAACATACTGAGTTGCAGTGGCATCAACAGCAGCGTAACACCCGTTTGGAGGTGCAGCCAGCGTAGCCAGAACCAACAAGAACCGGTTTGACAACGTTGCGGTAAGGGCGCCCATTGAAACCAGAAAATCAGTGAAGCCACGGCAAGGCAGGAAAGCCAGAAACTGTCAGACAGTACGCTGAGGGGGTCGCAGGCCAAAATAAGCGCGACACACCATAGCCACACCTGCCAGGGCGAACAAATGACGCCCCTCATTCTCAGCAGTATCCACACCGTGAGCGCCACTGCGGATCTTACGGCAGGTGGATTCCCACCCGCCAGCCACACATATCCCCATGCAATCAGGCCACTGGCGAATAAGGGGAAGCGATAACCAATCCCATAAACGGGCAAAAAATATTGTATAGCCCGTGCAATACCCCAGCCAAACACCGCAGCGAGAGCGATATGCAGCCCGGAAATGGCCATCAGATGTATGGTGCCGGTTTTCTGAAGCGTCATTTTTGTTTCAGGACTCACGGTTTTCATTTCACCAAAAGTCAGCGCTAGTAAAATAGATCGCCACGGCAGTGCCCCTATCTGTTGTTCTGCATGGGAAATAATACGCTGGCGTGGATTGCAGGAGGGGTCGATTGCCTGCGCTGACGTTACTCTTCCTGATAATGGCTGGCGCTTCGATACCGCCCAGCGCTGACTGTCGAACCCTCCTTGATTCAGGCGGCTATGTACGGGGCGAAAATTTGCGACAATCAACCAGCGTTGGCCGCCGCACCAGTGTTGCATATCCTGTGACAGTGTCACCTGTGCATAAAGAGGAGGAAAGATCCAGCGCTGATTTATTTTTTCCAGCCGGATGACGACCTGAGATTCATCAAGTTCGGTAAATCGTATGCTGTTAATCGTTACCACAGCGCTGACCGCACGCTGTGTCGCCTGATCGATTTGTTTGAGTAGTGTCTGTGCCGTTAACCCCGCCCAACAAAAACTGAAAAGCATAGCCGCCATTATCCGTAACCAATAATGACCGCCTTTCAATCCCATCACTACTGACAAGAGCATCCCGCCATATAACACCGTGGCAGAAGGAATTAGCGGCAGGATTAACAATGGCAAAATGCCAAGGATCACGGCAATAGCAAGGTTACTTACGGATATTCTGCTCATCACCCTGCTGCCCTTAGAAAAAGCCGTCTGCCGTTTCAATGTTGTTAGGAAGGTGAATCTTGTTACGTCATCGGCCTTTAATACAGGTCAACATTCAATCAGTGGAATAGGTTGCGCAATAAATGTTATCTATTTCAGTAAATTAGGTAGTGGATATGCGAAGGGCGTCCAGCTTTCGTAGATAAAATGGGTAAAAAACACGCATACGGCACAAGCATGAGACAGCAAAATTCCGGAAGAGGTTTTGACGTCGCATCAGCGACAGTCTATAAAGGTCGCGGCCTGTGATGGCGCGCAACAAAAAAGGAGGAAATATCATGGCAGGGATAAAACAATCAGGGATCGCGGTGCGATCCCTGATTACTACAGCGGTTATGTTCAACCGCTAAGGTTATTTCACTTCACCCATTATTTTCAATTTTTTAGACAATTCGCGACGCTCTTTCGACAGATCGGCATTTTTGATGATGTAATCATCAACACGATCTTCATAATCACTGCGCATACTGGCGATGATCCCCTGAATATCTTCGATGGTCATACCCGGCTTAATATATTCGCTCAGGTTATCAAGCAGTAAAACACGCTTTTGGTTATCTCGAATTTTCTTTTCGTTATCAACGATTTCACGTTGTAGTTTATTTTTACGACGAAACATACGCACAAACTCCAGAACATCCTGGAAACAAGGCTTAGTGTCCTTATCCATTTTTCTACCCTTACTTAAGTCATACACAGATTCTCTATACGCTAACCATACAGGTTAGCAGCTATCTGCGACAAGATGGTTTTCTCGGTAATCCGTCAATTACCGATAATACACGGCGATACGTTGATTATGCACCTGCTCGATAGCCACCGCTGTGTCAAAGATATCTTCCAACACGGCCGAAACCATTATTTCTTGCGGTTTGCCACTGTAGACAATCTGCCCCTGCCACATAGCGATAATATGATCAGGGTAGCCGTAACGTTTTTCAGCACCGCCACATTATTATAGGTTTTAGTTACATCGCCGATCTCAATCACACGGAAACCTTTTTAAGTAACAACAGAATAAACAGTGAACCACCCACAAATTCAATGACGACAGACAACGCACCCGACATATCCATCAAATGTTCAAGGATCAGTTGCCCGCCCACCTGAGAGATAACACCTAACAGGAATGCCGCAGGTAGCAGAAAACGGTGTTGACTGGATCCCACGATCATATAGGCGAGGTTTGCCACCATAAACCCCAGGAAGGTCAACGGCCCGACCAACACTGTCGATATCGCGACCAGAACGGAGACTAAAAACAGGATGATCGTCACACTACGCTTGTAATTCATACCCAGGTTAATGGCGGTATTTCGCCCAGGGCAAAGACATCGAAACGAAAACGCATCCGCCATATCACCAGTGCAATAATAGCGGTCACAAGCGCCGACAAACCGATCAATTCGGGGGTTGCACGGGTAAAGGTGGCAAACATCCGCCCTTGAAGGATGGCAAATTCGCTGGGTGTCAATAGTCTCTGCATCAGATTGGCTGCGCTGCGAAACAGTGTTCCGCAGATGATGCCAACCAAAAGCACCAGATGAAGATTATTGTCACGCCCGGTAAACAGCCAGCGGTAGAGCAATGCCGAAAACAGGACCAACAGCAGCGTTTCGAAAAAAAATTTTCCGCCGACGCCTAAACCAGGGATTCCGCTCACGCCAAAAATAAAAACCAGCGACGTCTGAATCAAGATGAACAGGGCTTCAAATCCCATGATTGACGGCGTCAGAACCCGGTTATTGGTTATCGTCTGGAACAACACGGTTGAAGCACTGGCCGCAAATGCCACCAGCAACATGGTGGCCAGTATCAACCCACGGTGAGCCAGTATGTAGCGCAGGTTGCTGCCAAGATTGATTGTCATGAATACCGCGATCAATCCCAGCGTTAACCCGCCAAGCCAGAGCACTCGCTGGGTCGAGGACAAAGTGAATCGTTTCCCTCTGGCGGCAACCGTCATCGTGGTATTACGTTCATTAACCGACATGGCGTTTTTGACTTTACAATAAGAGCAGGAAAACAGCAGCGCCGATAATGCCGAGGATCACACTGACCGGTATCCGTGCAGGATTTGACTCCCGTCTGGAAAGCGCCACAGAAAAACACATTCAATGATATCCTTATCGTTTCATTAGCATTCAGACCAATCATGTAGCTCAATGTAACTATGGCCGATAAAACACAACCTACGTTTTTCATTCATGACTATGAGACTTTCGGTAAGCATCCGGCCCGTGATCGTCCCGCACAGTTTGCCGGGATACGAACCGATATGGATTTCAATATCATCGGCGAGCCGCTGGTCATCTATTGCAAACCGACGGATGACTATCTGCCAGAGCCTGAAGCGGTGATGATAACCGGTATCACCCCGCAGTTGGCTATGGCCAGAGGTGTGAATGAAGCTGAATTCGCCCGGCATATTCATGATGCATTCAGCGTTCCCGGCACATGCATCATGGGCTACAACAACATCCGTTTCGATGACGAAGTCAGTCGTAATCTTTTTTACCGTAATTTCTATGATCCCTATGCCTATAGCTGGAAAAACGGTAACTCCCGCTGGGATTTACTGGATGCGTTACGTGCATGCTACGCGCTGCGGCCAGAGGGAATTATCTGGCCGGAAAACGATGAGGGGTTGCCCAGTTTCCGGCTTGAGCATTTAACGCAGGCCAATGGCATATCTCACGAACATGCCCATGATGCGATGTCTGACGTCTATGCCACCATCGCTATGGCTCGGTTGCTACAACAAGCTCAACCCAAGCTTTTTGATTATCTGTTCCAGTTGCGCAACAAGAATAAGGTCAATGCTCTGATTGATATTCCACAAATGAAGCCACTGGTTCACGTTTCCGGTATGTTTGGTGCGGCCAGAGGCAACACCAGTCTGGTGGCGCCTCTGGCGTGGCATCCTGATAACCGCAACGCCGTCATTATGTGCGATCTTGCAGGCGATATGACGCCATTGCTGGAGTTGGATGCAGATACCCTCCGCGAGCGGCTGTATACCCGCCGGGATCAACTGACAGCCGATCAACGTGCGGTGCCCATCAAATTGGTTCATATTAATAAGTGCCCGGTGCTTGCTCCCACCAATACGCTACGGCCAGAAGACGCCGCACGGCTGGGTATTGATCGCCAACGTTGTCAGGAAAATTTAACGCTCCTGCGACAACACAGTCAGGTCAGGGAAAAAGCCGTTACGCTGTTTGCCGAGTCTCCGGCATTTACTGCTTCGAACGATGTCGACCTGCGGATCTATGATGGCTTTTTTGGCGATGCCGATCGCATGGCGATGAAGATCATTCAGGAAACCACACCGCAGAATCTGCCCGCGTTGGATGTTAAATTTGTGGATGACCGCCTGGAACCGTTGCTGTTTCGCTATCGCGCCCGCAACTTTCCCAACACGCTGGACGATGGAGAACAACAACGCTGGTTGCAGCATCGGCAGGACGTTTTCACCGCGGAGCGGTTACAGGAATACCTTGCCGAGTTAGATGCGCTTTACCAACGTTATGATGGCGATAAGACAAAGACCGATCTCATTAAGGCGCTTTTTGCCTACGCACAAGACCTGGTGAGCTAATTACGCCGATTAAAAACAGATGAGGGCAAAGAAAGGATTCTTCGCCCTCATATTTATTATGCTGTTGAATATGAATGCTTTTGTTAAAAAAATTACACGTCCTGAAACTTTCTCTTCTTCTCATTCTGTAATCTTTCAAGATCGAAAATAACCTGCTGCAAATCGCGTTCCTGAGCGGCAGACAGCGTTGGAAATTTGAAGCTCAGGCGGTGGGTGATTTTCACCTCACCTTTATTATCAACGTCTTTCATCGTTGACTGACCGACAAACTGCAAATCCAGGCTGAATAAGCCATATTCATTGAGATCCATCTCAACACCACAGATGGTATCCCCTTTTGTTAATAACCCGGTGGTATCCCTGTCGGTATAAAGGCTCAACCCGCCAAGAGAAAGATCCCTAATCGTGAATTGAAAATTGCTTTCATCAGGTAATTCACCACGGCACAGCAGTGGCGGCCAAAGTGGTGTATTGATTCGAAAATAGCTTCTGCGTTGAATTAGATAGAGTAGTTCAGGAAGTTGCGCAGTGAAAGCAGGTAAACCTTGAAAATCAATCGTTCTGGCAATTTCGGCGCTAAACTCAACCTTAGCCCCCGCCGGTTCAGCCACAAAAGCCAACGTCCCGGCATACAATACCCGACTGCTTTCGTGATCGCCCCCCCCCAGGTCAAAAATAAAAATATTATCATTAGGTATGACATCAAGGATTTTACTGATGAACTGACCGCGAGAATGATAGACCATAACAGTCGTATCATTTTTCTTTAATTCACGTAGCGTTGCGCAGATAGCCAGTTTATTACGTTTAACAAACTGCTCTTTCAAATTTTCATCCACTGCTTTCATCCCCACCATTCCATTTAGCCAATGGTATATATTTATGCAGCAACTGAACTACATGCTACAAAATCCTTCAGATCGTATCGGCCTGCGTCGCTCACAACTTTAGGGCAATTTATCAAAAACAAAAAGTAAATGGGTAGGGGAAAGGCTGTTCCAGATCAGTAATTCAAACAACCCAGCGGCCAAATATGTCTCAGTTGAGCGGCATCGTCATCGGATCTGGATACTGATAGTCAAATCCGAGTTCATTACAGATGCGCTGACCGTCCACAATGCGTCCTGAAGAATCAGTTTCATTAGCAACGAACTGCGGTGGAGTTAAGTTGAGTCGCCGTGCCTGATCGGGATAATAATCCTGTTTAGCAGGATGCCCTGGCGCGCAAAGGTTATACAGATGCCCGCCATGCGGATGTTTTAATATTAACTGGATGGCTTCCAGTACATCTTCCTGATGAACCAGGTTCACGCCGTGAGCGCCCCCGGTCAACCCCGTTTTCCCTGCCAGAAAACGGCCAGGATGGCGATCAATACCCACCAGCCCGGCCAGCCGCAGGATATCTACCGACGTATCCGGTAAATGCTGTAGCCACTGTTCGAGCGACAGCAGCACCTTGCCAGCGACGGATACGGGTTGCAGCGACGAGTTTTCCCGTACGATGCCTGTAGTATTGCCATACACGGATGTTGAACTGGTGAAGATAATCCGCGACACGTTAAAAACCCGGGCAGTATTAACCAGTTGCTGCACCGCCTGAGCATAATTTTCCCCGCCCCGCGCCGTTCGGCTGGCGGGTAAAGTAATAATAAGCGCATCAACCTGCAATAAGGCAGTTAGCTCATCAGTATTGCACTCCAGCTCAGGCGTCAGCCTGAGCTGGTAACACTCAACACCACTCATCCGCGTGGCTTCAACGCCGTCAATCGTTGTTTTGCTGCCGACAACCTGATAGCCATGGTTTTTCAGCGCCAACGCCAGCGGCATACCTAACCAACCCAGCCCGACAATCGCCACTTTCTTCATCTTTAGCTCCCCCCGATCATGCACCGCAAAATTCATCTGATACCCGTTTGCCTGTGACATCCTGCATAACCTGGCGCCCCACATCCAGTAAAAAAGTGTTGCACAAATACCCGTACATGGTTTAGGTTATCCGCCAGAGAGTGAATATATTGATACAACCAAGAGATATATTATGACAAGCGTTCTGTTTAACCACCATCATCACCATCACCCTGACTAGTCTTTCAGGCGATTGGTGCTGGAAGACACGCAGATCTTCCAGTGGCGCAGAACGAAAAGAGAGCCCTCGGAAGATCATCTTCCGAGGGTTTTTTTATGGCGTACAATCCTGGCACGCCACCCTGCGGGCCGTTGCACCGCAAGGTTAAAAAACGTTCCCGACCGATTTTTTAGAATAGTTTTTAATTTGACTGGTTAATGAGGTTTCCATGCTGGATAAAACACGTTTACGGATAGCAATGCAGAAGTCAGGCCGCCTGAGCGACGATTCACGCGAACTGCTGGCGCGCTGTGGTATTAAGATCAATTTGCAACAACAGCGTCTTATTGCGTTTGCGGAAAACATGCCTATCGATATTCTGCGCGTCCGTGATGACGATATCCCCGGTTTGGTCATGGATGGCGTAGTCGATTTGGGTATCATTGGCGAAAACGTGCTGGAAGAAGAACTACTCAACCGCCGGGCGCAAGGCGAAGACCCACGCTATTTTACGCTGCGCCGTCTGGACTTTGGTGGCTGTCGTTTGTCGCTGGCAATGCCGCTGGACGAAGAGTATGCCGGTCCGCAGTGTCTGAAAGACAAACGTATCGCCACCTCTTATCCTCACTTGCTCAAGCAATATCTCGACAATCAATCCATCAATTTCAAATCCTGCCTGCTGAACGGCTCCGTCGAAGTTGCTCCTCGCGCCGGGCTGGCTGATGCCATTTGCGATCTGGTTTCGACCGGGGCGACGCTGGAGGCCAACGGCCTGCGCGAAGTTGAAGTCATTTACCGTTCCAAAGCCTGCCTGATTCAGCGCGACGGCGAAATGTCCGCCGACAAGCAGCAGTTAATCGACAAATTACTGACCAGGATGCAAGGCGTGATTCAGGCGCGTGAATCAAAATATATTATGCTGCACGCGCCCAGCGAACGTCTGGATGAAGTCATTTCATTATTACCCGGTGCCGAACGCCCGACCATTCTGCCGCTAGCGGGCGATCAGAGCCGGGTTGCCATGCACATGGTCAGCAGCGAAACCCTGTTCTGGGAAACCATGGAAAAACTGAAGTCGCTCGGCGCCAGTTCCATTCTGGTGTTGCCGATTGAGAAAATGATGGAGTAATGACGATGGCCGACAGCAACACAATGAGCAACTTCAATACCATTATCGACTGGCAACGTTGTTCCGACGAGGAGCAACGCCAATTACTGACCCGCCCGGCTGTCTCGGCATCGGATCGTATCACCGCTATCGTAGAAGAGATTCTGGCAAGCGTGAAAAACCGTGGCGATAGTGCCCTGCGTGAATACAGCGCCCGGTTTGATAAGGTGCAGGTCGATGCTCTGCGCATTACCGATGCCGAAATTGCTGCCGCGACCGAACGCCTTGACGAAGAAGTTAAACAAGCGATGGCGATTGCGGTTCGCAACATTGAAACGTTCCACAACGCGCAAAAACTGCCGATAGTTGATGTGGAAACGCAACCGGGCGTTCGCTGTCAGCAGCTAACCCGTCCGATCGCCACCATCGGATTATATATTCCCGGGGGGTCGGCCCCCCTGCCCTCCACTGTGCTGATGCTGGGCACGCCTGCCCGTATCGCAGGTTGCCAGCGCGTGGTGCTGTGCTCGCCACCACCCATTGCCGATGAAATTCTCTATGCCGCGCAATTGTGCGGTATTCAGGAGGTTTTCCAACTGGGTGGCGCGCAGGCTATCGCCGCTATGGCATTCGGCAGCGAAAGCGTACCTAAGGTCGATAAAATCTTTGGCCCTGGTAATGCATACGTCACCGAGGCGAAACGTCAGGTCAGCCAACAGCTTGCCGGCGCCGCAATAGACATGCCTGCCGGCCCGTCCGAAGTGCTGGTGATCGCCGACAGCGGCGCCACTCCGGCGTTTGTTGCCGCCGACCTGCTTTCACAGGCGGAGCACGGCCCTGATTCACAGGTTATCCTGCTAACGCCCGATGCGACAATAGCCAAAGCCGTGGCCGACGCGGTGGAGCAGCAGCTCACGCAGCTTTCCCGTGCGGAGATCGCCCGTCAGGCGTTGTCCGGCAGCCGGGTTATTGTGGCGAGTGACCTGGAGCAGTGTATTAAAATCAGTAATCAATACGGCCCGGAACACTTGATCATTCAGACCCGCGATGCAGAAAAATGGGTCGACAGCATTACCAGCGCCGGATCGGTGTTTCTTGGCGACTGGTCACCGGAGTCTGCGGGCGACTATGCGTCAGGCACCAACCACGTGTTGCCGACCTACGGTTACACATCGACCTATTCCAGTCTGGGATTGGCCGACTTCCAAAAGCGGATGACGGTACAGCAGTTGACGCCGCAAGGTTTGCTGCAACTGGCGCCGACCATCGAAACGCTGGCTCAGGCCGAGCAGCTCACCGCCCACAAAAACGCCGTTACCCTGCGTGTCGCCGCCCTGAAGGAGCAAGCATGAGCATTGATCAACTGGCCCGCGCCAATGTGCGGGCGCTGACGCCTTATCAATCCGCCCG
Organism: Brenneria alni; assembly: GCF_003666245.1. Classification (GTDB taxonomy): domain Bacteria; phylum Pseudomonadota; class Gammaproteobacteria; order Enterobacterales; family Enterobacteriaceae; genus Brenneria; species Brenneria alni. Next base: position 16,576 of record NZ_MJLZ01000044.1, read on the forward strand.
TCGGCTGGGCGGCAATGGCGATGTGTGGCTGAATGCCAATGAATACCCGCAGGCGCCGGAGTATCAACTGACGCTGCCGACGCTGAACCGTTATCCCGAATGTCAACCCAGGCAGGTGATTGAGCGCTACGCCGACTACGCCGGAGTAAAACCGCAGCAGGTGCTGGTCAGCCGCGGGGCTGATGAAGGGATCGAGCTGCTGATCCGTGCTTTCTGCGAACCGGGTAAAGATGCCATTCTGTTCTGCCCGCCGACCTATGGCATGTATGCGGTGAGCGCCGAAACCTTTGGTGTGGAGCGCCGTACCGCGCAAAGCACCACAGACTGGCAATTGGACATGGCATCCATTGAGAGTCAACTGGACGGCGTGAAGCTGGTATATGTTTGCAGCCCCAACAATCCGACCGGCAATCTGGTAAAACAGGAAGACCTGCGTCGCCTGCTGGATCTGACGCAGGGCAAAGCGCTGGTGGTGATTGACGAAGCCTATATTGAATTCTGCCCGCAGGCGTCAACCGTCGGTTGGCTGTCGGACTACCCGCATCTGGTCATTCTGCGCACCTTGTCAAAAGCCTATGCTCTGGCCGGACTGCGTTGCGGCTTTACGCTGGCTAACGAGGATGTCATTACGTTATTGCTGAAAGTCATTGCCCCTTATCCGCTCTCGTTGCCGGTTGCCGATATCGCCGCGCAGGCATTGAGTGCGCAGGGTGTTGCGAGAATGCGGCAAAACGTGGCCGACGTGGTGGAAAACCGCCGCTGGCTGGCCGGGCAGTTAGCACCGCTGGCCTGTGTGGAAACCATATTTCCCAGCGAAAGTAACTATCTGTTAGTCCGTTTTACCGCCTCCAGCCAGGTATTTAAAATTCTGTGGGATGGCGGCATTATCCTACGCGATCAAAACAAGCAGCCCGGTTTGTCTGGCTGTTTACGCATCACTGTCGGCAACCGTTATGAATGCGAACGCGTCATCGACGCATTACGGTCGTTGCCCGGAATCAACGCTTAATCTCAAGGAGCCAATGTGGGCCAGAAATATCTTTTTATCGACCGCGACGGAACATTAATTGCCGAACCACCCGAAGATTATCAGGTTGACCGGTTGGATAAACTGGCGCTGGAACCAGACGTTATTCCGTCTTTGCTGGCGTTGCAAAAAGCGGGATTCAAGCTGGTGATGATCACCAATCAGGATGGACTTGGTACAGCCAGCTTCCCGCAGGAAACCTTTGATCCACCACATAATCTTATGATGCAGCTCCTCACTTCTCAAGGGATTCACTTTGAGAAAGTGCTGATCTGCCCGCATCTTCCGGCAGACGAGTGCGAGTGCCGCAAGCCTAAAACGGCGCTGGTGACGGCGTATATGAAAGACGGCGCTTTAGATCTCGCCAACAGTTATGTGATTGGCGATCGGGAAACCGATCTGCAACTGGCGCAAAACATGGGCATCGCCGGATTACGCTATCAGCGTGAAGGGCTGAACTGGAACACCATCACCAACCAGCTCACCAGGCGCAACCGCCACGCCCATGTCAACCGCGTCACACGTGAAACCGCCATTGACGTTAATGTCTGGCTGGATCAGGAAGGCGGCAGCAAAATCAATACCGGCGTAGGCTTTTTCGATCACATGCTGGATCAGATTGCCACCCACGGCGGTTTTCGCATGAAAATTGAAGTAAAAGGCGATCTTTATATCGACGATCACCACACGGTAGAAGATACCGGGCTGGCGCTGGGAGAAGCACTCAGCCAAGCGTTGGGCGATAAACGCGGTATTGGCCGTTTTGGCTTCGTTCTGCCGATGGATGAGTGCCTGGCGCGCTGCGCGCTGGATATCTCCGGGCGACCACACCTGGAATACAAAGCCGAATTCAACTATCAACGCGTTGGCGACCTGAGTACGGAAATGGTTGAGCATTTCTTCCGCTCGCTCTCCTATGCTATGGGCTGCACGCTGCACCTGAAAACCAAAGGACGTAACGATCACCACCGTGTCGAAAGCCTGTTTAAAGTCTTTGGCCGGGCGCTACGTCAGGCGATCAAGGTTGAAGGCGATACGCTGCCGAGTTCAAAAGGGGTGCTGTAATGAAGGTTGTCATTCTGGATACCGGTTGTGCAAACCTGTCCTCCGTCAACTATGCGGTGCAGCGTTTAGGCTATCAACCCATCGTCAGCCGGGAATCTGAAGTTGTACTACATGCCGACAAACTGTTTTTACCCGGTGTAGGAACCGCGCAGGCGGCAATGAACCAGCTAGCGGAACGCAGCCTGATCGATTTGATCAAAGCCTGTACCCAGCCGGTACTGGGTATCTGTCTCGGTATGCAACTACTCGGTACGTCCAGCGATGAAAACGGCGGCATTTCTACACTCGGTATTATTGATGCGCCCGTCAAGCTCATGAGAGATCACGGTTTACCCCTTCCTCACATGGGATGGAACCAGCTCACATCGCAGGCCGGACATCGTCTGTTCCGTGATATTGACGAGGGCGCCTACTTCTATTTTGTCCACAGCTATGCCATGCCGGTTTGTCCGAACACCATTGCTCAGGCCAACTACGGTGAAGCTTTCACCGCCGCCGTGGAGAAAGATAATTTCTTCGGCGTGCAGTTTCACCCTGAACGTTCTGGCGCAGCCGGCGCCCAGTTGCTGAAAAATTTTCTGGAGATGTAAATCGTCATGATTATTCCCGCATTGGATCTGATAGACGGGCAGGTTGTCCGTTTGCATCAGGGCGATTATGGACAACAGCGTCAGTATGGCAGCGATCCCCTGCCCCGCCTGCAGAGTTACCAGCAGCAAGGAGCGCAGGTATTACATCTGGTTGATCTGACCGGTGCCAAAGATCCTTCCGCCCGCCAGATCCCCCTGCTTAAGACGCTGCTGTCCGGCGTCAGCGTCCCTGTGCAGGTCGGTGGAGGTATCCGCACCGAGCAAGACGTGGAAGCACTACTTAATGCTGGCGCCCGCCGGGTGGTTATTGGTTCCACCGCGGTTAAACAGCCAGCGCTGGTGCAGCAATGGTTCACCCGCTATGGCGCCGAAGCATTGGTGCTGGCGCTGGATGTGCGCATCGATGCCAATGGCATCAAACAGGTTGCGATCAGCGGCTGGCAGGAGAACTCAGCGGCGACGCTGGAGCAAACCGTCGAACACTATCTGCCGTTTGGCCTGAAACACGTACTGTGTACCGATATTTCACGCGACGGCACGTTAAGCGGCTCGAATGTCGAACTCTACCGTGAACTCTGCCAGCGTTATCCGCAGGTTGATTTTCAAGCTTCAGGCGGCATCGGCAGTCTGACGGATATTGCCAATTTACGTGGCAGCGGCGTGCAGGGCGTGATCGTCGGGCGTGCTCTGCTGGAAGGTAAATTTAACGTAGCGGAGGCCATTTCATGCTGGCAAAACGGATAATCCCCTGCCTGGATGTACGTGACGGACAGGTCGTCAAAGGTGTACAGTTCCGCAACCATGAAATTATTGGTGACATCGTCCCGCTGGCGCAGCGTTACGCGCAGGAAGGTGCTGATGAACTGGTATTTTACGATATCACCGCATCATCAGATGGCCGCGTCGTCGATAAGAGCTGGGTATCCCGCGTGGCTGAAGTTATCGACATTCCTTTCTGTGTCGCAGGCGGTATCAAGAGCGTGGAAGAAGCCGGGCAGATCCTGTCTTTCGGCGCGGATAAAATTTCCATCAACTCACCTGCGTTGGCCGACCCGACATTGATTACCCGTCTGGCTGACCGTTACGGCGTGCAGTGCATCGTGGTGGGAATTGATACCTGGCATGATGCGACAACCGGGCGTTACCACGTTAATCAATATACTGGTGATGAAACGCGAACCAAAGTCACCACTTGGGAAACGCTGGACTGGATAGAAGAAGTGCAAAAGCGCGGCGCAGGTGAGATTGTCCTGAATATGATGAACCAGGACGGCGTGCGCAATGGGTATGATTTACACCAGTTGAAGCGGGTTCGTGAAGTCTGTCATGTACCGCTGATTGCTTCCGGCGGCGCCGGCACGATGGAACATTTTCTGGCGGCCTTTGAGGATGCTCAGGTTGACGGTGCACTTGCCGCATCGGTATTTCATAAGCAGATCATTAATATTGGTGAACTGAAACACTATCTTAAGCAACAAGGCGTGGAGATTCGGGTGTGTTAAGCGAACAGCGTATTTTAAGCGACGAACAACGAAACCAACTTGATTGGGAAAAAACTGACGGTATGTTGCCGGTGATTGTGCAACATGCCGTTTCTGGTGAAGTCCTGATGTTGGGCTATATGAATCAAGACGCGCTGAAAGCGACCGAAGACAGTGGCAAAGTGACGTTTTTTTCTCGTACCAAACAGCGCTTGTGGACCAAGGGCGAATCCTCCGGTCACTTTCTCAATGTGGCGTCAATTACGCCGGATTGCGATAACGATACGCTGCTGGTTCTGGCAAACCCCATTGGGCCAACCTGTCACTTGGGCAGCAGCAGTTGTTTTTCTCCTGCCGCCAGCGACTGGCAATTCTTATATGAACTGGAACAATTGCTGGGAGAACGCAAGAGCGCCGATCCGACCAGTTCATATACCGCCAGTTTGTATGCCAGCGGCACCAAACGTATTGCGCAGAAAGTGGGAGAAGAAGGCCTGGAAACCGCATTGGCGGCTACCGTCCATGACCGTGAAGAACTGACTAATGAAGCAGCCGACCTAATGTATCATCTGCTGGTCTTGCTACAGGATCAGGATTTGGATCTGGCGACGATTATTCGCAGGTTAAAACAACGTCATCAGTAATATTGAAGATACTGCCAGCGGCTATTTCTGCCGCTGGCAGTATCTTACGTTTTGTTCCTTAAATATTTGCCTTCACCCTTTCCGCTTACCGTAGCAGTCAATCGACTGGCTGCAATCGCGGCAGTGGAGCAGCAAGCTACTGGATGCCATTGATTTTCCCCTGTGACAACGTAGTAGCGCTATTGCCAGCGTTGTCGGCAGCATTCATATCCGCCCCTCTCTCTTTCAGCGCCTGAAGGAGTTCACTTCTCTGAAACAGAGAAGCATACATGGCTGCGGTTTGTCCTGCATTGTTACGCTGATCGGGATGACAATCTGCATTCATTAAGCGACGTGCGACTTTTATTTCACCTTTGAATATTGCCCCCATCAAAGCGCTGTTGCCACGCTTGTCGCGCTGGCAGGGATCCGCTCCGGCCTCGATCAACATTTTTACCGTGTTGTCATGGCCGTGATAAGCCGCCAGAATAATGGCGGTATATCCTTTGTTGTCGGCAGTGTTGAGATCGTACTTTGCATCAATCAGGGTTTTGATCACGGAAACGTCGCCGTTTCTCGCCGCATCCCACAGATAGTTATTGAGCTGCGCCTTCACCTGCGGGTCTTGCGCGTTATCGCTATCAGCGGCATGAGCATCCAACGGGGAGAACAGTGAGACAACCATCAACCACAGGGCTACCATCATGATTTTCATATTTTCACCTCTTCGAGTAAACGTCCGTCCCTCAAAAGAGCCGGACGTTTAAAGGCAACTGAATCAGTCTGACAGCTTATCCGCCAATTTTTTCACCTCCGGCAAATCGCCCTTGGCAATGGCAGTCAATCGGGTGCCATAGTCTTTATCTGCTTTGTAGAAGTAGGAGAGCATGATGTTTTTGCTCTCCTTATCGGTCGTAGCCAGCGATGACCCGAGGCTGTTGACCAAATCGTTCTTCTCCTTCTCACTGTATGAACGGTAGAGATCCCCGGCTTGCTGGAAGTTTTGCTCGCGCTGGATTTTCTGCTGTACCGTGGTGCCGCTCAGTGGCGTCGAACTGTAACGTGCGGAAGTCAGTTCCTCACGCGGATAGCGACGGCTGGGCTGATAATTGACGCCTTGATCCTGTGTATCACCGCTGTTCAGGCTACCATCCTGATTACCATTGTTGACTTTCACAGTTGGCTGATTGATTGGCAGACTTAAGCCGTTGGCACCGATGCGGTACATTTGCGTATCAGCGTAAGCAAACAAACGCCCCTGAAGCAGTTTATCTTCCGACGGCTCAATGCCCGGCACCAAATTTGACGGCGCCATAGCAACTTGCTCAGTCTGTTGGAAGACATTGGTAGGATTTTTATTCAACACCATTTGACCAATTTTTCGTTCAGGAACGTCGGGCCATATTTTGGTGGCATCGAGTGGATCAAAGGCGAATTTTTCCAGATCTTCAGGTTTCAGGATCTGAATATAGAGGTCCCATTTTGGGTAATCGCCACGATTAATTGACGTCACCAAGTCTTGAGTAAGATGACTGTAATCTTTCCCCTGAACCTCCTCAACTTGTTTTGGATCAAGGTTTTTGATTCCTTGTAATGTTTTCCAATGGAATTTCACATAGTGTACTTCACCTTTGGAATTAACAAATTTATAGGCGTGTACGCCATTACCGTCCATATTTCGATAGGAGGCGGGCGTTCCCTCATTGGAATACAACAGGGTCAATGTCCGGGTGGCTTCCGGTAAATGTGAGAAGAAATCGAAACGGCGCGAGTCGTCGTCAAGATTGGTGCGGGGATCCGGCTTGAAGGCATGTACCATATCCGGGAACTTGATGGCATCACGGATGAAGAAAGTGGGGAAATTGTTGCCGACCAAATCCCAGTTGCCTTCCGAGGTGTAGAATTTGGTGGCGAAACCATGCGGATCGCGCAGTGTTTCTGGCGAATGATTGCCGTGTACCACGCTGGAAAAACGGACGAATACCGGCGTTTTCGTTCCTGGCTTGAATACCGCGGCGGTGGTGAGATCAGAGATATCTACAGTTGGAGTAAACTCACCGAAAGCGCCAGTTCCACGTGCGTGCACCACACGCTCAGGGACGCGTTCACGGTCAAAACGCTGCAACTTCTGTAGTAATTGCACGTCTTGCAACAACACCGGCCCATTAACGCCTGCCGTTTGTGAATTTTGATTGTCACCCACTGGCGCACCATTATCACGGGTAAGCGTCTCTGCCATCACCTGAGAGCTTAATAAAAGTGACGCCCAAAATATGTAACGCTTTTGGCGTGGGAATAAAACACTAACTACGCGACTATTGCTCATTGGTTATCCTCTTTTTTTTGTGGTAAAACCTTTTACCCTGGGTAGCGCAACTCCTCATTTGCAAACAAATAGAGCGATTGTTCCGGCAGCGTTAGTGTTAAGAACGTTATCCGTCGACATGCATTTCATGTTCTTAACATGGGCCGAAAGCATGAGCAAAGAGTGAGATAAAATAGAGCTAATTGCGGAGATAGGTTGGTTTCAGAGGGAGTATTGTTCTTTATATCCAGTTCCTTCTGAATTCATTATCCGCCAATATATTTTCTTCTTCCGTAAATTCTGACTAATGAGTTTGGCTGTTTGATATACTTTAATCAGTTAACAAACGCTTTGAAAGGGCGTTCGCGCTATCAATGCGATAGGCAAAAGCTAACGCGACGCTTTAGAAGAATCAACACTAAACAGGGCTAGATAAATACAAGTGGGGAAACTGCTGGTTATCATCGAGGCGGGCGTATTAGCTCCCTGACAAACTTGAAGCTGCCATCATTATTCACTACTGCGCCAAGCGGCCCGTTTCGCTCACTGCCACCACCCGTTTCATTAATGTCTATCGGCACATCCAGCGCACTCAACACAGTTTCGACAGCGCTCACTTTTTGCATACTTGAACGGGATGTGTCATCGCCGCCGTGGAGCGCCGCTCTTACTTCATATCCATCACTTTGTAAATTTTTGACATAATCCCCGATTTTCCATTGAGCACGACTGTTTTCGGGCATGACGTGAAAAACACGCACTTTCGATTCCGAAGACTTGGTTCCCCCAACTGCGACCCCTAAACAGAGATCCATCCCATCAGTCAGGCATAATACGCCTGGTTTTGATGTACCTGTCGAGGCCAAACCTGCAGGCGTAGTTGAATACCCCACTCCCTTGATCTCATATGAGCGATTCAGTTCAAACTGACGCAAAGTGGTAAATGGCGATGTCGGACGCTTAATTCGACTGGAAGCAAGTCTGGCTGGAAAAGGCTCTTCATTATCTCGATTCTTCAATGGTGCCCCAGGATGGCTTCTGGCAGCCTGGTTTTGTGCTGAAGTGCTTTTCTGTAAGGGAGGGTATTCGGCTGGATTGTAAAAATATCTATTTATCGCGCTAGTCATGTATAAATCCTTTATTTTTAATGCGTTAAATAATCAACAAATCTTTCAGAGTGATATAAATTGTCAACGTTAAAGCAACTTCACTTTATATTTTTCCTGAAGTTACGTTCAAATAAGTGACTGATAGTGGTGAGGAGTTCCAGATTGTGAGAAAGAATATTTCAGACTGAGGCTGGCCGAATTATTGACGTGAAGAATTTACGAAGAAGCGATCGACTGGCAATCAACAAAAATCACCCTATGTTAAAAAGAAAAACCGGTTAAACGAGTTGTCTAACCGGTTTGATATTCAGCGTTGTTTTTACAATCGAAAACCCGCGCTAACAATGCGTTATGGCAAAAATTTATCCGTAGATATTGGCGCGGTCACGCAGTTCCTTACCTGGCTTGAAGTGAGGGACATACTTACCTTCCAGCTCAACTTTCTCACCCGTTTTTGGATTGCGCCCAACACGAGGTGCACGGTAGTGAAGTGAAAAACTGCCGAACCCACGGATCTCAATACGATCGCCTTCAGCCAGCGTCGTGGCCATCTGCTCGAGCATCTCTTTCACTGCATCCTCAACCAGTTTGGCTGGGATATGAGATTGCTGTCCAGCAAGTCTTTCAATAAGTTCAGACTTGGTCATGGTTCCTCCAAGTATGTGATTACATGAATAACCACAATAACTTACTACCGTTTCAAGAGCGAGCAACCAACGTTGCTCACCCCACCTTTATATTACTCGCCTTTCGCTGCCTTGAAAGCTTCAGCCATAGCGCTGGAGAAGTTGCTTTCTTCCTGTTTGGTATTAACAGTGGTGATAGCGTCTTTCTCGTCTGCTTCATCCTTAGCACGAACAGACAGGCTGACAACACGGTTTTTACGATCAACACCCGTGTATTTCGCTTCTACGCTGTCACCAACGTTCAATACCAGCGTTGCATCTTCAATGCGATCGCGGGAAGCTTCAGAAGCGCGTAGATAGCCTTCTACGCCGTCCGCTAATTCAACTGTAGCACCTTTGGCGTCAACTGCAGTAACTTTACCTGTAACAATCGCACCTTTCTTGTTTACAGACAGGTAGTTATTGAACGGGTCTTCAGACAGTTGTTTCACGCCCAGGGAGATGCGTTCACGCTCTGCGTCAACCTGCAACACCACTGCGGCGATCTCATCACCTTTCTTGTATTCGCGAACGGCTTCTTCGCCAGCCACGTTCCAAGAGATGTCGGACAGGTGAACCAGACCGTCGATACCGCCGTCAAGACCGATGAAGATACCGAAATCAGTGATGGACTTGATCTTACCTTCAACGCGGTCGCCTTTGTTGTGGGTTTCAGCAAATTGCTGCCACGGATTGGCTTTGCATTGTTTCAGACCCAGGGAGATACGACGACGTTCTTCATCGATGTCCAGAACCATAACTTCCACTACGTCACCAACGTTAACAACTTTGGACGGATGGATGTTTTTGTTGGTCCAATCCATTTCTGAAACGTGTACCAGACCTTCAACGCCTTCTTCGATCTCAACGAAGCAACCGTAGTCAGTCAGATTGGTTACGCGGCCAGTCAGACGAGTACTTTCCGGGTAACGTTTAGCGATAGCAACCCACGGATCTTCGCCCAGTTGTTTCAGGCCCAGAGAAACACGAGTACGTTCACGGTCGAATTTCAACACTTTAACCGTAATTTCGTCGCCCACATTGACGATTTCGCTCGGATGTTTAACACGCTTCCAAGCCATATCAGTAATATGCAGCAGGCCGTCAACGCCACCCAGATCAACGAATGCACCGTAGTCAGTAAGGTTTTTAACGATACCTTTAACTTCCATGCCTTCCTGCAGGTTTTCCAGCAGTTGATCACGTTCAGCGCTGTTTTCAGATTCGATAACCGCCCGGCGGGAAACAACAACGTTGTTGCGCTTCTGATCCAGCTTGATAACTTTGAACTCAAGCTCTTTGCCTTCCAGATGCAGCGTGTCACGTACCGGACGAACGTCTACCAGAGAACCGGGCAGGAACGCACGAATGCCGTTCAGCTCAACAGTGAAACCGCCCTTCACTTTACCGTTGATAACACCGGTAACAGTTGCAGCTTCTTCATAAGCTTTTTCAAGCATCAGCCATGCTTCATGACGTTTAGCTTTTTCACGGGACAGCAGCGTTTCACCGAAGCCATCTTCAACAGCATCCAGCGCGACGTCTACTTCATCGCCAACCTGAATTTCCAGTTCACCCTGTGCGTTTTTGAATTGCTCTACCGGAATGGCGGATTCAGATTTCAGACCGGCGTCAACCAGTACGACATCTTTATCAATAGCAACCACAACACCGCGAACGATGGAACCAGGACGGGTTTCGATTTCTTTCAGGGATTCTTCAAAGAGTTGAGCAAAAGATTCAGTCATGTTGATAATCTTAGGAGTCTTCAATTTAACGTCCATCTGGCATCCTGCTCGATGGGGTTGTTTAACATGCCCCGCTGTGCATCCTTACAGCAAGGTAAAATTCATTTATTTATGTGCATTACGCCAACACTTCACGGGCATACGCCAGCGCACGCGCAATCACTTCATCAATTGTCATTGCCGTTGAATCGAGCACCAGCGCATCAGCTGCTGGCACCAACGGCGCAACGGGCCGATTACGGTCGCGATCGTCGCGTTCCCTTATCTCGGACAAAAGACGTTCAAAGTTAACACTAAAGCCTTTCGCCTGCAACTGTAGCATACGTCGTTGTGCACGCTCTTCTGCGCTTGCATCGAGGAAAATCTTGACCGGCGCATCGGGAAACACCACGGTTCCCATATCGCGGCCATCGGCAATCAGTCCCGGCGCCTCACGAAAAGCCCGCTGCCGACGCAATAATGCTTCCCGAACCCGGGGAAACGCTGCTGCCAGCGACGCGGTATTGCCGACGTCTTCTGTGCGGATTTCATGACTGACGTCCTCACCTTCCAAAACCACCTTTAACTGCCCGTCTTCAGAGATAAAGCGCACATCGAGGTGGGAGGCCAAAGGCACCAGCGCTTCTTCTGAATGGATATCCACCTGATGATGTAAAGCGGCCAGTGCCAAAACACGATAAATCGCCCCCGAATCCAGCAAGTTCCACTGTAATGCTTCTGCCAGCGCTTTGCATAAAGTCCCTTTGCCCGCGCCACTCGGTCCGTCAACCGTTATTACCGGTGCAGTCACCGTCATTTCTCTCTCCTATATACAGGGAATTCCGTTGATGTCATTCACGACACTGCGGTGCTTCATTATACGCATCAACGGGGGAAAAGGTTATAGCAATGCCAAACTGAGGGGAAAATCAGAAAGTACCTGCTTTATTAAAAAGCAGGTTTTGAAAGGATGAGGCACGGCTCAGACACCGTGCCCTGATGCGAAATGACTATGCCGGTTCACTCAGCCGGGCAAGTTGTTCAAAGTAATCCGGGAACGTTTTGGCTGTGCATTTGGGATCCATAATGGTAACTGGCGTATCCGACAAGGCGACCAGCGAAAAACACATAGCCATGCGGTGATCGTTATACGTCTCTATTTCGGCAAATTTCAGCTTTTCAGGCGGCGTGATGCAAATATAGTCCTCACCTTCCTCCACCTGTGCGCCAACTTTGCGCAACTCAATCGCCATCGCCGCAAGGCGATCAGTTTCTTTTACCCGCCAGTTATAAATATTCCGCAGCGTGGTGGCGCCACCCTTTGCAAACAGCGCTGTCGTCGCAATCGTCATAGCGGCATCAGGAATGTGATTCATATCCATATCAATCGCATGAAGTTCACCTCGCTGGCATTCAATATAGTCATCACCCCAGCGGATTTTTGCTCCCATCTTTTCCAATACATCGGCAAAACGGACATCGCCCTGAACACTGGCGCGGCCCACGCCGGTAACGCGTACCGTACCGCCCCTGATGGCGCCTGCCGCCAGAAAATAAGACGCCGAGGAGGCGTCCCCCTCCACCAGATAATCGCCTGGAGCACGGTACTGCTGCCGCCCTGAGACAGAAAACCGCCGGTAATTATCGTTACGCACATCGATACCGAACGTTTTCATCATATTCAACGTGATATCGATATACGGTTTGGACACCAAATCGCCCTGAATGCGGATATCGGTATCCTGAGGCGCCAGAGGTGCCGTCATCAGCAACGCAGTCAGAAATTGACTGGATACGCTGCCGTCAACACGGATGTCACCCCCTTGAAACCCACCGTGCAAGCGCAATGGCGGGTAGTTCTCCTGCTCCAGATAATCCACTTTCGCGCCGCCCTGACGCAAAGCGTCAACCAGATGACCGATAGGACGTTCTTTCATCCGCGGTTCACCCGTCAGAGTGATATCGCCTTCGGTCAGGCATAACGCCGCCGCGAGGGGACGCATGGCAGTTCCCGCATTCCCCAGAAATAGCTCAAGGGGTTGCTGCGCTTTCAGCGCACCGCCTAATCCTGTGATTTCACACTGGGTTCGACTGGAAGATAGATGATAAGTCACACCCAATGCCTGTAGCGCATTCAGCATATGGCGAACATCATCGCTATCGAGCAAATTCGTCAGCCGCGTTGTCCCTTCAGACAATGCCGCCAGTAAAAGCGCACGGTTCGATACGCTTTTTGAACCAGGGAGATTAATCGTGCCGTTAATCAATTTAACCGGCTGTAGGGTCAGGGATTCCTGCATGTGAAACTTATTCTCCAAACGTGAACACAGAAACCCCGGTATTACCGGGGTTTTCATCAGTCATTAACAACCGGCTTCTGTCTGACAGGCCTTACCCGTGACGGCGTTCAAAATCCGCCATGAACTCCGTCAGCGCTTTAACGCCCGCCAGCGGCATCGCGTTATAAATAGATGCACGCATACCCCCTACGGCACGGTGTCCTTTCAGCGCATGGAGACCAGCAGCCTGAGCTTCCTCCAGGAACACTTTATCCAGATCGGCATTAGCCAGCAGGAAAGGCACATTCATGCGGGAACGGTTAGCCACGGCAACATCATTGCGATAGAAATTGCTGTTATCAATCGTCCCGTAAAGCAGGTCTGCTTTGTCCTGGTTGCGTTTTTCCATTTCCACCAGGCCGCCCTGCTCTTTCAGCCACTTGAAGACCATGCCGGAAAGATACCAGGCAAAGGTTGGCGGGGTGTTGAACATGGAGTCATTGTCAGACAGGATTTTATAATCAAGAATAGATGGCAGTTCACGACGTGCATTGCCCAGTAAATCATCACGCACAATAACCAGCGTTAACCCTGCCGGGCCAATATTTTTCTGAGCACCGGCATAGATCACACCATAGCGGCTGACATCAATAGGGCGGGATAAAATACTGGAAGAGAAGTCCGCAACCACCACTTTATCGCCAAAATCCGGTGTTTCTTCGATGGCTAGCCCATCGATGGTTTCATTAGGACAATAATGAACAAACGCGGAATTATCAGACAGTTCCCATTCACGCATTGGTTTTACGCTACGCTGCCCCTCTGCGCGTGTTTTTACATCGACGACATTCGGGGTGCAGTATTTTTCTGCTTCTTTCACCGCACTGTGCGCCCAATAACCGCCGTCAATATAGTCAGCCTGCGTTTTATCCCCTAACAGATTGAGCGGTACAGCGGCAAACTGCGCGCGAGCGCCACCATGACAGAAAAGCACTTTATAGTTGGAGGGGATTTTCAGCAAATCACGTAAATCCTGTTCAGATTCCGTGGCGACCTGCATGAACTCTTTACTGCGATGGCTGATTTCCATTACCGATGTGCCCAGGCCATGCCAATTGCATAATTCCTGTTCAGCCCGACGTAATACTTCAACCGGCAGCATCGCTGGACCGGCGCTAAAATTAAAAACCTGAGTCATTTCCCCTCACCACATCTTAAAAAATAGCGATTATTTTATCACAATGATTCGAAACACACTGTTTACCTGATATCGGTTTTATCACTCGTCACCCGTGGCTGCAATGCTTATTGCGCGTTGCCACACAAAACCCCCGTTGCTGACGGTATGCCTCAACCCATGTTATCAGTCTGTTATAGAATGAATAGAGTCCGCGGCCAAAAGCCCGTATCATGCACGTCCTGTTCAAACACGCAAAAGTGAAAACCATGACCCAAACGTTCATCCCAGGCAAAGACGCCGCCCTGGAAGTCTCCATCGCCCGTTTTCAACGACAACTCCAGGATCTGGGGTTCAACATCGAAGAAGCCTCATGGCTGAACCCGGTGCCTAACGTCTGGTCAGTACACATTCGCGATCGTGATTGTCCTCTTTGCTTTACCAATGGTAAAGGGGCCAGTAAGAAAGCCGCATTGGCTTCAGCACTGGGTGAATACTTTGAACGTTTGTCGACAAACTATTTTTTTGCGGATTTTTACCTCGGCAAGGCAATTGCGCAGAGTGATTTCGTTCATTATCCCAATGAAAAATGGTTTCCCGTTCCTGCGGATAATACACTGCCGGCAGGCATTCTCGATCCTCAGCTGCGTGAATTCTACGATCCTGAACAAGAGCTCGGCGCCAGCGATCTGATCGACCTACAGTCAGGCAATGCAGACAGGGGGATCTGTGCACTGCCATTTATCCGCCAGTCCGATCTGCACACGGTATATATCCCGATGAACATTATCGGCAACCTGTACGTTTCTAATGGCATGTCCGCTGGCAATACCGCTAATGAAGCCCGCGTTCAGGGGCTTTCTGAAGTGTTTGAACGCAGCATCAAAAATCGCATCATTGCTGAATCAATCAGTCTGCCGACCATTCCGCAAGAGGTGTTAAACCGCTATCCCGGCGTGGTTGAAGCCATTGCCACGCTGGAAAAAGAAGGTTTCCCGATCTTCTCTTACGATGCCTCTCTCGGTGGTCAATACCCTGTTATCTGTGTTGTGCTGTTTAATCCGGCAAACGGCACTTGCTTCGCCTCATTTGGCGCGCACCCTGATTTTGGCGTGGCGCTGGAGCGTACCGTAACCGAACTGCTGCAAGGCCGTGGACTGAAAGATTTAGACGTTTTCACACCACCGACTTTTGATGAAGAAGAAGTCGCAGAACATGCTAATCTGGAAACCCATTTTATCGACTCCAGCGGTTTGATCTCCTGGGATATGTTTAAAAATCAGGCTGATTACGAGTTTGTTGACTGGAGCTTCAGCGGCACGACGGAAGAAGAATTTGCTACGTTGATGGCTATTTTCCAACGGGAAAATAAAGAAGTGTATATCGCGGACTACCATCACCTGTCCATTTACGCCTGCCGTATCCTGGTCCCAGGAATGTCAGATATTTATCCTGCTGAAGACCTGCTGCTAGCCAATAACAGCATGGGCGCCCACCTGCGTGAAACGCTGCTGGCTTTGCCGGATAGCCAGTGGGAAAAAGAGGATTACCTCACCCTGCTGCAACAATTGGATGACGAGGGCTTGGATGACTTCACGCGGGTGCGCGAATTACTCGGTATCGCCACAGGTAAAGATAACGGTTGGTTTACTTTGCGCATTGGCGAGTTGAAATCAATGCTGGCACTGGCCGGTGGCGATCTGGAGCAGGCATTAATCTGGGCCGAATGGACGCAGGACTTCAATGATTCCGTCTTTCCAGCACAGCGCAGCAATTACTATCGCTGCCTGCAAACACTCTTGCTGCTGGCGCAGGAGCCAGAACGCAAACCAGCCGAGTATTATGACGCTTTCGTCAAAATGTACGGTCGAGAAGCAGTAGACGCCGCCAGTGCAGCGATCTCCGGTGAGCAAAGTTTTTACGGTTTGTTTGCCATTGATGATGCGTTTACAGCCTTACCAGCACATCAGGCGCTGCTGGCTGCCTATGAGAAACTACAGCAGGCAAAACGTCGTTATTGGCAAACCAAATAATGCCGGACAGGCGTGGCCGTGATGCAATCATGACACCACGCCATCTTCCGCTATCAGGCAAATGTATTTCTTTGCAAACAAACTGAAATAATCACCATTATTCAGACCATTGGCAAAGCTCATTATTAGGGAGAGCGTGCTGAGGGGTCGTAGCGGCGTAAGCCGCCGGAGCGCCCCTCGGTACGCTAGGCCCGTATATCACAGGCTTACAGGCTACTTTGTCAGCAACCTCCATTATTTTAAAATGATTATTATCAGTGGAAAATTACTTTTGCCATCTTAACACTGGCGCACAGCGACATTGTTATGAAATTGCAACCATTGGGTTAAATTTCATCAAAAACACCGCACTTAAATTATACAAAGCGTTATATTTATTAACGCCAAACTGGTACGGAAGGGGCCTCTTTTTCAAATCTTTTTGCAAAATTTAAAATATTTTTTTGATATAAAAATCAATAAGAT
>NZ_MJLZ01000045.1 GCF_003666245.1 Brenneria alni
ATAACCTATAGAAAATTTATGGATTTGTTTTTCTATTTTTGTCATTATGCCCTGAGTCAAAATAAATTAATGACTCAACGAAATAAATGCATTAACAACAGACTGTTTTAACTATGTTTTAAGCTATGCTTGGCTAGGTGAGTTGCATAGCTTTTCCCGAATTTAAAGGCAGGTGAGTGTTTTTATTATAAGTTATAATTTTTTTTCATTTCTCGTTTTAGTTGTAATTACTAAGAATGGAGTATCACTTTAATACTGTTTACTTTTAGCATCATTGGTAAGCCGTAATATTTGATGAAAATTATGCTAAAGAAGCATGAGGTTAATCAATTTATTAAAGCAATGATCATAATGACGCTCCCGTCATTAGATGCGTTTTTTTGCTTTCGTGCTAGTTAACGATTCCAGGTCAAGATAATGAAAAAATACCTATTCGCATACCCTTTATTAATGCTAGGCATTTTCCCTCCCGCGTTCTCTGCTGAACTAAATGTCCCTACTTTCAGCACGTTCCATGTTGAAGCGGATACATCACTGAAGGCCAAATTACCGGAAGAAATTATTAAACGAGGGTGGATTGTTGCTGGTACGAACCCTAACACGCCGCCGACAACATTCTATCAGGAAGATAACAAAACGTTGGCAGGGCGTGAGATTGATATCATGAATTCGATCGGTGGCCGATTGGGCGTGCCTGTTCATTGGCGCGATACGGGGGGGTTTGACAATATTATCCCCGGGCTGAAGTCTGGTCGCTATGATGTAGCATTGTCGAATATCAATGCTACCAAAAAGCGCCTGGAGCAGATTGATTTTGTTGGTTATTTCAATTCATCCAAGTTAGCTATCATTTCACGTAAAGATGCGAAGGTTGTTCCTTTTACCTCACTTGATAGCGTGTGTGGAAAAGAGGTTGGCGCGGGTGCGGGAACCACGCAGCTACTCCGTTTGCAGGAGGCGAATAAACAATGTCTGTCTGCCCAAAAAGAGCCTATCAATATTGCTGTTTTCCCGGATCGCCCGGCGGGCGTGCAGGCGGTTATCAGTGGCCGAGTGCCTATGTTTTTCGGCCCGTATGAAGGGCTACGCTATCAGGTTAGTCAGGTGAAATTACTGGAGATTAGCGGCGAAATTACGGTTAACGACGCGCCAGTTTCGATCGCGTTGCCTAAAGACTCTCCACTGGGAGAAGCTGTTCAGGCCGCGCTTAATTCATTAATTCAGGATGGAACATACCAGAAAATTTTGGATAAGTGGGATATCGGTTACGGCGCAGTAACAGAAGCTAAACGTAACGAAGAGATTTTATGATGAGCAATAAAACTGACAGCCACACTGAAGAGTTGCATATTGTCGCCCATAAGCACTATGGGCGCTGGGTAAGTGCACTCGTAGTGCTCCTGTTGTTAGCTGCCGTCGTCCATTCAGTAATGAATAATCCCCGGTTTGAATGGCAGGTCGTGGTGGATAATTTTACCGAAGACTCCATCATTCAGGGGGTTCTCATGACGATAAAGCTCACTGCGATATCCGTCGTGCTGGGCTTTGGCGGGGGAACGATACTGGCCTTAATGCGGCTGTCCACCAATCCGGTATTAGTCGCGGTAAGCTGGGGTTATACCTGGTTTTTTCGCGGTGTCCCAATGCTGGTGCAATTATTCCTCTGGTATAATATTGCGGCGCTTTACCCTACGATATCGTTGTCGCTCCCTGTTATTGGTGACGTGTTCAGCATTTCGGGAAATACGCTTATCAGCCCTTTTAATGCGGCGGTGATTGCTCTGGTTATGCATCAGTCAGCTTATGCGGCAGAAATTGTTCGTGCTGGCATTCAAAGCGTTAATTCCGGTCAGATCGAGGCGGCGAAAGCCCTGGGATACCGCAAACCTCAGATTTTCTTTTATACCGTTCTGCCTCAGGCAATGCGCGCTATTCTTCCTCCTGCCGGTAATGAGGTTATTGGTCAACTTAAAACCACGGCGGTAGTGTCGGTTATTTCTCTTCAGGATGTACTCTATTCCGCACAAATTATTTATCAGCGCACTTATGAGGTGATTCCGTTATTGTTAGTCGCCACGATCTGGTATTTATTCATGACATCTGTTCTGTCGGTTGGACAATATTATGTTGAATGTTATTTCGGCAGAGGAATGGTCAGGCAGAAAAAATCAATAGGAAGCTGGTGGAAACGTGCACCATTTGCTCAGGTTGTTAATGAAGGAAAACTCAGCAATGGGTGAAGCTATTACATTGCGCAATGTGCGGAAAAATATTTCAGGCAATACCATTTTAAATAATATTAACCTGGAGATGAACGCCGGATCCGTAACCGCTATTTTAGGCCCATCAGGTTCAGGTAAATCGACGCTGTTACGTTGTATAAATCATTTGGAAAAACTTGATGGTGGAACTATTCGTGTTGGCGATATGTTGGTGGGATATCGTCAAAAAGGGAATAGGCTTTATGAGTTGAATGACAGCCATATTGCTGCACAGCGCAGTAAAATTGGTATGGTTTTTCAGCATTTTAATCTTTTCCCTCACCGAACCGTGTTGCAAAACATCACCGATGCGCCTTTGCGGGTTAAAAAGAGAGAGAAACAAGATGTCCAGAGACAAGCGTTGTCTCTGCTGCAACAGGTGGGTATGGCGGATCGTATTGATGATTGGCCGCACGAACTCTCTGGCGGGCAACAGCAGCGTGTGGCTATCGCCCGCGCATTGGCAATGAATCCAGAAGTGATGTTATTCGATGAGCCGACCTCGGCGCTCGATCCTGAACTGGTTGGTGAAGTATTGCAGGTCATCAAAAAGCTGGCGCACTCTGGCATTACCATGGTTATCGTGACGCACGAGATAGGTTTTGCCAGAGAAATAGCCGATAACATCGTCTTTATGGAAAATGGCAAAATTGTTGAGACCGGGCCAGCCAAAGAAGTGCTTGATCAACCTCAGAATAGCCGCACCCAGGCATTTTTATCTACTGTACTATGACGTACTCGGCTTAATTCACGGAATATTATCTTCGCAACCAAGAGAGCATGATGGGAGCCGAAAAGACATATAGCGCTCAATGGGGATTACCGCGAGTGTAGAAAAAACGCATTTGAAAATGGCCAGATTACAGTGGTCGAAATCGAACGCTTTACCGGAACTGTCCCAACGGTTAACGCTTTTTTGCCACCGCTAATTTGCAGCGAAACAGTTAACACAGAACCGGATTTGGATTAATGAAACGTGGCAGCAATCTCTAATGTGCCATTGATGATGAACTGAACGCCCATACACACCAGCAGAAAACCCATAAGACGGGAAATGGCCTCAATGCCGCCTTTGCCGATCAGCCGCATGATAAAACCAGAGCTTTTCAGGCTCAACCACAGGATCACGCTGACGGCAATAAACGTCAATACAGGGGCGACGGTGAGTACCCACGGTGTAATATCCACACCACTTTTTATTTGTGATGTTGAACTGATAATGAGAGCTATCGTTCCTGGGCCTGCGGTACTGGGCATAGCTAATGGAACAAAGGCAATATTGACCGTATTGGCGGAATAACTGGCGTCGATTTCATCGGCCTTACTTGTTACCTCAGGGGCATTTTCAGGCTTTTGCTGAGGGAAAAGCATACGGAAACCAATAAAGGCCACAATCAGTCCCCCGGCAATACGCAAGCCAGGAATAGAAATACCAAAGGTATTCATGACTAATTGGCCGCCATAAAACGCTACCGTTAATATAATAAATACATAAAACGACGCCTGAAATATCTGCCGATTTCGCTCTCCCTGGCTCATTTCTCCGGCCAATCCCAGAAACAGCGCCACTGTTGTCAGTGGGTTGGCGAGGGGTAAAATCATCACTAAACCCAGTCCGATTGTTTGAATCAACTCCAGCATTTAATCTCCTGTTAGCTGTAAATAAAATAGTGCGAGGATAGTCAGCAAGCCTTCTCTGTTGAGGTAAAGGCTGGCCCGATATATTAGTTTTCTCCGGGATTATTGTCATTTTCCGCCAGGCTTTTGAAGCGACAGAGTGTCTTCGTCAGCATGTCCTTGGACAAAATATCGAACATTTGGCTGATTTTTTTCCCCAGTAACCCACCCGGTGGATCGAAGCGAATCATCAACGTAACGTCTGTCCCTGTGCCGGACTGAGCAGGCTTGAACGATAATCGTCCTTCATTAGGAATACGGGCGCCTTCCAGGGAGCGCCAGTAGATATATTCCCCTGGTTTTTCATCAACAATTCGTGCCTGCCACTCAATGAGTGCGCCAAATGGTGTGTTAACGCGCCATCGTGAGTCGGTGTAGTTAAGAATGTCGATAGTGGCGAAATGGTTCATTAAAACTGGCAGCGTTTCAGGTTTACGCCAGAGTGCAAACAACGTTTCAGCCGGGCGATCAATCGTGATGCTGCTGCGAATTTCATCTGAGTCGCTATTGCCTTTAATACCAATATTTTTTAAAAAAGAGGGTCGCATCAAAAGTCCTCCCCAATGGATTCTTAGCCTGAAAGGGCATCTCTAAGGCCATTTTGACTGATATTGACCATGTAATCAAAGCAGGGAGAAGTGTAGGGCATTTCCATCATTTATCCGACGTGAATGCCCCTGTAATATCTGATGTCGCATTTCATCCTCCCTTGCAATGCGCTTCGCATATTGGGTGATAAAGCGCCTTTCCTGAGGAAGAGTGTTACCCTTATTTATCAACTCCCTATTAAGATGATACTGCAATGACGGAAACTGACATTTTACGCTTAAGTGGCCTGGTCGGCGATCGGCTTAAGGCCTGCGGCGCCAGGGTAACGTGCGTCGAGTCCTGTACCGGAGGCTGGCTGGCCAAAGTAATCACTGATGTTGCCGGTAGTTCCGCCTGGTTTGATTATGGTTTTGTCACTTACAGCAATCGGGCTAAACAGGATCTGGTTAACGTTAATGAAAATACACTGGCTTGCTTTGGTGCGGTGAGTTCTGAAGTAGTGCAGGAAATGGCTGCTGGCGCTCTGGTAGCTACTGGTGCGGATTTTGCTGTCTCTGTCAGCGGAGTCGCCGGGCCGGACGGGGGCTCTGATGAAAAGCCGGTAGGTACAGTCTGGTTTGGTTTTAGTGATAAACAGGGGCACGCTTTTACCCGCAAAGTGGTATTCAGCGGCGACAGAAATGCCGTGCGTTTGCAGTCGGTCCATTTTGCTCTGCAAACGTTATTAGATGAGTTTCTGCAAAAATACGCTTGATGCTGTATGTGTATACAGTATAATGTCGTAATTATCCGGTAACCTATGATTAAGTGGCAGCGTAGAGACCGCTTTACGCCGCATGACAGGAGTAGAAATGGCTATTGATGAGAACAAACAAAAGGCGCTGGCAGCAGCACTGGGTCAGATCGAAAAGCAATTTGGTAAAGGTTCTATCATGCGTTTGGGCGAAGATCGCTCAATGGATGTTGAAACTATTTCTACAGGCTCCCTGTCTCTTGATATCGCATTAGGTGCGGGCGGCTTGCCGATGGGCCGTATCGTTGAAATTTATGGCCCAGAATCATCAGGTAAAACAACGCTGACTTTACAGGTTATTGCTTCTGCGCAGCGTGAAGGTAAGACCTGTGCCTTTATTGACGCAGAACATGCGCTGGATCCGATTTATGCCAAAAAACTTGGTGTCGATATTGATAATTTACTGTGTTCCCAGCCGGATACCGGTGAGCAGGCACTGGAAATCTGTGATGCCCTGACGCGCTCTGGCGCGGTGGATGTCATCATCGTTGACTCCGTGGCGGCGCTGACGCCTAAAGCCGAAATCGAAGGCGAGATCGGTGATTCACATATGGGACTGGCGGCTCGCATGATGAGTCAGGCGATGCGTAAATTGGCGGGCAATCTGAAACAGGCTAATACGTTGCTGATTTTCATTAACCAGATTCGTATGAAAATTGGTGTGATGTTCGGTAACCCTGAAACGACGACGGGCGGTAATGCACTGAAATTTTATGCTTCTGTTCGTCTGGACATTCGCCGTATAGGTTCTATCAAAGAGGGTGAAGAAGTCGTCGGCAGCGAAACCCGCGTAAAAGTAGTGAAAAATAAAGTGGCGGCGCCTTTCAAACAGGCTGAATTTCAGATTTTATACGGTGAGGGTATTAACATTCACGGTGAGCTTGTAGACCTGGGGGTTAAGCATAAGCTGATTGAAAAGGCGGGAGCCTGGTACAGTTACAACGGTGAAAAGATAGGTCAGGGCAAAGCCAATGCCTGTAATTTTCTGAAAGAAAATTCTGCTATTGCTGCTGAACTGGACAAGAAACTGCGTGAAATGCTGTTGCATAAAGGCAATGCATTACCCCCAACTGCTGCTGGCGATGCTAACGATGAAGCGATCGCCGATGAAGGTAATGCCGAGTTTTAATGTTGGTTAAGTTGTTTGCCATAGCGCTCTTCATCGGGTTTATGAATGAATAAACCATTACGTTATGCGATGAATGTGCTTTCCGTCCGCGACTATAGTGAAGTAGAAATACGCCGCAAGCTTGCGGCGTATTTACACAAAGCGGTCGCAACGAAAGCTGATGCTGATGAAATAGCTGCGTGCGCTTCTGTCGAGGAGATCGAATCTGCCATCACATATTGTACCGATCATGGCTGGTTGGATGATGAGCGCTTCGCTCGTCGTTATATCAGCAGCCGTAGTCGTAAAGGATATGGGGTTCAGCGCATCAGAACAGAGTTAAGCCAAAAAGGTATCGACAAGACAACTATCACCGCCGTATTAAACGAATGTGATATTGATTGGTGTGAACTGGCTAAATCCGTGGCAGAGCGAAAATTCGGGCCTCTCTTGCCTGTTGAGTGGAAAGAAAAAGCAAAACTTCAGCGATATCTGCTATATCGTGGTTTTTCCCATGAAGAAATCCAATCCATTTATGCGAATTTTTCAGATTGAACGCATACGGGATTTTACTTCCCATCAAAGAAAATTTATCTTATTCCCACTTTTTTTGTTCGTGAGTTGCACGGGTAGCGCCAGTATGTTGCACTAACCTTGCCCACGATCTGTTCTTTTAGCTTGATTCCAGGACAATTATGAGCAAGAGCACCGCTGAGATCCGTCAAGCGTTTCTCGATTTTTTCCAGAGTAAGGGACACCAGATTGTTGCCAGTAGCTCTTTGGTGCCGAATAACGATCCAACGTTGTTATTCACCAACGCGGGTATGAACCAGTTTAAGGACGTATTCCTTGGGCTGGATAAACGTAGCTACTCACGAGCGACGACGTCACAACGCTGTGTGCGTGCGGGGGGGAAGCACAACGATTTAGAAAACGTTGGTTATACCGCACGCCATCATACCTTTTTTGAAATGTTGGGTAATTTCAGCTTTGGCGATTACTTTAAGCGCGATGCAATCCATTACGCCTGGGAATTGTTGACAGAGGCGCAGTGGTTTAACCTGCCGAAAGAAAAATTGTGGGTAACGGTTTATGCCACGGATGATGAGGCGTATGACATTTGGGCAAACGAAATTGGCATCCCTCATAAACGTATTATCCGTATCGGAGATAATAAAGGAGCACCTTACGCTTCAGATAATTTCTGGCAAATGGGTGATACCGGTCCTTGCGGTCCATGTTCTGAGATTTTCTATGACCATGGTGATCATATCGCGGGTGGCCCGCCGGGAAGTCCTGATGAGGACGGCGATCGTTACATTGAGATTTGGAACCTTGTTTTTATGCAGTTCAACCGTCAGGCAGACGGAACGATGCTGCCGTTGCCCAAGCCTTCTGTTGACACCGGAATGGGCTTAGAGCGTGTTTCTGCCGTGTTGCAGCATGTGAACTCGAACTATGATATCGATTTATTCAAGACGCTGATTGCCGCAATAGCAGAAGTAGTGGGAACAGCCGATTTAAACAATAAGTCGCTACGCGTTATTGCCGACCATATCCGTTCTTGCGCTTTCCTGATTTCTGATGGTGTGATGCCTTCAAATGAAAACCGTGGCTACGTTTTGCGCCGTATCATCCGCCGGGCGATACGGCATGGAAATATGTTAGGGGCAACCGACTCGTTCTTCTACAAGCTGGTCGCGCCGCTGATCGATGTAATGGGGCCTGCGGCTGACGAATTGAAGAGTCAGCAAGCTATAGTTGAGCAAGCGCTGAAAACGGAAGAAGAGCAATTTGCACGTACGCTGGAGCGAGGCCTTTCCCTTTTGGATGAAGAAATCAAAAATCTGAAAGGAGATACGCTTGATGGAGAAACCGTTTTCCGGCTGTATGACACCTATGGTTTCCCGCTCGACCTTACGGCTGATGTTTGCCGTGAGCGAGGTTTGAAAGTTGATGAGGAAGGCTTTGACCGGGCAATGGAAGCACAGCGTCAGCGTGCACGTGAAGCCAGTGGTTTTGGTGTTGATTACAATAATCTTGTCCGTGTGGATGTAAATACACCGTTTTGCGGTTATGAGCATACTCAACAGCACTCAAAAGTTATCGCGCTCTATCACAACGGGAAGGCAGTAAACCAGGTTGAAGCGGGTGAAGAAGCGGTGGTTATTCTGAATGAAACGCCATTCTATGGTGAGTCTGGCGGTCAGGTCGGCGATCAGGGTCAATTAAACGGCGCTGCTGTCCGCTTTGCTGTTCAGGACACACAGAAATATGGTCAGGCAATCGGCCATATCGGTAAGCTGACTCAAGGCTGTCTGCGTGTGAATGATGACGTAGAAGCGATTGTTAACACTGAACGCCGTAACCGCATTCGTCTTAACCATTCTGCGACTCACCTGTTACATGCTGCGTTGCGTCAGGTTCTGGGCGATCATGTCGCGCAGAAAGGGTCATTGGTCAACGATAGTTACCTCCGTTTCGATTTTTCTCATTTTGAAGCAATGAAACCTGAACAGGTTCGTCAGGTTGAAGATATCGTCAATGCCCAGATTCGCCGTAACTTATCCGTGCAGACAGATGTCATGGCACTGTCTGATGCAAAAGAAAAAGGGGCGATGGCTCTTTTTGGTGAAAAATATGAAGATCATGTCCGGGTATTGACCATGGGGGATTTTTCTATCGAACTGTGTGGTGGTACTCATGCCAGCCGCACGGGGGACATTGGTTTGTTCCAGATAGTATCTGAGTCAGGTACGGCCGCCGGTATCCGCCGTATTGAAGCGGTAACGGGGGAAAACGCACTGTCTATGTTGCATCGTCAGAGCGATGTTTTACAAGATGTCACTCAGCTTCTGAAAGGGGATAGTAATAATCTCGTTGATAAGGTACGTTCTGTACTTGAACGTACCCGTATGCTGGAAAAAGAGCTCCAACAGTTGAAAGCACAACAGGCGGCGCAGGAAAGTTCTTCACTTTCAGGAAAAGCAAAAGATATCAACGGTGCAAAACTACTGGTTACTCAGTTGGACAATGTTGAACCTAAAATGCTGCGCACGATGGTTGACGATCTGAAAAACCAATTAGGATCGGCCATTATTGTGTTAGCGACCACGACAGAGGGTAAGATTAGCCTTATCTCTGGCGTTACAAAGGATCTGACCGACCGCGTGAAAGCCGGGGAACTGGTCGGGTTTGTTGCGCAACAGGTAGGGGGGAAAGGCGGTGGGCGTCCTGATATGGCGCAGGCTGGCGGCAGTGATGTCGCCGCTTTACCCTCAGCATTGGTCAGCATTGAATCTTGGGTCGCTGATAAGCTATAAATATTAAATCAGAGTGTTATCCTAACAAAAACGCCATGACTCCATTGGTTTTGGCGTTTTTTGTCTTGTCGGAAAGGCTTCCGGCAAGCAAGATGAACAAGATGCTATCATTAAGTCGGATAGGCTTGCACGTCTTGTTGTGATAACAAAGGCACAAGCTACTTATATCGACTAAACTAAAAGTAGCGACAAACTATGAGTGGGATGGTGAGCGTTATCACCACCATCTAGGTTTACGTTTTCACGGCACATGATGGATAATGGCGGGGAGACAGAGAGACCCGACTCTTTATAATCTTTCAAGGAGCAAAGAATGCTTATTTTGACTCGTCGAGTTGGCGAAACCCTCATGATCGGCGATGAGGTAACGGTTACCGTACTAGGGGTAAAAGGTAATCAGGTGCGTATTGGTGTTAACGCGCCTAAGGAAGTTTCTGTCCACCGCGAAGAGATCTACCAGCGAATTCAGGCAGAGAAATCTCAACCAACATCATTTTGATTGACAATGCGTCTCGCAGAAACGGGACGCTATTGTTACTTCCGCATGTTTCCCTTCGTATGTTTATCAACACGCTTATCTTGTCTGATTATCTTTTTTCAGCAAAAGATAAGCATCTGTTTTTCTGTCGATAAAATGCCCTATCTGTTGTGAATCTGCCCGTCTTGGATGCGAATTGTGCAAACAAACATAAGTTGGGAAAAATTGTTTGACTTATAAGTCCGGGAAAGTAATATGTGCGCCACGCAGTACCGGTGAACGCCAATAAGAAGTTTTAGCGGCAATTGCAGGTAGTGTGTGGTGAGGTGGCCGAGAGGCTGAAGGCGCTCCCCTGCTAAGGGAGTATGCGGTCAAAAGCTGCATCGAGGGTTCGAATCCCTCCCTCACCGCCATTTATTTTGCATCCGTAGCTCAGCTGGATAGAGTACTCGGCTACGAACCGAGCGGTCGGAGGTTCGAATCCTCCCGGATGCACCATATTAAAATGGGATGGCAGCAACCTTGGGCTGACAATTTTTATAAAGCCTGAGTAAGGGAGGATAACGTTGCTTTAGCAACGGCCCATAGGGCGAGGCTTTGCCGAGTAATCCTCCCGGATGCACCATATTAAATGGTTGGCAATTTCAGCAGTGAAAAACAAACACTGTGTTGTATACAGTATTATCTCTGCATCCGTAGCTCAGCTGGATAGAGTACTCGGCTACGAACCGAGCGGTCGGAGGTTCGAATCCTCCCGGATGCACCATATTGAAATGGGATGGCAGCACCCCTGGGCTGACATGTTTTATAAAGTCAGAGTAAGGGAGGATAACGTTGCTTCTGCAACGGCCCGTAGGGCGAGGCTTTGCCGAGTAATCCTCCCGGATGCCATACAAAGAAGTGACAGGATCCTCCATTCTGACGTATCCCAACCTGGTATGATTACACCCGTGATGTTTAAGCCGACCAAATCGGTATGATAGTTCCCTCCTTCTATTCTGTTTCCAGCCTGTAGTGATCATAGAATACCTTTTCATGATAATGTGGTGATATCAGTAATGGTATGATTTTTATATGGTTATTGAGTGAGCGACAATGTTTTCACTTTGCGATAAAGTAGATCCTCATATTCAGTGATCATGGAGTCATAATGTACGATCGCTATCAAGGCCTGATCTTTGATATGGACGGTACTATCCTCGATACGGAACCAACACATCGCAAAGCATGGGATGAGGTACTGGCGAAGTATGGGATTAACTATGATGCCGCTGCCATGACAGCACTGAATGGATCTCCCACCTGGCGTATTGCTCAGGTTATTATCAGCAATAATCAGGCTGATATTGATCCCCATCGGCTGGCTGCTGAAAAAACGGCTGTGGTGGAAGAAATGCTATTGGACGTGGTAAAACCACTGCCGCTGATCGATGTCGTCAAATACTATCGTGGACGCCGTCCGATGGCGGTTGGAACGGGCAGCACACATAGTATGGCGGACAAACTTTTAAAACATCTGGGCCTGCATGATTACTTTGATGCAATTGTTGGTGCGGATGACGTAGAAAACCATAAGCCTTTTCCCGATACTTTTTTGCGCTGTGCTGCGCTCATTGATGTTGCGCCAGAATATTGTGTGGTGTTTGAAGATGCGGATTATGGTATTGAGGCGGCCTTAAGGGCAAAAATGGCTGTGATTGATGTTCGTAAATTGTGAGTGAGTTTTGGGCGGTTTTCTCTCTATTCTGGAGCAGCTTACTCAGTGCAACGCTGTTGCCCGGTAGCTCGGAAGTGTTGCTTGTTACTTTATTGGTTTCTGACAGTGTCAGGCCCATTTTGCTGATTATTGTGGCAACAGTGGGAAATACCTTGGGTGGAATAGCCAATATTTTTATAGGGCGTTTGCTACCCCAGCCAAAACAGCAGGTCGGATATATGACGGCTGCACGCTGGTTACAGCGTTATGGCCCGGCTGCGCTATTATTTAGCTGGGTTCCGGTAGTCGGCGATTTATTGTGCGTATTTGCGGGTTGGTTGCGTATGCCCTGGATGAGTTCAGCGATTTTTATTTGTATTGGAAAAGCGCTGCGCTATATCGTTCTGACAGGGATAACCTTACAAGGCATTGTATGGTGGTCTTAACCGGATAAAAATGAGATCTGGGGAGTGCTACCGAGTTTCATTTATGCTTACAAACATTACCTTTTAACCTCGGGAGGTCGATTTGATCCCGGATATATCACCGGCTCTTTCCTGGCTGGAAAAGAATCCTCATGCGGTAAGCGGTATCCAGCGTGGAATTGAACGTGAAACATTGCGCGTGATGGCAAACGGGCATCTTGCTACAACTGGACACCCAGAGAAATTGGGGGCGGCATTGACGCATCCGTGGATTACAACGGATTTTGCTGAGGCATTGTTAGAATTCATTACCCCGGTTGATAAAGACATTGACCACCTGTTGGCGTTCTTGCGTGATATTCATCGTTATGTCGCCCGTAATTTAGGTGAGGAGCGTATGTGGCCTCTGAGTATGCCATGCTTCATTGCAGAAGATCAGGACATCGAACTGGCGCAGTATGGCTCATCCAATGTTGGACGTTTTAAGACGTTATATCGTGAAGGGTTAAAGAACCGTTATGGTGCGCTGATGCAGTCGATTTCCGGCGTGCATTATAATTTCTCGTTGCCGCTGAAATTCTGGCAGGCCAGGACTGGCATCCGTGATGCGGAAAGTGGTAAAGCAGAAATTTCTGCGGGTTATTTCCGTCTGATTCGAAACTATTACCGATTTGGCTGGGTCATCCCGTATTTGTTTGGCGCATCTCCGGCTATTTGTTCTTCCTTTCTGCAAGGCAGGGAAACATCGCTGCCTTTTGAACGCACCAATAAAGGCATGTTTTACATGCCTTATGCGACATCGCTGCGATTGAGTGATCTGGGCTACACTAATAAATCACAAAGCAATCTTGGTATTACGTATAACGACTTGGATACCTATGTAGCTGCGTTGAAACGAGCGATCAAAACCCCCTCTGAAGAATATGCTCAGGTTGGGCTAAAGAAAGAGGGGCATTATTTACAATTAAATACCAACGTGTTGCAGATTGAGAATGAACTCTATGCGCCAATCAGACCGAAACGCGTTACCCGGTCTGGAGAGTCACCTTCTGATGCCTTGCTGCGCGGCGGGATCGAATATATTGAAGTGCGATCGTTGGATATTAATCCTTTCTCACCCACAGGCGTCAGCGCCAGTCAGGTTCGTTTTCTGGATTTATTCCTGATTTGGTGTGCGTTGGCGGACGCCCCGGAAATGAGTGCAGATGAACTGCTATGTACCCGTAAAAACTGGAATAGCGTAATACTTGAAGGTCGCAAACCGGGTCAAACTATTGGTATGGGATGTGAAACGGCACAATATCCCATTGCCCAGGTTGGGAAGTCATTATTTGCTGATCTACACCGTGTTGCGGAAATTCTGGATAATAATAACGCCCAGCCGTATTACCAGCAGGTTTGTGATGAACTGATCGTCGGCTTTGATGATCCTGAAAGAACCTTCTCTGGGCGATTGCTCAACCTAATGAAAGAAAGTGGTTGCGCGGGGGTAGGGCTTCATCTGGCAGAAGAATACCGTAAAATGTTATGTCATGAACCGTTGCAAGTATTGACAGAAGAACAACTGGCAGCGGAAAGTGAGCGCTCATGGCGCCGTCAGCGGCAGATTGAAGCAGAAGATAAAATCAGTTTTGAAGAGTATCTGGCTGCGCAATAAAAAAGAAAGGCCACAATGAATGTGGCCAAATAAACATCTCTAAATAGGGATGATGATGATAAATGCGCGTCTTTCAGAAATTCAGACCTGCATAAAAAGGAAAAGTTTCCCGGAAACGAGAAAAAATGAATTTTTTCTATGAGGAGGTGGCGTTATGCCGTTACTAGATAGTTTTACTGTAGACCATACCCGAATGGCAGCACCCGCTGTCAGGGTCGCCAAAACCATGAAAACCCCTCATGGCGATACCATCACCGTATTTGACCTGCGTTTTTGCCGCCCTAATATCGAAGTGATGCCGGAACGCGGCATTCATACGCTGGAACACTTGTTTGCTGGTTTCATGCGCGATCATTTGAATGGCGATGGGGTGGAAATTATTGATATTTCCCCTATGGGGTGCCGCACCGGCTTCTACATGAGCTTAATTGGTACTCCTGGTGAGCAGCGTGTGGCGGATGCCTGGAAAGCTGCTATGGCCGACGTGCTGAAAGTGACCGATCAGCGTAAAATCCCTGAGCTAAATGAATATCAGTGCGGAACTTATGAGATGCATTCTCTGCAGGAGGCGCAGGAAATTGCGCAACATATTCTGGATCATGATATCGGCATCAACCAGAATGACGAGTTGGCATTGCCGAAAGAGAAGCTGACAGAGCTACACATCTAATCGCCGCTGATAGACAAGAATAAAAAGAGAGCCGTAGTTTGGCTCTTTTTTTACATCTGATACTAACCGTATCAGGCCGCAACAAAATGCTGAATCACCCGGCTGCCGAAGTAGGATAATGTCAGTAATAGCGCACCAACCAGACTAAACCATACCACCCGCCGCCCGCGCCATCCTTCGTGGTAGTGCCCCCAGAGCAGCAGGATGTAAACGAACCAGGCGAATAAAGAAAATAATGCCTTATGCAGAGTTTCTTTGTTGTTGATCAGGTCATCCATGTAGAACAGACCTGTACACAGTGTCAGCGTTAAAAGAATAACGCCAATCTGTGTGATGTGGAACATTTTGCGCTCGATGCTCATTAGTGGTGGCATATCAGCAGCAAAACTCAGTTTTTTATTTTTTAACAGATAATCAAGCCATACCAGTTGCAGTGCATAAAGCGCCGCGATGATTAGGGTGGCATAGGCAAATAAAGCCAATCCTATATGGAACAGCAAACCCGGCGTTGTTTCCAGATGGGTGATGAATTCGCCAGGCATAAAGCTGGCAAAGGCCAGATTGATCAGGGCAAATGTGTAGACAATCGGCAGTAGAAACCACCCGCGGTTACGTGAGGCTACAATTGTCATCACTGTGCAGATGATAAGGCTGACAAGCGAACCGATATTCAGCAGGCTCAGATTCTGACCGATCTGGACATCAAAAATTCGTTGATAAAGCGCCACCGCATGGCAGATAAGCGCAACGCTGGCCGAAAGCACAGCCAATCGACGATATGCACTGTTCTTACGCAGCAGACTGGGAATAATCAGTCCAAGGCTGAGTGTGTAGGCGATTAGAGCCACAATAGCGAAAACAGACATACAAGTAGGTTATTAAATATCAACTAAGTAAAATGAATAGTCAGTATAACGTTAGTCGCCATAGGCACCAACTGTTCTCCATCCGAGGCGCAGGGATCGAGGCCACTTTCGTGTTATAATCCGTGCCATTCGCGTCGCGGTAGCGGCTTGTCTTACATTGAGCATGAGATATGTTTGAAAATTTAACCGATCGACTATCGCGCACATTGCGCAATATCAGCGGCCGCGGGCGGTTGACTGAAGACAATATAAAAGAAACGCTGCGTGAAGTCCGTATGGCGTTACTTGAAGCTGACGTTGCCTTACCCGTGGTGCGGGATTTTATTAACCGCGTAAAAGAACGAGCGGTTGGTCACGAAGTAAACAAAAGCCTGACCCCAGGGCAAGAGTTCGTCAAGATCGTTAAGAATGAACTTGTTAGCTCAATGGGAGAGATTAACGCTGAACTGAATCTTGCGGCACAGCCGCCGGCAGTCGTACTGATGGCCGGTTTGCAAGGCGCGGGGAAAACCACCAGCGTTGGTAAATTAGGTAAGTTTCTCAAAGAAAAACAGAAGAAAAAGGTGCTGGTGGTTTCTGCTGACGTTTACCGCCCTGCGGCCATAAAACAACTGGAAACGCTGGCGCAAAGCGTCGGGGTTGATTTTTTTCCATCAGATGTACAGGAAAAGCCTCTCGATATCGTCAGCCGGGCGTTACAGCACGCCAAGCTGAAATTCTATGACGTGTTGTTAGTCGATACTGCCGGTCGTCTTCATGTTGATGACGCCATGATGGATGAAATTAAACAGGTTCATGCGGCGATTAAGCCGGTTGAAACGCTGTTTGTTGTTGATGCCATGACAGGGCAGGATGCCGCGAATACGGCGAAAGCGTTTAATGAGGCCCTGCCGTTAACCGGGGTTATCCTTACCAAAATTGATGGTGATGCCCGTGGTGGTGCAGCACTGTCTATCCGGCATATTACCGGTAAGCCAATTAAGTTTCTGGGTGTCGGTGAGAAAACCGATGCTCTGGAGCCTTTTTATCCTGAACGTGTTGCTTCACGTATTCTTGGTATGGGCGATGTTCTTTCGCTTATCGAAGATATCGAGAGCAAGGTCGATCGTACCCAGGCAGAAAAACTTGCCCAGAAGCTTAAAAAAGGCGACGGCTTTGATCTGACCGATTTCCTGGATCAACTGAAGCAGATGCGCAACATGGGCGGTATGGCCAACATGATGAGCAAAATGCCGGGCATGGGACAACTGCCGGATAACGTGAAGTCGCAGATGGATGACAAGGTTCTGGTGCGCATGGAAGCGATCATCAATTCGATGACGCATCAGGAACGGGCGAAGCCGGAAATCATCAAAGGGTCGCGCAAACGACGTATTGCGACCGGATCGGGTATGCAGGTTCAGGATGTAAACCGTCTGCTGAAGCAGTTTGACGACATGCAGCGGATGATGAAAAAAATGAAGAATGGCGGTTTAGCGAAGATGATGCGCGGCATGAAAGGTATGATGCCGCCAGGATTCCCGGGGCGCTAATCGCGGAAACGCTTGTCGAGAAGACAAAGTATCGCGAGCTGATACGCTTTAGATTGCTTTTTGCGCCAAAGTGAGTAAAATTTTGGGGCTTTTTATATGACACTGGGCCCCGTTCCTCGATGGGGCCCGGTTGTTTTATTAACTAAAGAGGATGTTATGGTAACAATTCGTTTGGCACGTGGCGGCGCGAAAAAACGCCCGTTTTATCAAGTTGTCGTGACCGATAGCCGCAATGCGCGCGATGGTCGCTTCATTGAGCGCGTAGGCTTCTTCAACCCGATCGCAACTGGTCAGGCAGAAGCGCTGCGTTTAGATCTGGATCGTATCGAACATTGGGTCGGTCTGGGCGCTACTGTTTCTGATCGCGTATCTTCGCTGATCAAAGACGCTAAGAAAGCAGCATAATCTGTTGCGGTGGTGACAATGAGCAAGCAACTCAGCCCACAAGTTCCTGCTAACCCCATTGTATTGGGGAAGATGGGTTCTACTTATGGCATCCGGGGTTGGCTCAGAGTGTTTTCATCCACCGAGGATGCCGAGAGCATTTTTGATTATCAACCTTGGTTTATCCAGACAAAAAGTGGTTGGCAGCTTGTTGAGATTGAAAGCTGGAAACATCACAATCAGGATCTGATCATCAAGATTAAAGATGTTAACGATCGTGATGCGGCAAATATATTGACCAATTGCGAAATTATCGTCGATTCGGCGCAATTGCCAGAACTGGATGAAGGTGATTATTACTGGAAGGATCTTATTGGTTGTCAGGTCGTAACCGTAGAAGGTTACCAACTGGGAAAAATCATCGATATGATGGAAACCGGTTCAAACGATGTGATGGTAATAAGAGCTAACCTGAAAGATGCCTTCGGGGTCAAGGAGCGGTTGGTTCCGTTCCTCTCTGGACAGGTTGTCAAGCGTGTTGACCTTTCTACTCAATCCGTTGAAGTAGATTGGGATCCTGGTTTTTGAACTCTGAATTAACCAGTAGTACCAAGTGGAACGAGACTATGTGGATTGGGGTTATTAGCCTGTTTCCAGAGATGTTCCGCGCAATTACTGATTATGGAGTCACTGGCCGGGCAGTTAAAAATGGCCTGTTGCGCGTACAGTATTGGAGTCCGAGAGACTTCACTTACGATCGGCATCGCACAGTGGACGATCGCCCTTATGGCGGCGGCCCCGGAATGCTGATGATGGTGCAACCCTTACGGGATGCGATCCACGCAGCGAAAGCGGCGGCAGGTGAAGGTGTCAAGGTGATTTATTTGTCACCTCAGGGCCGTAAATTAGATCAGCAAGGCGTACGCCAACTCGCGGCAAACCAGAAAATGATTCTGGTATGTGGACGGTACGAGGGAATTGATGAGCGCGTAATCAGAACCGAAATTGATGAAGAATGGTCAATCGGTGATTACGTCCTCAGCGGTGGAGAATTACCGGCAATGACGCTGATTGACTCGGTTTCCCGCTTTATACCGGGAGTCTTGGGCCATCAGTCTTCAGCAGAGGAGGACTCTTTTGCTGATGGGTTGCTGGATTGTCCTCATTTTACTCGTCCCGAAGTGTTGGCTGGTATGGATGTCCCGTCAGTTTTACTGTCAGGCAACCATGCTGAAATACGCCGCTGGCGGTTGAAGCAGTCGCTGGGCCGAACCTGGCTTAGAAGACCTGAACTTCTGAAAAGCCTAGCTCTGACTGACGAGCAAGCAACGTTGCTGGCTGAGTTCCAACATGAATATCAGTCTGGGCAACAAGAGTATTAGGTGGTCGTCGCGGTTTGACCTGACGAACCCAAATATCAGTTTACCTAGGGTAAGAGACATATTATGAGCAACATTATTAAGCAAATTGAACAAGAACAGATGAAGCAGGACGTACCTGCATTTCGTCCGGGTGATACCGTAGAAGTGAAGGTATGGGTTGTTGAAGGTAGCAAAAAACGTCTGCAGGCATTCGAGGGCGTGGTTATCGCTATTCGTAACCGCGGTCTGCATTCTGCATTCACTGTTCGTAAGATTTCCAACGGCGAAGGTGTAGAGCGCGTTTTCCAAACGCATTCTCCAGTAGTAGACAGCATTGCTGTTAAACGTCGTGGTGCCGTACGTAAAGCCAAATTGTACTACCTGCGTGAACGCACTGGTAAGTCTGCCCGTATTAAAGAGCGTCTTAACTGATAGCGCGCTTTCGCAACATCCGAAAGTGGTTATAAATAAAGGGTTTAGCCGGTGGCTAAACCCTTTATTTTGACATTATCAACTTATGATTTAGCCCGGCTTACGTGCAATGACGGTCGGGAACATATGCATGTGATCGTTAATGAATGTGATATCGCTGAACCCCGCTTGTTCCAACTGGGCCTGCGTTTGTGTGTGGGTACGAAAAGACGTCCACTTTGCATTAAAAATGCGTGAGAAAAGCAGGTGCTGTAAGGACAGTAATTCCGGAGCGGCCCCTCGCCAGGGGGAGTCGGCAGACATTGTTGGCGGCGGCGTAAGAAAGCTGCTCACCAGCGTACCACCAGGCTTCAGCCCATCAAAAAATGCGCGATATAATGCGATGACACGATCATTATCTGGCTCATAAATATTAAGTCCATTACTGGTTAGCACATCAACATGAGTTTCCAGATTGAGTGACCAGGCATCGTGGCAGCGAAGTGACAACTGTTTTTCCCGCCCCTGCTGGATCGCCAGGTCCCGTGCTCCCTCCAGCGCCTGTTGGTCCAGGTCTACACCGATTAAGCTGACATCAGGGTGGCGGGTATAATCGAGCAGTAACAGGTCGCCCATAAATCCACAAGGGACGGATGCCATGACAATGCCAGGATGTAATAGCTTTTGTAACTGCTGTTGGAAAATCCCAAACCGTTCGCGGGTGGCTAGTACGCTTGGTAGTCGCTCGTAAATAAGGGCCTCAAGTTGGTTGGCGAAATTGATTTTGGATATGCCGCTGCGGTAGGTAACCAGATGATGCGTCCAGTAGGCATTCAGTCCATGATGCTTTAGTAAAAAACGCCCCAGTTCGAAGGTTGAAAGCTGCTCCAGGAGGTTGAGCTGCTGCTCAACAGAGGCGCCAGGAAGGTCGCCGGACTGGCGGATCCTGTCTCTTTCTGTTTCCATCAGAGCATCGTGGTTGTCAGAGGACGAACTCTGGTGAGATAACAATTTGGCGCGGGGATCAGTGCTAATGGGTTGGATTGGTTTTGACATGCTACTACTCCGTTAGTAATTTACTGTTTTGTCTTCCACTAATTACTTCATATCCGTTACTATCTCACACCGGAATCATAATATCATTCGGTTGTTTCTGAAATTCTGCCGTTGATTTTCGCCGTTACAGATAAAAGGTTTACGCCGTTTAGACGATACCTAATTTTTCTTTTAAAAGTTTCAGATAGCGGCGGCTCACAGGGATAATTTTCCCCGTGTTGGTGAGAACTTCTGCTGCGCCGTTATCCATCAGTTTAATTTCTTTCAGTAGGTCTGTGTTGACCATATATTTTCTATGGCAACGCACAAAAGGCGTTTTTTCTTCCAGTGTTTTTAGAGAAAGTTGCGTATAACCGGACTGACTTACTCCAACAACATGTACACCACTGAGTTCAGAGCTGAGATATTCGACTTCATCGACTTTGAGTAAAAAAATGCGGTTATGTCCGTGGCAGGGAATATGTCGAAGATAGGGTTCTGTAATTGCCTGTATATTTTTATTTACACTGGTGCCACGACGTAAACGATTTAGCGTTTTGTTGAGTCGCTGAGAGTCTAGTGGTTTTAGCAGATAGTCGAATGCATGTTCTTCAAAGGCGCGCACGGCGTATTCATCATAGGCGGTTACGAACACCACATAAGGCATGTTTTCCGGATCCAGCATCGCGGCTAGTTCCAAGCCACTGACTTTTGGCATCTGTATATCAAGAAAGATAACGTCAGGCTGCAAGCGATGAATCGCCGGTATCGCCTCCAGCGCGTTGCTGCATTGAGCGATAATCGTGATGTCAGGTTCATTTTCCAGCAGTAAGGCAAGCTCTTCACGAGCGGGCAGTTCGTCGTCAATGATGATGGCTTTCAGCATCGTCCCCCCTTTATGTTTCGCTGATTCTACCACTATTCACGTTGGATATTGGAATGATGAAAAACGTGAGTAAGGGGAGAGCAAATCCATTGTTGAAGATTTTTTCTTGGTGGTAATTTTAGTTTACAGTTATGGATTGAAAAATTTACGGTTCGTGTTATGGTGTAGACAAATGCCTAGACCGCATTTACCAATCACGCCATACAGGACTCGTCAGGAAATATGAATATGCAAAAAGATTCGCTTAATAACATTAATATCAGTGAGGAACAGATACTGATTACCCCCGATGAATTGAAAGCTAAATTCCCGCTCAGTGACGGTGAACAGCAAGCGATTGCCCGCGCACGTGAAATTATCGCGAATATTATTCATGGACGTGATCGTCGTCTGTTGATTGTCTGCGGCCCTTGCTCAATTCACGATACGGATGCGGCGCTGGAATATGGGCGTCGTTTGCAGTCCCTCAGTGCTGAATTGGGCGATCGGCTGTATATCGTCATGCGAGTATATTTTGAAAAGCCACGTACCACAGTCGGTTGGAAAGGGTTAATTAACGATCCTTACATGGATGGTTCTTGTGATGTGGAAGCAGGATTGCACATTGCCCGTGAATTATTGCTCAAGTTGGTAAATATGGGATTACCGCTGGCAACTGAAGCGCTGGATCCAAATAATCCGCAATATCTGGGTGACCTGTTCAGCTGGTCTGCGATTGGCGCCCGTACCACTGAATCGCAAACACACCGGGAAATGGCGTCTGGCTTGTCAATGCCGGTCGGTTTTAAAAATGGTACAGATGGCAGTCTTGGCACGGCAATTAATGCAATGAGAGCGGCGGCCATGCCACACCGGTTTATGGGGATTAATCAATCCGGGCAGGTTTGCCTATTGCATACGCAGGGAAATGCGGATGGCCACGTTATTTTGCGCGGCGGTAAAAAGCCGAATTACAGTGCGCAAGACGTTGAGGAATGTGAAAAACAGATGCTTGAAGCAGGACTGAAGCCAGCCCTGATGATAGATTGTAGCCACGGCAACTCAAATAAAGATTACCGTCGGCAGCCTCTTGTGGTCGAGTCGGCCATTGAACAGATTAAGACAGGCAACCAATCTATTATTGGTCTGATGCTGGAAAGCCATCTTCATGAAGGTAGCCAGTCTTCAGAACAGCCTCGTTCAGAAATGCGCTATGGCGTATCTGTAACGGATGCCTGCATCAGTTGGGAAAATACAGAGACGTTACTGCGTTCGGTACATCAAGAACTCGGCGCCGAACGGGTAAAACATTCAGGAGAGTAATAGTAATGGTAGCTGAACTGACCGCATTGCGTGATCAGATAGATGAGGTAGATAAAGAGCTGTTAACGCTATTATCACGCCGGCTGCGTTTAGTTGCAGAAGTAGGTGAGGTTAAAAGCCGTTACGGCTTGCCTATCTACGCGCCAGATCGCGAAGCGACAATGCTCAGTTTGCGCCGCAAAGAGGCTTCTCAGTTGAGCGTGCCGCCTGATCTGATTGAGGATATCTTGCGCCGTGTAATGCGAGAGTCTTATTCCAGCGAAAACGACAAAGGATTTAAAACGCTTTGCCCGCAACTTCGTCCCATTGTGATCGTGGGAGGCCGTGGGAAAATGGGGGCGCTGTTTGAAAAAATGCTGACGCTGTCGGGCTATCAGGTCAAGATTCTGGAACAAGAGGACTGGCCGAGAGCTGAAACCCTGTTATCTGATGTCGGCATGGTCATCGTCAGCGTACCTATCCATGTGACGGAACAGGTCATTGCCCGTCTGCCTAAACTGCCGGACGATTGTATTCTGGTGGATTTGGCTTCGGTAAAAAATGGCCCGCTGCAAGCGATGTTGGCCGCGCACAATGGACCGGTGCTCGGGCTACATCCTATGTTTGGGCCGGACAGCGGCAGTCTGGCTAAACAGGTGGTCGTCTATTGTGATGGACGTCAGCCAGAGGCCTATCAATGGCTGCTGGAGCAAATACAAGTATGGGGCGCTCGTTTACATCGCATTAGCGCGGTAGAGCATGATCAGAATATGATGTTCATTCAGGCGCTGCGTCATTTCGCCACTTTCGCCTATGGTTTGCATTTAGCGGAAGAGAACGTACAACTGGAGCAGTTACTCGCGCTGTCATCACCCATTTATCGTCTGGAATTGATCATGGTGGGACGGCTGTTCGCTCAGGATCCGCAACTGTACGCCGACATTATTATGTCTTCCGAGAATAATCTGGCATTGATCAAACGTTATTATAAACGATTTGGTGAGGCTATTGAGTTGCTGGAGCACGCAGATAAAGCTCAATTTATCAACAGCTTTAAAAAGGTTGAACACTGGTTTGGCGATTATGCGGGGCGATTCCAGGCTGAAAGCCGGACGTTACTGCGTCAGGCCAACGATATCCGCCAATAATATTTCTATCGATCAGTACGCTTTACCATCCCGGTGAGTTAACCGGGATGGCTTGTTTCACTCGGTTATGTCTACGGGCACGACGTTTTCGCTGGGGTAGCAGCCCAAAACTTTCAGTGAACGAGTAATCGAGGTCAATCCCCGCAATGCCTTCTTCATTGCCTCACTACGTAAATTCGCTTGTACATCGATGTAGAACATCTCCTCCCAGGGATTACCGTTAATTGGCCGGGATTCCAATTTTGTCATAATGATACCGTGGTCGCGCAGCACCAACAGTGCTTCAACCAGCGCGCCAGACTGTTGTCCTGTCGCCATAATTAGCGTGGTTTTCGCCGGAACCTGTTCCGAAACCTCAATAGGTTTACGGGCAAGCACGATAAAGCGAGTGATATTTTGTGACTGGTTGGCCAGATTATGCTCGAGAACTTGTAATTGATATAACATGCCGCCTGCCTCACTACCCAATGCTGCTGCCTCGGGGGAGTTGAGGGCTGCCACCTTTTCCATTGCAGCGGCGGTACTTTCACAGTATTCAATTTTCCAGTTAGGGAACCGATTGATAAAATGACTACATTGCTGGAACGGTTGAGGGTGGCTATAAACCGTTTTAATCTGATCGAGACTGGTTGTGGTAGCCACTAAAACGCAGTGATTAATCGGATTCGTCAGTTCTCCGACGATCGATAACCCGGTGTGCTGTAACAGATCATAGACATCGTTAATGGATCCTGAACTGGTATTCTCGATTGGTAATACAGCGTAGTCAGCCTGGCCCGTTTCCACCATATTAAAAATATCCTGGAATTTATGGCAGCCACACTCATTAAGTTGCTCGAAATGCCGGGCCGCATATTGCCTGGCCGCAAGGTGTGAATAAGAACCCTTAGGCCCCAGAAAGGCAATCCGCGCTGAATGGGGGGTAGTCTGGTTAAGTTGATGCTGTAATAGTGCCTGCTGTGTCAGTACCGAATCTTCGATAATAAGCTGGAATAAACGGGTGATGTAGTGGCCGTCAAGATGATACTTTTTCCCAATGTTAGTGAGTTTATCCAGTAAATTACGTTCGCGTTCTTTATCGCGGATAGGGCGATGAGAGTTTAGTTTACTGCGTGCAACGTCAAGAGCCAGTTCCCGTCTTTCAGCTAATAATTTCAGTAATTTCAAATCCAGTTCGCTGATGCGCTCGCGTAGTGCCAGTAGTGGGTTATCGGTCATTATCTTGTTACCTAATTTGTTGTCCTGATAAAAAATCGCCGGGAGCGATTTTCAACGTTGCTTGCGACGGCCCGAAAGGTGGTGGGCAGAGATAGCCCATCATAAAAAAGCCTCCTGGTTTCAGGAGGCTTTTTTGCTCGTCTTCGTATTCTTGCTCTTACGACGAATTGCCTCTCAAATCATGGGAGGGTGAAAAAGAATACGAAGAAGAACGGTGTATTAGTCATGCTTATCCTGTATGTAAGAAACATAAGTGCGAAACAATAACGTGTAAAGTAACTGTTGACTTTTTATCGTGTCAATGAAAAACGCGCCTGATGGCGCGTCAGACAAAAGGAGCGATGTCAGATCACTCTTCTTGTGGAACCTGAAGGTTGGCATCTTTGACGCAAGCTGCAGCCCGACGAGCTTCACCTTTATGCTGCACTTTGTTTAATTGGCGCTCAAGTTTGGCAATAAGCTCATTGATGGCCGTGTACATATCTTCATGTTTTGCGCTGGCGACCAGCGGGCCATTTGGCGTACTGATTGTAGCATCGGCAACGAAACCCTGAGGTTCTTTTGACAGAATGATGTGAGGGTTAATCAGGTTGGCTTGCCACTTATCCAGTTTAGAAAGACGGTCTTCGACATGCTGACGTATTGCGGGGGTAATATCCATTTGTTTACTGGTAATATTGATAGTCATATAACTTACCTCTCTGCCTTTGTCCGTCTTGGATAAATTCAGCATAACGCGAGTGAAGACAAAAAGCGTGATTATGAGCAATTTTTTTTGTCACTTTTTGTCAAAAAAACATGATTTGTGAGGCGTGGTCGGGAATCGACGGGAAGTGCTTGAGGGGAGATGTGGGCTATGTCATTATTGAACGAATGAGTTGAACCCGCCTGGCCTGTTCTCTGCTTTTCTCTTCTGCGCCATAGATAAAAACGGCAACCGAAGCTGCCGCCTTATTGTTTATTGTCCCAGCTATCTTATGTTGGATTTGCAGCAATGATTTTAGCTACTTTATCCGCCTGCGCAGTCAACTGAAGCTCGTGGTAGGCATTTTCCATCAATGGCAAGGCATCTTTGGTGGCTTTGGTGTCTGGATAATCACGCAGCATTTGATCAACACGATTAACTACTGCCACATAAGCGCCACGTTTCGTGTAGTATTGCGCGACAGAAAGCTCATATTTAGCCAAGCGCTCTTTCAGGTAGATCAGCCTTTTATTGGCATCGGCTGCATACTGGCTGTTTGGGTAGCTCTGAATCAGCCGGCTAAAGTCCCGGAAGGCCATACGAGCATTCTGGGGATCGCGATCGGAGCGATCGACGCCAAAGAAACCCTGTAGGGCGCTGTCGTCGAGAGCCATATCTGTCAGACCACGCATATACAAGACGTAATCAACGTTTGGATGTGTAGGATTTAATCGCAGGAAACGATCGATCGAGGCTTGAGCCAGCGGTAATTCGGCTGATTTGTAATAGGCATAAATCAAATCCAACTGCACCTGCTGTGAATACGGGCCAAATGGATAGCGGTTATCCAGTGCTTCCAACTGTGTGATGGCTGCTCTAAAGTTGCCGTCCTGCAGTTTTTGTTGAGCATTGGCATACAGTTCAGATGGCGGACTGTCAGGAACCGCATCTTTGGAGTTACTGGAGCAACCAGCCAGCGCCAGGCTCAACGTGGCTGCAGCCACCAGATATTTCATACGCGTCATGACGTTTTGATTATCCTCAGAGTGTTATTCCGGGAGACTGTCCGTTAAGCTCCCGATTTAGTCCAGCTACAATAGTACATTATTTTAAACGGCGTCGCCGTGAAAACCCAACGTTAACGAAGAAGCTGCATATATGGCACAACAAGTACAACTCACCGCAACGGTGGCCGAATCTCAACTCGGACAACGTTTAGATCAGGCTTTGGCCGAATTGTTCCCTGATTATTCACGATCTCGTATAAAAGAGTGGATTCTTGACAACCGGGTACAGATTAACGGCAATGTAATCAATAAGCCAAAAGAGAAAATACTGGGGGGCGAATCGGTTGCGATTGATGCGCTTATTGAGGAAGAGGCTCGCTGGGAAGCGCAGGATATCGCGCTGGATATTGTCTATGAAGATCAAGATATTCTGGTCATTAACAAGCCCAGAGATTTGGTCGTTCATCCCGGTGCCGGCAATCCTGACGGTACAGTGCTTAATGCGTTACTGCATTATTATCCTGAAATTGTTGATGTCCCCCGGGCGGGCATTGTTCACCGTCTGGATAAAGATACCACCGGTTTGATGGTGGTGGCGAAGACTGTACCGGCCCAGACTCGTCTGGTTGAATCACTACAGGCCCGTGACATCACCCGCGAGTACGAAGCTGTCGCGATTGGCAACATGACGGCAGGTGGTACGGTAGAGGAACCTATTGCCCGCCATGCTACCAAGCGCACGCACATGGCCGTTCATCCAATGGGGAAACCGGCGGTTACACACTACCGGATTATGGAACATTTTCGAGCTCATACACGATTACGTTTGCGGCTGGAAACAGGGCGAACACATCAAATTCGTGTGCATATGTCTCATATAAACCATCCGTTGGTAGGGGACCCTTTATACGGGGGACGTCCCCGTCCACCCAAAGGTGCTTCGGATGCGTTCATTACGACATTACGTGGTTTTGATCGTCAGGCGCTTCATGCGACAATGCTTCGCTTATATCACCCGGTCAGTGGGATACAAATGGAGTGGCATGCTCCTTTGCCGCAAGATATGATCGATCTGATCAATGCATTAAAAGCAGATACCGCAGCGTTCCATGATCAACTTAATTGGTGATTAAACAATGCTAATACATCCTGACTGGCCTTTACCAGATAACGTCCGGGCATGTAGTACAACCCGTCATGGTGGTATCAGTTTGCCTCCGTATGATGCGCTCAACCTGGGAAGCCATGTTGGTGATGACGCACAAAAGGTGATGGTAAACCGCCAAATGCTGATGGATAAGGCGGACTTACCCTCTATGCCGCATTGGCTGGAGCAGGTTCACGGTACACATGTGGTGGGTATCAGCGGCACATCGCCACTTTCAGCCCTCGGTGATGCGGCTTATACGGATCAGAAAGGTCAGGTTTGTACGGTCATGACCGCCGACTGTTTACCGGTTCTGTTTTGTTCAGCGGCCGGTGATGAGGTCGCAGCGGCTCATGCTGGCTGGCGAGGGC
Source organism: Brenneria alni (assembly GCF_003666245.1). Classification (GTDB taxonomy): domain Bacteria; phylum Pseudomonadota; class Gammaproteobacteria; order Enterobacterales; family Enterobacteriaceae; genus Brenneria; species Brenneria alni. The sequence continues at coordinate 27,970 of NZ_MJLZ01000045.1, forward strand.
TGTGTCATGGAGTATTGGAAAAAACGCTTTCCCGTTTTCGGGCAAAACCATCCCAGATCATGGTGTGGCTTGGTCCTGCAATCGGCCCCGATAAATTCGAGGTTGGGGCAGAAGTACGGGAAGCGTTCATTCAGTATGATGCCATGGCTGCATTGGCATTCAGGTCTAATGGCGATAAGTTCCTTGCCGATATCTATCAGTTGGCGCGTTTACGTTTATGCGCTGGCGGGGTGACTCAAATTTTTGGCGGAAACCTTTGTACCGTAAGCGATTCGAAAAATTTTTTCTCTTATCGGCGTGATGGTGTGACAGGCCGTATGGCAAGTTTAATCTGGCTGATATAACCTATTGAATTAAGGCGGTCCACGGCAAGTAACATTTTAATCCCATTACTACTGGCAAAATAACCTTGAAATTTTGAGGGACGACCTCATCTGATCTCCAGTAGCAGTTTTGACCAGTTATATGGGAGGAGTTATGCGTCTGGATCGTCTTACCAACAAATTTCAACTTGCTCTCGCCGATGCCCAATCCCTTGCTCTCGGGCGCGACCATCAATTTATCGAACCCCTTCATCTGATGAGTGCTTTACTTAATCAGGAAGGCGGTACTGTCAGTCCGCTTCTGACTGCGGCTGGCGCCAATGTTGTTCGTCTGAAAAATGAAATCGGTCAGGCAATAGCACGTTTACCTCAGGTAGAAGGAACAGGTGGTGATGTTCAGCCATCCAGCGAGTTAGTTCGTACCTTAAATATATGTGACAAACTGGCTCAGAAGCGTGGTGATACTTTTATTTCCTCTGAGCTTTTTGTGTTGGCCGTGTTGGATTCTCGCAGCACGTTGAGTGACATGATTAAAAATTCGGGGGCAACACAAGAAAGCGTTACCAAAGCGATTGATCAAGTCAGAGGAGGAGAACAAGTGAATGATCAAAGCGCTGAGGATCAGCGGCAGGCATTGAAAAAATACACTATCGACCTGACCGAACGAGCGGAACAAGGCAAACTTGACCCGGTTATTGGCCGTGATGAAGAAATTCGCCGTACTATCCAGGTATTACAACGTCGAACTAAAAATAACCCTGTTTTAATTGGTGAGCCGGGTGTCGGTAAAACCGCCATTGTTGAAGGTTTGGCGTTACGTATTATCAATGGCGAAGTGCCGGAAGGTTTAAAGAACAAGCGTGTTCTATCTCTGGATATGGGGTCGCTTGTTGCTGGTGCCAAATATCGTGGGGAATTTGAAGAGCGTTTAAAAGGTCTGCTTAACGACTTATCCAAGCAGGAAGGGAATGTTATCCTGTTTATTGACGAACTCCACACGATGGTGGGTGCAGGGAAAGCTGACGGTGCCATGGATGCCGGTAATATGCTTAAGCCTGCTTTGGCACGCGGTGAGCTGCATTGCGTCGGCGCTACCACGCTGGATGAATACCGGCAATATATAGAGAAAGATGCTGCGTTGGAGCGCCGTTTCCAGAAGGTATTTGTTGCCGAACCGACAGTAGAAGATACCATCGCCATTCTACGCGGTCTTAAAGAACGCTATGAGCTGCATCATCATGTACAGATTACCGACCCGGCAATTGTTGCTGCGGCTACGTTGTCCCACCGCTATATTGCCGATCGTAAGTTGCCGGATAAAGCCATCGACCTGATTGATGAGGCAGCCTCCAGTATCCGTATCCAAATTGACTCAAAGCCTGAACCATTGGATCGCTTAGAACGTCGGATCATTCAGTTAAAACTGGAGCAGCAGGCACTGAAAAAAGAGTCAGATGAAGCCAGTCAAAAACGTCTGGAGCTGTTAAATACCGAGCTTGAGCAAAAAGAACGTGATTACTCTAAGCTGGAAGAAGAATGGAAAGCAGAAAAAGCGTCTCTTACCGGTACACAGAATATTAAGGCGTCTTTGGAGCAGGCGAAAATTTTACTGGAGCAAGCTCGCCGCCAAGGCGATCTGGGGCAAATGTCTGAGCTTCAATACGGTAAAATTCCTGAGTTGGAAAAACAGTTAGCCGCCGCGACGCAGCTTGAAGGAAAAACCATGCATCTGTTACGTAATCGCGTTACGGATGCTGAAATTGCTGAGGTACTTGCTCGCTGGACGGGTATTCCTGTATCCAGAATGTTGGAAAGTGAGCGTGAGAAGCTGCTAAGAATGGAGCAAGAATTGCACCAGCGCGTAATAGGGCAGAATGAAGCCGTCGAGGCGGTGGCAAATTCTATCCGGCGCAGCCGTGCAGGTTTATCCGATCCCAATCGTCCAATCGGTTCTTTTCTGTTTCTTGGACCGACAGGGGTAGGTAAAACAGAGCTGTGTAAAACGCTGGCCTCTTTTCTGTTCGACAGTGATGATGCAATGGTGCGCATCGATATGTCTGAGTTCATGGAGAAGCACTCCGTCTCGCGTTTAGTGGGGGCTCCTCCAGGATATGTGGGTTATGAAGAAGGCGGCTACCTGACAGAAGCTGTTCGTCGTCGTCCTTACTCGGTGATTTTGTTGGATGAGATCGAGAAGGCACATCCTGATGTATTCAACATCTTACTGCAGGTATTGGATGATGGACGTCTGACGGATGGCCAGGGGCGTACGGTCGATTTCCGTAACACGGTGGTAATTATGACATCAAACCTTGGCTCTGATCTTATTCAGGAGCGCTTTGGTGAAAGGAGTTACACCGAAATGAGAGATATGGTACTTGAAGTCGTTAGCCACAGCTTTCGCCCTGAGTTTATCAACCGTATTGATGAAGTTGTCGTGTTCCATCCGTTGGGAAGAACACATATCACATCAATCGCCAAGATCCAGCTTCAGCGCCTGTATAAGCGTCTTGAAGAGCGCGGTTATCATGTGACAATAACGGAACCCGCACTGGAACGGTTGGGGGAAGTTGGATTCGATCCGGTCTACGGTGCTCGTCCGCTTAAAAGGGCGATACAGCAGTTGATTGAAAACCCGTTGGCTCAACAGATCCTTTCCGGTAAATTGATTCCCGGTAAACCGGTAACGCTGGATGTTGATGGTGAGAATATCTTTGCTCGCCAATAGGACTTTTGATAACAAACCAAAAGCGGGAGAGATAATCGATTTCTCCCGCTTTATAACCTTATTTTCCACAGAAAACACATACTGAAAATGACTTTTTGATTCATTTTTAAACGCTTGATAATTATTTTGCATTTACCCCTTGTAAGCTGCCGTGAAGTCCCTATAATGCGCCACCACTGACCCGGCAACGGCGCTTGCGCGGTTGTGATGGCAGCAGGAAGTCAGGCATTAATCACTTGACTTCACAGCGGAAATGCATAGACTATGCGGCCCGCGCCACAGCGTAATGTGGCACTGCTCTTTAACAATTTAATCAGACAATCTGTTTGGGGG
>NZ_MJLZ01000046.1 GCF_003666245.1 Brenneria alni
CCAGACTTTACTCACCCGTCCGCCGCTCGTCACCCAGGAAGCAAGCTCCCCTGTGCTACCGCCCGACTTGCATGTGTTAGGCCTGCCGCCAGCGTTCAATCTGAGCCATGATCAAACTCTTCAATTTAAGATTTGTTTGATTCGCTAACTTAATAGCTGTGCTCAAAGAATTATCAACTGTTTATTCGTAATGAATTTACTGTCAGTCACTCTTCAAGACTTTTTATATCGTTTGCCGATACCGTCTTGTGAGTGCCCACACAGATTGTCTGATTATATTGTTAAAGAGCAGTGCCACATTACGCTGTGGCGCGGGCCGCATAGTTTATGCATTTCCGCTGTGAAGTCAAGTGATTAATGCCTGACTTCCTGCTGCCATCACAACCGCGCAAGCGCCGTTGCCGGGTCAGTGGTGGCGCATTATAGGGACTTCACGGCAGCTTACAAGGGGTAAATGCAAAAAAGTGGTTGAATGCGCTTTTTTTCGGCAATGCGCGGAAAAAGGCAGCACCCTGCGCTTATTATGCGTTTTTTTTCGGCACCAGTTGCCCGAACTCGTGGGCGAAACGTGTTACCTGCTCCCAGTCGGTGTATTCAATTTCTTTACTGCTATCCGTTTCACCGCCGGTCATATGCATAATCAACTGAATCATAATGCGGTCAAACCACCTATAGCGCGGATAGCGTAGCGCACCCGCGAAAACGCCACAGAGATCCGGCTGCCACGGGGAATTAAGCAAAAATTTCCGTGTGTAGGCATTTGTCTGCAATGAGCGCTTCTCTGGTTTTCGAGCTGTGAGATTTACTGAAAAGAAAGCGCTGGGTAATTGCTGCAAATGGGCTAAGTGCTGTTGAATAAACTGATTTACCGCTGGGTTAAAACGACCGTATCTCACAGAAGCGCCGATTAGGATCCGATCGTATTTAGTCAAATCGACACTACTCATACTTAACAAGCTGATGACATCACACTCCAACGTTCCTTTAAGCGCGTTGGCAATATAAGAGGCTATCGCCCTTGTCTGCCCATCCTTACTGGAAAACAATATCAAAGCTTTCATTGCACTACTCCTTTGTCCGTTTTATTCCCGCCAGAACGTTGGCGTAAACAAGACTAAAAGCGTAAAAACTTCTAAACGCCCGAACAGCATAGTCAGGATCAATATCCACTTTGCCGCATCATTCATTGAAGTAAAGTTATCCGCCACAACACCCAGACCTGGCCCTAAATTATTCAGTGTGGAGGCGACAGCGGCAAAAGCGGAGAATTCATCCACACCTGTCGCGATGACCGCCAACATACTGACAATGAAGACTAGTGCATAGGCGGAAAAGAAGCCCCAAACGGCTTCTAATATCCGCTCTGGCAGCGCACGATGGCCCAATTTAATGGTGTATACCGCATTGGGATGAACCAGCCGTTTCAATTCGCGCGATCCCTGCAAGAAAAGCAGCAGGATACGGATGACTTTCAATCCCCCACCGGTTGAACCCGCGCACCCCCCAATAAAAGCGGAGCACAGGAGCAACATCGGTAAAAAAAGCGGCCAGGAGGCAATGCTATCGGTGGTGAAACCCGCCGTGGTCGCCATCGAAACCACCTGGAAAAAAGCCTGATTCAGCGTTTGCATACCACTGGCATAAACGTTATGGAACCACAACACAACGATACATACTGCAACCAGAGACATCTGAACGAAGATGAACATACGAAATTCGGGATCACGCCAGTAAACCTTGAGGCTACGTCCGCTCAACACGGCAAAGTGCAGGCCAAAGTTACAGCCGGAAATCAGCAGGAACACAGCAACGATAGTGTTAATCGTCGAGCTATTAAAATAGCCGATACTGGCATCATGAGTAGAAAATCCGCCAACAGAGACCGTTGAGAAACTATGGCTGATAGCATCAAAAATCGGCATCCCCGCCAACCAGAGCGAAACCGCACACCCTATGGTAAGTAGCACATAAATCAACCATAACGTTTTCGCCGTATCGGCAATTCTGGGACGCATTTTGTTATCTTTCAACGGCCCTGGCATTTCAGCACGGTAGAGCTGCATACCACCAACACCCAATATAGGCAGGATGGCAACGGCCAGCACAATGATCCCCATACCACCGAACCATTGTAGCATTTGCCGGTAGAAAAGAATCGCCTTCGGCAATGAGTCCAAGCCAACCAGCGTCGTTGCGCCAGTCGTCGTTAGCCCGGAGAAAGACTCAAAAAACGCATCGGTCACACCGAGATTTGGATGTTCTGCAAACAGAAAAGGAAGCGCCCCCACACTACCCAGTACCGTCCAAAATAATACGACGATCAGGAACCCTTCCCGTGATTTCAATTCATGTTTTTGCTTTCTGTTCGGTAGCCACAGCACGATGCCAATAACCAGTGCGACTAAAAATGTCTGAGTAAAAGCTCGACCAGCGCCATCACGATAGATCAAGGCCACCAGCCCAGGGATAAACATTGTCCCGGAGAACAGGATAACCAGCAGACCCACAATACGGGTTATGGCGCGCAAGTGCATGGAAGAGAATTCCTTAATGATTCATAAAACAGCGCTGGGATTATTGTGAAATTGGCAATAAATGCAAGGTACGGGATAGACTTGCATCAGGAAAGATTCTGATCACGGGTCATGTTTTCAACCCGCTTTTCATGGATAACAATATTATCTTCGATGCGGATGCCACCAAAGGGTTTTAGCGCATCAATCTTCTGCCAGTCAAAATGCTGACTAAATTTCCCAACCCGCCAGGGTTCGAGTAGTGAATCGATGAAATAAATACCGGGTTCGATAGTTATCACCATCCCAGGCTCAAGTATGCGGGTGCAGCGCAAATAGGGATATTGCGGCGGTGCGGCCAGATGAGCGCCCTGGTCATCCTGCATAAAACCGGCGACATCATGTACCTGTAGCCCCAGCGAATGCCCTAACCCATGCGGCAGGAATGGCCCGGTTAAGCCCTTTTCCACTATGGATTCTTCACTGATCCCTTGAATCAACTGATGAGACGTCAACAGCCTGGCGATTCGTTGGTGCATCTGAATATGGTAATCGGTATAGCGTATCCCTGCCTGAATAGTATCAATAAGTCCAAGCTGCTCCTGATTCAGAACTTTCACCAGCTCGGCGAATGCATTATCGCCCTGCGAGGAGTAAGTTCGGGTAATATCGGCAGCATAACCATTATATTCCGCGCCCGCGTCAATCAGGAAACTACGTGCCTCTGACGGAACCTGATGGTCTAACTGAGTGTAATGCAGTACTGCCGCATGTTCATTCAGCGCCACAATATTTCCATAAGGCACATCGGTATCCCTATGGCCGGTGGCCGTCAGATAAGCCAGGTTGATGTCGAACTCAGCCATGCCGGACAGAAAAGCCTCATATGCGGCACGATGGCCGACAACCGCCGTTTTCTGAGCCTCTCGCATACAGGCTAACTCATAGTCTGTTTTATAAGCGCGATAGTAATGCAGATAATCCAGCACCCCCTGAGGATTAATATTTTCAGCGCCAATACCCAGACTCAAAGCACGTTGCGGGGTATAGCCGAGGTAGGCAACCCGCTGGCGTAGTGGTGGAAGTAATTGCCCGATATCATCGGCGTTACGCAGAACTGCAATGTCCACCTCGTCTGTCCAGAAACTTTCCGGAACAGGGGCGACGTTGTGCCAGTAGTCCACAGGGGAATAGAACCACAATTTCGGCGGATTAACGCCATCAACCCATAACCAGCAATTTGGCACCTGAGTCACCGGCACCCAGGCTTTAAACTGCGGATTGACCTTAAAGGGGTAGTCGTGATCGTCCAGAAATACCGTCAATAACTCACCAGAGTGAATCAACAATGCGTCAAGCTGGTGGCGCGCCAAGACGGCCTGTACGCGTTGCTGCAACGTAACCAGATGATGGTGATATAAAGAAGCCAGCTTTTCCATAGGTATCCCTGCTTATCACTGCACAATGCCTTCATTTTAACACAGCCACCATCCAACGACAGTGCCCGACATTTTGCCCGGATTTCCGTCAGGCTAATCCATCTGATGGAAAGCCGCGATGTGCATTGGCAAGGGATAGGGGATGATAACCGAAAACTCCCGCAGACTATCACGCGGGGTTTTCTTAGATAAACGAGAAAGCATCACTGAACATATGCGCCGCCAGCGCGCCACGTTCATTGCAGAAACGTTCGCGCGCGATTTTTGCCATTTCAAAACGACCGGCAATATAAATGTCTTGTTCGGCTAATGAACCGTAATCCTGCAGTACCGCGCTTAATACGGTGCCGGTTCTGCCATCCCAGCCCTCTTCCGGTTGTTCAACCACCGGGATGACCTGCAAATTAGCATATTGAGTGGCAAGGGCTTCCAGTTCGGCAAGATCATAAAGGTGCTTGGTTTCCCTGCCTCCCCAGTAAATCGCGACAGAACGTTCAGGTTGTTGAGCCAGTGCTGTCAGCAAAATAGAGCGCGCATAGGAAAACCCCGTACCACCGGCAATCAGCACCAACGGGCGTTCGCTCTCTTCCCGCAGCCAGGCTTCACCATGCGGAATATCCACCGTCAGCGCTTTCTCTTTCAGAATGCGCTCCATGACCGCCATAGCGTAAAGATTAAGCTCAGATGCACCAATATGCAGTTCAATAATATCCTTCTCCATTGGCGTGGAAGCCACAGAGAAAGGACGTTTATCCCGTTCGTCCATCACTACCATCAGATACTGACCAGCACGGAAAGAAAAAGGAGCCTCAGGTAATAAACGAACCCGATAAACCGTATCGGTTATTGCCTCTACCAAAGTCACTTTACAGCTCAATGTCGTCATGCATTCCCTCTGTAGGGTCATCAAAGCAAAACTGGGAACAGAGCAATAGCAGGTTAACGCCGGGGTTCTCTGTCACTAAAAATGGCAAGTTCATCCCATATAGCATCAACACGAGCGCATATCTGAGGATCTTTTTTGATTGGATGCCCCCACTCGCGTTGTGTTTCACCCGGCCATTTATTGGTCGCATCCAGTCCCATTTTAGAACCCAAACCGGAAACCGGTGAAGCAAAATCCAGATAGTCTATCGGCGTATTTTCCACTAATACGGTATCTCGTGCCGGATCCATGCGCGTCGTGATCGCCCAGATAACATCTTTCCAGTCACGGGCATTAATATCATCGTCACAGACAATAACAAACTTGGTGTACATAAACTGCCGTAAAAAAGACCAAACGCCCATCATGACGCGTTTGGCATGACCGGCATACTGCTTATTCATGGTAACGATCGCCAGACGGTAAGAGCAACCCTCAGGCGGTAAATAAAAGTCGACAATCTCAGGAAATTGCTTTTGCAGAATCGGTACAAATACTTCGTTGAGCGCCACACCCAATACGGCGGGTTCGTCCGGTGGACGCCCGGTATAAGTGGAATGATAAATAGCATCATGCCGCTGGGTTATATGTGTCACCGTGAAGACAGGGAAGTTATCGATCTCATTGTAGTAACCGGTATGATCCCCATACGGCCCTTCCGGCGCCATTTCACCAGGCTCAATATACCCTTCCAATACCATTTCTGCACTGGCAGGGACTTCCAGATCGTTCGACAGACATTTCACGACTTCAGTTTTATGTCCACGCAGCAGTCCGGCAAAAGCATATTCAGATAACGAGTCAGGGACTGGCGTAACAGCGGCCAGAATCGTGGCGGGATCGGCACCCAGAGCAACAGAAACCGGGAAACGCTGCCCCGGATTTTCCTGACACCACTCCTGAAAATCCAACGCACCGCCGCGATGCGACAACCAGCGCATAATCAGTTGGTTTTTACCTAACACCTGCTGCCGGTAAATACCCAGATTCTGGCGTTCTTTATTCGGTCCGCGGGTCACCGTCAATCCCCAGGTAATCAGCGGTGCGGCATCCTCCGGCCAGCAATGCATAACCGGTATCCGGCTTAAATCGACATCATCGCCCTGCCATATCTGTTCCTGGCAAGGCGCTGACGCCAGCCGTTTCGTCGGCATATTTAACACCTGGCGAAATTTAGGCATTTTATCCACCAGATCGCGAAATCCTTTCGGCGGCTCCGGCTCTTTAAGAAAAGCCAGCAGCTTACCGACGTCGCGCAATGCGCTGACGTCCTCCTGCCCCATACCCATCGCCACGCGTTTTGCCGTGCCGAACAAATTACACAGCACCGGCATGCTGTAACCTTTCGGGTTTTCAAACAACAGAGCCGGGCCCTCCGCCCGCAAGGTTCGGTCGGCTATTTCCGTCATTTCAAGGTGGGGATCGATAGGCTGGCTAATGCGTTTCAATTCCCCTCTCTCTTCCAGCAGCGAGAGGAATTCGCGTAAATCACGATATTTCATGCTGATCATCGGGGCAGTTGTGGATCTGGTTATTATAAAGTCTCTTCACCAGCCTGTCGCTTCTTAGTGCGGCTATTTCTGGCGGGCGTTCGGGCCGTCGTAAGCGACGTTTAGGATTCCTCCAGAAAATTTTTTATCCACGACAGCTTTTGATATGCTTGTCGCCTGGAATCATCATTCTGCAAAATTATGGAATCTTGGTACTTACTATATTGTAAACGTGGTCAGTTGCTGCGGGCGAAAGGGCATTTAGAACGCCAGGATGTTACCTGCCTTAGCCCAATGATAACCCTGGATAAAATTGTGCGAGGCAAACGAACCGAGGTTTGTGAACCGCTATTTCCGAACTACCTGTTTGTGGAGTTCGATCCTGAACGCATCCATACCACTACCATCAGCGCCACTCGTGGGGTAAGTAATTTCGTACGCTTCGGCAATCTGCCCGCCGTCATTCCTCAGCAGGTGATCGATGATTTATCACTACACCCAATGCAAAACATTACCGACCCGCAAACCCCTCAGCCGGGTGATGAAGTGATAATTACCGATGGAATTTTTACCGGCCTACAGGCTATCTATACGGAGCCAGATGGGGAAGCCCGCTCAATGCTGTTGCTGAATTTATTGAATAAACAAGTTTGTCAGAGCATTGATAACCGGCAATTTCAGAAAGTGTAATCGTCAGGAACGGTGAAAACCATCCTGACGAAACTGGCATCAACGCTGCAAATGCTGATCCCGCAGCCATTGCGCGACGCGCTTGGCGAAGTAGGTTAATACGCCATCAGCCCCTGCGCGTTTAAAGCACAGCAGTGACTCCATGACCAGAGGTTGTTCCTGTAACCAACCATTCTGAATGGCCGCCATCTGCATCGAGTACTCCCCGGAAACCTGATAGGCAAAAGTCGGTACACCGAACGTATCTTTAACGCGCTTAATCACGTCCAGATATGGCATCCCCGGTTTTACCATCACCATATCGGCGCCTTCCTGGAGATCCTGGGCAATCTCCTGTAGGGCTTCGTCGCTATTGGCGGGATCCATCTGATAAGTTTTTTTATTCCCGCCCTTCAAATTACTGGCAGAGCCAACCGCATCGCGGAAAGGGCCATAATAACAAGATGCATATTTAGCCGAGTAAGCCATAATTTGCGTATTAACCAGATTCTGCATTTCCAACTGGTCACGGATCGCGCCAATACGCCCATCCATCATATCGCTGGGCGCAACAATTTCCGCACCGGCTTGAGCATGTGACAACGCCTGACGTACCAGAAGCTCTTTCGTGACGTCGTTAATGACGTAGCCATCTTCATCAATGATGCCGTCCTGCCCATGCGTGGTATAGGGATCCAAAGCAACATCCGTCAACAACCCCAGTTCCGGCACCGCATCTTTGAGTGCACGAACAGCTCGCGGGACAAGGCCATCCGGGTTATAGGATTCTTCAGCACCTAATGATTTTTTATCGGCCTCTATTACCGGAAACAACGACAGTACCGGGATGCCAAGTTTAGCAATGTCTTCAGCCTCCCTTAGCAACACATCGATGGTCATCCGGTATACCCCTGGCATTGAGGGGACTTCCTGCTGATGGTTTTTCCCTTCCATAACAAAGACAGGATAGATCAGGTCGTTCACCGTCAATTGGTTTTCAGCGACAAGGCGACGGCTGAAGTCATGGCGACGAATACGGCGCAAACGTCGGCCAGGGAAAGTACCGGGAAAAGCATTGCTCATATAATTATTCTCCTGAATCAAGCCAGCCGGAAAACCCGGCGGGCATTTTCATCTGTTTTCTGCCCCAGCCACGTGGCATCCTCATCACGCCAACCCGCAACCTGACGAACAATATGAGGGAGAAAACAGGATTCGTTACGACGGGATGCCGGCTTAGGGCTTAAATCCCGTGGTAATAAATACGGTGCGTCAGTTTCCAACAGCAGCCGATCACATGGAATATGTTTTAACAAGGCACGCAGGGCAAGGCCCCGACGTTCATCACACACCCAACCGGTAATGCCTATCATTAACCCTGAGGCCAGGCATTCATCAAGCTCACTGCGGTTTCCGGTGAAACAGTGAATAACCGCCGCCGGCAGTTTGCCCAGCCAGGGCGTCAGGAGGGTAATAAAGCGGAAGTGGGCCTCACGGCAGTGCAGAAATACCGGCAGTGATAACTCTGCCGCCAGCGACAATTGGGCATTGAATGCCCGCTCCTGTTGTTCAGGGGTGGAAAAGTTACGGTTAAAATCGAGCCCACATTCACCGATCGCCACCACGGAAGCGGATAGCGCCATGTTGTAAATCTGTTCAGCGGCAGATTCGTTCCAGCGGCTGGCGTCATGTGGGTGAATACCCGCCGTTGCCCAACAGTAATCCGGGTATGCCGCCGTCAGCGCCAGAGCCTGACGGCTCTCCTGAATGTTGGTACCCGTTACCAGCATACCACTTACGCCAGCCTGTTTTGCCCGGACAATAACTTGCCCACGGTCTTTAGCGAACTGCGTGCTGGTTAAATTAACTCCGATATCAAACATTTGATGACGTATTCACAGATAACTACGGTGAAGGCTCTTCCGCGTTCGCCCGGCGACCTTTACCCACATAAAATCGGGAGAAAAATACCCCGACCTCAAACAACATATACATGGGAAGAGCAAGCAACGTCTGAGAAAAAACATCTGGCGGCGTCAACAACATACCGACGACAAAAGCCCCGACCAGCATATAAGGCCGTTTCTTTTTCAGATCCTCCGGTGTCACCACCCCGCTCCAGCACAGTAATACAATCGCGATCGGCACTTCAAACGAAACGCCGAATGCCATAAACAACGCCATGACAAAATCGAGGTAATTGTTGATATCGGTCGCAATCAATACGCCCTCGGGTGCTGTTTTGGCAAAAAAGCCAAATGCCAGCGGAAAAACCACGAAGTAGGCAAATGCCATACCGGCATAAAACAACAAGCTGCTGGAAATCAGCAGCGGCATCATCAACCGGCGCTCATGCTTGTACAAGGCAGGCGCAACAAATGCCCACACCTGATACAACACCAACGGGGCCGATACAAACACCGACACAATAATGGTGAGTTTGATCGGCGTAAAGAAGGGTGACGCCACATCGGTAGCAATCATACTGGCGCCCGCAGGAAGTTTTTCAATCAGCGGGGCAGAAACCATCTGGTAAATGTCATTAGCAAAGTAAATCAGTGCCAGAAACACCACCAGCACACAAATAATACTGTTCAACAACCGCTTACGCAGTTCGATCAGGTGGCTAATCAGCGGTTGGGTATCTTCAGCGGCCATAAACTAACGATCACCACTTGGTTGATGGGTAGAAACTGCGGGAGACGGCTCAGATTTGATTTTGTGGTCAGACGCCGGTGTGGGCGCAATCGGGTTGCGCTCAGGCCGGGGATTAGTCTCCACAGCCGACGATAGTGCCTTTTCTATATCAACCACGCCATCATGAACAGCTTCAGGATCGCTTAACGGCTGAGAAGGCGGCTGTTCCGTCGAATCTTCCTCACTTTGGGGGGATTTTTCAGCATAGCCGCGCTTCATGGCCTCCGCAGCCTCTTTCAGCTCTTCCATGGACGCTTTCAATTCCGGTGACAAATTTTGCAGGCTGGCTTTTTCTACTTTCTTGAGACTGTCCTGCAATTCCTGCAGTTTCAATTCCTGCGACAGCTCATTCTGAACCGTAGATGCCAGCGAACGCAGCGTCCTAATCCAACTTACCACTGTCTTTACTGCTACAGGTAAACGTTCTGGCCCAAGAACAACCAGGCCGATCACCATCACCAATAGCAGCTCGCTAAACCCGATATCGAACACAGATTACACCTGCTCTTTATGCTGGCTTTTTGTTTCATCCTGCTTAACTTCCGGCTGTGGGTCTGCATCTGCAATCGACTTAGTCGCAAAATCAGCATCTTGCTGTGTTTTATCGGACGGCTGCTCATCACCCATCGCTTTTTTAAAGCCTCTGATGGAAGCGCCCAGATCTGAACCTAATGTTCTCAGCTTGTTGGTACCAAACAGCAATACGACGATAACTGCGATAATCAACAAGTTCCAAATATTAATACCGCCCATAACGTTTACCTCTTTCAAAAAAGGGGGCCACCAAAACTACCGCCATTATATAGGGTAATCTTGCTATACAGCATAATCTGTTTCAACGAGTTCGCTGCCAACCGATAATCCAGGCGACAACCCCCGCAGCCATCAGACCAGAAGGTACAATGTCTGCCTCTACATGGCCGACCAGTAACACCGTACCACTTATCAATAGCGTTGCGCCAATTCCCAGTAGATAACGGGATTGTCCTTGACGAACATGTTGTGTGCGCAATTCATCTGCAAGCTTATCGACACTCTGCCGCAGTATTTTGTGCTGGCGTAAACCGTCATAAAATAATTCAGGTATCTCCGGCAGTTTTTCAGCCCAAAACGGTGCTTTTTCTTTTAAGGCCCGTATAACGGCAGGCAGGCCGACCTGTCCTTTTAGCCAGTTTTCTAAAAACGGTTTGGCCGTTTTCCACAGATCCAACTGGGGGTAGAGTTGGCGTCCAATCCCTTCGATATACAGCAGCGTTTTTTGCAATAGCACCAGTTGAGGTTGTACTTCCATATTAAAACGGCGTGCCGTGTTAAAGAGATTCAATAATACATGACCGAATGAAATTTCCGCTAAAGGCTTCTCAAAAATAGGTTCACAAACGGTACGGATAGCAAATTCGAAATCCTCGACATTGGTATCCGCCGGCACCCAGCCTGAATCCACGTGCAACTCGGCCACTTTACGATAGTCACGATTGAAGAATGCAATAAAGTTCTCTGCCAGATAGCGTTTGTCTTCTTTGTTCAACGAACCGACAATCCCGCAGTCAATCCCGATGTATTGGGGATCGTCGGGGTGTTCGTAACTGATAAAGATATTACCGGGGTGCATATCAGCATGAAAGAAACTGTCGCGGAATACCTGGGTAAAAAACACCTGAACCCCGCGCTCTGCCAGTAACTGCAAGTTAGTCCCGTTGGCTTTCAGCGTTTCAATATCAGAAACCGGAATACCGTAGATACGCTCCATCACCAGCATACTCTCGCTACAGTAATCCGAGTAGACCTCGGGAATGTACAGCATACGGCTATCTTCAAAATTACGCCGCAGTTGAATAGCATTCGCCGCTTCACGCAACAAGTTCAGCTCATCGAGCAGCGTTTTCTCGTATTCACGCACCACCTCTCGTGGGCGCAGGCGTCGGCCATCCGGCAACAGCCGCGGTAGCCAGCCAGCCAGACGCTTCATCAGGCGCATATCGGCTTTAATCACCGGTAAAATATCAGGCCGGATGACCTTAATGACGATCTCTTTGCCGGTAGCTTTCAGGCGAGCGGTATGGACTTGAGCAATCGATGCCGATGCAAGCGGCTTCACATCAAAATCATCAAACCAGTTCTCCAGAGGGATCCCCCCCATCGACAACTCAATTTGCTTGCGCGCCAGCCTGCCATCGAAAGGTTCAACCCGGTCCTGCAACATCGCCAGTTGATCGGCAATCGCCGGTGGAAACAGATCGCGCCGCGTTGACATCATTTGACCGAACTTGATCCACACCGGACCAAGCTCCTGCAATGCTAAACGCAAACGCTCCCCCAGCGGCCTGTCCGCATGGCGGTTTGGCAACCAGAACAATAGACGGCGGCCAAGACGCAGCGGGATCGTCAACCGTATTTGAGGGATGAGCTCATCCAGGCCATAGCTCAGTAAAACGCGTACGATGCTGTATAGACGAAGCAGTTCACCAGGCATCATCGTGGGGTCTCCAACTTCGCCAGCCGTTCAGCCAGGCTTTCAACTGACTTCTCCAATATAGCCATTTCATCCTGGAACCAGGCATTTTCAAGTTTACCCGGCGCTAACCGCCATTCTTCCGTCAACATTTCAGACAATGCCTGCTGCTGCCTGCGCAATATGCGGTTAAATACGCCCAGTGTTTTTTGCGCCGTCTGACTCGCCCCCTGCGCCACCACATCCCCCAGATAAGGCGCCAACCATTCCGCCGGGTCAAACTCGGCCAAATCAAGCAGCCCGATGAACTGCTGTGCCACCTGGATATCGCCGTCTATGATCAGGTCGCCGCTGCGCATCAAAGAAGAAAGGTGCTGCCGATCGCGTAACTTTATCAGAACCGGTAAACGCGTCTTCAGTTGGCAATCCGTCTGTTCCCCCCACTCGCTTATCACATCGAGCCGGTGCTCGCTGAAGATAAGTACCAGCGGCACCTTCAGCTCAGACAACTCAATTTGCAGCGTTTTCCCGTGCAGGCGCTGACGCGCAGCTTTCATACTGCGGTCACGAAACAGTAGCTGATTGAGCGCCGTTTCCAGCGTAGCTGTCAGCACAGACGTTATCAGCATTGGCATGTCCAATCAGAATTTAAAACCACGGTGCAGCGCGACAATCCCACCGGTAAGATTGAAATAATTGACGCTGTCAAAACCGGCATCACTCATCATCCCTTTCAGGGTTTCCTGATCGGGGTGCATACGAATGGATTCCGCCAGATAGCGATAACTTCCGGCATCCCTCGCCACCATCTCGCCGATTCTTGGCAAGACGTGGAACGAATAGACATCGTAAACTTTACTTAACGGCTTCAATACCGGTTTGGAGAACTCCAGCACCAGCAGGCGTCCACCGGGTTTCAATACCCGGTACATGGAGCGCAGCGCCTTGTTTTTATCGGTAACGTTACGCAAACCAAAAGATATGGTGATGCAATCAAAGAAATCATCCGGGAATGGCAGCTCTTCCGCATTTGCCTGCACATAGCTGACATTATTGATAATGCCTTTATTGCGCAGTTTCTCGCGGCCAACCTTAAGCATTGAGGCGTTAATATCGGCTAAGACCACTTCACCTTCATCACCGACGATTCGGGAGAATTTTGCCGTCAGATCACCCGTCCCGCCAGCAACATCCAGTACGCGCTGACCACGCCGTACGCCGCTGCATTCAATGGTGAACCGTTTCCAGATACGGTGAATGCCGAAAGACATCAGGTCATTCATCAGGTCATATTTTGCTGCTACAGAATGAAAAACGTCAGCCACCATGACTTCTTTTTCATCCCTGGCGACAGTGCGAAAACCAAAATCGGTTGTTTTCTCCGGCTCATTTGCCATTTTATCCGCCTACTATTTTAGTCAAATATCGGGTCTGCCTGTTTAATGGAAAGAGTGTAACAGACCCGGATAAAAAGCCCACCGCCCCAATGCTAATCGTTTAAGGATCGAGATCCTGGTTACAGGAGTCACTAGCCTGCTCCTGAATCCGATTTCAACCGGTTACTCTCAGCATCCGCCGATGCAGGCGTCTCGGTTAGCGTATTTTGAACGTTGCTTTCGTGCACCGTTGCCTGCTCCGCTAATGATGGGCTAATTGGACGTTTTACCTCCACGCCCAACGCACGGAACCCCTCGGCCTGACTAATGAGGTTACCACGCCCGGACGAAAGTTTATTCATCGCCTGACGATAGCTGCCCTGTGCTTTATCAAGGCTTTGGCCTAATGCTTCCATATCATCAACAAACAAGCGCAGTTTATCGTACAGCCGCGACGCCCGTTCAGCGATCTGCTGTGCATTGCGGCTCTGTTGCTCATAACGCCACAGGTTGTTGATGGTGCGTAATGCCACCAGCAACGTTGTGGGGCTAACCAGCATAATATTGTGCTTCAGCGCTTCACTGATCAACTCAGGCTGGCGATCTATTGCTACCAGAAACGCAGGTTCGACAGGAATAAACATCAGAACATAATCCAGAGAACGCAGCCCCGGTAGTTGTTGGTAGTCTTTGCTGCCTAACAGACGAATATGACCACGGACGGAGAGCAAATGCTCATTGAGAGCGGCTGAACGCTCTGCTTCGTCTTCACTGTTGAAATAGCGCTCATAGGCCACCAACGACATTTTGGCGTCAATGACCACATCCTTGCCTTGCGGCAAACGGACAATTACATCAGGTTGCATACGATTATTTGCGCCGGTCTGTACGCTGACCTGCGTCTGGTATTCATACCCTTCGCGCAGCCCGGAGGCTTCCAGCACCCGGCTTAGTACCACCTCGCCCCAGTTTCCCTGTGTCTTATTGTCTCCTTTCAGGGCTTTGGTCAGGTTAATCGCTTCGCGGGCCATCTGAGCATTGAGCTGTTGCAAATTACGAATTTCATGCGCCAGGGTGTGACGTTCACGGGCTTCTGCGCCAAAGCTATCCTGTACCTGACGCCGGAAACCATCAAGCTGTTCACGCAGCGGCATCAATAAACGATCCAGACTCTGCTTATTCTGTTCATCCACTTTACGGCCACTGTGCTCAAAAATTCGGTTGGCCAGATTTTCAAACTGAGTAGTCAGCCGCTGCTCGCTGCTCATCAAAAGACGCTGCTTCTCTTCAGCAGCTATACGCGTTTCTTCAAGCCGGATAGTGACTTCCCGCAGTTCAGCCTCCTGAGCGCTGTTGACCTCACGCAAGGTACGCAGTTCCTGGTTTAGCTGAATACACTCCTCACGCAGTTGTACCAACTGTTGCAGCTTTTCCTGGCTGGCGGCTAATTGACTGTGAACGTTACGCAACGCCAGTTCATTTTCGCGCAGTTGCTGTTCATGCTGTTTGCTTGTCTGCTGGCTTTCGATCAGACGCTGCTGAGTTTGCTGCAATGCCTGTTCGAGTAAACGCTGCTCGGTTTCATGACGAGACTGCCGCTGCTGGTGCAATAAGCTGACGAGGAGCCAACCGGCTAACAAGCCAACCAGACCGCCACCCAATCCATAAAATATGCTGATATCCACTGCGCCTCCGCTGGTCACTACTGCTGCTCGTCAAAGTAGAACGATACTGTATGGATGTCCAGAGGCAATACTAATAATGAAAGAATTTAGGGAAAAACATGGGGGAAAAAATCGGGAAATGCGAACGGAATTGCAATTTGATCTTGCAACAATGAAAGAAAGCCGGTACAGCGACCGGCCTTAGTCGATCTGTCAGCCCAGGCGCTGTTTAGCGTCACTAATGGCTTTCGCCACCTGCTGCGGTGATACGCCGCCCTGTGCCGCACGTTTATCCAAACAAGATTGCAACGACAGAATCGGGTAAACATCGTCAGCGATAACGGCGCTGAACTTTTGTAAATCAGCCAGCGACAGCGCTTCCAGCGCTTTTCCCTGAGCAATGGCTTCGACCACAGCTTCACCAACGATATGGTGCGCCTCACGGAACGGAACGCCTTTTGCGACCAGATAATCCGCCAGCTCCGTTGCGTTGGCATAACCTTGTTCCGCCGCTTCCTGACAACGCGGACGTTTTACCTGAATGCCTTCCAGCACCAGACCGGCCATCATCAGGCAGTCGTGCCAGGTATCCAGAGCATCGAACAGCCCTTCCTTGTCTTCCTGCATATCTTTGTTGTACGCCAGCGGCAATCCTTTCAGCGTCACCATCATGCCGGTCAACGCCCCCTGAACCCGGCCACATTTGCCGCGGATCAGCTCCAGCGCATCGGGGTTCTTTTTCTGCGGCATCAACGAGGAGCCAGAGGTCACACGGTCAGAAAGCTCGACGAACGCCGCTTCACCGCTGTTAAAGAAAATCAGGTCTTCGGCAAAGCGGGATAAATGCACCATACCGATAGACGCGTCAGACAACAGTTCAAGTACGTGATCACGATCAGACACCGTGTCCAGACTGTTGCGCGTGGCAGAGGCAAACCCCAGCCATCCGGCCAGTTGCTCACGATCAATCGGGTAGGCCGTCCCCGCCAATGCGCCGCAGCCCAGCGGGCTAACATCCAGACGTTTCAGCGTATCTGTCAAACGACTTTCGTCGCGCACCAGCATCTCGTGATAAGCCAGACACCAATGAGAGAAAGTTACTGGCTGGGCACGTTGCAAGTGGGTATAGCCCGGCATGACGGCGTCCTGATTCGCCTGCGCCGTGGAGACCAGCGCCTGACGCAATTGACGCACCGCCAGCAGCAGTTCGGCTATTTGCGCTTTGCACCACAGTTTAAGATCGGTGGCGACCTGATCGTTACGGCTGCGCCCGGTGTGCAGCTTTTTACCCAGATCGCCAACTTTCTCAATCAGGCGCTGTTCAACCCAACTGTGGATATCTTCGGCATCACTTTGCAGAATCATTTCAGGATCGGCCTGCACTTCAGCCAGTAGCGCATTCAGCGCCTGTTCCAACGCCTGCTGCTCCTGCTGGTTGAGCACATTGACGGTGACTAATGCTTTCGACCAGCCAATCGAGCCGATGATGTCCTGCTCTGCCAGACGGTAATCAAACCGCAGTGAGTCATTGAACTGTTTAAAACGCTGATCTGCCGCCTGACTGAACCGACCGCCCCACAAGGCCATAACCATTACTCCAAAGATTCAAATAAATTCAAGTATGGCATCATGCCATACCCGGAAACGGTTTACGCTAAAATACGCGTACCCATAGCCACACCGTTAAACAGTGCGGGTAACTGATCGGCATGACGCCAACTGGCGATATCTACCGGACGCCCCAGCATACGAGCAGCATCCAGTGCTGCGTTGACTTTCACAATCATGCCATCGGTGATGATGCCCTGCGCGATCAGCTGTTGCGCTTTTTGCGCCGTCATTTCCGCAATACGCTGGCCTTTGCCATCCAGAATACCACTCACGTCGGAAAGCAGAATTAAATCGGCGCCCAGCGTCTGTGCCAGCGCGGTGGCGGCCTGATCGGCATTCACATTCATCAGATCGCCCTGTTCGGTAATCCCGATCGAGCTGACAATCGGCAGATAACCCGCCAACAGCAGCGTATTCAGCAGCACAGGTGAACCGGCCTGCGCTTGACCGACGAAACCCAGCGCTTCATCCAACTGCGTCACTTTTGTGCTGCCACCGTCCGCCAGGCACAAGCCGACAGCATCAATGTCGTGCTTCTTCGCCCACGACAGCAAAGTTTTATTCGCTGAACCCGCTAATGCGCCGGTAATGATGTCGATCTGATCGGCAGGCGTCACACGCAGGCCATTCTTCTTCACCACCGGTAACGATAATTTTTTCATCAGTTCGTCAACCAGGCATCCGCCGCCATGCACAATCACAAGCGGGCGCTGGTGTTGCTTACGATAGGTAACCAGTGCGGTGAACAGGCGCTCCAGCGCCTCTTCACTATCCAGTAGAACGCCACCTAGCTTGATAATTAACGGGTTCATTGTTCTCTTCGCGCCTCAGAATGGTAAATGGTAATCAGAGTAAAGACTGGGTTTCCGGGAAACCAAAACGAATATTCATACACTGCACTGCCTGCGCTGCCGCGCCTTTCAGCAGGTTATCCTCGGTGGCGACCACGATCAGGTGTTCGCCCTGCACGGAAAAACCGATATCGCAGAACGGCAGCCCCACTACGGATTTCAACGCGGGCACCCCTTTCTCATACAGACGCACCAGCGGTTTGCCGTGATAGGCATTGTGATAAGCCTCAGCAACATCCTGCTGCGTCACGCCCGGCTGTAGCCGACAGGTGATGGTAGCCAGTATACCGCGGGCAAAATTACCCAGGTGTGGCGTAAAAATGACCGGCGTACCGAGGTGAGTCGAGATTTCAGGTTCATGACGATGGTTAAAAATACCATAAGGATGCAGGCTGACCTCACAAAAACTGTTGGTCATCGAGGCCTTACGCCCCGCGCCGCTGACGCCGCTCACCGCATTAATCACCGGCCACTGCGCCGTGTTCAGCAACTGACCGTCCACCAGCGGCTTCAGCGCCAGTTGTGACGCGGTAGGGTAACATCCCGGCACGGCGATAAGCTGCGCCTGCTTTATGCCTTCGGCCTGCCATTCGGCCAACCCATATACAGCTTGAGCCAGCCAGTCGGCGTGCTGATGCTCAAAACCATAATAACGACGATAAAATTCCGCATCATTAACACGGAATGCACCGGATAAATCGAAGACGGCGCAACCGGCGGCAAGAAACTCAGGCGCCAGATCATGGCTGACCTTGTGGTCGGTCGCCAGAAAGACCACATCTACACCTTTGGCGGCGTCAGCAACATCGGTTAACGGCTGAACCGGCAAATCAATAATCCCTTTCAACTGCGGATGCAAATCAGAAATTAACTTTCCTGCATCTACGCTTTGCGCTGAAACGGCTAAAGCGGTTATGTTCATCTGTGGGTGACGGTTCAGGTAAAGTGCAAGTTCGGCGCCGGTATAACCACTTGCACCAACAATCAACGTATTCAGCATGGGATCGGTATACCTTCTTACTCATCAATAGAACAGACAACAAGGCTCATCAGCGTCATCACGCTGTTCACCCGTGAAGCTAAGTGACACGATGAATTCGTCATCACCAGTACCTTCTGGTTTCCTTTCACTTAGCATTATTGTATTTTTATTCAAAATAAATGCATGAATATTGATACTATCCTAACCAGAGGCTGTCAACAGTGAAGATGAACTTACCCCATTTTATTGAGCTATACCGGGCGTTGATCGCGACTCCGTCCATCAGTGCAACCGACAGCGCGCTCGATCAAAGTAATCAGAAATTAATCAATTTGCTGTCTGGCTGGTTTACCGATTTAGGTTTTCATGTTGAAGTCCAGCCCGTACCCGGTACACAGCATAAATTTAATATGCTGGCCAGAATAGGGGAAGGCAAAGGCGGCTTATTACTAGCGGGACACACGGATACCGTGCCTTTCGACGACGGGCGCTGGACGCGCGATCCCTTCACGCTGACCGAGCACGACAATAAGTTGTATGGCTTAGGCACTGCCGATATGAAAGGTTTCTTCGCCTTCATTCTCGATACCCTGCGCGACATCGATCCGGCGAAACTGACCAAACCACTTTATGTTCTCGCCACCGCCGATGAAGAAACCACCATGGCTGGCGCCAGATATTTTGCCGAGTCCACCTTGATCAAACCGGACTGCGCCATTATCGGCGAGCCGACCTCGCTGCAACCGGTTCGTGCCCACAAAGGCCATATGTCCAGCGCTATTCGCATTCAGGGGCAGTCTGGTCACTCCAGCGATCCGTCCCGCGGGGTTAACGCCATTGAATTAATGCACGAGGCCATCTCGCATCTGCTGGTATTGCGCAATACTCTGCAAGAGCGCTATCACAACGCGGCGTTCAATATCCCCTATCCAACCATGAATCTGGGCCATATTCACGGCGGCGACGCGGCGAACCGTATCTGTGCCTGCTGTGAACTGCATATGGATATCCGCCCGCTGCCGGGGCTGACGCTCAGTGACCTGAACGGGTTGCTTTCTGAAACGCTGGCGCCAGTGAGCCAACGCTGGCCGGGGCGGTTGACGATCGCTGAACTGCATCCGCCAATCCCCGGTTATGAATGCCCGGCAGACGATCATTTGGTGGAAGTCGTGGAAAAATTATTGGGTACGCCAACCGAAGTCGTCAATTACTGCACCGAAGCGCCGTTTATTCAGCAACGTTGTCCTACGCTGGTTTTAGGGCCTGGGTCTATCAATCAGGCGCATCAGCCGGACGAATTCCTGGATACCGCCTTTATCAAACCAACCAGGGCGTTAATTTCGCAGATGATTCAACATTTCTGTCACCACTCATCCCGCTGACGGTAAAAGTGGCATCGGTGTCCCGCTTCTTCGTTCAAATAAGCGGGCCTAATGTCAGCGCGTCTGTAATTAAATTTCACAAATTGCCATGTCCATATCAATGCAGGTAAAAAGATCGACGGTATAAAAGAATAACGAGAACAAAGAATCGTCAATTGACGAATCAACCTCGTCATGGCTAGATGAAAAGAGCGTAGTACGTTTTTCTTTTGAAATAAACTTACAAAAAATTAGAGATGGGTCAGGGTAACTATGAACGAAAAATATTCAGCAATGCGAAGTAACGTCAGTATGCTAGGTAAGCTACTTGGCGATACGATCAAGGAAGCGCTGGGTGAGAACATTCTGGATAAGGTAGAAAGGATTCGTAAATTATCAAAGTCCTCCAGGGCAGGCAGTGAAAAACACCGCCAGGAACTGCTGAACACACTACAAAATCTGTCCAATGATGAGCTATTGCCGGTAGCCCGTGCATTTAGCCAATTTCTTAACTTAACCAACACCGCGGAACAATATCACACCATTTCGCCACATGGTGAGGCGGCCAACAACCCGGAACACCTCGCCAAAGCCTTTGGCCGCTTAAAAGAGAATAAAGATCTGACGGAAAGAGATATTCGTGATGCCGTCGAATCGCTTTCCATTGAGCTGGTACTGACAGCACACCCTACCGAGATTACCCGCCGGACGCTGATCCACAAGCTGGTTGAAGTGAATACCTGTCTGAAGCAGCTCGATCATGACGATCTGGCTGACTATGAGCGTAACCAGATTATGCGCCGTCTGCGCCAGCTTATTGCACAGTCCTGGCATACTGACGAAATCCGCAAAATACGCCCCACCCCGGTAGAAGAAGCAAAATGGGGCTTCGCCGTAGTTGAAAACAGCCTGTGGGAAGGCGTGCCTGCTTTTTTACGCGAGCTGGATGAACTGCTTGAAAACTCTTTCGGCTATCGTCTGCCGGTAGAAGCGGTTCCGGTGCGCTTTACCTCATGGATGGGCGGCGACCGTGACGGCAACCCGAACGTGACCGCAGAGGTCACTCACCACGTGTTACTACTCAGCCGCTGGAAAGCCGCCGATCTGTTCCTGCAAGATATCCAGGTTCTGGTGTCAGAACTGTCGATGTCCGCATGTACACCGGAACTGCACGAACTGGCTGGCGGCAGCGAGGTACAGGAACCGTACCGCGCCATCATGAAATCATTACGTACCCAGCTCAATACCACACTGAGTTATCTGGAGGCCCGTCTCAAAGGCGAACAGTTACTGCCGCCGAAAGACTTACTGGTCACCAATGAACAACTCTGGGAACCGCTATACGCTTGTTACCAGTCACTTCACGCCTGCGGCATGGGTTTTATTGCCGATGGCCAACTGCTGGACACGCTGCGCCGCGTGCGTTGCTTCGGTGTGCCGCTGGTACGCATTGACGTTCGTCAGGAGAGCACCTACCACTCCCAGGCACTGGCCGAAATTACTCGTTACCTGGGCTTAGGTGATTATGAGAGCTGGTCTGAGTCTGACAAGCAGGCTTTCCTGATCCGCGAACTCAGTTCTAAACGTCCGTTGTTGCCTCGTCAATGGGAGCCAAGTGCGGAAACCAAAGAGGTGCTCGATACCTGCAAGGTTATCGCTAAAGCGCCGACAGGTTCCATCGCGGCTTACGTGATATCAATGGCGCGCACACCGTCAGACGTGCTGGCGGTTCATTTGTTGCTTAAAGAGGCGGGGTGCCCGTTTACGCTACCGGTTGTTCCGCTGTTTGAAACGCTGGATGACCTGAATAACGCTAACGATGTCATGACCCAGTTGCTGAACATCGACTGGTATCGCGGGGTCATTCAGGGCAAGCAGATGGTGATGATTGGCTATTCTGATTCCGCGAAAGACGCCGGGGTAATGGCGGCATCATGGGCGCAATACCGTGCACAAGATTCGCTGATTAAAACCTGTGAAAAAGAGGGTATTGCGCTGACGCTGTTCCATGGCCGTGGTGGTTCTATCGGGCGCGGCGGTGCGCCAGCCCATGCAGCTCTGCTCTCTCAACCGCCGGGAAGCCTGAAAGGCGGTCTGCGCGTCACTGAACAGGGCGAGATGATCCGCTTTAAGTACGGCCTGCCGGAAGTCACCATCAGCAGTCTGGCGCTTTACACCGGCGCCATTCTGGAAGCCAACCTGTTGCCGCCGCCAGAGCCTAAACAGGAATGGCAGGAAGTGATGAATGAGCTGTCCCGGGTGTCATGCGATATGTATCGCGGATATGTCCGCGAAAATCCAGACTTCGTCCCTTATTTCCGTTCCGCCACCCCGGAGCTGGAGCTGGCCAAATTACCGTTAGGTTCCCGCCCGGCAAAACGGCGTCCTACCGGCGGCGTGGAAAGCCTGCGCGCTATTCCGTGGATTTTTGCCTGGACGCAGAACCGTCTGATGCTGCCCGCCTGGCTTGGCGCCGGCGCCGCGTTGCAAAAAGTCGTGAACGACGGCAAGCAGGAACACCTGGAAACCATGTGCCGCGACTGGCCGTTTTTCTCCACCCGTATCGGGATGCTGGAAATGGTGTTTTCCAAAGCGGATATGTGGCTGGCCGAATACTATGACCAACGTCTGGTAGATAAGAGGCTGTGGCCGTTAGGGAAACAACTGCGCGATCAGTTAGCCGCTGATATTCATGTCGTGCTGACTATCGCCAATGACGACCACCTGATGGAAGACCTGCCGTGGATTGCCGAATCGATCGCACTGCGCAACGTTTATACCGACCCATTGAACGTGCTTCAGGCTGAATTGTTACATCGCTCACGCCAGCAGGAAGAGCCGGACCCAGAAGTGGAGCTGGCGCTGATGGTGACGATTGCCGGTGTCGCCGCCGGTATGCGCAACACCGGCTGATCGCCAGAAACCATACAAACGGTCGGTCGATACGACCGGCCCTTTTTACGCGTTTGTCACCATCAAACTCAAGCCAGATACTTATCCTGCAAAAACCGCCGGGCATGATTATCCAGCCCATACTCCGCCGCCAGCCAGCCATTGGCTGACCCGTGGCGTTCATTAATCGCCTGCAATGCCGTAGCGATAAACTCTTCCTGTACCGACAGCACATAGGAGAACTGTTTCAGCGCTTTCTCAGTCAGCGTCTTTGACAGATGAGTCAGCAACAGCTGGCGGAATGGCGTCAGCGTGGTTTCGGTCAGCAGATAATCTTCAATCACCGTTTGCTCATCAGCCCCCAGCGCCAGCATCACCAAAGCCGATCCCATGCCGGTGCGATCTTTCCCCACCGCGCAGTGCTGTACCAGCGCACCGTTGTCCGGCTGTAACAACAGCGACACCAGTTGGCGGTATGCGGAATTATCGAAAGGTAAACGGCGGTAGAGCTTCAGCATAAATGCCCGTGAGTCAAAAGCCTCCAGCACATCCGAACCTAAAGAATCCAGATTCGCGGTAACTTCGTGCCGCAGCGGATTAGCAGGGAATGGGTGGTAATTCACGCCAGACCAAAGAATATCAGGCTTGAGCGCAATTTCTTCAGGATCGCGATAGTCGAGTACATCGACGACGGGCACTCCGGCCAGTCGTTCACAGTCTGCTTGACTTAACAGATCCAGCGAACCAGAGCGGAATAGCTTGCCGTGCCGAATAAGCCGTCCGTCTGCTGCACGATTCCCGCCCAGATCACGGAAGTTAATCCCACCATGCAGGGGAACTAAAGAAGGATGGAGTAATATTGGTTCGCTCATACCTCTCCTTATTATTGTGGTAAAAGATAGCTATGCGCAGGCCAGCAAGCGGCGGGTGGCATCCAGCATAACCTTGACGACTGTCGTTTCAGCCAGTTTCATAGTCGCGGCGTCAGGAATTTCCTGCTGAGTACGGTTGACGATAACCCCGGCAATCATCCCGGCACGCAACCCCTGACTGGCGCACATGGTCAGCAACGTGGCTGACTCCATTTCATAATTCAGTACGCCCATACTTTGCCACTCTTCCATTGAACCCCGGAAACGGCGTACCACACGGCCTGAAAATGTATCATATCGTTCCTGCCCAGGATAAAAGGTATCAGACGATGCAGTCACACCGACATGCAGCGCCGCACCGGTCTTCTTCGCCGCTTCAACCAGTGCGGTGGTGCAAGTGAAATCCGCCACCGCCGGGAATTCCAGCGGGGCAAAATGCAAACTTGCGCCGTCAAGACGTACCGCCGCCGTCGTCACCAGCACATCACCCACATTGATGCCCGGCTGAATCGCGCCGGTCGTTCCCACCCGTAAGAAGGTACGAATACCAAGCTGGGCCAATTCCTCTACCGCTATCGACGTCGACGGCCCGCCAATGCCGGTGGAGCAGACAATAACTGGCTTGCCGTCCAATTCGGCACGCCAGGAGGTGAATTCACGGTGCGACGCCAAATGCACCGGGTTATCCATCAGACGCGCTATTTTTTCGACGCGTTCAGGATCGCCCGGCACAATCGCCAGTGTCGCTCCCTGTAAATCATGCTTTGTCAGACCGAGATGGAACACATCAGATTTAGACATAACCGCCTCCCAGTCAATTAGGTGGATAATCAAAGGGTAAAGAAAAACTCTATCGTATTACGACCGAATATTTAGTGATAATCATCACTCATAAATAAGAAGTACGAATCAGCATACATAAAAAACGCAATCGTAATCACAAATCAGACCACAAAAAATCGCTTGCGCCAGCTAGCCCGCCGTTATTGTAGATTATCTAATCGTTGATACGCGTCTTATTGCCGCCGCGGGGTAACTGGCAACGGATGCTGGGGGATTTAGGGTAGGCAGAGGGAGGCTTTCGCCTCCCGGTGTTCGTTCAATACTTACGCTTCTTCACGCAGACGGCGGGCAGCCTCAACCATGTTCGCCAGTGCCTGACGGGTTTCCGGCCAACCACGGGTTTTCAGACCGCAGTCCGGGTTTACCCACAGACGTTCAGCCGGAATACGCTGTGCCGCTTTGCGTAGCAGGGCTTCCATCCACTCAACGCTCGGTACGTTCGGCGAGTGAATATCATATACGCCTGGGCCGATCTCATTGGGATACTCGAACTCTTCAAACGACTCCAGCAATTCCATATCGGAACGGGATGTTTCAATAGTGATGACATCGGCATCCAGGGCGGCAATAGAGTCCATGATATCGTTGAATTCGCAGTAACACATATGGGTATGAATCTGCGTATCGTCTTGTGCGACCGCCGCATTCAGACGGAAAGCGTCCACCGCCCAGGTCAAATACGCGTTCCAGTCAGAACGGTGCAACGGCAGGCCTTCACGCAAGGCAGGTTCGTCGATCTGGATAATACCGATACCGGCTTTTTCCAAATCAGCCACTTCATCACGCAGCGCCAGCGCGATTTGTTTGGCAATGGTTTCACGGGTGACGTCTTCACGCGGGAAAGACCAGCACAAAATAGTAACTGGGCCGGTCAGCATACCTTTCATCGGTTTGTCGGTCAGGGACTGTGCGTATTTCGCCCATTCCACGGTAATGGCTTCAGGGCGGCTGACATCACCGATAATCACCGGCGGCTTCACGCAACGGGAGCCATAGCTCTGTACCCAGCCATTCTGCGTAAAGACAAAACCGTCCAGATGTTCGCCGAAATACTCCACCATGTCATTACGCTCGGCTTCACCATGTACCAGCACATCCAGCCCCAGACGTTCCTGTTCAGCCACAGCCTGTTTAATGTGCTCAGAGATACCGGTGCGGTAGTGAGTACCGTCCAGACGCCCTTGTTTGAAGTCCAGACGCAGGCCGCGAATTTCAGTGGTTTGCGGGAAAGACCCGATGGTGGTTGTCGGCCATGCCGGCAAATTGAAACGCTCACGCTGTGCTTTGGCGCGCAGCGGATAAGGCTGCTGACGCTGGCTGTCCTGCGGGGTAATCGCCGCCAGACGTTGAGCAACCGCGGCATTGTTCACTCGGGTAGAGGTCCGGCGGGCACGGATCGGCGCGCTGTACGCCTCCAACGCCTGACCATTGCCGTTGTTCAGCGCCTGAGACAACAAAGACAGTTCGGCGCACTTCTGGATGGCAAAAGCAAACCAGCTTTTTACTTCATCATCCAGACGCGTTTCCACGCTTAAATCGATAGGGCTATGCAACAGCGAGCAGGAGCTTCCCAGCCACAGATTACGTTTGCCTGCCAGCGGTTGCAGACGCTCAAACCAATTGCTCAGATCAGCACGCCATACGTTACGCCCGTTAATCACCCCCAGCGACAGCAGCCAGTCGGCGGGTAATTGCTCATGCAACGTCGCGGCGTCGTCTTTGCCATGCACCAGATCAACGTGCAGCCCCTGTACTGGCAGCGCCTTAATGGTGGTCAGATTCTGACCGATGCTGTCAAAATAGGTGGTCAGTAATAATTTCACCGACCCTTGCAGCGCATCGTATGCCGGTTTGAACGCCTCCAGCCATTCCTGCGGCAGTTCCAGCACCAATGCCGGCTCATCAATCTGTACCCACTCGATATCACGTTTGGCCAGTTCCGCCAGCACCTGCTGATAAACCGGCAGAATATCCTGCAACAGCGACAAACGGTCAAACGGCTCGCCTTTTACCTTACCCAGCCACAGGTAGGTTACCGGCCCCAGCAGCACAGGTTTCACCTTGTGCCCCAGCGCCAGCGCTTCATCCACCTCATCCAGCAACTGCGTCCAGGTCAGCTTGAACTGCTGCCCTTTGGTGAATTCCGGCACCATATAGTGATAGTTGGTGTTGAACCACTTGGTCATTTCGGCGGCGGCGGCGGGTTCACCGGTAGGCGCTCTTCCACGGCCGATACGGAACAGCGTATCCAGATCGACGGAACCATCCGCATTCTGATGACGGGCCGGTACGTTCCCCAATAGCAGGCTGGTGGTCAGCACATGATCGTACCAGGCGAAATCACCCACTGGCAGCAGATCAACGCCCGCATCTTTTTGTTGCTGCCAATGACGCGCACGAAGTTCACGTCCAACGGTCAACAACGCTTCCTGTGTCGCGTTACCTGCCCAGTAGCTTTCCTGTGCTTTTTTCAATTCGCGTCGCAATCCAACACGCGGAAAACCCAGGGTGTGATTTAAAATCGTCATCGTTAATTCCTTATTTAGCCGTCCAGATGTTTACACATCTATAATCCGCAGGTAGTGTATTGGATACAAGCGCAATTTATTCACTGTCACTGTGAAGGACTCTCATGATCGAACTTAAACACCTGCGAACGTTGCAAGCACTGCGCAATACGGGATCGTTGGCCGCCGCTGCCGCTGCACTTCATCAAACCCAATCGGCGTTATCACACCAGTTCAGCGATCTGGAACAACGTCTTGGGTTCAGGCTATTTGTGCGTAAAAGCCAGCCGCTGCGTTTTACGCCTCAGGGAGAGATCCTGTTACAGTTGGCTGAACAGGTGTTGCCGCAAATTCAGCAGGCGCTACAGGCATGTCGTGAACCACACCAGACCACGCTGCGTCTGGCGATTGAGTGCCATAGCTGTATCCAGTGGCTGACGCCGGCGCTGGATGAGTTTCATCAAGTCTGGCCGCAGGTAGTGATGGATTTTAAATCCGGCGTCACGTTTGACCCGCAACCCGCGCTGCAACAGGGGGAACTGGATCTGGTGATGACCTCGGATATTCTGCCGCGCAGCGGGCTGCACTATGCGCCGCTATTTGATTTTGAAGTCAGGCTGGTGCTCGCGCCCGATCATCCGCTGGTTGGAAAAGAAAAAATTGAACCTGAAGACTTAAGCGCGGAAACCCTGATGATCTATCCGGTTCAGCGCCAACGGCTGGATGTCTGGCGCCACTTTCTGCAACCTGCCGGTATCAGCCCGGCATTAAAGAGCGTCGACAATACGTTGCTACTGATTCAGATGGTGGCCGCCCGCATGGGGATCGCCGCCCTGCCGCACTGGGTGGTGGAAAGTTTTGAACGTCAGGGGCTGATTGTGACGAAAACGCTGGGAGAGGGGCTCTGGAGCCGGTTGTACGCGGCCGTCAGGGACGGAGAACAGCGCCAACCGGTGATCGAAGCATTTATTCGTTCGGCGCGTCAGCACGCTTGCGAGCATTTACCGTTTGTGCGGGACGCTTTACGACCCAGCGCCGGTGTACCCACAATGAGGACATAATAATAATTGCCCCAATGATAAAGCTCGGCCAGTGTACTTTTTCCTGCCAGATAGCCAGATTAACCAGCAACCCCGCAGGAACGTGGAAATTATTCATGATACCCAGCGTACCCGCATCAACCTGAGTGGCGCCATAGTTCCACATAAAATAACCCAAGCCCGAAGCCGCCACCCCCAGCCAGACCAAAACCCCCCACTGCAACGACGTGGTGGGCAGTTGGTTGGGATTACCGAACAACAGCCAGGCCACTACCGAAACCGCCAGCGCCCCCAGATAAAACCATGAAAAGGCACAGTGCTGCGGCATCGGATGCACTTCCATCAGACGCTTATACCCCACCTGACCAATAGCAAAGAAGATGTTGGCAGCCTGCACCAGCATCAGCCCCCACAGAAAATGTGTGCTGACCTCATCATAGCGGATCACCGCTGCGCCCAGAACCGCCAATAACGCGCTGAACACATAGCCCCAGCGCAGGCGCTCACGCCGCAGCAGATCGTAAATCAGCGTAACATAGAGCGGGGTCATGACGGTAAAGAGTAAAAACTCAGGCACCGTAAGATAGAGATAAGCCTGAAAAACAAACAGATACATAATTCCCAATTGACAGGCGCCCACCAGCAGATAGAGTAAAATTACGCGCGGCGCATAGCCCCGCCAACGTAAAAATGGCAGGAAGACCAATGTAGCCAGCCCGACACGCATCAATACGGAAAACCAGCTATCGACCTGTCCTGCCAGATATTCGCCAATCAGACTAAATGAAAAAGCCCATAAGATGGTGGTGATAATAAGTAATGGCACAGCACACTATCCGTTCAGTAAAGAAGTGCCGTTATTGTAACGGAGGGTAGCGAATAAATTTCAATCAATATGGTTTACATGTGAATAAATAACAAACGAACGACAATTAAATACTGCGATACGAAAAACCTTTATCCGCATTCGTCAAAAAACAAAACCCCTTTAAAATATCCCGAAAGGGGTTAAACATTAAATATATTAAATTTGCCATCTAAACCAGGCAAAAAAGACGTTGCCGTTATTGTGGGTACCGGGAATATACGTCGCCTGAAAAGAAAGATTTTGGTAACTAATTGATGCTAAAGGCAACAACACCGGAATCGGAATATAATTCCAGTTATCGCG
This sequence comes from Brenneria alni, assembly GCF_003666245.1. GTDB lineage: Bacteria > Pseudomonadota > Gammaproteobacteria > Enterobacterales > Enterobacteriaceae > Brenneria > Brenneria alni. The sequence continues at coordinate 29,356 of NZ_MJLZ01000046.1, forward strand.
CATCGTAACGCCGGCAGTGAAACCTAACCCCAGTTGGAAATCCTGATCGCGAGTTGGGTGCCAACGTTTCTCAAAACCATAGCCGCCGATCGGTTCCCATTTATTATGGGAGTCTTTAAAAGCCATAATATACAATGAATGCCAGTCGCCATCCTCATCCAGACGCGACACACCGTAGCCCGCACCCCACGGACGCTCATTATATTCATCCGTTTTATCTTTATCGTACGTCCAGCGGTTATGCCAGGTAATCGCGGGAATATAGATGTCATGATTAGGTGATTCCGACCAGGTTTTAGACAGGTTATTTTTACTTCTCTGCCACCAGCTTTCATCATGATCGGTTGTAACGGCAGCATTGGAACTGCTGCTTACATTACCGCTATTCGCACCATTGCTCACCACACTATGAGTATTCTCTGTGGCAGTTGCATGAGTCAACATCGGCATGGCGGACGGCGCCACAAAACACAGGGGGACTAAAACGCGCTTTAAATACATATTGGACTCTCTGCAACCATAACATCACTATCTATAACAGTTACCAGAATATATAGTTCAAATCATTCTGTTTGCACAGATAGTAAAATAATAAAACTGTCTGTCATTATGCAGGTACTAACGATTATGGTAGTTATATAAATTACCATCGGGGAAATAGTTTCAGAGATTTCCGACCCTTCCGATAATACATCATCCTATGTTTACACTTCCTCCACCAATCAATACACCACCGCAGCTAACAGCATCACCGGTACGTGCTGCAGGTTTACCATCAATAAACACGCTGGATGAGCCACTAATGATGCTTCGGCTATGACCATGAGGGGCCAGCGGATCTCCCTGCCGGGCGATTGGCAAACCGTCCACATTAACCGTTGGAGAGCCAGCAGCGATCGACGTGGGTGGATGACTACCGTGACCGGTATCGTTATCCCCTAATTTAACGGCATTACCCATATTTTTATTCCCTTTTTAATTTTATCGCTCAAATACGGCGGCAAGCTATTTCCTTGCCACCGTTCCACCGTCAAAAATCATCTCACCAATGTCACCTTGCCATCGATTATTGAAAAATAAGGTCTATAGGCAAAAACGATTTTGCCATCAGAATTCTGCAATCGTAGTGGTGAATTCTGAAAGAATCCGACTCCCAAACGGAACAGACGCCCTCCGCGATACGTTACCAGCTTATATTTATCCCATTCAATCGGAACCGGGGTGAGCTGCTTATCAATAATATGCTGGGGGAAACCGCTGGAAATAAACATCATTCCGGTCGTGGCGCCTTCAGCATAGGCCATCTCCTGGTTAGAGAGCTGCGAGATTTTTTTCAGCCCTTCAATATCCCGGTTTTTCATCATCAGCCAGATATCCGTATAGGCCATTCTGATTTTCACAAGGTCATTTTCGGTAACAGGCGTCGCATTGACCCACGACCACCTCGGTAAGCCTTTAAGTATGATATTGCTTCTCAGCTTATACAGACCATAGTCTTTCTCATTCTTGGTATAACCTTCCCATATTTCCGTACTAAATATAGTGCTTGTTGTAGGATTAACTGACTCGTTTGCCGTAATTTCACCTTTATCATTTACGCTCAATTTAAAAACAGCGATCTCTTCACTTGCATTTTTCGTTTCTTTGCTGATGATCACCTGACAGGATGAATCAGGAAACAGAGTATTAGGATCTTTATGATTCTGCGGCCCCATCAACAGTTCAATATCATTTGCGCCATTTTCTAAAAATGCGGTTAAATTAAACCCCGCTGACATCGTTCCAGAGTAAATTTTGGTGTTGTCGACGGCTGGGAGGCCATTTACCCTTAGAATACATGTACTTTTATATGATTTAAAAGAAAACAGATATTTTTTATTA